>NZ_JALHBS010000039.1 GCF_024195285.1 Aurantimonas marianensis
TGCAGCCGCGCGAGGTGGTGAGATACGCGCTCGGTACCGGCAGGCCGCGTCGGCGGATCGCGGCGATAATGTCGCGGGCGGGATGCGGCAGCGTGTCGAGATCGGCCGGCGTCGCGCGGGGATGTTTGACAATGCCGCCATCGGAGCGCCGCACGAGCGAGGGAACCGCGTCCAGCGCGCGGCGCCCCTCGATCGCGTCGGCCAGCCGCGCCATCGCCGCTTCGCCTTCGCCCTCGACGACGGCGTCGATGAACGGAAAGGTCTGAAGCAGCAGCGCCGAGATCGCCGAGGCCAGCGGCCCGCCGAAGACGACGAAGGTTTCCGGCCGCACTCGCTTCAGGGTTCGCGCGGCGGTCAGCGCGCTCTTCAATTGCAGATCGTAGAGCAGTGAGAAGCCGGCAAGGTCGGGCGCGAAGGCGGCGAGCCGGTCGATCAAGGCCGCGTCGTCGAGGCCTTCATTGCCGGCGCCGATGACGGCCACCTGGCGGCCGTCCCGGCGCAGGGTCGCCGCCAGATACTCGATGCCCAGAAACTCGCGCGACAGGGTGTAGTCGGTGCCGAAGGTGACGATGTCCCGGCAGATCTCCGCGTAGCTGCGCAGCATCCGCTCGCGGTGTTCGCGGTCGGGATCGTCGGTGAAGGGGTCCTCGCGCGGCCCGACGAGGGCGACCCGAAGTGGGGCGCCGGCCATCTAGGCCGTCGCGGCGCCGACCAGCGGCGTCGCCAGTTCGTCGCGGTGCCGGGCGAGATAGCCGGCCCACAGCCGCACCGAGGCGAGGGCGGGGTCCATCAGCGCTTCATCCGGCACGTCGATGTTCAGCTCGGTCTCGACATTGAGGATGAACTCCAGATAATCGACGGACGTCATCCCGATCACACCGAAACTGTCGGTGCGCAGATCAGCGTCCCGCCGGACCATCTCGTTCGCAGCGCAGAGACTTTCGAGGATTTGCGCCAGTTGCTCCTCCAGCTCGCGCGCCGCGATCCCGTCCTGACTGGTTTCCATGCCGCTCACCCCTTCCTCGGAAACATCCAGGTAGATGCTATCTCTGGTTGCTTCAATATACAACCGGAGGTAGCGTAGCGGCATGAGACCTGCGGTTCGATGATTGCGGTTCAGACCGATCGCCTCCGGCGCGCCTGGGGCCGTTCGATGCTGCGCGAATTCGCGGCCAAGCAGCAGATCGTCGATCGGGATCATGTCTTTTCGGATCTGATATCGGAGCGCGACGGTCGGCAACTCGGCGTCCTCGCCGTTGCCTGCGAGGCGCTGGCCGGCGGATGCTTCGATGCGCGCGCCCTGGCGCGTCTGCTACTGGACGAGGAGACACGCTTGGATATCTGCGCGGAACGGCTTGCCCAGGCGGCGCCGGGCGCCGGGGCGGAGCTGGCCGGCATGGCACTGGCGCTGGTCTATCTGCCCTTCCCGATCCCCGACACATTCGCCACCCTGGCGTTCGAGCCCCTTGATCTACGCCAAGTGGCCAGACGCGTCGACCCTGATCGTCGCCTGTCGCCGCGCACCCGGCTCTTCTTCGCCGATCGGCTGATGCGCAACCGCACCGTGCACGGATTGCTCGCGGCGACGGGCGCCGCGGTGGCGCTGTACGAGAACGGCGGCGTAGGCGACGCGGCTTTCGACGTCAGGCCGGAGCGGCTGCGGCGGTTGGCGGATTTCGCTGTGGCGCTGGCCAACCGTCCGGCCCTGTTCGCGGCGATGCTGCGGGCCTGCGACGAGGGCGACTGGCAACGGGTCGACGAACTCTGCCGCCATGTCGCGGGCGATACCGGGCGCGAGGGCGTCGATGGCGCCCGCCCGCCCTGGCTCGCCGATTGTCTTCTGCTGACATTGCTGCCGACCTGCGACACGATCGACGCGGCGGCGCGGCTTCTTGCCGTTTGGGCCGGTTCGGCGGTCTACCGCTCGGCCGTTGCGGCCAGGGGTGACGCGGCGCCCGATCCGGACAGCCCCGATCTGACCGGCGCAGCAAATCTCGCGGCGGCCTCGGCGGGTGCCTGATGCGCCTGCATCCGGGCGGCCTTCAGTTCGATCAGCCTTTGCCGCGCCGCCGGCGCGGCAAAGAGCGGCATGACCGCCAGTTCCTCCAGATCGATCGCGCCGTCGAGATAGAGGTTGAGGACATCCGCCTGGCTGAAGCAGCTGCGGCAGACCGGCACCCGCGGCGGGTCCCGTTGCATCAGATCGTAGAGCTTGTGCTCGCCGATCACCGCGCTTGCGGCGCCGATCCCGTCCCGCCGGACATTGGCGATCTCCGCCGTCCAGCCGACCGGGCAGGGGGTGATCGCGCCGGTGTCGAACAATTGCACGGCGGCGGCCGTCAGATGGCAGCGGTGACGGCGAATGCCGTTCTCGCCATCGAGAAAATCCGCCAGCCGGTGATAGTAGGCGGCGGGGCCGAGCACGGGGGCGAAATCGCCGGGCAGGGCTCTTAAGACCTCTGCGAACGCCCGCCGCGCTTCCCGACCGAACAGCCGACCGGCATGGATGCCGCGCACCGGGATCGGGATCAGCACCACCCGGCAGGTCAGCGTCGTCAGGAACGCAAGAAAGTCGCAAAGATGCGCCGCGTTGGCGTCGCTGACCACCATGGTGATCTCCAGCGGCCGGCCGATGGCCGCGATCGCCTCCAGCGCCGCCATCACCCGTTCGCCGAGCCGGGGCGAGCGCCAGCGCATGGCGTTCATCTCCGGCGTGTGGCCGTCGAGCGAGAGGTTGAAGCCGACATTGCCGAGACCGGACAGGCGCGCGACGATCGCCGGCGTCAGTTCGGTGCCATTGGTCAGCACCTGGACATGGGCGTAGCGCGCCGAAAGCTCGGCGATGAGATCGGCGGCATTGGCCAGCAGGAAGAGTTCGCCGCCGCTGACCTTGATCACCGGCGCGTCGATATGTTCGCGAAGACCGTCGAGCATGGCGAGGACTTCCGCGATCGCGATCGCCGCGCCGCGTCGCCTGGTCGACGCCGCGGTGGCGTCGCCGAAATCGCCCGCGTCGGCGACGCTGGTGCAATAGCTGCACTTCAGGTTGCACCAGTTCCCGGCGACAATCAGGTCGTGATAGAGGAACCGCTTCATGCCCGGCCTCCCGTCGTCGCCGGGCAGGATGGCACGGGCCTTGATTGACTGCAACCTTGGGTTACATGTCAGTCCAGCGCGCGTCCCGGCGTATCGGGGCCGGAATTCGGCGCGATGTCCATCTCGTAGACGATGTGCTTTTCCTCGAAGCCCGCCAGCCGGTAGAGCGCGCGCATCGCGTCGTTGGAGCTGGCCGTGCGTCCGACGATGCGCGTGTAGCCGGCCTCCCGGCAATGGTCGAGGACGGCGCGCAAGAGCGCGATCGCGGCGGTGGGGCCGGCCCGCTTGCCATCCACATACATCGAGCGGAAGTCGGCGTAAGTGTCGCCGGTGATGAAGTTCTGGCGCGGCGCGACCCAGACCCAGCCGACGAGACGTTCATCCTGCTCGGCCACCTTGGTCCAGTCGCCGCCATATTTGATCAGCTTGGTCAGCTTCTTGCGGTAGTGCGCCGGATCGGTCACCGCCTCGTCGGCGAAGGATTTCACGGCGATGGCGGCCTCGAAGCCGGCGACCGTTTCGACATCCGAGAGACGAAAATCGCGCAGGACGAGGCCGCTCGGTGCGGCTGCGGCGGGTGGACGGTCGGCCATGGCGGGGGCGCTCCGGTCGTCGAGTGGGGCCGCGCGACGGCCGCGCGCGGGTGGTGGCGCGGGGTTGCAGCCCGCATAGCGCGTGACTATAGCGAGCCGAGCGAATTGAACAGGGCCGATGGCGGCGCTGGCGTTCGCCCTCGCAATCATAAGGTGCAATCATGCGAATACGCCAAGTCCTCGCCGACATGCGCGACTGTTCGGCCGCGATCGAGGACGAACTGGCGCTGCGCGACGCCGCGCTCGCCGGGGCGAAAGCCGGTGGCGCGACGATCATTGGCGAGCATGCGCAGCGTTATGTCCCGCACGGCATCACGCTGGTGGTGTTCCTGGCCGAGTCGCACATCATGCTGACCACCTGGCCGGAATATAAAATGGTGCTGGTCGACGTGCTCCTGTGCAATCCGGACATGTCCGAGGATGCGACGATCGACGAGATCGCGCGGCTTCTGTGCCCGGACGGGCTGGTCGAGCGCAGCTACGTCACGCGGCAGATCGAGCCGCTAGAGAAATGACCGTTCACCGCGATGCCGACGGATAGCCACGCCTGGTGGTCGTTCGCGCCGGCCGCCGCGCCGCCGGATGCCGCAGCCATCCGCGAGGCGGCCGAGGCCGGGCGCGGCGCCCTGTCGCGGGTCCTGCGCGAGGCGCGTCATCGTCTTGGCACCGCCCGTGCCGCGACCCTGCTCCGTGATGCCGGCGTCGGCGCCGCGCTGCGGCCGGTGCGGCTCTTTCTCGTCACCTCCTATCAGCCGCGCGCCATCGACGACGCGCTGCGCCTTGCCTTCGCGATCGCCGGCTTCGATCTCGAGACTGTCGCCGTCGAGGGGCTGGCCGAGGCCGCCGGCCGGGCGCTGGACGCGGCCGGGCAGGGGCGCTTCGACGGCGCCATCCTCTCCATCGCCGCGACCGGCACAAAAACCGTTCACGACGAAACCGCGCGAGTCGCGGCAAGCCTCGCCGAGGTCCTGCAGTGCCCGGTCGCGATCATCGGCGACGCCAAGGCCGGGACGGACGACGCCGCCGAGGGCGTTTTCCACAGTCCGGTCGCGCCGGACCTTGCCGGCAACGCGCCGCTGTTCGACACGCGCTTTGCCGCCAGCCTCGGCACCATCCCGTCAGAGCGCGGCGCCGAGGCCATTGCCGATACCGCCGCCGGCGTTGCCGCCCGGATCATGGGCACCGCGCCGAAGCTGCTGATCACCGATCTCGACGATACGCTGTGGCGCGGCGTTGCGGGCGAAAATGGCGATCTGGCGCTGCACGCGGCTTACGCGGCGGCGCTCGCCAGCCTCTCGGAGCGCGGTCTGGTGCTCGCGGCGGCAAGCCGCAACGAGGCCGAGGTCGCGCGGGAAGCGCTGGCCGATCTCGCCCGTGACGCGCCGTCCGGCGTTCCGCGCTTTTCCGCCCTGGCGGTCGACTGGGCCGACAAGGCGGATCTGGTCGCGGCCCTTCTCGACCAGCTTGGGCTGGCGGCCGAACACACGCTGTTTGTCGACGACGACCCGGTCAATTGCGCGCTTGTCGCGGCGCGGTTTCCGGCGATGGACGTCCGGCGCTTCGCCGACCCGGATGGCTTCGCGGCGATGCTCTTGGCAGATCCGCTGCTCGCCGCCGGCGAACGGCCGGTGCCCTTGGAAACCCGTGCCGCGCTCTATCAGCGCCGCGCCGACGTGGAACGACTGCGCGCCGCCGAACCCGACGCGGCGGCGTTTCTGGAACGCCTCGAGACCCGGCTCACCATCCTGCCGCTCGATGCCGCGAGCCGCCCCCGCGCGGCGGAACTGGCGCGGCGGGTCAACCAGTTCGTGCTCACCGCCGAGCGGCCCAACGAGATGGAACTTTCCCGGCGAAGCAATGCCCTCGACTTTCTCGTCAGGCTCGACGATGTGTTCGGCGGCCACGGCATCGTCGGGCTGGTGCTCGCCGACCGCGACGGCGAGGCGGTCGTCATCCGCAATCTCTATCTCTCCTGCCGGGCCTTGCAGCGGCGGGTCGAGACGGCGATGCTCGCGGTGCTTTGCCGGCGCGCGGCGGCGGTGGGCGCGCGGCGCATTATCGGGGTGGTCGAGCAGATGGAGCGCAATCGTCCGGCGCGGGGGCTGTTCGCCGAGGCCGGTTTCCGCCAGGACGGCGGCCGCTGGGTGCTCGATGTCGACCCGGCGGCCGGAACGCCCGGCGTGGCGGCTCCCCCGGGGCTGACGATCGACGATCGCACGGAGGGATCATGAGACGAGGGACGAGGCCATCATGACGACCCTGACCGACAGCGACATCGAATCCCGCGTCGCCGCGCTCGTCGCCGACGTGCTGGGCGTTGATCCGGGCGCGATCACGCCGGCGACCCGCGCCGAGGAGATCGGGGCCTGGGATTCCTTCGCCCTGGTGCGCATCGTCTTCGCGCTGGAGGCCGAATACGGTGTCCGCCTGACCATGGCCGAGATCGAGGCGATCGACGGGGTTCCGGCGCTGGTGGCAGCGGTGCGGCGGGGCGCGGGCGCCGGCGCCGGCGCATAGGGAGGCGGACGACATCACCCGCCTTCGTCATCCTCGGCCGCAGGCCGGGGATCCATGCCAAGTCGTTGCCGCCGCCAGGTCGGTCCCGGGAACGCGCGTCTCTTCCGTCACCGGAGCGGTCGCCACGCACGCGGAGGCATGGATCCCCGCGCGGAGCGCGAGGATGACGAAGCGTCGGGGCCCACGCTTTTCCTTCCACGAGAAAGAGGGCGCGCGTCATCGCCCGCACCGCTTCTGCGGCCGGTCGCTCAATCTCCAACGCTGGCGTCTCCTCCTTCCTTCTTCGATTCTCTGTCCCCTCCTTAAGCTTCGCCTTGCGGCTCGCTGAGGGGCCCCTGATGCCGCTCTCACGAGCGGCGGGACGCCGGAGGCGAACCCTCCGACTGTTTTACGTCATGCGGTCCGCCTCCGGCATCCCGCGCGGCGTTTGACCAACCCTTCGACACGGGCGCCCTTGCCTTGGGTGGGCTCCCGTGCGCTGCCGGCTCTTCGGCCCTTGCGGGGCCTCAAGCGGACCGATCCGCAGACCCCTCATTAGTGGGGGACGGTCCGGCGGAGCAAAGGGCCGTCCGGGCCGGGCCTTCTCCGGAAGAAGCCCCGTCGCGGACACCGCACCGCCGGCCCCCAAACGATCCCGGTGATCATTCGCGCCCGTTCCGTGGGCCGGCGGTGAGGCAAGTATGCGGGAGGGGGGGAGAGGGGGGATAAGTTTTTGGGGGGAGGCGGATTTGGGCCGAAAGGAGACTGTCCGGTTTTAGTCGGCCTGGGTACAGAAGCGGACGTTCTAACCTTGCCAATCGCGTTTTTGGTCGGCGGCATCCTCAATCGTAAAGCACCCCCAACACCTGACGCGCGGACACCATTAACGGGACGCCTTGTTCGCCTTCGATTGCTTCTGTCGCGATTACGATCGATGCGCCGAGACCGCCGATCGTTTCGAACTGACGGAGGTGAGCGAGGTTGCCTGGGAGGCGCGCGCCGACGCGTTTGAACAGGCTCGTACCGTCGGCGAGCGCGATCGCTACCAGCCGACCTTCCCAGAGGTCGAGATCTGTTGCGGTCAGTTCGGCACCACCCAGAACGATCTGGCCAGGCAGTGCCCGCGGCACCGCGCTTTCCTCTCGGACGCGATAGGCGGTTTTGATCCGTGTGAGCTCGGGAGCCCTCTCGACCGCCGTCGCCTCGCCGCCGCCAACCGGTGGCGGCATCGCAGTAAAGATCGCACCGACAATGCGGTGCAGGCGCACCTTGCTTTCGTCATAGGTCATCGTTGGCCGACGGTGGCGCGGATCTGGCATCTGCGCAGACAAGGAGACGCCCAGCGTGCCGGACGATTTAGCCATGCGGCGGGCCAGCACCTGTCCGCGATATATCGCGATTACTAAGTTCTGGTCGCGGCCGGGATAGGGCTCAGCCTCGACGATGGCGACTGCACCAGCCGGGATGGCGAAGCCGAGGCTCTCGCCGCGGATGTAGTATAGCGCTTTGCCATCGAACCAGTTGCCGTCGAGTTGCTCCGTGTCAACCTCTTGCGAGCCGCCGACGGGCGCCGTCCCGACGAATGCCGCGATATCTGGGCAGATTGGCACCGCAATCGTTGGTAGCTCCATCGAGGGCAGCGCAACGACGTTGTCGTTGGCGGGACCGGCCGGCGCGAGCGGCTCGCGCCAACGGTGCAGGCGGAACTGCTCATGAACCTTCTCGATCGAACCACGCAGTCGGACGAGATCAGCATCGACATGCTTCACGTCCATGTAGGTCAGCGATGCTTTGTCGTGATGCGAGGTATTGAGGACTTGGCGCGGTGCCGCACCTTCGGCCAGCCCCGGATCGTCCACAAACCGCTTAAGAACAGGGTTGGTGAACAGCTCGCCACTGCCGTTGGTGATCAACCCACGCAATCGATCGACCAGCGGGAACAGCGTCAGCAAGCGCGTCGCGGTGGCATGGGCGGGTTCCGCGAGATCGTCGAACAGGTCGCCGAGCCGCGCTTCGAGAAACACGCGCATGTCGGATGCATAGGTCTGCGCCTCCGACGCACCGTCTTCGACAGCCAGAAAATCCTGTCGTCGCCGATCGACTTCCTCTATCGCGGGCGACAGGCCGAGCGTCGGACGCACGGTATTAACCGGATGCACCGACATATGCTCGACGCGATCGCCGGCACGGCATTGGGCGACGAGTGACCGGGCGAACCGCCGATCGTGCGTGGTGACCAGCAGTTGCGCGCCGGCTGTCGTAACGCTCGCCAGCCCATGTGCGAGCCGCTGACGATTGTCGTCGTCGAGTAGTTCCTGGGGGTCGTCAAGCACCAGAAGTGCAAGTCCTCCGCGCGTCGCCAGGACATGCTCGCGAAATGCGAGGAAAAAGCCGAGCAGCGCACCGCGCAGCGCCGAGGCGTTGGAGATGTGTTGGGCAGGCGCGGTAACACCATCACGTCCAACGGTCAGTTCCAGCACGCCACGCGCGTTCATGCCGGTACCGGTCAGGTCCGGCGCGAAGATTGTCGCGTTGCGATAGATCGATCCGCGCCAGTACTCCGAACGGTCGTGAAGCGTCCGACGCAATGAATCGACCTGCGTCTGTGCAAGGTTGCCGAGCGGAACGAGCAGATCGAGCGCCCTTGCTGCGCGCCCACAGGCGCCGATGCGCGTTGTCTTGGCGGCATGGTTGCCGCGCGCCGTCTCCATACGCCGGGCCTGTTCGATCGACGCATTCAGTGGCGCCGCGCCGGCGACGATCCGTTGCAGCGTGGATAAGCGGGCACCAATCGCTCGAGCTGCGTCAGTGACGCCGTCCTCGCCAAGACTGACGGCTTGAACGAAGCTGTTGATCGCCTCACCGTTCGCGGCGTGCCATTCGGCGAAGGCAAGCGCACGCACTGTGCGGTCAATCATCTGCTGAAGCCGCGCGGCAGCGGTTGCCAGCGCGGCAGGCAGCGGGCGGACGGCGGGTTCGGTGAAGGTGGGAAGGTCCGCTATCCGCTCGTCGATCAGCTTGATTGCGTCCGGTTGCAGGGCGACGAGAACGCCATGAAAGGGTTCGGTCGCAAACAACTCTTCCGCCAGGCCTGTCCGCAACATCGTGGCTGGCGTAGCCGGCAGATCGCCGCGAGCCTCTTTGCCGATCGCGGCCGGCAGTTCTTGGATGAGATGCCCGCACCAGTGCGCCGACCATTCCGCGATAGTGCGCGCGATTACTTCGCGGTCGCGCGCAGCATCCGCGAGGTGATCGGAAACCGGGTTGCCGGACACCGGATCACAGGCACCATGGAGTTGGCCGATACAGACGGGACAGGTGCCGTCGTCGACGTGCGCATGGTCATGCATCCACGTGGAAACCTTGGCGTAGAGCTGGAAACGGCGCGCGCGATCGGGATCGCTCGCCAGCTGTGCGAGGGTAATGGCCTCGGCCTCTACCCGCGCCAGCAGAGCGACCACTGCGGCGACATCATCGGTGTCCGCCGAGATCGATGACAGTCGGGCGATCGATGGCAGATCCCACACAGTCTTCAGCCGCTCGGTTGCAGGCAGGATGCTCGCTTCAAGGTCATCGCGCGCCTGTTTGTTCTCGGGGTCAAACCCGTCACCCAGAACTTCCTGCGCACTCTTAAGCGCCGCCGCCTTCCGACCAACGAAATGTGTGCCAATCGCACCAATCCGGTCTATGGCTTGCGCATCGGTCACCGCAGGCGCGTCACCTTCAAATGCGATCGCCGGTGTCTCGGCAATAACGGCGGCGAGATCGTCGACAGCTTGCTGATACTGGGCGGCGATTTCATCGCGCTGGGATTCGAGCTCCGGTGTCGCTGTCTTCCTGATCCGGATCGCCATTTTCCCGGCATGCGTCGCGAGATCGACTAGGTCCGAAAGTCCGGTCAAGCGCGCCACGGCTTCACCAAGTTGCGATGCCGAGCCTACCACCAGAAACGGCAGCATTGCGGGCATCGTCGTGGCGATCCGCCACGCGATTGGGTCGATGCCGACTGCGTCGAGGTCGGGGGGCGTCTCATTGAGCTTTCCGCGCGCTGACCGAGTTTGGCTGCGCCGGAGCGGGGGCAGTGGCGTGCCGTCGTCATCGGCGAAGATAACCTCAACCCAACTGTCCGCCGGGATGGGTTGCCCGTTGGGTGGCAGTTCGGTCGATTTGGGCGGCATCGGCGTGATGGCCGACATCGGATGAGTGCTAACACTCCCATCGTCCGTCGTAATCTCGCACGCAAAATCGAGAGGCCCTTCCTCGGGTGCGCGCTGCGAGCGGATTAGATAACCGGTGAGGCACCAGACCAGAGCATTCGCGATCGAGGTCTTGCCAGACCCATTGACGCCCTCGAGCAATGTGATCGGCTTGCTAGGTTCGAACACGAACGAGGCGGGCGGCTCAGTCACGCGGCCATAGGCGTGCAGCCCGGCAAAACGGTGCGCTTCGACCCGAACCAGCCGCAGCACCGGGGCTTGCGAGACAGATCCAGCATCGGCGGCGGCGGTGAGGGCGGGAGGTGGCGTGCCGATCGTGTTGATGACCGCCTCGGTATCTCCGGCCGATAGATTGCCCTGCCACTTGCCCCGGTTGCTACGATACCAGTCAAGTACGGCGCGGGCGTCATCCGACGCAATTGTCAGTTGCTGGCCACCGCCAAGCGCCACGGCTCGGTCGCCAATAAGGTCGGCGAGCAAGGCATCGGTCGTCAGAAGATGAATATCGCGCGGAGCGCCGGTATCGTCGGCCATAACGTCCCCTTACTTGCGGGGACATTCTCGCCGCTAAAATGATGGTCGTCCAGACCCCGACGGTGAACCAATGTCCGCCTTCGGGCAGCCCCGTGGCAACGCTGAATGGCAAAGATGGGCGCTTTCCTGTCTGTTGCGGCGTCAATCCCGAATGACCGCCCTCCACCCCCTCACCCCCCACTCCGCCCCTTCCTGCCGCCGCGCTGGCGCTCGAAGCTGTGGGCGCCGCATTGCGGGCAGCCGGCCTCCTTCAGCGCCTCGATCGTCGTGACGGCCTGATCGGCGCCGACGGGCGTCAGCGTGCTGCAGGCCTTGCAGCGATAGCGGCGCAGGCGCGGGCGGAGCTCGCCTGTATAGATCGCGCCGTCAAAACGCTGGCCGGCCAGCGGCGCGGCGGTGCGGCTGGTGGTCTCCAGCTCGATCAACTGCCCGACCGAGCCGAGGATCGACGCGCCGCCATAGCGGTTGAAGGACGGGCGCATGCGCAGGACGGCGAGGCCGAGCTCGGTCAGCCGCGCCTGCAGATCGAGCCGGTCGTCGGGGGAAAGATCGGCATAGGAGAGAAACAGCTTCAGGCCGGGGCCGGCGGCCAGCGCCTCGATGCCGCGCGCAACGAACAGCGCCATGCCGGGCAGCGTATAGGGCGGGTCGGTCGCGACGACGTCGAAGCCGCCGCGCAGCGCCTCGGGGACGGGATCGCGCATGTCGTGGGCGATGCGCTCGAAGGCAAAGGCGATGCGGGCGGCGCCGCGTGTGAGATGGGCAAGGCGCGCGGGGTCGATCTCCAGGACGGTCAATCGTCGCGGCGGGGCGGCGAGGGCGCCGGCAACGAGGCCGATGGCGATCGACAGGGAATCATCGTCGCCGAGTAAAAGGATGCGCCGGCCGGCGAGCGCGCCCGCCTGGTGCATGGCGAAAGCGCGCCGGAGCGCCGTCTCGGCGGTGCAGGGCGCCTGATCGAGCGTGACGTCGATTTTCGGCCCGTCGGCGAGATGGGCCTGCATCGCCGGCAGCAGCGGCGCCAGCACGGGATTGAGCGTGTCGCCGGCATCATCGTCCGGGCGAAGGCGCGGCGGACGGGGCGAGCGGCCGGCTTCGGCGGGTTCGGGTTGCGACGCTTCGAGGCCGAGCTGTTCGCGGGCGAAGAGGCGTCCGGTGGCCGACAGCGCCACGCCCTGGCCGCGCTCCAGCAGCTTCAGTGTTTCCAGCTCGCGGCGGATCGCGCTGACCACGGGCAGCGGCATGCGCACCAGCCGCGCCAGATCGCGCAGCGCCAGCGGGCCGTCGCTCGCCACGATCCGCAGGACCGTCGCGACGCCCTCGCGGCCTTCGCGCAAGCTCGTCGCCTTGGCGACATCGGCGAGGAGGTCGCCGGCGGGCGGGGCGGGATCGGCTTGGGGGTGATCGTCAGAAGTCATGGGGCCATAGAGCCGAGCGCGGCGTGTCTGTCCATGGTTGCGGCGTGTCTCCCTGTCCCGCAATGGCGGAAAACCCGTTCCGCCGCGCCGTTTTCGCCCGCGACGAGAACCGCGTGGCGGGCGCAGAGCGCGATCTGCGGGCCGCGCAGCCGGGTGCGGAACACCCGCAGCGCCGAGAGTTTGGCGGCAAGGGCCGGGGGGCCTAATGCGCGGAGGGCCGGGGCGAAGCCGGCCGGCGCGTCCGGACCAGGCATGTTCGCCGCCGCATAGGGCAGATCCTCGTAGAATTGCGTGGTCTCGGGGGCCAGCGCGCCGTCGGCGAGGAGGTCGCCGACGGCAAGCCGCACCAGCAGATGGTCGAGATGGCCGCCGATGCCGGAAGGGGCGAAGAGCCGGGCATCGCTCGTCGCCGGCTCCCGCGAAGCGAGGGCCAGGATGCGGGCCGCGAGGCCGGCGATCTCCCGGCATAGCTTTGTCTCCGCCCTGACCCGCGCTCGCGTCCAGCCGAGCGCGCGGGCGAGCGGCAGGCGGTGGCGATCCTGCGCGCCGGCAAGGCCGCCATCGCGGCTCTCATAGCCGAGGATACGACCGGCCAGCCGGTCCTCTGCCTTGGCGAGTTCGGCGAGGATGGAAGCCGGCGCCCGCAACCCGCTCTGGTAGGACTGGTCGGAGAAGATGTTGCAGACGATGCGGCGGCGTCCGTCGCCGCGCCGGTGGGCAAGCGTGCCGCCGAGCGACAGGGCCGCGTCGTCGACATGCGGCGACAGGATGAGGTCGATTCCGGCGCCGGGGTTGGCGGCGACCGGCGGCGGCAGCACGATGGCAAGGCCGCTTCGGACGAGATCGGCAAGCGCGCGCTCCGCGCCGGCGGGGGTTGCGGGCAGGTCGCCGAGGGGGGTCTCCGCCGTCAACAGCCGGGCCAGCGCGGCCATGTCGGAATCAAGAGGCAGCGGCCTTCCGCCGGCGGTGATGACGCCGTCGGGCACGGGCGAAAAATGCGGCAGCAGGAGAGCGGTCGTGCCGGGCGCATTGGGCGTCGCGGGGTCGGTGCCGGTCATTTGATCCAGGCCGGGCAAGCGATCCGCCGCGCCTTGCCCGAGATCACCGCGGCTCCGAGCGCCGCCCGGTCCGGCTTGCCGGCGGCGGTGCGGGGAAAGCGCTTCAGCGTCGCGATCTTGTGCGGCATCGGCCCGCCCCCTTCGGCGATCGTTGCTGCCAGCTGGTCGGGCGCGATGCCGTCGCCCTCGCAGACCAGCACCAGATAGTCGCGGTCGGGCGCCGATGGCGCCTGGAGAACCAGGGTGACCGCGTCGGTGACGCCGGGAGCCGCCCGGGCGGCGTTGGCCAGGCGGTCGCCATCGATGCTCCGGCCGTTGACCTTCAGTCGGGCGTCGCGCCGGCCGAGCAGGCGGATTGTCCCGTCCGGCAGGCGGTAGGCGTTGTCGCCGCTCCGCCAGATGGAAAGCGGCGGCTCCCTGTTGGCGAGCACCGCGTGGCCGAGGTCGAGGACGAGTTCGGCCGTCTGGTTGGTCAAAGGGCTGAGGACGCGGACGCCGTCGAAGGGCCGGCCGATGACGCCTTCGGGCAGCGCCTCGGCTTCGCCGAATGTCGCGCCGGTTTCGCTGCAGCCGTAATTGCGGCCGAGCGGGCAGCCGAACGCGGCCACGAAATCGTCCGACAAGGCATCGGAGACGGGACCGGCCCCGGCGATCGCCAGCCCCAGCCCTGAAATGGCCGGCAGGTCGATCCGGCGGGCGGCCGCGACGAGCAGCCGCGCCATCGGGGCGGTGAGGATGACGGCCGCGTAACGACCGGCGAGAAGGGCGCGCGCCAGACGTCGGGCGTTGAACACCGGCGGCACGGCGATGGTCGCGCCCGACGCGGCCAGGCCCAGCAAAGCGCCGAAACCGAAGGAATGGCCGATCGGAGCGGCGACGAGTGCGTGTTCGCCCGCCCGTAAGCCGTAGCGGGCGCGGTAGCGCGCAGCCTCGTCGAGCAGGCTTTTGATGCTGCGGGGCGCGAGCTTCGGCGCGCCGGTCGAGCCCGAGGTCAAATGGATGATGGCGGCCGGATCGGGGTCTTTGGGTCGAATGCGCGAAGCGTGTTCGCCGAGCAGCACCCGTCGCTCGCCGTTCCAGCGCCAGTCGATCTGGTCCGTCAACGCGGCGCTTATCGGGCTTGCGCTAGTAGGCGCGATCAGCGGGACGGCGCCGACATCCCAGAGACCGAAGATCTTCCACAGGAGCGGCAGGCCGGTATCACCCGATAGAAGCACCCTGGCGCCGGGTTCCAGCCGATGCCCGCGCGCTTCCTGTGCCGCGAATGCCGCCGCCGTCGCGCTTGAAGCCAGAGCCTGCAAGCTGGCGAAGCCGACGACCGCGCCGCCATCCTCCTCGAAACGGGTCTCGCTGAAGGTGTCCGACAATTCCGTGAAGCCGGCTTCCGGGCGACCCATCGGGGGGTTACGCCGGAACGGCGGATCGGGCGGGCGCCGCGTTTGCCGGTGCTCCAGTTCTCAGCGAGGCGATCGCCGCCGCGATGTCGGCGAGCAGCGTTTCGTCGCCGAGCAGCAGCGTATGCGAGAACCAGATGACCGAACCGGCCGCCGCGTCGGCGACCGGTGTCGGCAAGGAGGCATAGTCGGGCCGCGAACCGGCAACGCTGGCAAGTTTTTCGAGCGCGTTCGGCGCGAACATGCCGGTCCGGTGCACCGGCGGAAAACAGCGGAAGGCCGGGATCCCCATCGCCCGCAATTCGGCCGACAGCACGCCCGCGTCGCGGCCGCCGAAATCGGCCGGGTCGAACCAGGCCAGCACCATGTAGCGGCCGTGCCGCTCGACATAGGGTCGGGTCGCCAGCGGTCGGAGCCCGGCTTCGGCGAGCCGCGTCTCGAAGAACGGCGCCATGAGGTCGCGCCGCGCCATCTCGTCCGGCAGGCGGCGAAGCTGGCCGAGGAGGAGGGCGGTCTGTAACTCGGTCAGCCGCATGTTGGTGGCCGGCATCACATGGCGATAATCCGTGTCGCCTTTCGGCCTTCCGCAGGAATGCAGCGCGAAGCTCACAGCCGCGACATCGGCGCGGTTGGTGACCAGCGCGCCGCCTTCGCCGCAGGTCATCAGCTTGCCGGACTGGAAGCTGAAGATCGCCGCGTCGCCGATCGTGCCGAGCGCCTGACCGAAGGCGCGGGCGCCGTGGGCATGGGCGGCGTCCTCGACGACCGACAGGCCGTGGCGGCGGGCGATCGCCATGATCTCGAGCATTTCCGCCGCCTGACCGGCCATATGCACCGGCACGATCGCTCGGGTGCGCGGGCCGATCGCCGCTTCGATCAGGGCCACATCCATATTGAGCGTGTCGGGCTCGACGTCGACCGGGATCGGCCAGGCGCCGAGTCTGAGGACCGCCGAGGCCGTGGCGATAAAGGTCGTGGCCGGCACGATGACCTCGTCGCCGGCGCCGATTCCGAGAGCGGCGAGGGCGAGTTCGAGCGCCGCCGTGCCGTGGGAGACCGCGCGGACATGGCGGATATCGAGAAAGTCGGCGAAAGCAGTTTCGAAGCGGTCGCCGACATCGCCATTGCCGCGCCACCAGCGCCGCGATCGCAGCACATCGATCAGCGCGGCTTCGTCCGCTTCCTCGAAGCGGGGCCAGGCCGGGATACGGGAGGCGAAATCGGCGTGCATCGATACCTCGATAAAACCAAAGGTAGTATTATGGAGGCGGTCGTGCGCGTCAAGCGAGTACTCGGGAGAAGACCGAAACCCGCGTCGCGCCGATGAGCGCGGCATCGGCGCCGTGCGGATGCCGGATCGGCGGCGGCCGCCCGCCGCCGGTGGTGAATCGCTCGGCACAGAGATCGAACAAGGGCGACAGGCCGAGGCCGCCGCCGATCACCAGCCGGTGCGGATCGAACAGCCGGGCGAGGGTCGCCAGTGCCTCGGCCAAAGCGTCGGCGGCGCGGTCCAGAACCGGATCGCGGATCGATGCAGGCAGTGCGAAGATGTCGAAGACATCCGCGTCGGACTGGCCCAGCATGCGGTGCAAGGCGCGGCCGGACGCCGCCGCCTGCAGGCAGCCGATCTCGCCGCAGGCGCAGACGAGGCCGCTGGCGGCGGGAACCTTGATATGCCCGACCGCCATCGCCGCGCCGCTCCGGCCGGTCAGGAGCCGGCCGCCGACGACCGCGCCGCCGCCGATCCCGGTGCCGATCGCGAAGACGACGGTGGTCTCGCGCGCCGTGTCCGGCGTGCCCACGGGATGCGCGGCGAGGGCGGCGGCCGCGGCGTCGTCGAGGATGCGGAAATCGACCTGCCCGACAAGGTCGGGAGGTAGGATCGTCTCGCCCTCATAAGCCGGGCGGTTCGGCCAGCGGATCACCCGACCCGCCGCGTCGCAATGGGGCGCCGCCGCGATGGCGAGCCGTGCCGGCCGCGCGGCCGCTTCCCATGCGTCGGCGATCGCGCGGGCACAACCCGGCGCGCCAGACGGCGTCGGGATCGTGCCGATCCGGCTGCGGATATCGTCGTTCGGGCCGACCAGCGCCGCGCGCAGCCCCGTGCCCCCGAGGTCGACGGCGAGGACCGCGCTCATCGCAGCGCCGTTGCGATCGCATCGCCGAGTCGGGCGGCACAATCGAGGTCTGGTTGCTCTTGCCATCCGGCGGCGGCGCGGCGCTGAAATGCCTCCAGCATCGCCGCAAAACCTGCGACGTGAAGAGCGGGGCCGGGCATGAAATCCGAAATCTCCGGCGCTTCGCCGCGTCGCTTCAGGGTGACGCGCTGGTGCGGGGTCCGGCGTTCTCCGGAGAAGCCGAACAGGCCGTCGAGCCGGCAGACGCCGTCCTCGCCGATCGCGTCGAGCCGGACGAGGTCGCCCGGCGTCTCGTCGCGCCAGCGAACGGAAAGACGAACGGTGCAGTCCGCGACGCGCCCCTCTGCTTCGAAGCGGTCGGCGGGGCCAAAAGCGCTGGGCGAGAGTTCTGGCGCCGTCCCATCGTACCATGCGGCGGGCGCGGCATGTCCCGTGCGGGTTTGGCGCGCGAAACGGATGGCCAGCCCGTCGGTGCGCCAGCCAAGCGCGGCGCCGGCCAGATCGACAAGGTGCGAGCCGAGATCGGCGAAGACGCCGGTCCAGCCGGGCGAATCTGCCAGGTGCCAGGCGGTCGCCGGGACGCCGCGATGGCGATGCCAGGTCAGGTCGAGGCCTCGGAGCGGGCCGATCTCTGCCGCGCCCTCCAGCCAGCGTCGGACGTCGGCGCGGTGACGGCAGGCGACCCCGGCGGCAAGCGCTGCCCCGCCGCGACGGGCGGCGGCCGTCAGTCGCGCCCGGTCGGCGTCGCCGCGCAGGACCGGCTTTTCAACGAGGCAAGCGAGGCCGGCCTCAAGAAACGCTTCCGCGTCGTCGACATGGCAGGGGTTCGGCGAGGCGACGACGACGACCTCGACCGGTGCCGCCAACAGAGCCTCGCGCGTCGACACCAGCGCGGCCTCGGGAAACAGCTCCTTAACCGTCGCTCTCGCCGCCGGGTCGGGTTCGAGCACGGCCGCGACGACGATCCGACCGCCAAGCGCTTCCAGCGCCGGCCGGTAGCAGTTGCGAACCACCCAGCCGGCGCCGCAAAAACCCATCCGAAGCGGGGCCGTCGCGCTCACAGGGCCGCCAGCGCCGCTTCGGGGCGTCCGGCGAGATCCGCGACGATCTCCCGGATGTCGACGCTCCCGTCGTCATCGAAGGTCACGCGGCGGAACATTTCGAACAGCACAAAATCCGATTTGTCGTCGAAGAGCCCGCCGAATTCGGAGCACTGGAGAGCGCGATCGGGGATGGCGCGGTCACCCAGTGCGCGAAACCGGTTGAGGTGACCGCGCGCGGCCTCGGGCATCATCAGCTTGGGACGCGAGACGATGGCGCGGGCGCGCTCGCCATAGCGGCGGGTGGCGAAGCGGCGCAGGATCGCCTTGCCGGATGCGCCCGGCGGTCCGACGATCACCGACGGTGGCAGCGTCCCCAGCGCTTGCCCGAGATCGTCATCGAGATAGGGCACCCGCATTTCGACCGAGGCGGCCATGGAGAGCCGGTCGACCGGTTGCAGATGGCCGCGCTCCAGAGGATCGGCGCGATCGTGGACAAGCAGGGCATCGCGCAGGGTGCCGGTGGCCTGCGCTCCGCGGAGCGCCTCGATCCGGGTGTACACGCCGTCCCGTGGTGCGAACCCGGCGCGCGATACCCGCCGAAGCGCGGCCTCGATGGCGCCGAGCGACCGTTCCGGCGTCCGATAAGCCGGATAACCACCCATGAGTTCGTCCGCGCCCTCGCCATTCAGGCAGCAGCGGGCGGTCAGACCGATCCGATGGCAGAGGGGCGCGAAGAGCGGCCCGGCGGCGCGGTCGGGCTGCTCGACGGCGCGCAGGGTTGCCGGGATCGCCGCCAGAAACGCTTCGAACGACACATCGAGGAATTCATGCTCGGCGCCGAGCAATCGGGCCAGCCTTTCGGCGGCGATCGCGTCGGGATGGTCCGCGTCCTCGGCGACGGTGAAGGTCCGTGGTGGATGGCCGGTCAGCTCCGCCATGACCAGCGCCAGCACCGCGGAGTCGAGCCCGCCAGACAGGCTGACGACGATCTCGGTATCGGCGGCGAGGTGGCGGCGAACCGCCGCGATCAGAGCGGCTTCGAAACGCTCGTCCGCCTCGGCTTCGTCCATACGCTCATCAGCACACGCGGTCGCGGCGCGCGTCTGGTGGGCGAAGGACCGTTGCGGCCCGACCTGGACGTGGCCCTGCCATGTCACCGCCATCATATGTCCCGGGCGCAGCTCGGTGATGCCTTCGAAAAAGGTCGCGCCGTCGATCGGGGTCCCGAGAACCGCGAAATCCGCAAGGGTGGTTATGTCGAGGCGCGGCCGTTGCGACAGCGCGCTGGCGATCGCCCTGGCCTCGGAGGCGAAGAGGAAGCGGTCGGCCTGCGCGTCGCAATGGAAGGCAAGCGGCTTGATGCCGTGCCGGTCGCGAAGGAGCAGGAGCCGGTCGGGAAAGCTCACGGCAATCGCAAACATGCCGGAGAGCCGCGCCGGCGCGGCCTCGCCCCAAGCAGCGAAGGCCGCGAGCACGACCTCCGTGTCGCAATGGCCGCGAAAGCGATGGCCGCGCCGGCTCAATTCGTCGCGGAGTTCGGCCGCGTTGGTAATCTCGCCGTTGAAGACGACACTGATGCCGGTTTCGGCATGTTGCATCGGCTGCGCGCCGTCTCGCGGAGCAATGATGGCCAGGCGCGCCGCGCCGATGGCGACCCTTCCGTCGACCACCTGACGGCATGTATCGGGGCCCCGATGGCGCATCACCGCCAGCAGATCCCGGCAGTCCGGCGCGTCGGCGAAGGAGATGCACCCCGCGATCGCGCACATGGCGGCTCAGCCCGTCCGTCGGCAGGCGGCGATCGCCGCCGCGCCCTCGCGGAGCGCGGCGCCATAGCCCGAGCGGTGGGAATTCTCGCCCATCCGCCGCGCGTGAACGGCGGGCAGGCGATGAAACGGCAAGGCCGGATAGCGGTGATGTTCGAGATGGTAATTGTCGTAATTGACCAGATAGCTCCACAGGGCCGGGGCGCGATAGGAACGGGTGTTTTGCGTCAAATCGCGGGACGCGGGATCGCGGCCGAGGCGGTCCGGCGCGGTCATCAGGAAGTGCAGCGGCGGTGCGATCAGGAAGGCCGGGACCAGCCATCCGAGGACGAGGAGTCGCGGCGCGAAAATGCCGCCGGTGACGATCAGGGCGATGGCGAGCGCTGCGAGCGCCAGATGCTCGGTCCGTGCCCGCGCGCGAGACTTGGCGCCGAACGGGCCAGGACACCCGCCCCGCGCCAGAACGAACGTCGCCCGCAGGAACATGGGCAAGCGCGCAGGTTCGAAGACATGGAGGACGAGGGCGCGTCGGTCCGCGAAATCCCGGCAGCTTCGGTCGAAGACGTCGGCCGGCGTGCCGACATGGCGGTGGTGATGGAGATGGCGGACACGGGTGTCGGTGAAGCTCGCCAGCATCGGCGCGCCGAGCAGTGATCCGGCAAGGCGGTTGGCGGTTTCGCCGCGCAGGAAAATGCCGTGCAGCGCCTCGTGCTGAAGTTCGAGGCCGTGGGCGTAAAGGACCGCGAGGCCGAGGGTGGCGGCGAAGGATAGCGGGCCGTCATTCGTGCCGACCGACCAAACCAGCGCTGCGACAGCGACGAGGAAGCCGGCGAGCTTGTCGAGCGACAGGGCATAGGCGGGCGCGAAGTCCGTCACGGGCGGGTCGGAAGAAACGGTCATGGCGTCACTTCCTCGGGTTGCGCCGGCAATGGACGCGAGAAGATCGACAATTCGCCCTGTGCCTGGAACATCGCGGCAAGTGTCATCGGCGCGGGGCCGCTGAACCGGCCGCAATCGAGTGTGGCGCGGGGCCGGCCCTCGGCATCGGCCGGCCAGGGCTCGACCTCCGTCGTGAACGGCTCGCAGCGCCGGACGACCAGCGACCCGAGCCAGCCACCCGCCCGCGGCCGTTCGCCCCGGAGGCGCCAGTCGGCGGCCGTGTCGAGATGCGCGAAGAAGCGTGGCGCTGGCGGCGTGTCGGCCGCGCCCTCGCAGCGCCGGCAGATCGTCAACAAGCGTTGCCCGACAGTTGCAGAGCCCTCGAGCGTGAGACGGGACGAAGGGCTGCCGCAATGGGGGCAGGGCCGCTCGCATTGCGTCGAGGCCTTGCTTGCCCGCACCCAGACGCCTTCGAGGCCTCCCTTGGCCAGGGCGTCCGTCAGACCGGCGAAGGCGGATCGGCGCGATGCCTCGTCGCCGTGCGGCGAGGTCAGCTTGGCGAGTGCGGCCAACACCGCTTCGTCCGGGGCGGCGGCGACGGGGGAGAGAGGCGGCCGCGAGGGACGCCGTGACGGAACCGCTGCCGCAGGCGTTGCCGCGATGACGCTCGCGTCCGCTCCGGCCCCGTTGATCAGAGCCGGCTTGGGCGCGATGCGCAGCAGGGGATCGCCGAACAGCACGAACCGGTGGCCGGAGGCGAGGGCTTGCGGCGAGCGATTGTAGGCCGCGACCGCGTCCCCGATCGGCATGCCGCGCAGCAGCGCGGCGGTCAGCCGGTCGATCGACGCCGGCGCGGCGACGACGATGCTGGCGGTCGTCACCAGCGCGCCGAGCGCCGGTGAGGCGGCGAGACGCAAGCCGGCGCCATAGGTCCGGTCGATGAAGCCCTCGCGGGACGGCCAGCCGAGGCAGGTGTTCCAGATCATCGCCCGTGCCCGGACGGCGGCGGGATGCAACGTCGCTTCGGCGAAGGCGGGTGTTTCGCGGCCGACATGGAGGCGGTGACAGTGACCGCTCACCCGGCAGGTCGGCTTGCGGGGCCTGTCCTCGGCGGCAAAGGCCGCGTCGACGGGGCACAGCACGAGCGGCCCGAGATCGCCGTCGATGCCGTCGCCATGGCCGGTCACCGAGACGAGGCTGTCGCCTCGGCCAAGCAGCCGCCGCAAATGAGCCGCGTCCGACGTGCGGCCGCACAGGGCGAAGTCCGGCGTCTCGACGACGCCCATGGGAAGCTGGGGGCAAAGCTCGAGGCGAAACGGGGTATTGCCCAAGGGTCTGCGCAGCGCCGCCGCGCTCGCGGCCGCCTTCGCGCCGAGTTCCTCCAGGCTGCGGCCGACCAGGAAGCCGGCGACAGAGCCGGCGCCCGGTGCGGTCGCGGCGTCCACGAGCTCGTCGGTCAGGTCGTCGGCAAGCGTGACGATGACCGCACCCCCGCCCAGACGATGCGGGGTCGACGATGAAAGAGGGCGAAAGGCCCGTCCCGTCGCCTTGGCATAGGCTTCGGCAATCGGACGCGTGGCCGAGCCGATCGCATGGCAGACGGCGGCACGGCTCGCGGCACCCTGCTCGCAGTTGACCCGAGAGGCACCGGACGCGAGAACCTGAAGCATCCCGCCGTCCGCCCGCTGCCTACCAGTGCAGGGAGTCGGGCGCCGTCAGATCAATGCCGGAACGCGCCAGATCGGCACGGACCCGCGCGAGTTCGGCCTCGGCCATGTGCAGCTTTTCCAGCCCCGTGTGGAACTTTTCCAGCCCGCCGAGATGGGCTTTCTGCTGTTCGGGAGACATGCTTTCAAAGGAGCTTGTCGCGTTTCCGGTCATGGCTTCATTCCTTCTGCGGATAGATTACGGATGATCGCAAAGGGTCGATTTGCAACCGACGAGTGCGTCCGAGCGGCGGGGCGCTCTCGCCGCCTACCAGTGCAGCGAGTCATTCACCGTCAGATCGGTGCCTGAGCGAGCAAGATCGGCCCGCACGCGCGCCAGATTCGCTTCCGCCTTGTGCAGTCTTTCGAGCCCCTTGTGGAACCGATCGAGCCCATCGCGACGCGCATTCCGGTCGTCGGGACTAAGGTCCTGGTCCGGCGACAGGCTGGCGCCTTTCACATAATTTCCCATGCTTCACTCTCCGTCCGGAGTGTTGCGCCTCAAGATTGAAACAACAAAAATAATACACTTAAAAAGTGTATATTCAAGCCGTCGAGGTGCTTTGGTGTCGGAATTTTTCCTCTCGACTCCTTCAGCCCTCGCTTTTCGCCTCGCCATGGGCAAAATTATGGGAGACTGACTTTTTCTCCTACCGAGCGATTCATGCGCAAGCCAAGCGGCATTGTTGCCGGTATCCTCCTCACCATCCTGTCCGGCCTTGCCCTCGCCACCATGGATACGGGGGCGAAGTACCTGACCGGGCGGTTGCCGGTGCTGGAGGTCGTCTGGGCACGATACTTCTTCCACGCGATGCTGATGACCGCATGGCTGGCCAAGACCCGTGGAACGACCTTCCTGAAGACCCGGCGTCCGCTGCTGCAACTGACGCGAGGCGGGGCGCTGCTCACCGCCACCGCCATGATGTATCTCGGCCTGTCCAAGATTCCGCTGGCCGACGCGACGGCGGTCATGTTCTTCGCGCCGGTGCTGGTGACGGTGCTGTCGGTTGTTTTCCTGGGCGAAAGGATCGGCCTTCCGCGGATCGCGGCGGTGCTGGCCGGGTTCGGCGGCGTCCTGCTGATCGTGCGGCCGGGCTTTGCCGATACCGATCCCTATCTGCTGCTGCCGCTCGGCGCGGCTATAGTGGTCTCGGTCTATTTCCTGTTGACCCGCGCCCTGGCCGGGCCGGAAGAGAACGCCGCGACGCTGTTCCACACGACCGCGGCGGGGGCGGTCATCCTCAGCCTCGTGGTTCCCTTCGTTTGGGAGCCCCCATCGGTCGCCGATTTCGCGCTCATGGTCGGCATCGGCACGCTCGGCGCGCTCGGCCATTTCTGTTTGGTGTCAGGCTTCGCCTACGCCTCGGCATCGACGCTGACGCCGTTCCTTTACGCCCAGGTTCTGTTCGCCGGCATCTACAGTGTCGTGCTGATCGGCGATCCGTTGCGGCCGACCCTCGTCATCGGCGCGGCGATCCTGATTGCCAGCGGCCTGACCATCTGGTGGCGGGAGAACCGTCGCAAGGCGTAACGCGGCATGGGCAGGCGGTTGTGCCGCACGCCGCCCTCAGGCGATGGTCTGGCCGGTCTTCCGCCAGTCGGCGAGGAAGACCTCCAGGCCAATGCCGTCGAATGCCGTCGAAGCTCAGCGCGAGATGCGAAGACTGGAAACCTCCTCGGTGATAGCCCCGAAAGCAGCGATCAGCTGATCCTTGTTCTTGGCGTCGTAGTAAAGCTTTGTCGTCGGATCACGCAGGCCGTAGGACGCGCAGCCCTCGAGCAACGTCTTGACCGAGCTGCCGTCTGTCACGTCGAACGCGATCGTGAAGATCACGATACCGTCGGTGCCATCCGGCTTGCGCCCGTCGTCCTTGGCGTTCTTGCAGACCTTTTCGGTCATCTCGTTCATGGCCTCGACGTAGCGGCTGTCGCTCGAATTCTTGATGGTTCGCGTGGTGGCGTCGAACATGCGTCCGGGTCTACCGATTCCCCCCGACCAGACCTGGCCGTAGCCATAGGCGCCCCATCGCGACCTGTTGACGTTGGATGCGCCGCCATAGGTGTTTTCGCCGTCCGTCATCACCACGAGAACCTTGAGATTGTCCTTGGCATCCTTCGGCTTGCCTTCGACGAATGGCGCGCCGGGCGAGACGACGCGCCAGCCCCAGGCGATGCCTTCGGGAATGTTGGTCATTCCGGTCGGGCTCATCTTGTCGAGCGCGCCGTCAACCACCGTCTGGGTTGCCGTCAGCGGCGTGATCGGCGTCGTCGTGCATCCCTCGTTCGGCCCGTTCGAACTGCGGTTGGATTGGGTCGAGCCGACATATTTCATCATGTCCCGCTGCCAGGCGATCGACTGGGAATCCGAGCCCCAACGCCCGTCGCTGTCATCTCTCAGGTAATCGTTCTTGCTGCCGCCCCATCCGCCCCAGTCATATTCATCCGGCGCGAACATCGGCACGAACAGCGAGGCGCCCGATTTGGGCTCGGCGTCGGTGACGGCCAGTCCCTCCGGCCGTGCCTCGACGCAGCCGGCCCACCCCTCCGGAAACCGACGCGCGCCGAATGTATAACCGTCGCGGGTCGGAACGATAATGCGCGCATTGTCGAACAACCACTGACGGGTCAGGATTTCGCCTGTGTCCCTGCGGTACCAGCGGTCGCCGCGCTTTTCCGTCATGGCCACGCCATTAACCCTGACGCTCGCCCAATCGAAGTTCTCGTGATGGATCGGAGAGTCGCCAAAACGGTCCATCCAGGACGCAGTGACGTTCGCCGGCCCGACATTGACCGACGCCGAGAACGGCACAAGGCCGATCTTGACCGGCGGCTTGCCTGAGGCCGTTTCGTTCACCTTCATCAGTGAGGCGGTCAGGTCCTTTGCCGCTGTCTTGAGCGTGTCGATCTTTCGCGTGCCGTCGACGCTGGAGCCCATCGATCCGGAATTGTCGAGAACCAGCGCCATCTCGATGGACAGGTTCTCGAGGACGACCTCACTCGTGCTGGCGATAGGGAAGTTGCGCCAGTCGACCGTCTCGTTGGTGACGAATGCGAGGAGATCGCCGAACCATGTGGGCTGCTGGCGCGTGGCGGACACCTTGAGAACCCTGTCACCGCCGATCAGCTGAACGCCGTCATAGCTGAACTGGGTATAGGACTGCGTGTCTTCTCCGGCGTTGTGAAAGAAATAACCTTCGGCCACCTTGGCCAGAAAGGCCGGATCCTGAGACTGGGCATACTCCTTCGCGGCGGCGAGTGCCGCGGTGTCGGCGGATTGTTGCAGATTGCGTTCGGCGCTGTAAATCGTGCTCAGATCGACGGCCGCGGCCATAGCTGTCGCCAGAACAGGCAAGGTCAGGCCAAAAATCATCGCGACGTTGCCCCGCCGATCGAGCCATAGGACTGGAGGTTTGAATCGGGTCCGCATCGTGTTTCCTACCGTTTATCCGATTGGAAGATAAAAATGAAAATTTACACTGGATATTTTAGTTTTCAATTTGTCCAGACAATAGATTTACTGATGCGCGGTCGAAATGTGTAAGATTTCTTGATTTTTATGCCTGAAAAAGATTTCGTGTAGTCAAGTAGGGGCTGGTAGTCGTAGGTGACATCCGCCACGACGAGGTAGCTCGTCGCGCCGAAATCGAGTTTGGACGGGACGGGATAGGGCGCGCCAGCCGTCAGCGCGGTGCCGGAACTGGCTTGCGACCAGTCGATCGTGCCTTGTCCCTTTTCGTCGACGGTGACGGTGGTGACGACGATCTGCAGACCGTCCGGCGAAAACGGGGCCATGACGGCGCTCGAAATATTGAAGATGTTGTCGATCGCCGTCTGGTTCATCACGCGGTTGCGGGCGACGAGATTACCGACCGTTTCCGCCGTCGTCTCGACCTTGCGGCTGGCGTCGAGTGCCTTCGACGCTTCGAAGCCGCCGAGATAGAGCAGCAACATGACCGGAAGGATCAACGCGAATTCGAGCGCGGCGACACCGCTTCGGTTCGAGACGAAGGCGTGGAGAGCCGACTTGAAGGAAATTTGAATGGTTCGGAAGCCTATGCGCATCGTGTCCTCAGGAGCAGTTGGATTTGCTGCTCTTCAAGTCCCCGAAGGGTTCGTTCATGAACGCCGTGATCGAAAACAGGATATCGTTGCCATTTGTGTCGGAAGCGATTTCGTGAAGAAACGAGGCCACCCACGGCCATTCGTAGAACGCGCGCAGCACGGTGATCGAGTTCGCGCTGCCCGGATCGAAACAGAAATTCTTGTCGTCAACGGTTTTCAGCTGCAGGGGAATGTCGGTCGGGATATTGCCGAATGCGGGAAAAGTACGAAGGTCGATCTTGAGCTTGTCGCATGACAGCATGAAGTCGACCTTGTCGCAGATCTTCGTGCGAAACAGCTTGTCATCGATATCCGATTGCTGGATCTGGCCGGTCAGGACTTGCCGCGCGACGTTATCTACCGCGGTGTCGAGCAACATGCCGGCCGCCGAAATCGCGAAGGTTTCGATGATCGCGAACATCAGCATGAAGAACGGCGCGGCGACCATGGCGAATTCCACCGCCGTCGCGCCGGATCGATCGCGCGAAAATCCGGGACGCGAGCGAACGGCGGCAAAGATGGCGGACCGGTAGGTCACGTTGCGGAAGTCTCCGTTATTTCTCAATCGCCCATTATCCGCACGCTTTGTTACTTTTCTCTGATTTCGGCGGAACAAATTGCGAGGAATGCGATCAGGACCGACAATCGGGGGGCGTCTTGCAGGCGGCGTATTGCCTTTATGACGCTGGCTGGTAGAGCTTTGAGCCTAGTCCGAGGCAACGCGGCGCGGGCTCGTGGGGCCTTTTGGCCGGGCCAGTGCCGGTTCCCGTTCAGCCTGGTAGCGGTGCTGGATGCGCGCCTCTTGTGTCGATCAGCCGAAGGGTTTCCATGTTTCCCAAGCCTGTCGCCGTCGCCGCTCCCAACAGTCTCGAATTCGAAACCCGGCCCTTGGTGAAGCCTACCGGCTTTCGCGAGTATGACGCGCGCTGGTGGCTCGGGCGGCCAGGCGATCCAAAGGCTCCCGAGCTGAACCTCATGGGCGTGACGGCGCTGGGGCTTGGACTGGCGACGCTGATCGCCGAGCGCGGCATCGCGCGTGATATCGTCGTCGGCCATGACTTTCGCGAATACAGCCTGGCGATCAAGACGGCGCTGACGGCCGGTCTGATGGCCGGCGGCGCCAAGGTGCACGACATCGGCCTGGCGCTCTCGCCGATGGCCTATTTCGCCCAGTTCGCGCTGGACTGCCAATCGGTCGCCATGGTCACCGCGTCGCATAACGAAAATGGCTGGACCGGCGTCAAGATGGGCTGCGACCGTCCGCTGACCTTCGGTCCGGACGAGATGGCCCGCTTGCGCGACATCGTCCTGTCGGGGGATTTCAAGAGCGAGGCTGGCGGTTCGTACCGTTTCGTCGAAGATTTCGCCAAGGCGTATGCCGACGACCTCGTCGCGGGCCATGCGATCAAACGCAGGCTCAAGGTGATCGCGGCCTGCGGCAACGGCACGGCCGGGGCCTTCGCGCCGGAAATCCTGCGGCGGATCGGCTGCAAGGTGACCGAGCTCGATACCGCGCTCGACCATTCCTTCCCGCGCTACAATCCGAATCCGGAGGACATGGAAATGCTCCATGCGATCCGCGACGCGGTGCTGGCGCACGGCGCCGACGTCGGCTTCGGCTTCGACGGCGATGGCGACCGCTGCGGCATCGTCGACAATGAAGGCCGGGAGATCTTCGCTGACAAGATCGGCGTGATGCTGGCGCGGGATCTGTCCTCGATCTATCCGAACGCGCAATTCGTCGTCGACGTGAAGTCGACCGGCCTGTTCATGACCGACCCTGTCCTGAACGAGCGGGGCGCCAAGACCGACTACTGGAAGACCGGTCATTCCTATATCAAGCGCCGGGTGAACGAGCTGTCGGCAATCGCCGGCTTCGAGAAATCCGGGCATTTCTTCTTCAATACGCCGATCGGCCGCGGCTATGACGACGGCCTGATGACCGCGATCGCCGTCGCGGAAATGCTGGATCGCAACCCCGAGAACTCGATGGCGGATCTCTACCGCGCGCTGCCGCTGACCTACGGCTCGCCGACCATGTCGCCGCATTGCCCCGATGAGGTGAAATACGGGGTCGTCGATCGTGTCATCGCCGACATCGAGGCGATGCGCGCCGCCGGGGAACCGCTCGCCGGCCAGCCGATCGCCGATGTCGTCACGGTCAACGGCATCCGGGTGACGGCGGAAGACGGGACCTGGGGGCTGGTGCGGGCCTCGTCCAACAAGCCGGAACTCGTCGTCGTGGTCGAGAGCCCGGTGTCCGAGGCGCGCAAGCGCGAGATGTTCGCGGCGGTCGACGCGATCCTGCGGCGAAACGGAGAGGTCGGTGCCTATAACCAGACGCTTTGATAGGCCGACGCGCACGGTGCGCCGGCGGGCGTTTGTGCGCGGTGAGCCGGCATTGCAGCAGGCGCGGGGCCGAAGATGACAGCCAGCGTCGATACAGGCCTTCTCGTGGCCGCCGTTCGCGCCGGCATGGCCGCGATCGTCGAGCGCGGACCCGGTCCGGCGGGCGTCGACTACAAGGACGATGCTTCGCCGGTAACCGAAGCCGATCGGGCGGCTGAGCATGCCATTACGGCGCTCATCGAAGCCGCCTGTTCCGTCCCCATCCTTGCCGAGGAACGCTTTTCCGCCGGCGAGATTCCGGCGGTCGGGCGGGCCTTCCTGCTGGTCGACCCTCTCGACGGCACCAAGAGCTATATCGCCGGCAAGCCCGACTACACCGTCAATGTCGCGCTGATCGAGGACGGGATGCCGGTCTTTGGTTGTGTCGGCGTCCCGGCGACCGGGGAACTCTATTGTGGCGGGAGGGACAGGTCCGCGACGGTCGAGCGCGACGGCGTCTTGCTGACGCTGCGGGGCCGCCGACCCGGTCCGCGGCTGGATGTCGTCGCCAGCCGCGATCACCTGTCAGATGCGACGCGGCACTACATCGCCGGACTCGACCTCGGCCAGAGGCGGTCAGTCGGCTCGTCGCTGAAATTCTGTCTTCTGGCCGAGGGAGGCGCTGACATCTATCCATGCCTCGGTCGCACCATGCAGTGGGATACGGCGGCGGGTGACGCGGTGCTGCGCGCCGCCGGCGGCCTGACCGCTAGGCTCGACGGCTCGCCCCTTCGCTATGGCCGCACCGGCCGACCGGACGAGGACATTTTCGCTAATCCGCACTTCATCGCCGTCGCCGATCCGCAGGTGCTCGCCCGGCCGGGCGTGATCTTGCGAACGGGTTCCTGATCAGTAGGCGCCCTCGGTCTTCAACAGGCTGATCGGCGTCATCATCAGGATGTAGAGGTCGAGCAGGATCGACCAGTTCTCGATATAGTAGAGATCGTGCTCGAAGCGCTTCTGCAGCTTGTCGGGCTGGTCGATCTCGCCGCGCCAGCCCTTGATCTGCGCCCATCCGGTGATTCCGGGCTTCACCTTGTGGCGGCCGAAATAGCCCTCGACGATCTCGACGAAGGTCTCGTTGCCGCTCGATATCGCGTGGACAGCGTGCGGGCGCGGCCCGACCAGCGAGAGCTCGCCGCGCAGAACGTTGATCAGCTGCGGCAGCTCGTCGATCGAGGTCCGGCGGATGAACCGCCCGACCCGTGTCACGCGCTTGTCGTTCCTGGTCACGATCTGCCTGGCGAGCGGATCGGACATTTCATGGAAGAGCGATCGGAACTTGAAGATCTCGACGATCTGATTGTTGAAGCCGTGACGCTTCTGGCGGAACAGGACCGGTCCCTTCGAATCCAGCTTGATGGCGATGGCGGTGGCGAGGAACACCGGCGAGAGAAGGATCAACGCGAGCGTGGCGAAGCACAGGTCGAAAACCCGTTTGGCGATCCAGTCCCAGTCGGCCAGAGGCCGGTCGAAGACGTCGATGAGCGGAACCTGGCCAACGAAGGAATAGGTGCGCGGGCGAAACCGCAGCTGCGCCGAGTGCGCCGACAGGCGGATGTCGAGCGGCAGCACCCACAATTGCTTGAGGAGCGACAGAACGCGTTTTTCGGCCGAGAGCGGCAGCGTGACGATCAGCATGTCGATCCGGGTCAGCCGGCCGAATTCGACCAGTTCGGCAATGGTGCCCAGCTTGGGATAGCCGGCGACGATCGGCGGCGATCGGTCGTTGTCGCGGTCGTCGAAGATACCGCAGATGCGGATGTCACTGTCCGGCTGGATTTCCAGGCTGCGGATCAGTGTCTCGGCTCCCTTGCCGCCGCCGACGATGACGGCGCGTCGCTCCATACGACCGTTGCGGGCCCAGCGGCGGATATTGGCGCGCAGCACGAGCCGGGCGAGAGCCAGGGCGGCCGAGCCCCCGACGAACCAGGTTCCGAACCAGACGCGGGAATAGGCGGCATCGTTGTAGAGAAAGAACAGCATGACGCTGAGCAGCGAGAGCGCCAAGCCCCATGCCGCGACGATGCGCCAGATCTGCATGAAGCGGCCCTTGAGGAGGCTCAACTCGTAGCCGCCCGCAAGGTTGATCGCAAAGACGCCGACGGCCGCTCCGGCGAAAGACAGCACGATGTAGGGGATGCGGAGAGGGTTGGCGACGCCAACATACTGGACGAAGATCAGCAGGCCGATGCTGGCGAGGAGGACGAATTCGATCCCCCGCCAGACGCCCGACAGCATCCGCGGTGTGATGAAATCGTCCTGATACTGCCTGGCGGCGCGTGCCGCGAAGGCGTTGATCTCGACTGGCGCGGTCGAGGCCGGTGACGGAAAGGCCCGCACCACTTCACGATCGAAAGGCAGACCGCTCTCGAAATTCGCCATCCTGTCTCGCTTCTCGCTCGGTCGGTCCGCGTTCTCACCCAGGCGGTGCCACGTGTCGGCGACCATAGGGCGAAAGGGCTAAGATTTGCTTGAGCGGATCGAGGGCATTCGAGCGAAGGGGCGGGTACGCGTGACTTCCATCCGCTTCCGGTCGGACTGCTTCTCGGTCGGCTAGAACCACCGTTCGCGGATATAGAGCGTGTCGCCCGGCAGGATCGGATCGGAGGTCAGAACCCGGCCGGTGAGGACGCGTCCGCCGACCTGGCGGGTGACGTCGATCGATCCCTGCTCGCCCCGTGGTGTGAAGCCGCCGGCGATGGCCACCGCGTTCTGGACGGTCATGCCGGGGACATAGGTGTATTGACCCCCGGTGGTCACCTCGCCCATGATGAAGAACGGACGGTACTGTTCCACCTGGACGGTGATATCGGGATCCTTGAGATAGCCGTTCCGCAGCCGATCGGCCAACTCACCCTCCAGCTGCTTGGTCGTGCGGCCGCGCGCCGGCACCGATCCGACGAGCGGGAAGGCGACATAGCCCGCCTTGTCGACAGGGTAGGTGCTGGTCAGTCCGTTTTGCTCGAACACCGTGACCCGCACGATATCCCCGCTGTCGAGGTGGTATGGCCTGTTCAATGCGGCGTGAAAGGCCGGCGGCACGGGCTTGTAGGATGCGCAGCCCGCAAGCAGCGTGAGGGTGGTGGCGATCAGGGCCAGCGTTGGTTTGAACATGGCTGCTTTCCCGTGGCGATCCCATGCCGGCGGGCAGGGCGGCGTCTTGTGCGATGTTATAGGGTCGTTAGGGTTAACCGTCGGTAAAGCGGCCGACCTGACCTTTCCCCAGGCGTCGCGCGCACGCCTTAACCGCGCGGTTACCGGGACGGATCAGGATGGGATCGATGCCGTTCATCCGGAGTGAGAAGTTGCGCCAATCGCCGCCGTTGTCGTCTTCGACATCGCAATGCCGCCGCCTCGCGACGGATGGCGCCGCTTTGCTCGTCTCGCGCGACAGTCGGTCAAGGCGAGCGAAGCGATGAGCGGCGGGTTGTCCGGCTTCGGCACGGCGCTGGGCGGTCTTTTCGGGCGCAGGGGGCCGTCTCGGCGCTCACCGGCGGCGACGGCCCGCGAAGGGACCGAAACCGGCGGCGGCGGGAATTCGCGGCGCGGCGCCGTCGATGCCGAGGCTCCCGCGTGTTCCGTCACGGCGGGCGAGGGGGTCACGGCCGGAGAGCTAGTTGCCGGGGTTCATCACGGGGATATCCGTCGATTGGTCGTTGTGTCGACCTGGAGCGACCGACGGCGGAGTGGCGGCGTCGAGATCGTCCGGCGTCTGACGGCAAGCGGGCTCACCTGCGTGCTGATCGATCTGACCGGCGAGGATCATGTCGCCACGGCGATGGGTCTGCGGCCAGATTGCGAAGGCTTCGCCACCCTTGCGGAGGGTCTTTCGTCGCTGACCGATGTCATTCACCGCGATCACTTCACCCGCGCCCATGTGGTTCCCTCCGCCGGCTACAAGATAAGGTCGACGGACCCGGTCGAGCAGGCGGATCTGCGCCTGTTCCTGGCAGCCTTCGCCGAAGCCTATGAATGCACCGTGACCGAATTCGACAGGAACGCGGTGGACCGCCTGCCGGTCATTCTCGACGAGGAGACCGCGCTCGTTGTCGCCGGACCGCCGGGCGTGGACGTCCGCTCCGGCGATCTCGTCCATGCGCTCGGCGCGATCGGGATCGAGGATCTGCTGTTCATGGAATCGACTGGCCCCTCGACGGGCGCAGGCGCATAGGCGGGTGAACCGGCGCTATCGACGCGGTGCCGACTCCATCCACTTGATGACGACCATCGCCGGAACCACCCACAGAATCCCGCTGAACAGGAAATAGGCGAGATGGACCCAGCCGCTCGACTCGGCCAGGTACAGGGTGGCGAAAGCGGTGGCCAAGATGGCGTAGACGACGACGAGCGTCAGCAGGATGATCGCCCCGACGAGTTTCTTGATCCTGACCGACATGTCACGTCTTTCCAACTTGCGGCCCGACGAGGGGAGATGTTCCCGGGCGATGGGTTTCTCTATGGCGGTTTCGCCCAGGTATTTCCAGCGGGGCGGCCGCGACCTTGCCGCCCTTGATTGCGCCGGACTTTCGGTGCAATGGCATGCGGCATGACGACCCTGGCCCAGTTTGACAGCGCGCCGTTCGCGGCGAACCCCATCATGCGCAATCGGGCGGCCATCCGCCTGTGGCTCTATACGGTCGCGGCGCTGGTCTTCGCGCTGGTTCTGGTGGGCGGCGCCACCCGTTTGACCGATTCCGGCCTGTCGATCACCGAATGGAAGCCGATCCACGGGATCATTCCGCCCCTGTCGGCGGCGGAATGGCAGGAGGAGTTCGAGCTTTACAAACGCATTCCCCAGTATCAGGAAATCAATCGGGGCATGAGCCTCGATGACTTCACGACAATCTTCTGGTGGGAGTGGGCGCATCGCTTCCTGGCCCGGGCGGTCGGCTTCGTCTTCGCGGTGCCGCTCGCCTTCTTCTGGCTGACCGGCCGCATCGAGCCGTTCCTGAAGCCGAGGCTCCTGGGTATTCTCGGTCTTGGCGCGCTACAGGGGGGTGTCGGCTGGTGGATGGTGGCGTCGGGCCTCAGCGTCAGGACCGATGTCAGCCAGTACCGGCTGGCGACGCATCTGATCATCGCCTGCCTGATCTTCGCGGCGACGATCTGGGTGGCGCGAGGCCTCGCCCCCAAACGCTACGAGACGCCGCCGTCGCGCGCTTCCGCGACGGTCGCCGGTGTCATCGTGCTCGCCAGCCTGGCGCAGATCTATCTGGGCGCGCTGGTGGCGGGGCTGAACGCCGGCTTCACCTTCAACACCTGGCCACTGATGGACGGCGCGCTGGTTCCGGACGGTCTTTTCGTCATGCAGCCGGCATGGCGCAATTTCTTCGAGAACGTCATGACGGTGCAGTTCATCCACCGGATGGGAGCCTATGTCCTCCTCGCCATCGTCGCGCTCCATACCGTCGCCGCGGTCACGCAGGCGCCGGGGACACGCCATGCCAGACGCGCTGTCGTGCTGTTCGTGCTGGTGCTGGCGCAAGCGGCCATCGGCGTCGTGACGCTGCTGCTCGCCGTGCCGATCAGCTGGGGTTTGATCCACCAGGCGGGCGGCATGGTGGTTCTGGCCGCCGCCGTCGTCCATGCGCGGGCACTGGTCGGCGAATATCGAGAGCCGGCGATATCGAATTGATATGGGTCGCTTCGCGGAGCGTTAACCGGCAGCGTGTCAAGGTTCATCGAGGTGATCGAGGTGAACCGTGATGGATGTCGCGATACAGTCGAATGGAGACCGCCTTTCAAAGGCTGAACTGGTCAGTGCCTTGAGCTACGCGCTCGATCTGACCGAAGGCCAGCCGGAAGGTCATAGCGTCCGTTGCTGCTGGATCGGAATGAATGTCGGGCGAGAGCTCGGCCTGTCCGACGGCGAGATGAGCGATCTCTATTACACGCTCTTGCTCAAGGATATCGGTTGCAGCAGCAATGCCGCGCGCATCTGCCAGCTGTTTTTGACCGACGACATCGCGTTCAAGCGCGACATCAAGATCGTTGACGACAGCCTGCCGCAGATGCTTCGTTTCGTCCTCAAGCATACCGGGTTGAAGGCCAATCTCGCCGAGCGATTCCGGACCATGGTCATCGCTTTGGCCCAGGGCGAGAAGGTCGGCCGCGAACTGATCGAGACCCGCTGCCATCGCGGTGCCGACATCGTCCGGCAGATGCGGTTCTCCGAAGCCGTGGCCGGCGGCATTCTCGATCTCGACGAGCACTGGGACGGGAACGGGCAGCCGCAGAGGCTGAGCGGCACTGCTATTTCCCTGTTCGGACGTATCGCTTTGCTTGCCCAGGTCGTCGACGTCTTCCGTACGAGCGCCGACGCAAACTTCGCTGTCAGGGAAGTCGAAAAGCGCAGCGGACGGTGGTTCGATCCGGAACTCGTCGCGGCATTCGGTAAGGTGGCGGTGCGAAAAAACTTCTGGTCGACCCTCGCATCGCCCGAAATCGAGCCGATCGTCATCAGCCTTGCGCCAGGGAACGATGCCGAAGCGATCGACGAGGATTTCCTCGACAATATCGCGGAGGCCTTTGCCCAGGTCGTCGATTCCAAGAGCCCCTTCACGCATGGTCATAGCGAGCGTGTGGCGCTGTTCACCGATCTCATCGCGGTGGAACTCGGTTTCGACGCCGAGCACAGGCGCTATCTGAAACGCGTGGCGCTGCTACACGACATCGGCAAGCTCGGCGTCTCCAACCAGGTGTTGGACAAGCCGGGGAAACTGGACGACGCGGAATGGGCGGCCGTCAAACGCCATCCCGCCTTCAGCGAAGAGATCCTGGCCCGCGTCAGCGTGTTTCAGGATCTTGCGCGGATCGCGGGTGCCCACCACGAGCGGTTGGACGGCAAGGGCTATCCGCGCGGCTTGAAGGGCGACGCGATCTGTTTCGATACCCGCATCCTGACGACCGCGGACATCTTCGACGCCATGACGGCGGATAGGCCCTATCGCAAGGCGATGCCCGTGTCGAAAGCGCTCGACATCATGCGCGAAGGGGTCGGGACGGCCACCGACGCCCGCTGCTTCCAGGCGCTGGAGGCGGTGGTGGCAAACTTCGACGCGGTTCTGGCGCCGCATCGCGATTGAGACAAGGCGGTCACCGGTCGAGGATTTCAAGCCTCTAGGGAAACAGCGGCAACTGCTCGATGCCCGTCGTCTCGTCGATCCCGTAGGCGACGTTGAAGTTCTGGATGGCTTGGCCGGCCGAGCCCTTCACCAGATTGTCGAGGGTTGAGATCACGATCGCCCGCCCGGGAATGCGGTCCGGCACGACATTGACGACCACGTAGTTCGAGCCGCGCACCATTTGCGTCCGCGGCAGGACATCTTCGTCTGCCACCGTCACGAAGGGTTCGCCGGCATAGGTCTCGAGGAGATGATGACGCAGATCGCGCGCGCTCGCCCCATCCGCCAGCCGGACGTAGCTGGTGCAGAGTTCTCCCCGGCTCATCGGGATGAGATGCGGCGTGAAATTGACCCGCAGATCAGGAACGCCGGCTGCGGTGCCGATTTCCTGTTCGATCTCGGCCATGTGCCGATGCTTGCCGACGGCGTAGGGTGAAAGGCCTTCGCCCGCCTCGCAGAACAGCGTGTTCTCCTTCAGGCTCCGCCCGGCGCCCGAAACGCCCGACTTGGCGTCGATGACGATGTCCGACGCGTCGATCATCGCCGCCTTGGCGAGCGGAACGAGAGCCAGGAGCACGGCGGTCGGATAGCAGCCGGGGCAGGCGATCAACCGGGCCTCGCGAATGGCGTCGCGATAAAGCTCGGTCAGACCATAGACCGCTTCGCCCTGAATGTCGGTCGCCATATGGTCGAGCCCATACCACTCCTTGTAGACGGCCGGGTCGCGCAGCCGGAAATCGGCCGACATGTCGATGATCTTCGTCTGCGGGTGCTTTTCGAAGATCTCCTTGGTGATCGCCTGGGTCGTGCCGTGGGGAAGGCCGCAGAATACCGCGTCGACCTCGTTCCAGGGCGCGTCCTCGATAGTCACCAGATCGGGCAGCTCGATATGCGAAAGATGCTGGAAAACATCGCGCATCGGCTTGCCGGCGTGACTGTTGGCCGTGAGGACGGCGATTTCCATCGCCGGATGGCGGGCGGCCAGACGCACCAGGTCCGCGCCGGTATAGCCGCTCGCGCCGAGCACGCCGATCCTGATCTTGTCGGCCATCCTGACTCCCCTCGATGTTTTCACGCGCCCGTTCGCGCGCGGAACCGCGCATTTGGGTTGCCGGGACGGTTTAGCTGATTCGACCGTCGCGTCCAGACCCTGAACCGACGTCAACGGCAAGCGAGGAAAGAGAAATCGCCGGGCGCGGTCAGGCGGCGAGCGCGGCCGCCAGCTTCTCGACGATGAAGTCCTGCGTCTCCTCGGTGAGATAGGCGTGCATCGGCAGGCTGAGGACGTCCCGTGACAGCGCGTCCGACACCTTCAGTTCGCCATCGACGACCGGAAAGGACTGGTAGGCGGTCTGGCGATGCAGCGGTTTGGGATAATAGATCGCCGTCGGCACGCCGTCCTCTCGCAGGCTTGCCGCAACCGCCGCCCGATCGACCCCCTCAGGCAGGCGAACGGTATATTGGGCCCATGTCGAAGTGGCGTCGCGCAGAAGCCTCTGCGGCATGACGAGGTTGGAGAGTTTTTGCGAATAGCGCGACGCGATGCGTCCGCGCGCCGCGATCTCGTCCGGGAAAATCGCCAGCTTTTCCAACAGGATGGCCGCCTGAAGCGTATCCATCCGGCCGTTCATGCCGATGCGGATATTGTCGTATTTGTCCTCGAAATTCTGGCCATGGACCCGCAGCGACGCCATGATCGCGGCAAGCTCCTCGTCGTCGGTCTGGACGGCGCCGCCGTCGCCGTAACACCCGAGTGGCTTGGCCGGGAAGAAGCTGGTCGACACGACATGCGACCACTTGCTGGACAGTTCGCCGTCGATGGTGCCGCCATAGCCCTGCGCGGCATCGGATATGAGCTTCAGCCCGTGCGCGTCGGCGATCTGCCGGATCGCCGGATAGTCCGCCGGCTGGCCGAACAGATCGACCGCGATGATCGCCCTCGGGACGAGGTCGTCCGCCGCGTTCGCCTCGGCGATGGCGGCCTTGAGGCTTGCCGGGTCCATGTTGAAAGTCTGCGGATCGACATCGACGAAATAGGGCGTCGCACCAAGCCAGGCGACCACTTCGGCGGTCGAGGCGAAAGTGAAGCTCGGGCAGAACACGGCATCGCCGGGCCGGATGCCCCAGGCCATCAGCGGCAGCGCCAGCGCGTCGGTGCCCGAGGCGCAGGACAGCGTGTGCGCCATCTGACCGAAGCGCGACAACTCTGCTTCCAATTCGCGTATCTCGGGACCCATGACAAAGGCGCCGTGATCGAGCACGGCGGCCATGCGCCGGTCGATCTTATCGCGAATCCTGTCGCGCTGGGTGGCGAGATCGATGAAGGGAATGTTTGCGGTCATGGGGCCTGATCTGAAAAGGAATCGCCCGTCGACCGGGCGTTCGCGGTGGTGACCGAAAAGCCGGTGACAGGCCATTCAAGATTCATGTCAGCGTCTTACGCAGGACTTCGTTCGTATGACGACGGAAATTCGGCGAAGCGATGACCGCTGCCGCCCGGGTCATCGCGCGTGCTGATCCGCCAGGATGCCGAGGAGATACATCGCGACGGTGGCGCCGGCGATCGCCGTGACGTCGCCCTGATCATAGGGGGGCGACACTTCGACGACGTCGGCGCCGACGATCGGAAGCTTCCTCAAATGATGCAGGACGGCGAGCATTTTGGCGCTGGAAGGCCCCCCGGCGACGGGGGTGCCGGTTCCCGGCGCGAAGGCCGCGTCGAGGCAGTCGATGTCGAAAGTCAGGTAGACATTCGCCCCCCGCGTCCGCTCATAAATGCGCTCGGCGATCGCCGCGCTTGTCATCTCCTCGACCGCGTCGCCGTAAAGGATTTCGATGCCGCAATCTTCCGGCGCATGGGTGCGGATGCCGATCTGGATCGATGTCGCCGGGTCGATCAGTTCCGCCTCGACGGCCGCCTTGACGAAGGAGCCGTGATCGACCCGCATTCCGCCGTCGAGCCCGGCGGCCACCGGCCAGGTATCCTGATGGGCGTCGAACTGGACCAGCGACAATTTGCCGTGGCGCGCGACATGAGACTGAAGCAGCGGAAAGGTGATCGAGTGATCGCCGCCCAAGGTCAACAGGAAACCGGTCTTCTCAAGCAGCGAAGCGGCTTCCGTGCGGATCGCGGCGTGGGCGGTTTCCGGCAGGCGATAGTCGAGGCGGCAGTCGCCATAGTCGACGGCGCGCATCGTCTCGAACAGGTCGCGGTGGAAGGGGTATTGCGGGTCGTTGTCGAAGATCGCGGAGGCGCGGCGCAGCGCCTGTGGGCCGAAGCGGGCGCCGGGCCTGTTCGATACCGCCGAATCGAACGGCACCCCCCAGATCGCAACGTCGGTTCCCTGGACCGCTTTGGTGAACCGCCGCCGCATGAAGGACAACGCGCCGGCATAGGTCGGGTCGCCGGCGGCGCCGGTCAAGGCGCCATCCGAAAATGCGTGGTCGATGCTGTTGCCGGCCATACGGTTCCTCTCTCAGGAACTGACAAGGGCGGCGCGCGCCCGTCGCGGCACCATCCCACTCGGCTGGCGATATGGGGTCGCGGTCGGCGAATGCGAGGCCGAAGCTGCCAGAACCCTCGGCCTGAGACGGCGCTCTCGCCCACATGATGCAACACGGCGTCAGGGTTCGGCGGTCATCCGGCTGGTGAAGCGGAGGCCGACCACGGCGATCCACGCCAGCAGCCAGGCCTGCTTTTCCCGGTCGAAGAAGAAGCTTTCCAGCGCCGCGTTCAGCAGCATGAAGCCTAGCACCATGACAAAGAAATCGGCGAGGCGCTGGTTTTCGGGGTCCGGCCGGCACCGCGCATAGTCGATGAGTGGAAAAACCAGCATGACGAGAAGTACGATGGCGACTGCCGGCCAGCCAAGCTCCAGAACCACATCCAGGTAGCTGTTGTGGGCGTTGGCGGCGCCGCGCATGTCCCAGCTGAGCTCGAACGGCTTCTCCGAGTATTCGACGCCGGCCGAGCCCCAGAAACTTTCGTAGCCATGTCCGGTCCAGGGCAGGGGGGCGGCGAGGTCCAGCGCAAACTTCCACAGATCGGTGCGGCCGGTGAAGGTCGTTCCGGGAATCAGCCCGTGCAGGAGGTCGCCGAAGATAGGGACGATCACGGCGCCCACGGTCAACGCCAGCAGTCCGGCGACAGCCGCCAACAATGCGAGGGCGGTGCGCCCGCGTCCGACCAGCCGGGGCCCCAGCAGCGCCAGCAGGACCACTGCGGGGGCCAGAGCGAGCGACGTCTTCGAGCCGGTCTTGAAGAGGAAAAGCAGCGCTAGCGCGGTCAGCGTCAGACCGATCGTGGTGCGTCCGCTACGCAGCAGGTAGATGCCCGCGAAGACGATCATCGCCATCACCGGGCCGGCGATGTTCTTGTGGGCATAGATGCCGCGCCACAGGCCGGCATGCTCGGCTTCCACTTCCGCGGCGGTGTGGATCGCGCGGGCAGGAAGGGCGAAGATGCCGGCATAGCTGAGCGCCAGTACCGCGGCGCAGGCGAATATCAGAGCCGCCCGGAAGCCCCGGACATCGGGCGGCAGGGTCAGCACGCCGGTGGCCGCCAGCATCGTCGCCATCGTGAAGAACATCGCCCGAATGCCCTGCTCCGGCCAGCCGGCGCCCCAGAGCGACAGCGGCAGGGGCAGCAGCAGCAGAACCCACCACGGATTGAGGAGTGCCTTCAGCATGCGAGGATCGGTGACCACGACATGCGTGGCGAGAACGAAGGCGGCGAGCAGCGAATAGCCGTAGCGATTTAGCAGGACGCTGTCGGTGCGGGAAATCTCGGGTGGAAAGGGATTGAAGGAAATCAGCAGTGCCGCCAGCACTCCCGCCGCGGCCCAGATCCGGGCCAGCCGGAGGAGATCGGCCTTGGTGTCCTGCCGGTGACGGCGAGCGACGGACGGTTCGAAGCTGGTTTGTATCGACACGATGCCTTTTGGATCCCACTCTTTGACAGGCGCGATGCCTCGTGTTTCCAGAGTGTTATGGGTCAGCCGGGCGCTTCGGCCAAACCTTTCGTCAAGGCTTGGTTAAGCATAAAGATTAGCGCAATCTTTTACGGCCTCGCCGTTCCGGCCAACAAAAAAGCCGCCGGGCGGACCCGGCGGCTAGCTTTGCTGATAAGGGACGACGCGCCGTCGCCGGAGCGCTTGATCAGCGCTTGGAGAACTGGAACGACCGGCGGGCCTTCGCCTTGCCGTATTTCTTGCGCTCGACCGTACGCGAGTCACGAGTCAGGAAGCCGCCCTTCTTCAGAACCGAGCGCAGGCCCGGCTCGTAATAGGTCAGCGCCTTGGAAATGCCGTGGCGCACCGCGCCGGCCTGTCCCGAAAGACCGCCGCCGGCGACCGTCGCGATGATGTCGAACTGGCCGTCGCGGCTGGCCGCGACGATCGGCTGGCGCAGCACCATCTGCAGCACGGGACGGGCGAAATAGGTGGCGAAATCACGCTCGTTGATGGTGATCTTGCCGGTGCCGGGCTTGACCCAGACGCGGGCGACTGCGTCCTTGCGCTTGCCGGTGGCGTAGGCGCGGCCATGCTGGTCGAGTTTCTGGACGTGAACCGGAGCTTCCGGCTGCACCGCGGCTTCGGCCGAGCCGAGTTCTTCGAGCGAAGAGAGCTGGGACATTATGCGGCCCTCGAATTCTTGGAGTTCATGGCCCGGACGTCGAGCGTCTCGGGGTTCTGCGCTTCGTGCGGATGCGTGGCACCGGCATAAACGCGCAGGTTCTTCAACTGCTGGCGCCCAAGCGGGCCGCGCGGCAGCATGCGCTCGATCGCCTTTTCGACGACGCGCTCGGGAAAGCGCCCCTCGAGGATCTCGCGCGCCTTGCGCTGTTTGATGCCACCGGGATAGCCGGTGTGCCAGTAATACGTCTTGTTGGCGTATTTCTTGCCGGTCAGGACGATCTTGTCGGCATTGACGATGATGATGTTGTCGCCATCGTCGACATGCGGGGTGAAGGTCGGCTTATGCTTGCCACGAAGGCGAAGCGCGACGAGGGAAGCGAGGCGGCCGACGACGAGCCCTTCGGCGTCGATCAGAATCCACTTCTTCTCCACCGTCTCGGTCTTCTGCGAGAAGGTTTTCATGGGTTGCCCCTGGGTGTTGGTGAGCATCGAGGCAAACCTTCGCAGGCCGCCCTAAGAAAAGAGCGACCCACGGCCGCTCCTCATGGGGCGTGACATACGGCGCGACGAAGCTGCTGTCAACGCGAAAACGCATCGGCTGATGATCCCGTAAGCCCTGATAGGCAGGGGCTCAAGCATTGACGGTATCATACTACCGGGTCCTTTTCTTGTTCGGCTCCCGCTGGGCGCGGCGGAATCGAATAGGTGGCGACCGCATGGGCGAGAACGTCGTCGCCGCCCGCGTCATGGCCTTCGTTGGTCATCGCCTCCTCGACCACGGCGAGGCGCCGGCCGAGCTTGAGGATGCGGGCGCTGCCGACCAGGGGACCGGGCTCGGGCTTGCGCAGAAAATTGATCGACAGATTCGTCGTGACCGCGTGCGCGACCGGGCCGATATGAGCCAGCACCGCGACATAGGCCGCCACATCGGCGAGCGTGAACAGGGTCGGGCCGGAGACGGTGCCGCCGGGCCGAAGGTGGCGATCGCCGGCCAGCAGCCGCATCGCCACGAGGCCGGGCTTCACCGCGACGATCGAGAAGCCGCCATCGCGGCCGCCGAGCTGCGGAAACTCGCTTTCCAGGAATGCATCGAGCTCCTGGACAGTCATGACTGGTTGCAACCGGCGTCTCCCCTCGGGTGTCGTTCGTTTGGCGTCCTTCCGATGGCACGAAGCGGCGCCATGATCTAGATAGGGCGAGGCTACGGCCGGCCGATGCGCCACCATGCGAACGAGGAGCGGACATGGCAGACATTTTCGAACTCAACGATACCCGGACGCATCCGGTGGACGTCCAGCGCGCGCCGGGGCTGACCCGGATCGTGTTGTCGAGCCCACCGGCGAATGCGCTGTCGATGGCCATGATGGAGGCGATCCTGTCGGCCTTGCGGGATGCGGCGGCTGACAAGACCAACCGCGTCGTTATCATCGCCGCCGAGGGCAAGCTCTTCTCGGCCGGGCACGATCTGAAGGAACTTACCGCAAGGCGCGGCGACGCCGATCGCGGCCGCGCTTTCTTCGCGGCGACCATGCGCAAATGTTCCGAACTGATGCAGGCGATCGTCCGCCATCCGACGCCGGTGATCGCAGAGGGTGCCGGCCTCGCGACGGCCGCCGGCTGCCAGCTCGTTGCCTCCTGCGATCTCGCCATCGCCTCCGAGGAGGCGCATTTCTGCACGCCGGGCGTCAATATCGGCTTGTTCTGCTCGACGCCGATGGTGGCGCTGTCGCGCAACCTTTCCCGCAAGCACGCCATGGAAATGCTCTTGACCGGCGAGACGATCGACGCGCGCACCGCGCGTGAATTCGGCCTGATCAACCGGGTCGTGCCGCCGGAATATCTCGGCACCATCGTCGGCAAATACGCCACGACCATCGCGTCGAAATCGCCGGTGACGGTGAAGATCGGCAAGGAGGCCTTCTACAGGCAGGCGGAGATGGGGCTCGCCGACGCCTACGACTATGCCGCCAGCGTCATGACCGAAAACATGCTGGCCAGGGACGCCGAAGAGGGGATCGGGGCATTTCTCGAAAAGCGCAAACCGGAATGGAAAGGCGAATGAGCGCCGCCCCGCTCGCCTATCCCGACGCGACGATCCGCGACGTTCTCGACGGGGTGAAGACCATCGCACTGGTCGGCGCCAGCGCCAAGGCCGTGCGGCCCTCCTATTTCGTGCTGAAATACCTGCTGGCGAAGGGCTACCGGGTCATTCCAGTCAATCCGGGCCTCGCCGGGCAGGATCTGCTCGGCCAGCGCTGCTACGCAGATCTTTCGAGCATTCCCGAGCCGATCGACATGGTCGACATCTTTCGCGGCGCCGACGCCGTGCCGGGGATCGTCGATGAGGCTCTTTCGCTCAATCCTTTGCCGAAGGTGATCTGGATGCAGCTCGGCATCCGCCATGAGGAAGCCGCGGCGAAGGCGGAAGCCGCCGGACTTACCGTCATCATGGATCGGTGCCCGAAGATCGAATATGCGCGCCTGTCCGGCGAGATCGGCTGGAACGGCATCAATTCGCGGGTGCTTTCGTCGAAAAAGCCGGTGATGGGCAAGGGCTATCAGAGTTTTGGACTGAATCCGCGGCGATAAGATGCGGGAAAGGGCTGGTCGCCGGGAGCGGAGACCGGTGCGGGTCTAGGCCGCCAATTTGCGCGCCACTGTCTCGAGCGCCTTGCTCATGGAGCCGGTTGCGTAAGGCTTGGCGAAAAACTGGCCGTTTTCCGGAAGCTCGTCTTCCTGGACCCGACGGTAGCCCGACGCGACGATTATGGCCACAGGTGGCCAGCCGTCGCTGACCGCCCGGGCGAGTTGCAGGCCATTCATGGAGCCCGGCATATCCACATCGGTAAACAGCAGCCGGATTTCCGGGTGGGCGTTCATCAGGCGCATCGCCTGACCCGCGTCCCGAGCTCCATAGACGAGGAAGCCGGCACCTTCCGCCAGATCCATCGCGTCCATCAGCAACAGCGGGTTATCCTCGACCACCACAGCCGCATATTTGATGCCTTGCGAAACGCCGGCCATTCAATTTCCAAACGCAATATGCCGGTTTAAGCTTATCCGGTTTCCAAACTCAATATGCCGGTTCCAGGGTGAGTTCACCCTGCAGCACAAACCGGCACCCCTCGGCCGGAAATGTCAGCGTCGCCTCCCCATCAAAGTACGGCGCGACGATTCGTTCCAACAATTTGGAGCCAAATCCGGCTCGTGTCGGTAAAGCTACGGGTGGCCCGCCTGTCTCGATCCAGTCGAGGCGGAACTTGCCGCTCTCCGAGACCGACCAGACGATCCCGAGCCGGCCGCTGGAGTTGGCGAGCGCGCCGTACTTGGCGGCATTGGTCGCCAGTTCATGGATGGCCAGCGACAAGCCGAGCGCCTGTTGGGACGTCAGCATCAGGTCCGGACCAGCAATGGTAATTCGTCCCTCTCCCGTCCGATGGGCATTCAGGGAGTGGGTGACGACATGCTCGATCCGCGCGCCCGTCCAATGGGTTTGCGTCAGGATATCCTGCGCGTCGGCCAGGGCACGGATCCGGTCGAAGATCGCTTCCTCGGCGTCCTCGATCGGCGTCGCCCGGAAGGTCTGGCGTATGATCGACTGGACCATCGCCAGGGAATTCTTCATGCGATGGGAAAGTTCCCGCGTCGCCGTCGCGCGCTGCTCGTCGAGCTGATGCTGCTGGGTGCGATCACGAAGCATCTTCAGGTAGCCGACATGCACGTCGGCCTCGTCGAGAAGCCGCATCATCTCGCCCGATGCCCAGAAATGCGAGCCGTCCTTGCGAAGATGCCAGCGCTCGTCGGGGCCGCGGCCGGACTCGCGCGCCGCGAGCATCTCCTGCTCGGCGATGTTCTCTTCCTTGTCGCCATCGGTAAAGAAGACGTCGGCGGCCTGGCCCAGCATATCCTTCTCGGTCCAGCCGAAAATGTTCTCGGCACCCACATTCCAGGATGTGACATTGCCATCGAGATCGAGGGTAATGATGCCAAAGTCCAGCGCGCTGTTGACGATCTGGCGGTTCCGGGCATCGAGCACTTGCGCCTGTTTCAGCCAGCGATCGCGTTCGGCGACCGACCTGCGCAAATCCAGCTGGGTCATCGCTTGCCTGGCGATCAGGCGCAATGTGCGGATCTGATGCTCATCGAGTTCGCGGGGCTCGTAATCGAGGACGCACAAGGTGCCGATCGGCAGACCCTCCGCGGTCTTCAACAGAGCCCCTGCGTAAAATCGCAGGCCCGGCTCGCCGGCGACAAGCGGGTTGCCCCGGAAACGCGGATCCGCCGCGGCATCCGGAACGATCATCAGATCCTCGGCCAGAATCGCATGGCCGCAGAAGGAAGTCTCGAGCGGCGTCTCGCGTACGCCCAACCCGACTTCGGCCTTGAAGAACTGCCGGTCGGTATCGACCAGATTGACGACCGCGATCGGGGTCGAGCATACCTCTGACGCCAGTTGCGCCAGGTCGTCGAAATCCGCCTCTCGTGGCGTATCGAGAACGTTATACGCGTGGAGAGCGGCGGATCGCCGGGACTCTTCCTGGTGACGATCCGGTCGTACGATCTGATCCTTAACCACAGCGCTTCTCTGAGGGGTAGACGGTGCTAATCTATAGAAGGCCGAAGGGTGATTGCCTACCCCGCCCAACCGTTCCTTCAGGCAATGGGGAAAGGATAGTGATTTTTGGCCTGTCGCCCACGAGTTGCGACCGGTGGCGTCCCGCTTCGGACCAGCTGGGGCGGCGACCATCACATTTCGGCAATTCGGATTCTCGCCTTGCTCGATTGGCTGCGCGCGCCGGAAAACCGGTTGACGCTTCCCTCGCGGCGCTCGGCGCGCCGTGCTATGGCCTCGCCGGCACGATGTCGGGAGCCGGCCGAACAACGACCGCCGGCGAGATAAGCAGGGAGCATGAGAATGAGCGGACCGGGGTTCGAGACACTAGCCATCCATGCCGGCGCCCAGCCGGATCCGTCGACGGGCGCCCGCGCGACCCCGATCTACCAGACCACCTCCTTCGTCTTCGACGATGTCGACCATGCCGCGTCGCTGTTCGGGCTGCAGCAGTTCGGCAACATCTACACCCGCATCATGAATCCGACCCAGGCCGTGCTCGAGGAACGCGTCGCCGCCCTCGAAGGCGGCACCGCGGCCCTGGCGGTGGCGTCGGGGCACGCCGCCCAGCTCATCGTCTTCCAGGCGCTGATGCAGCCGGGCGACGAGTTCGTTGCCTCGCGCAAGCTCTATGGCGGCTCGATCAACCAGTTCGGCCATGCCTTCAAGTCCTTCGACTGGCGGGTCAAATGGGCCGACCCGGACGATGTGGCGAGTTTCGAGGCGGTGATCACCGACAAGACCCGCGCGATCTTCATCGAATCCTTCGCCAATCCCGCCGGCGCCGTGGTCGATATCGCCGCAGTTGCGGCGATCGCCCAGAAGCACGGCATCCCGCTGATCGTCGATAACACGATGGCGACCCCGTATCTGTGCCGGCCGATCGAGCACGGGGCCGACATCGTCATCCATTCGCTGACCAAATTCATGGGCGGACACGGCAACTCGATGGGTGGCGCCATCGTCGATGCCGGCACCTTCGACTGGTCGGCGAGCGACCGCTATCCGATGCTGTCGCAGCCGCGAGCAGAGTATAACGGCATCGTCCTGCACGAGACCTTCGGCAATTTCGCCTTCGCCATCGCGTGCCGTGTGCTCGGCCTGCGCGACCTCGGCCCGGCGATCTCGCCGTTCAACGCCTTCATGATCCTCACCGGCATCGAGACGCTGCCGCTGAGGATGCAGCGCCATTGCGAAAACGCGCTCAAGGTGGCCGAGCACCTGAAAGGCCACGACAAGGTGAGCTGGGTGTCCTACGCGGGTCTCGAAGACGATCCGAACCACGCGATGATGAAGAAATACGCGCCGAACGGGGCGGGGGCCGTCTTCACCTTCGGGCTGAAGGGCGGCTTCGAGGCGGGCGTCGCCTTCGTCGAGGCGCTGGAGCTATTCTCCCATCTCGCCAATATCGGCGATACCCGCTCGCTGGTGATTCACCCGGCGTCGACGACCCACAAGCAGCTCGCCGACGAGCAGAAGACCGCCGCCGGCGCCGGGCCCGATGTGGTGCGGCTGTCGGTCGGGATCGAGAATGTCGCCGACATCATCGCCGATCTCGATCAGGCGCTCGCCAAGACCTGACGCCGCCGCTGGTTTCGAGCCTGGACCTGAAACGGCCGCCCATGAGGCGGCCGTTTCGGCTTTCTCGTCCATGGCGGAACGAGCGCCACCGCCGCGCATTCCTGCCGGTCCGATAGTCTTTTGTTCCTGCAAGGATCCGATATGGCCGACCATTTCCTGAAATTCGACAAGGACGGTATCGCCGTCGAGGCCGGAGCGCCGGTCAAGGAGAAAATCAAGAGCGGTCGCCCCACCAACAAGACCTGGAACATCGAGGACGATGGTAACGGCCTTTACGCCGGCATCTGGGAATCCACCGCCGGCGAGTGGGAGATCGAGTATACGGAATGGGAGTTCTTCCACATTCTGCAAGGCGTATCGGTCTTGACCGAAGATGGCGGCGTGCCGGTCAAGCTCGTCGCCGGCGACAGCTTCGTCATCCGCCCCGGCTTCAAGGGCCGCTGGAAGGTCGTCGAGCCGACCAGGAAGCACTACGTCATCAAGGTTTGAGGCGAAGGATGGGGCAGCAAGCTCGCCTGTCCGTGGGCGGTGGCGATTGAACGGAAAAGGGCCCGCGCTATGGCGAACCCTTTTTTGCCGTTGTCGTCGACGGGGAAAGCGCCGTTACTTCTCGTCCATTTTCCGGAACGCCTCGAGCGTGTCCTCATCCGGCTCGCGCTTGGCCTCCGCCTGGGTTGTGCGCTGGTTGTGTTGATCAACCTGGTTCTTCGCCTGCAACGCATTGTCGCCCATCCGTTCGGAGGCGATCTGGTCCTCGCTGAGGATAGCCGGATCCGTCGTTCCAGCGGGCATGTCGCCACCTTCTGGCGCGGTCTTGCGATGGTTGTCCTGGGTCATTGTCGTCTCCTTTGCAATCGATGGTCGCGGCGTCTCAGCGTTCGATCTCGATCAGGATTTCGTTGCGCTTCATGAAGCCGGGCGTCCAGGGCGGATTGTAGAAGGCGTATTCGGGATCGCTCTTCTGCTTCAAATTGTTGTCGGCAAGATAATTGTAGAGACTCATCAGGTGCTTGCTGGCGAGCGTCGCATTGAAGTTGCCGGAAAAGCGGATGGCCGCGATGCGACGGGCCTGGACTTCCTTGAGAGCGACATCGCCGTTGCCGGGTTCGGGAAGGCTGGCCAGGGTGAATTTCTTCGGCATCACGAAACGCACGGCCCAGCCCTTGGTCCGGCCGTTGCCTTCGGCCAGCTGCTGGGTCACGGGTGTGGTCATCTTGATTTTCTTGCCGGGGCGCGTGCGGGCGAAAATATAGTCGGCCAGCGTCTGGAAGCCCGCGCGGCGCGCCTTCTCATGATAACCACCCTTGACGGTCTCGGCGACGATCATCGCATCATAGTCGCGGATTTCGATCGGCCCGTCCTCGCGGACCACGTCATAGTCGGGTTCCTCGGTGTGTTCCTGCACCTTCTTGGTGACGAAATAGGCGGTGCCGACAACGGCAACCGCCCCGCCCACCACGAGGAGCGCGGTCAACTCCGGCCGGTCGCGCAGATAATCGATGCCGCGCTGGGTCTGCGCGCCACGGCGAAAACTCGTCGCGCGGGGCAGCCGGAACTCGGGAAGATGCCTGCGACCCTCGCTCAGATAGCCGCGCGCGCCCTCGATCCCTTCGCCAGCCTCGTCGCGAAGCGAACGCATGTGGCGGCGGGCCTCCGAGCCCGATGGTATCGACAGGGCGGTCAAAAATTCCGGCATGTAGCGTGACAGGCCCGTCGGCTCGGCGTGAAACGGCAGGTGCCGCGAGATCGATCGCCGCATGCGTTCGGCCCGCGATGGCCGGGGATCGAAACGGTCGACGACCCGCCCCTCGAGCTCTTCAATGCGTTCGCCGATATCGGCCAGGGCGTCGGAAATGCGATCGTAGGCGGTGGGCTTGTCGCGAAACATGGGCTGGGACTCCTGCGGTCGTCTGTTGGGCTGCGCCGACTCTAGCTCCGGGCATCTAGGTCATGCCGATCGGGCGGTGGCGCAAGAGCATTCGCTGCGTTAACGCCATCATGCACGGTTGGTTGCGTCTGCTAACGACTTTGCCGCCTGTGTGAAAGTGCCCGGCGGAATGTCGGCGCGACCGCCGCGTGGCAGGTGGTTTATTTTCGCAAGCAGTGCAACCAAACCGGTGCTAACGCATTTGCAGGACATCGGGTTTTTCATGACCTGATACTCCAGCCAAAATTCGGGCGGCCATGTGCCGCCCATTTTTTTGCCTGCCGCCGCCGGCCGGTCCGTGTGCCGTCGCCCGTCATTGCGGCCGACCGCGTCTCCGTGACAACCTCAAGATCGATCGGCCTGGCGTGACGGAGCATCGAGGATCGTGCCGAGACCCCGGTCCAGGCGGGTCGGTTCGACCGCCGCGAAGCCACCTTCCGCGGTGGCGGCGAAAAACGCGAGCCCATCACTGTCCCGATCGATCACCACGGCCGAGAGACGGCCGGTGAACACGGCACCGGTATCCATCGAGATGCGATTCTCGGTGACGACCGGACGTCCGCCTTTCTGCGGCTGATGGCCATGCACGACCACGTGGCTGAGCCGCCCCACATGATTGAGGAAGGGCGCGCGGATCCACAGGCAGTCGTGTGGGTCCTGCCAGTCGACCGGCCGGCGTGGATCGATCCCGGCATGGACGAAGACGAAGCTGCCCTCTACCGTGATCGTCGCGGCGCGGGACAGGAGTTCCCAATGCTCCGGTCGATCCCGCAGGATGCGGTGTCGGATGGCGTCGAGATCGCGGTCCGCCGTGGCGCCATAGGAGGCGAGGGTGGCGGCGCCGCCCTGATCGAGCCAATTGTCGGTCGCGTCGCCATCGAGTTCATCTTTGAGAAACTGCAGCAGCCACCAATCGTGATTGCCGAGCAGCAACCGGGAATTCGGATGAGCCTTGATTGCGTCGCCGACGAGATCGAGGGCGCCGCGGCTGTCGGGTCCCCGGTCGACGATGTCGCCGAGGAAGACGATCTCCATGATTGCCTTCCGGCTTGCCGCGACGGTCTCGAGCCCCTGAAGAAGCGTCGACAGCAGCCCAGCCGTACCGTGTACGTCGCCGATGGCCGCGATCACGGATGGATAAGGCGACATGGCGGATACTCCGTTAATGAGGCGAGCTATGTTTTCCGGTGGGCGTTAATCGGCTCGAAAGCAGACCAGCCTACATTGGTGTCACTCCACCCCGGATTGCGGATAAGGCTCTGTCAACTCTTCGAGACACTGGATCGCGGACGTGTTCTTTTTCAAGCCGTCGAACAACTTCCGTCTGAATCCGTCGGAGCGGGCCTATGGGCTGGCCGGACTGGGCCTGGGCACCCTGTTCGCCGTCACCGGCCTGTTGATCGATATGCAGGTGCGTCGCTGGCAGGGGCTTGCCCCCGGCCTTGGTGCAACCTTTACCGCCACGGCGATGCACGTCATGGCGCTGTCGGCGCCGCTCGTGATGGGGCGGATATTTCTGGAGATCGGTCGCCGCCAGAGCAAGCTGGAGGATCGTCTTCGGCAAATGCATCAGAGCGAGGCGTTGACGCGTGAGCAGGCCCATTGCGATGCCGTGACGGGCCTGTTCAACCGCTCCTACCTCACCAGACGGCTGGAGGAGGGGATCGCGAGCCGGCTGTGGCAGAAGCGCGGCGCGCTTCTCTACATGCTCGACCTCGACAAGTTCAAGAAGATCAACGACACCTTCGGTCATCGCGCCGGCGACGTGGTCCTGATCGAAGTAGGCCGGCGATTGCGCGAAGCGTGTATCGGCGACGATATTCCTGTGCGGCTCGGTGGCGACGAATTCCTGGTCGTGCACTTTCCACGACCCGGCGAGAGCGCCGAGGATTTCGCGAAAACCCTGATCGAGAGCATCGGACAGACCATCGACTTCGAGAATGTGCCGCTGACGCCCGGACTCAGCATCGGTGTCGCGCGTGTCGGCGAGGATGGCCGGACATGGTCCGACGCCATGCGTTCGGCTGATATCGCGCTCTATCGAGCCAAGTCGAGATATGCCAACGCGTTCGAGATCTATCGGCCCGAGATGCGACGTGCCAAGGATGCGGAGGCCGAACTCGTCGGTGAGATGAAGCGTGGCCTCGATCGAAACGAATTCGTGCTGCAATTCCAGCCGATCATCGCGGCACGCGGTGGCGGCATCCGAAGTTTCGAGGCTCTTGTCCGCTGGAACCATCCGCGGCGGGGCCAGCTGGCACCCGCCGAGTTCATCCCGGCGGCGGAAAATTCAGGGCTCATCTTCCACCTGGGTAACCGGGTGCTGCTCGATGCATGCGCGGCGGCGGCCAGTTGGACGGCCCCGGTCGGCGTCGCGGTGAACCTGTCGCCGATCCAGTTCCAGGACGGGCAATTGGCAATGCGGGTGCGCGAGGCATTGGAGGCGAGCGGCCTTGCGCCTCATCGCCTTGATCTCGAGGTCACGGAGTCGCTCCTGCTCGACCCGACCCCGACCGTCATTCGCATGATCGCCGAACTTCGCGCGCTCGGCGTCAAGATCACCATGGACGATTTCGGAACCGGCTTCTCCAGTCTCGGCAATCTCAGGCGGTTTCGCTTCGATCGCCTGAAGATCGATCGCTCCTTCACCGAGGAACTGGCATCGGGCGAGGAGACGGCCGAGATCGTGCGCACCATCGTTCGCCTGGCGGCGACGCTGCGCATGGAGACGGTGCTAGAAGGGGTCGAGAACGAGCGCCAGGAGGTCTTCGCCAAGCTCGAGGGTCTCGACGAAGTGCAAGGCTTCTTTTATGCCAAGCCGATGAACGGCGACGCCGTCAACCGGCTTCTGGCCGAGCGTGCCGAAGGTACGCGTCCGGCCGACGAAAATGCGGCCTGAGCCGTCATCCGGCGTATCGCGGCAGCTCCCTCAAAAGGCCCAGGTGCGCGCCTTCGAGATCAGGAAGTCGCGGAAAACCTTGAGCTTCGCGGCGTTGCGCATCTGCTCGGGGTAGCAGAGATAGGTGTCGAATGTCGGCATCTCCATCTCCGGCAGCACCTGCACCAGCTTGGCCCGCTTGTCGATCATGTAGTCCGGCAGCAGCGCCACGCCGATCCCGCTCTCGATGGCCGAGCGTATGGCGATCAGATTGTTGATCTGCAGGATCGGGTGGCGCGCCTTGCCCTCGGGAAGGCCGACCGTTTCGAGCGTGTTCAGGTTGCGCAGATAGTTCGGAGCCGGTTCGCCGAAGGTGATGATCCGGTGCTTGTCGAGATCCTCGATCGTTTCCAGCGGCCCGAAGCGCGCCAGGTAGGACGGCGCGGCGTAGACGTGAAGATGCACGGTGAACAGGCGGCGCTGGATCAGATCGGGCTGCTGCGGCTGCCGCAGGCGGATCGCCGCGTCCGCCTTGCGCATGGTCAGGTCGATCTCCTCATTGTCGAAGACCAATTGCAGCTCGAGTTCGGGGTAAAGCTCGAGGAACTCCTTCGAGCGTTCGGTCAGCCAGCCGGAGCCGAGGCCGACTGTCGTCGTCACGCGCAGCTTGCCGGTCGGTTTCTCGCGGGTTTCGGTGAGCTGCATGCGCACCTGTTCCAGCCGCTTGAGAACGTCGTTGGCGGTCTGAAACAACAGCTCGCCCTGTTCCGACAGCACCAGGCCGCGCGCGTGCCGGTGAAACAGCGGCGCGCCGATCTCGTGCTCCAGAGCGGCGACCTGCCGGCTGATCGCCGACTGGCTGAGGTTGAGAGCGTCGGCGGCGTGGGTAAACGAGCCGGCTTCCGCGGCCGCGTGGAAAATCCGCAGTTTGTCCCAGTCGAGCGCCATGGGGTATCATCTCCAGACGGCTGTGGAGCGAGACGACCTAAGGCGCCCGCCCGCTGCCGCTATTCCGCCGCTTGGCTTTCGGTGTCGAGCGCCTGGGCGGCGAGCCATTTCTCGGCTTCGAGGGCGGCCATGCAACCGAGACCGGCGGCGGTCACTGCTTGGCGATAGACCTCGTCAGCGACGT
>NZ_JALHBS010000004.1 GCF_024195285.1 Aurantimonas marianensis
CCTCGGCAAGCACGATCATCGCCGCGTCGATGTCCTCGCCGGCTAGCGCTGTGTCGGCCTCAACCAGCTGATCGCGCAGCATGGTCACTTCCTGGCGCTGCTCTCCTTCGACCTGCGATGTCATCTGCTCCAGACGCTGGATGATCTGTGCCAGCTGTTCGCGAGCGGTCTGGGCGTCCTGCTGCTCGAGCGCGGTGTTGGCCTGACGGATCTGCGCCTGGATCTCGTTGAACTGTGCGCCGCCCTGCTGCATCTGCTGCTGCTGCTGATTGGCATCCTGGGCGTAAGCGGCTGGTGCCAGCGCGGTTCCCGCGAGCAATGCGGCCAGATAGAACTTTTTCATGTCAGTCTCCAAAGTCTCAAGAAATTCGGTTCAGCCAAACCAGCGTTCCCAGAGCGGATCGGGAAGTGCTGATGTTCGGCGGCGAACTATAATCACAAGCGCAGAGGCCGAAATGAGTTCCAAACAAGAATGGTTCCCGGCTAAACAACCTGTCGCTGGGTTTCCGGCCCCCTCGAATACTATGCTTTGCGAATAATTAGGATTTCAGCCCGGCCGGTCGGCGCAAATCCAACGTCAACGGGAATGTCGCGTTCGCCGCCTCGCGCGCCGGCTCGAACTTCCCGGGCGTATGGCCGATGTCCTCGAACCGCGCGAGCCGCCGCGCCTCGGCCTCGTAGGAATTGACCGGAAATACGTCGTAGTTGCGCCCGCCCGGGTGGGCGACGTGGTAGATGCAGCCGCCCAGCGACCGTTTCGACCAGCGGTCGTAGATGTCGAAGGTCAGCGGCGCGTCGATGGGAATCGTCGGATGAAGACCCGAAGCCGGTTGCCAGGCCTTGAAGCGCACGCCGGCGACCGCGTCCTTGCCGATGCCCGTCGCGGTCAGCGGCACTTCGCGGCCGTTGCAGGTCACCATGTGCCGCGCTGGGTCGAAATTGGTCAGCTTTACCTGCAGCCGCTCGACCGAGGAATCCACAAAGCGGACGGTGCCGCCGATGGCCCCGGTCTCCCCCATGACGTGCCACGGCTCCAGCGCCTGGCGCAATTCGAGCGTTACGCCGCCGCGCTCGATCCTGCCGCAGAAAGGAAAGCGGAATTCCGCCTGCGCCTCGAACCATTCGGGCCGCATCGGATAGCCGGCCTCGCCGAGATCGGCGAGGACATCGAGAAAGTCCTGCCAGAGGAATTCCGGCAGCATGAAGCGGTCGTGCAGCGTGGTTCCCCAGCGAACGAACCCGCCGGTCTGAGGAGACTTCCAGAACTTGGCGATCAGCGCCCGGATCAAGAGTTGCTGGGCGAGGCTCATGCGGGCGTCCGGCGGCATCTCGAAGCCGCGGAACTCGACGAGGCCGAGCCGGCCGGTCGGACCGTCCGGCGAAAACAGCTTGTCGATACAGATCTCGGCACGATGGGTGTTGCCGGTGACGTCGATCAAAAGGTTGCGAAACAGCCGGTCGGTCATCCACGGCGATACCAGCGATGATTCCACGGGGATCTGCGCCATGGCGATTTCCAGCTCATAGAGCTGGTCGTGCCGGGCCTCGTCGACCCGCGGTGCCTGGCTGGTCGGTCCGATGAACAGGCCGGAAAACAGATAGGACAGGGATGGGTGGCGCTGCCAGTAGAGCACCAGCGACTTCAACAGGTCGGGCCGGCGCAGGAAGGGCGAATCCAGCGGTGTCGCGCCGCCGACGACAACGTGGTTGCCGCCGCCCGTGCCGGCGTGCCTGCCGTCGATCATGAATTTGTCGGTGCCAAGACGCGACAGCCGCGCTTCCTCGTAGACCGCCGTGGTGATGTCGACACTATCGCGCCACGAGGCCGATGGGTGGACATTCACCTCGATGACGCCGGGGTCCGGGGCGACGCGAATGACGTTGAGGCGAGGATCTTCGGGCGGCGGGTAGCCCTCGATCTGCAACGGCAGGCCTTCGGCTTCGGCCACGTCCTCGACCGCACCGAGCAGGTCGAGATAGGATTCGACCGTCTCCAGCGGCGGCATGAACACGCAGAGCTTACCGTCGCGGGGTTCGATCGCCAGCGCGGTGCGCACGGAGCCCTCGATCTCGGTCGGGGATGGGTCGGTGGCGCGACCGGCGGTCGACCGGCCAGCGGCCGGGAAGGATCCGTCCGTTGCCGTGGGCTCGGCCATCGTCCGGCGGTCGTGGCCGCTCCCCCGCCGCGGCTGCATTTCGACGCGGCCATATTGGATGCGGTTCTGCGGTGGCAGCGGCGGGAAAGCCTGCATCGGGTCGGCGGGGTGAGTGTAAGGATAGTCCTCGGCGTCCAGATGCGGGATCGCGCCGAGCGGCAGGCGGTAGCCGAGGGCGCTATCGCCAGGGGCGAGGAACAGATGCCCGCGGCGGGTCGTCCAGCGTTCCGATTGCCAGCGGATATGGCCCCTTGCCTGCCAGGCCTGGACCGGCAGAACGTAGCCGGCCGGTTGCGACAGGCCGCGGTCGAAGACCTTGGCGAGACGCGCGCGCTCCTCGCGGTCCTCAAGCTTGGAATCGGTCGGCTCGACATTTTCGGGAAGCTGCGCCTCGCGGGCAAGCCAATAGGCCGCATCCTCGAAGGCCGGGGTGGCATAATCGGGGTCGATCCCGAGAACTTCGGCGACCTTGCGCGAGAGGCGCTCCGCCTCCTTAGCGCCGACCGGCCGCGCGTCGGTTTCGCGGGCAACGAGGTCGGCGTTTTTCCAAACCGGCACGCCGTCCTTGCGCCAGTAGAGCGAGAAGGTCCAGCGCGGCAAAGTCTCGCCAGGATACCACTTGCCCTGACCGTAGTGCAGGAAGCCGCCAGGCGCGAAACGCTTGCGCAGGCGCCGGATGAGATCGTCAGCAAGGCCGCGCTTCATCGGCCCGGTCGCGTCGGCGTTCCATTCAGGCGACTCGAAATCGTCGATCGACACGAAGGTCGGCTCGCCGCCCATGGTCAGCCGCACATCGGCGGCCACCAGATCGGCATCGACCCGCTCGCCGAGCGCATCGAGAGCCTGCCAGCTCTCCTCGGAAAACGGATGGGAAACGCGGGGCCGCTCGGCGATGCGGTCCACCGTCATCTCGAAATCGAATTCGACCGCGGCGAAACTGACCGCGCCGGTGATCGGCGCGGCCGAGCGAAAATGCGGGGTTGCCGCCAGAGGCACATGACTTTCACCGGTCATCAGTCCCGATGTCGGGTCGAGTCCGATCCAGCCGGCGCCCGGCAGATACACCTCCGCCCAGGCGTGCAGGTCGGTGAAATCAACATTGGTGCCGGTGGGGCCGTCGAGCGCCACCGTGTCGGGCTTCAGCTGGATCAGGTAGCCGGAGACGAACCGCGCGGCAAAGCCGAGATGGCGCATGATCTGCACCAGCAGCCAGGACGTGTCGCGGCAGGAGCCGGAGTTGCGTTGCAGCGTCTCCTCCGGCGTCTGTACGCCCGGCTCCATCCGCACGAGATAGTCGATCTTCTGCTCGAGCGAGCGGTTGAGCCCGACGAGAAAATCGACGGTGTGGGTCTCGCTGCGGTCGAGGTCTTCCAGATAGCGGGTCAGCAGCGGGCCGGCGGGCTCGGCCCCCAGATAGGCGGCCAGATCGGTTTTCAGCGGCTCTTCATAGGCGAACGGCCAGGCCTCGGCGGCCTCCTCGACGAAGAAGTCGAAGGGGTTGTAGACGGTCCTGTCGGCGACGAGGTCGACCACGATGCGGAATTCCGTCGCGGGCTCGGGGAACACGAACCGCGCCAGATAGTTGCCGAAGGGGTCCTGCTGCCAGTTGACGAAGTGTGGTTCGGGCAGGACCTTCAACGAATAGGAAGGAACCTTCGTCCGCGAATGGGGCGCTGGCCGTAACCGCACAATTTGCGGACCGAGCCGCACGGGCCGGTCGTAGCGATAGTGGGTAACGTGATGAAGGGCTGCGAGGATCGACATCGGGGCTTTCGTTGGACCGGTTCCGGCGGGACGGCCATCGGACAATAGGGCTTTGACGCCGCCCGGCAAACCACTCGCGCCAGCCAAGGCATCGGGACGGGGTCTTGATGGGCCGGGCGCGGCCGGAACCACCGGCTGATCGGCGCATTCACAGGTGCCGAGCGGCTGGCGCAAGAGGCATTTTGGGATTTGACATCATGAAGCTTTTTTCCTGCCCGTCCTGCTCCCAGGTGGTGTTCTTCGAGAACGTCGTCTGCGAACGCTGCAACCATGCGCTCGGCTATGAGCCGCGCTCGAACCGGATGGTCGCTCTCGAACCCGATGCCGGGCTTTGGGCCGAGGCGGGTAGCCATGCGCGGGGGCGGCGCTGGAAATACTGCCATAATCAACAATTCGGCGTCTGCAACTGGCTCCTCGATGCGGAGAGCGACGACGGGCTGTGCGCTGCCTGCCGCCACAACATCACCGTGCCCGACCTTGCCGATGCCAGGAATGTCGAGCTATGGCGCCGGATGGAAGCGGCGAAGCACCGGATGATCTACACCGCGATGCGGCTCGGCCTGCCGCTGCAAACCCGCGAGGAGCATCCCGAGGGGCTTGGCTTCGAGTTTCTGTCCAGCGATACGGCCACGGGGGAGAATGTCATGACCGGCCACGACGATGGTCTGATCACCATCGCCCTGGCCGAGGCCGACAACGCCGAACGGGAGAAGCGCCGTACCGCCATGGGGGAGCCGTATCGCACGTTGCTGGGCCATTTCCGGCACGTGGTCGGACACTGGTACTGGGACCGCCTCGTGCGCGACGGCGGCGCCTTGGATGCTTGCCGCGCGGTGTTCGGAAACGACGAGGAGGACTATGGCGAAGCCCTCAAGGCCCACTACGCCAACGGGCCGAGGCCCGACTGGCAGAACTTCTTCGTCTCGTCCTATGCCGGCTCGCACGCCTGGGAAGACTTCGCCGAGACCTGGGCACATTATTTCCACATCGTGGATACGCTGGAAACCGGCAACAGCTGGGGGGTGACGGTCGATCCGAGGGTCGATGGTCAAGGGCTGCTGACGACCACCATCGATTTCGACGTCTTCGCCGAGCAAACGACGATTCAGGAAGTGGCGGATGCCTGGCTGGCGCTCTCGGCGGCGCTGAATTCCTTCAATCGCTCGATGGGGCACTCCGATCTCTACCCGTTCGTCCTCAACGAGCCGGTCATCGGCAAGCTCGGCTTCATCCACGACCGCGTGCACGGTCGCATCGGGCATGGACGGCGCGCGGCGTGACGGACCGCCAGCGCTGATGGATGGATACGGATCGGCGTCGGCGGTCCGGATTATCGCCAGCCAAGCAAAAAATACGCGACGTGGGAGGATGGAACGATCGTTCGGCGCTCCAATTAGTCATGCAGGGACGGGTGACTGAAGCTTACCGTGCGATGGCCGACGAGCTGTCGCGCCGCTGATTTTTTCCCGCGTAATCTTTATCGCTCCCAGATCGCCACCCCCGTATCGGACGGGTGCGGGCCGGGGCTTGAAATCGGACAGGCAGCAGGCCCGTGGACATGGCAAGCAACGACAGATCCTCCTTCGAAACTTCCTGGGGCACCGCCCGGCGCGGCGATCGGACGGAGTTCCGGCTGTGGGCTCCCAGCGCGCGATCGATCGAGCTGGCGATCCAGGCCGAAAACGACGAACTCGACTGTCTTGCCATGGACAAGGACGCGGAAGGCTGGTGGCGCGTCACCACGGACCGTGTCGCCGTCGGTGGCGGCTATGGCTTTCGCGTGAATGGCGACAAGGTCGTGCCGGACCCGGCGGCACGGGCCCAGGTCGGCGATGTTCACGGCCTGTCGAAGCTGGTCGATCCCGCCGACTTCGCGTGGAAATCGGCCGACTGGGCTGGACGGCCCTGGCGGGAAGCGGTGTTCTACGAACTCCACACCGGCACGTTCACCCCCAAGGGTACATTCGACGCGATCATCGACAAGCTCGACTATCTGCGCGACGTCGGGGTGACCGCGATCGAACTTCTGCCCGTCGCCCAGTTCGGCGGCCGGCGCGGCTGGGGCTACGACGGCGTACTGCTCTATTGTCCGCATGAAGCATATGGCGGGGTTGATGGACTGAAGCGGCTCGTTGACGCCGCGCATGCTCGCGGGCTGATGGTCTTCCTTGACGTCGTCTACAATCACTTCGGTCCGGATGGGAATTTCATCAACTCTTATGCCCCCGAGTTCTTCCACGAGGAGATCCATACGCCTTGGGGGGCGGCGATCGCCTATGACGAGGCGCCGGTGCGGGCCTTCATGATCGAGAACGCCCTATATTGGCTGGAGGAATATCGCATCGATGGGCTCCGGCTCGACGCGATCGACTCGATCGAGGACACGACGGAGACGCCGCTGGTCGAGGAATTGGCGGCACGGGTGCGAGCGGCCTTTCCCGATCGCCATGTGCATCTGACCACCGAGGACGATCGCAACATCACCTGGCATATCGAGCGCGGGCCATCCGGCGAGCCCAAACTCATCTCGGGCGAGTGGAACGACGATTTTCATCATTGCGCCCATGTGCTCGCCACCCATGAGGAAGAGAGCTACTACGCTGATTATGTGCGCCAGAGCGTCGAGCAGATGGCCAAGTGTCTCGCCACCGGCTTCGTGTATCAAGGTCAGTATTCGCGAACGCGGGACCGTGAGGTGGGTCACCCGTCCGGCCATCTGCCGCCGACGGCTTTCGTCAACTTCCTGCAGAACCATGACCAGATCGGCAATCGCGCCTTCGGCGACCGGCTGACCGACCTCGCCTCGCGCCGGGTGAACGAATGCCTCCAGGCCATCCTGCTGTTGTCCCCGCAGATCCCACTGATGTTCATGGGCGAGGAATATGGCGACACCCATCCGTTCAGCTTCTTTACGGATTTCGACGGCGAACTCGGTGATGTCGTGCGGGAAGGCCGCCGCAGCGAATTCCGCAAGTTTGGCGCGTTCCGAGACGAGGAGGCGCGCAAGCTGATCCCCGATCCGAACGCCGAGACGACCTTCCGTGATTCCCGGCTGGATTGGTCGATGAAGTCGCGGCCAACTTATGCCCGCCGGCTCGCCATGACCAAGGCGCTGCTGGCCAAGCGCCGACAATCCATCGTCCCGCTTCTCGCCGATATACCGGCGCATTGCGGCAGCTATCACGTTTCGGACAGTTCCAAGGCGTTCGTCGTCGCCTGGGTGCTGAAGGGAGGGGCGGTGTTGCATCTCTTCGCCAATCTGGACGACGAGCCCTGGGCGATCCCCGCGGACGTCATGAAGGGCGATCTGACCTGCGGTTCCCTCGTTCACGCTCATCCGAAGGAGGCGGCCAACGAGCTCGCGACGGGCGTCCTGCCCGGTCCGTCGGTGGTCTTCCGCCTGGAAGAGCAGCGCCTGATCGCGGATGCCCCGGCGTGAGCGGGTGTCTCGACAGGCTCGCCGAGAGCCACGGCATCCAACTCGCCTACATCTCCGAACTCGGCGAGCGCCAGGTCATATCCGACGAAGCCAAGCGGGCGCTGCTCACCGTTCTGGGCGTCGACCCCGATGAGGGGAAGCCTGGCGACTTCGACGAAGAGAAGGATATGCCGACGCGGCGCTGCGCGCTGCCCGGGGCGATAGCGGGAAACCGCGCCTGGGGCGTCGCCTGCCAGCTCTACAGTCTGCGCTCGCACCGTAATCTCGGCATCGGCGATTTCGAGGATCTGGCTAATCTGGCGCAGGTGGCCGCTGCGGAAGGCGCCGCCTTCATCGGCGTCAATCCGCTGCATGCCCTGTTCATGGCCGATCCCGGCCGATACAGCCCCTATTCGCCGTCGAGCCGCCGCTTCCTCAATCCGTTCTACATCGCCATCGACCAACTGGCGGGCGGGCCGGAGGCCATCGCGCGGCTGCGGAATGCCGAGTCGGATCTGTTCGCGGGCCTCGACGGGACGCTTGTCGACTATCCGGCGGCCGGGGAGGTGAAGCGCGCGCTCTTGAAGCAGATCTTCGCCGATCGGATCGAAATTATTCGCCAGGACCAGGGGTTCGAGCGTTTTTGCGCCGGCGGCGACGAGTCCCTCGCGGGCTTTGCCTTATTCGAGGCGATCTCCGAAAAGCAGGCCGAGGCCGGAGCCTATGCGGGCTGGCACTCATGGCCGGCGGCGCTCCAGGATAGGGACAGTCCGGAGGTCGCCCGCTTTGCCGAGGACAATGCCGACCTCGTCCTTTATCACTGCTGGCTGCAATATGAGGCCGAGGAGCAATTGGCCGAGGCGCAGGCGCGCGCGCGCGCCGCGGGAATGCCCATCGGTCTTTATCTCGATCTCGCCGTGGGCGTGGCGCCCGACGGGGCGGAGACCTGGGCGGATCCGTCGCTGACCGTCGGCGCGGCGCGGGTCGGCTCGCCGCCGGACATGTTCAACAGCCAGGGGCAGGACTGGGGGCTGGCGCCGCTGTCGCCCAAGGCACTCGCCGAACGCGGCTATCAGCCGCTGCGTGATTCCTTCGAGGCGCTGACCCGCAATGCCGGTGCCATCCGGATCGACCATGTGATGGGACTCGCGCGCCTGTGGTGGATCCCCGACGGCGTCGCGTCGTCGGGTGGTGGCTACGTGCGCTACCCGCTCGGCGCGATGGTCGACGCGGTCGCCGCGGCGTCCGAGGCGAACGCCTGTCTGGTCATCGGCGAGGATCTCGGGACCGTACCGCCGGGCTTCCGGCACAAGATGGAAGCGGCGCGAATCCTGTCTTATCGCGTGCTGTATTTCGAGCGCCACCGCGAGACCGAGTTCCTGCCGCCGAGCGCCTATCCGAAGCTTGCGCTCGCCTGCGTCTCGACCCACGACCTCGCCACCCTCGCGGGGTGGTGGCGGGGCGCCGATATCGCGCTGCGGGCCGAGATGGGCACTCAGGACGCCGCCGCCACCGTGCGGGACCGCGACAGCCGCCAGCATGATCGCCGGGCGCTGGCGGTGGCACTGGCGGAGGAGGGGATCCTTCCTGACGATCTGCGCCCCGCGGTGGCCGGGACGGCCGACCTGCCGGTGGAATTGCCGGCCGAGTTGGCCGTCGCGATCCACCGCTTCATCGCTCGCACGCCATCCGTGCTAGTGACGGTGCAACTCGACGACATGGTCGGAGCCGAGCGCCAGCCCAATCTTCCCGGCACGACCGACCAATATCCGAACTGGCGCATCCGCTCGGATGTCCCGATCGAGGACCTGCCGGGAAACGAGCGCTTTCTCGCCCTCGCCGCCGCCATGCGTGAAGAAAGGCCTGTCGCCTCATGAGCCGCCCTCTCGTTGCCACCTACCGCCTGCAGTTTCGTGAGGGCACGACGTTCGAGACCGCCGGACGGCTCGCGCCCTACATGGCTCGGCTCGGCGTCAGCCATCTCTATGCCTCGCCGATCTTCGCGGCCTCGCCCGGCTCGACCCACGGCTACGACGTCACCGATTACAACGCCTTCGAGGACGACCTCGGCGGGCTGAGCGGCTTCACCGCCATGAGCGATGCCCTGGTCGCTTCGGACCTTGGGTTGATTCTCGACTTCGTTCCCAACCACATGGGTGTCTCGCCGAAGAATTACTGGTGGGAGGACGTTCTGCGCTGGGGCGCCGAGAGCCGCTACGCCCAGACCTTCGACATTTCCTGGGAAGCGGAAAAAATCCTCGTGCCGGTGCTCGGCAAACCCTATGGCGAGGCGCTGGCCGAGGGCGATCTTTCGGTCGAGCTCGACGCGGCGAACGCTCAGTTGCGCTTCGATGCCTCCGGCTATGGACTGCCGATCGATCCGAGAACCTACGGCCATGTCTTCGGACTGATGGATCATCCGGAAAAGGACCGGATGGTGCGGCGCTTTTCCGTCTCGACCCCGGCCGAGGCGGAGGAACTGGCGGAACGCTTTTCGGAACATCTGACCGAAAAGGACTTCAGCAAAGCGCTCGAGCGGGCGCTTGAGACGATCAATGGCGATCAACATGCGTTGCACGAACTGCACGAAGCGCAGGCCTGGCGGCTCGCCTGGTGGCGGACGGCCCGCGAGAAGCTGACCTACCGGCGTTTCTTCGAGATCGCCGACCTGATCGGCGTCCGGCAGGAATCGCGGCGGGTCTTCCGCGAATCCCATCAATTGGTCATCCGACTGGCCCGCGAGCGTCGGCTGGACGGTATCCGGATCGATCACGTCGATGGTCTGGCCGACCCGAAAGGCTATCTGGAACAGCTGACGCAGGCGTTCCACTCGGTTCGCCGGGCGCCGACGATCCACGTCGAGAAAATCCTGACCGGCCCCGAGCGGTTGCGCCGATCCTGGGAGATCGAGGGAACTACCGGCTACGAATTCATCACGGCCCTGTCCGGTCTTTTCGTCGATGCCGGGCAGGAAGAGGCGATGACGGCGGCCTATCACGATTTCCTCGGCGAGGACGAGGATCTGCGGGCCATGATCACCCGGCAGAAGCGCTCGATTTTCCAGCGCAATCTTGCTGGCGAACTGTCGCACCTCACCGGGCTCGCCCTGGCGGTGGCGGGTCGCGGTCTTGCGACCCGCGACCTTGGCCAGGACACCATCGCAAGGGCGATCGTCGAGGGCGCGACCGCGCTTCCAGTCTATCGCACCTATGTCTCGGTGGACGGGGTGCCGCAGCGCGATATCGCGATCATCGACGATGCCGTCGATCTCGCCATGACCTGGCGCGAGGTCGAAGCCGATGAGCCGATCCAGTTCATCGGCCGCCTGCTCAAGCTGGATTTCGAGGACGGCGCCGATGTCGCCGGCGCGCTGGACTTCACCCGGCGTTTCCAGCAGACCACCGGCGCGGTCATGGCCAAGGCCGTCGAGGATACCGCGTTCTATCGCTATAACCGGCTGATCGCTCTCAATGAGGTGGGCGGCGAGCCGGATCATTACGGTGCCGACCTGGATGCGTTCCATGGGGCGATGCGGATCCGGGCCGAGGACCAGCCCGAAGGTCTGCTCGCCACCTCGACCCACGACCCCAAGCGCGGCGAGGATGCCCGCGCCAGGCTCTACACCCTGTCCGAGGCGCCGGAGCACTGGCGCGATCTCGTCACGGGATTTGCCGAACGGATGGCGCCGTGGCGCCAGGACATCGGCAACGGCTTCGAGGCGCCGGAACCGACAACCGAGTGGGGCCTTTATCAATCGCTGCTCGGGGTGTTGCCGGCCGATTTCAACCCTTCGGACGGGGGGCAGAGGGAGGCGATCTCCGCTCGCCTTGAGGCCTATGCGGAAAAGGCCGTGCGCGAGGCGAAGCGCTGGACCAGTTGGACCTCGCCGGCCGAGCCTTACGAGACGGCGCTGCGCGGCTTCGTCGGCGCGGTGTTCGATCCCGCGAAGTCGGGCACGTTTCTGGCCGACTTCTGGGCCGCGGCGCAGCCCTTCGTGGCCGCCGGAGCCCTGACGTCGCTGGCGCAGACGGTGATCAAGCTCGCCGCCCCCGGCGTCCCCGACATCTACCAGGGCACGGAATTCTACGACTTTTCCCTCGTCGACCCGGACAACCGACGGGATATCGATTTTTCGGCGCGCGGCGAGGCGATCGCCGACGGCGGAACGTTCGAGGAGGCTCTGGCCGACTGGCGCTCGGGCCGCATCAAGGCGATGCTGACGGCTGCGGGGCTGGCGATGCGGGGCCGCGCGCCGGCGCTGTTCACGGCCGGCAGCTATGAACCGCTGGCGGTCGAGGGCGACATGGCGCGGCACGTCGTCGCCTTCGCGCGGACGGACGAGACCGGCGGCGCGGCGATCGCCGTGGCGCCGCGGCTTTGCCTGACGCTTCTCGACGGGCGCGAGACCATCGACGTTCAGGCCGAGCGTTGGGGCGACACCCGGATCAGCCTGCCGGAGGCGCTGGCCGCTCGATCCTGGCGCAACATCGTCTCCGGCGAGACCGCCGACGCATCGGGCGAACTTGCGCTCGGCGCGATTTTGGCGAAGCTTCCTTTCGCACTTCTCGAGGCGAGTTGACGAAACGGGGGTGCCGCCTGCTCATTGATCGCATTTCCTGCGGCGGATCGATAACTGAGGGGAGGAAGCCATGACCATCCGGACCGTGGTGTGGAACGAGTTTATCCACGAACGGGAGAATCCCGTCGTCAAGGAGATCTATCCGGACGGAATCCACGGCACGATCGCCAAATTCCTGTCAGCCGGGCGGGATTTCGAGGTTTCGACCGCCACGCTCGACGAGCCCGAACATGGTTTGCCGCAGGCGCGGCTGGATGCGACCGATGTACTCGTCTGGTGGGGCCACAAGGCGCATGGCCAGGTCTCCGACGAGGTCGCTGACCGCGTCGTCACCCGCGTTCACGAAGGGATGGGGCTCATCGTCCTGCATTCGGGTCATTTCGCCAAGGTGTTCAAGCGACTGATGGGTACGCCCTGTTCGCTACGCTGGCGCGAGGCGGGCGAACGCGAGCGGCTGTGGGCGGTGAATCGCTCCCACGCGATCGTGCAAGGGGTGAGCCCGGCGATCGAGCTGCCGAACGCGGAAATGTATGGCGAGCCGTTCCTGGTGCCCGAGCCGATGGAAACGGTGTTCATCTCCTGGTTCGAGGGCGGCGAGGAGATCCGCTCGGGTCTGACCTATCAACGCGGGGCCGGGAAGATCTTCTACTTTCGACCGGGCCACGAAACCTATCCGATCTACCACAACGCCGACATCCAGACGGTCATCCGGAACGCCGTGCGCTGGGCCTACAATCCGGTCGCCGCGTGGAAGGATGTCGCGGCGGCGCCGAACGTGCCGGCCGACAAGGCGCCGGAGAAACTCGAGGTCAAGGGTGCGAGGCTGCACAAGGCCGGTGAGGCCGGCTATCGATGAGCACCGGGCAAGCGGGCCAGACAGGCGCTGCCGCCGGCGAAAAGCGCATCATGATTCTCGGCACCGGTGGCATCTCGCATCGCCACGCCGAGCATTTTCTCTCGATTCCCGGTTGCCGGATCGTGGCGGCCTGCGACACCAATGGCGAACGAGCCCGCGCCTTCGCCGACATGCATGGCATCCCGAAATCCTTCGACGGCCTTGGCGCGGCGCTCGAATGGGGCGAGTTCGACGCCGTCGTCAATTCGACACCCGATAACGTCCACAAGCCGACGACGCTGGAAATTCTAGCCGCCGGCAAGGCGGTGTTCTGCGAAAAGCCGCTGGCGGTCGATGCGGCCGACGCCTTCGAGATGGCCGAGGCGGCCGAACGGGCGGGACTGATCAACATGGTCAATCTCACCTACCGCAACGCCCACGGGATCCAGATGGCGCGGCGCATGATCGAGGCGGGTGAAATCGGCACGGTCCGTCATGTCGAGGCAAGTTATCTGCAGAGCTGGCTGACTGGCCAGCACTGGGGCGATTGGCGGATCGACGAGCGGTGGCTGTGGCGCCTGTCGACCGCCCATGGCTCAAAAGGCGTGCTCGGCGATATCGGCATTCATATTCTCGATTTCGTCACCTACGGCACCGGCCTCGATATCGTCGCGTTGCAGGCACGGCTGAAGACCTTCGACAAGGCCGAGGGCGGGGCCATCGGCGCCTACAAGCTCGACGCCAACGATTCCTGCGCGATGACGGTGGAGTTTTCGAACGGCGCGCTCGGCGTCGTCCATATGAGCCGCTACGCCACCGGCCGGGCCAATGACCTCGATTTGACCATCCACGGCGACAAGGGCGCCCTCAAGATCTGGGCGAACCAGACCGATTCGATGCTGCGGGTCTGTCTCGGGTCGGATATCGAGACCCAGACCTGGAAGCCGCTCGAATGCCCCCCGACGCCGCGCAACGCCGACCGGTTCGTCATCGCGCTCCTGTCCGGGGTCAATGGCGAGCCGGATTTCCGCCATGCCGCCGAGGTCCAGAAACTGCTCGATCTCTGCTTCGTCTCGGATGAACAGCGGCGGATGCTGGCAGTCGGCTGATGGCCTGATGCTGGCGGCCGTCCGGCGGTCATTCCAGCCCCGCTCAAGCGAGGGTCCGGTATCCTGACACGATCGACCGCAACGAGCGGCCGCCCCCCGCTTATCGTGGATGTTCAGGACGCGTCGCCATGTTGTCGACCCATCTCAGCTACCAGCTCTACACCCGCGACATGCCGAAAACGCTCGAACGCGTCGCCGCCGATCCGGCGGTCAAACGCGAGGCTGAGTATTATCGCACGCACATACACGCCGTCTCGACCATCGACGAGTTCATGGACGACTACCGGCTCTACGCCTATGCGATGAAGGCTCACGGTCTTGAAGATCAAATCCCGTCCAAGGCGCTGATTCGCAAAGTCCTTGAAAGCGATTTGAGCGACAATAAGAGCCTGGCCAACAAGCTTTCGGACGAGCGCTACCGAACCTTCGCGCAGGCCTTCAACTTCGCCAAGTCGACAGTTGCACCCACGGCGCCAACGGCTCAAACGATCGGACAGACCGATCTTCTGGTCTCCGCCTATTCCGAATACCGGGTGCGCGCCGGGCAGGCGCAGGCCGCGTCGACACGAGCCTATCTCGACGACATCGGCTCGATCACGAATGTCGATCGCTTCCTCGATAACGAAGCAGTCTTCAAGGTCGCGCTGACGGCGGCGGGGATCGACCCTTCCGTCGCCTCGCGCGCCTTCATTCGCGACGTCTTGACCGGTAATGCGGCCGACGGATCGGCCGCGGCGGGCGACCTGCGCTATTCGGTGCTCGCCGCCATGCTGCCCTTTGAACCGGATGGTTCGGTTCCCGCCGGCGGTCTGCAAAGCGCCAGCCGGGCCAATTCCACGGTCTATCTGTATCTCGATCGCAAGGGGCTGGCCGCCAGTCCGCAAGCGGCGGCCTATCAGGTCAGCTACTATGAATCGGAGATCGCCAACGTCCGCACCGCCGACGATCTGCTAACTGATCCCCGTCTGTTCAATGTCGCCTTGAGTTCCGTGGGCCTCAACGCCTCCATCGAAACGCCAGCCTATGCCTGGACAATTCTCACCAGCGACCCCCTCGATCCGCAGAGCGCCCTCAACCGGATGGCCGAGGACACGCCAGGCGCCCTCGAGCGCAAGCAGCAATACAGGACGCTCGCCGCCCGCTTCAATTTCGACAGCCAGGGCAATCTCCCGGCCGGAGCAGACGCGCAATCGGCGGCCTCGCTGGATGCCACCGTCGATGGCTATTTCACCAATTACCGCAATATCGCGGACCGCGGCGACAAGACCGCCGCGAGCCTTTTCAAGGCGGGGCTCTCCAATATCGATTCAGTGCTCGGCTTCGTCTCCAACAACGCGGTCTACACTTATGCATTGAAGGCCTTCGACCTGGATCCATCGACAGAGAGCCGCGCCACCATCATGCGGGTGCTCCGGAGCGATCCCTCCGATCCGTCGTCCTTCGCGAACAGACTCGGCGACGAGCGCTATGTCCAGCTGGCGGCGGCCTTCAATTTCGATGATCGCGGCAAGGTCGCCAGCCCGCGGATCGCACAGACCGCCGCCAACCAGACCGACACGGCAAACCGCTATGCCGAACGGCTGGGGGCCAGCCCGACCGAAACCCAGACCGCGGCGCTCGAAACCGAGACGGCCGCCTACAAGGCGGCGCTTCTGTCAGTCGTATCCGTCGCCGATTTCGTCAACGACAAGACCATCGTCGATTACGCTCTGAAAGCCTTCGGGCTGGAAGCCGAGCGCCTGTCCGCCAAGAATCTCGCCAGCATCCTGACTAGCGACCTTTCCGACCCGGACAGCTATGTCAACGCCTCCGGCGACAAGCGGCTGATCGAATTCGCGGCCTCCTTCGCCTTCACCCCGGACGGCACGATCGAACGCTCCAAGACGGAGGTCCAGTCGGCCCGAAGCATGATGTCCACCCAGGATTTCTATCTCCGACAGGTCATGGAGGAAGAGGCCGGCGCCGACAACGAGGCGGTGCGGTTGGCGCTGTATTTTCGCAGGATGGCGCCGGATCTGACGTCGGTTTACGAGATTTTGGCGGATCCGGCGCTTTCCGAAGTCGTGCGCCTCACCCTAGGCTTGCCGGACGAATCCGCCCAAAGCGATATCGACATCCAGAAGCGGGCAATCGAGGCGAAGATCGATCTCGAAAGCCTCAAGGACCCCAAGGCGCTCGAGCGCTTCATCAGTCGTTTCCTGGCTTTGGCCGATGCCCAGACAGGTTCCAGCGCGAGTTCGCCGGCCTTGACGATCCTGGGTGGCGGCGGCGGCATCGCCGGGATCATCTAGCCCGCCAGCCACCGGGCTTCACGCCGATTGCAGCGCACGCACATTCGGGCGCCGCCCCGCTCTTGGCGGCGCCGTCGACCAGGTGGTGATGCCTGCCTCAATCCATGTACTGGCCGCCATTTGCCGACAGCGTCGAGCCGGTAATGAAGCCGGCGTCGTCGGAGGCGAGGAACACGACGCAGCGGGCGATTTCGTCCGCCTCGCCGAGCCTGCCGACCGGGATCTGCGGCAGGATGTGCTTCTGCATGACGTCGTCCGAGATCGTCGCCATCATGTCGGTGTTGATGTAGCCGGGGCAGATCGCGTTGACCGTGATGCCCTTCTTGGCGCCCTCCAGCGCCAGCGCCTTGGTGAAGCCGAGATCGCCGGCCTTGGCGGCGGAATAGTTGGCCTGGCCGGCCTGGCCCTTCTGGCCGTTGATCGACGAGATGTTGATGATCCGGCCGAAATTGCGCTCGCGCATGCCCTCCCAGACCGGGCGCGTCATGTTGAACAGGCCGGACAGGTTGGTGCCGATGACCGCCTGCCAGTGCTCCGGCGTCATCTTGTGGAACATGGCGTCCTTGGTGATGCCGGCGTTGTTGACCAGGATCTCGACCGGCCCGTGCTCGGCCTCGACCTTGGCGATCCCCTCGGAGCACGCCTCGAAGGACGACACGTCCCATTTATGGACCGGGATCCCGGTGTCGTCCTTGAAGGCGTTCGCCTTCTCGTCATTGCCGGCATAGGTGGCGACCACCGTATGACCGGCCGCCTTCAACGCCTTGGAGATCGCCGCGCCGATGCCGCGCGAGCCTCCCGTCACGATCGCTACTCTGCCCATGTTTGTCCTCCCGTTGCGTGTCCATACGAGCATCAAACGGGCGGACCTCCATCCGCCCGTCGGCTGTTGCTATCCGTCGACCTACATCCGCTCGAAGCACATGGCGACGCCCATGCCGCCGCCGATGCAGAGAGTCGCAAGGCCCTTCTTGGCGTCGCGCCGGATCATCTCGTGGATCAGCGTGTTGAGCACGCGGTTGCCGGACGCGCCGATCGGATGGCCGATGGCGATCGCGCCGCCATTGACGTTGACGATGTCCGGGTTCCAGCCGAGATCCTTGTTGACCGCGCAGGCCTGCGCCGCGAAGGCCTCGTTGGCCTCGACGAGATCGAGATCCTCGACGCTCCAGCCGGCCTTCTCCAGGGCCCTGCGCGAGGCCGGGATCGGACCGGTGCCCATGATCGACGGATCGACGCCGGCGGTCGCCCAGGAGACGATGCGCACCAGCGGGGTGAGGCCGCGCCGCTCGGCCTCGGCCTCGCTCATCAGCACCGTCGCCGCGGCGCCGTCATTGATGCCGGAGGCGTTGGCCGCCGTGACCGAACCCTCCTTGTCGAAGGCCGGGCGCAGCTTCTGGACCTTGTCGAGCGTGGTGCCGTGCTTGATGTATTCGTCGTCCTCGACGATCGTGTCGCCCTTGCGGCCCTTGACCGTGAAGGGGGCGATCTCGTCCTTGAACCGGCCAGCCTTCTGCGCGGCCTCGGCCTTGTTCTGCGATTTGACCGCGAATTCGTCCTGCATCTCGCGGGTGATCTGCCACTGGCGCGAGACGTTCTCGGCGGTGTTACCCATGTGATAGCCGTTGAAGGCGTCGAGCAGCCCGTCCTTCAGCATGGTGTCGACCAGCTTGAGGTCACCCATCTTCTGGCCGGAACGCAGATGCGCGGCATGCGGCGCCATCGACATCGATTCCTGGCCGCCGGCGACGATCACCTTGGCGTCTCCCATGGCGATCTGCTGCATGCCGACGGCGACGGTGCGCAGGCCCGAGCCGCAGAGCTGATTCAGCGCCCAGGCCGTGGTTTCCTTCGGACAGCCCGCCAGCATTGCCGCCTGGCGGGCCGGATTCTGGCCCTCGCCGGCGGTCAGCACCTGGCCAAGGATCACCTCGTCGACCTCGCCCGCCTCGACCTTGGCCCGCGACAGGGCCTCGCGGATCGCGGCGGCGCCCAGTTCGTGCGCCGGCACGGACGCGAAGGCGCCGTTGAACGAGCCGACCGGCGTGCGCGCCGCCCCGACGATGACGACCGATTGTCCGTTGTTCATGGCATGTCCTTCCCTGGAGATGAGTGCGGTGCCGAATCCTGCGCCTTTGGTTCAAATGGCAGATAGGGCACCCGCCATGGCTTGTCTCACTTTTGTCGCAGAGGCGGTTCGTCGCTGTCAAACGCGGGCATGGCCGCGGATGCGGCGGCGGTAAAGTCAACGCGGTCGATTCACCCTCAATGACCGAAAACCGGCCGCTCCCCCCTGCCGCTGGCCGAAAGGTTTGGAATGCGCCGGGTTTTATGCCTATCATTTATGCGGCGCAACGAAGCAGTCGCACAAAGCGATGCCGCGGCGCCGACAGTGTCGTGGACAAGGGGTGAGGCATGGCCAAGAATTCGGACGTTACGGTCATCAAGAAATACGCCAACCGTCGACTCTACAATACTGGCACCAGCACTTACGTGACGCTGGAAAACCTCGCCGCGATGGTCAAGAGCAACGAGGAGTTCGTCGTCCAGGATGCCAAGTCCGGCGAGGACATCACCCATTCGGTGCTGACCCAGATCATCTTCGAGCAGGAGAACAAGGGCGGGCAGAACCTGATGCCGATCGCCTTCCTGCGCCAGCTCATCCGGTTCTACGGCGATCAGATGCAGATGGTGATCCCGGGCTATCTGGAACAGACGATGAGTGCCTTCACGCGGGAACAGGAGGGATTCCGCGACAAGATGGTCGGCCCCATGGCGCAGTCGCCGATCAAGATGATGGAGGCGCAGGTCATCCGCAACACCGAGATGTTCCGGAAGGCGATGGCGGTGTTCAATCCCTTCGTCGCGGGGAGCATGGGCGAGACGGGAAACGCCGGGGGCCACGGGACGCCGTCGAGCGGCTCGGACAGCGACGCGGCGACCGGTCAGGACGATCTGAAGGCGATGCGCCAGCAACTCGCCGAGATGCAGAAGCGCATCGAGGCCCTCGATGCCAAGAAGAAGGGTTGAGGTCCCGCGTTCGGGCGCCGCGGCCTCCGCTCAGGGCAAGGATTGCCCGCGCAGACGCAAAAAAGGCCGGTCACTGAAACCGGCCTTTTTCGATGCTGGATGGGGGTCTTGAGGGATGTCGGCGCCGGAGCCGAGATCCGCGCCGGATTCCGGCCGCTATTGCGCCGACCCCGACCTGTTCCGCGCGCCCGAAGCCGCCTGGCGCGCGCTTCGATGTCAGGCTTTTTCCTTGATCGTCAGGATCTGGCGACCGCGATACATGCCGGTCTTCAGGTCGACATGGTGCGGCCGGCGCAACTCGCCGGAATCCTTGTCCTCGATATAGGTCGGCGCCTTCAGCGCGTCCGCCGAGCGGCGCATGCCGCGCTTCGACGGGGTCGTTTTGCGTTTGGGTACGGCCATGTCCTGCTCCGTTCGGGCTGTCGGGCGATGGCCCGCGAGGCGCATCGGCGACGTCAGTCTGATCTGTTGCGCGCCAACGCCAGGAAACGTGCCGGTTCCTGGCGCCGCGCTTTCACGTCCGAAGCCACTGCGATCACGCTGCGATCGCGGCCAAGCTTCACCATGACGGGAATTCGAGGGTGCCCATAGCAAAGCCCGGCGGCTTTGGAAAGGGGGCGGGGCGAAATCCGTCAGCTCACCTTCGCCGGCTTCAGACAGCCGACATAGTCGCCGGACCGGCTCGCGAGACGTTCCACGCGGCGGGCCAGCCGATCGAGGCTCTTGCTCGGGTCGGCCGGGCTGCGGGTCCCAGGAGCCGGCAGCGTGACGGCGAGAAGCGCTGCCTGGCGGGCGTTGAGTTCGGAAGCGGGGCGGCCGAAATAGTGCTGGCTCGCCGCCCCGATCCCATAAACGCCGGTGTCCCACTCGACGATGTTCAGGTAGATTTCCATGATGCGTCGCTTCGACAGGACGGCGTCGGCGTAAAGCGCCAGCGGCGCTTCCAGGCCCTTGCGCAGATAGGATCGGCCGTTCCACAGAAACAGGTTCTTCACCATTTGCATCGGAATGGTCGAAGCGCCGCGCGTCTCCTCGCCGGCCAACGCCTCCTTGACGACCGCACGCATCTCGCCCCAGTCGATGCCGCGATGCCGGCAGAATTGGCCGTCCTCCGACATCATCACCGAATAGACCATCACCGGCGCGACATCGTCGATCGCGACCCACTCGCGGAGCATCGGCCGGAAGCTGAAATGATCGGCCAGCATGAGCGTCGAGACCGGATGCACGGCGGGAACGGCGTAAACCGGGACGAGGACGAGAGGAATCGCGGCAATCAGAAGGATCGCGAGCAGTGCGCGAGCGAAGAGGCGGCGCATCACGGCTTGCCGTGGGAGTGGGCGGTCCCGCTAGGACGGAAACAGGGATGGTCGAGCGGCCTCATGACAAAGCGTTCTATCCGGGCGATCGCGGCCCCGCAACGCCGCATCGCTTGACCGGAACGGCGGGCGGGGGCAAAGCCACACCCGGCTTCGGCGAGCGGGAAGAGGTAATGAGCATCAGTGAATTCGAGCAGCGACTGGCTGCTACGGCGGCGGCGGTCGAGACCTGTCTTGCCCGTAGCCTTGATGGCGCCGGACCGGTGCTTCCTGCGGCTCCAGAGCGGCTCCTCCGGGCGATGCGCCACGGCGCGCTCGACGGCGGCAAGCGGCTGCGGCCGTTTCTTCTCCTGGAGAGCGCCCGCCTGTTCGGCGCCGATCCGGACAAGGCGCTCGGTGCGGCGACCGCGCTCGAATGCGTTCACTGCTATTCGCTGGTCCATGACGATTTGCCGGCCATGGACGACGATGCCGTGCGGCGCGGCAAGCCGACCGTTCACAAGGCGTTCGACGAGGCGACGGCGATTCTCGCCGGTGACAGCCTGTTGACGCTCGCCTTCGGGCTGATTGCCGACGAAGACGGTCTTTCCGCTTCGGCCCGTCTCGGGCTGGTCGCGCTGGTCTCGCGCGACGCGGGGGCGGCGGGCATGGCCGGGGGACAGGCGCTCGATCTGGAAGCCGAGGGGCGCGCCCTGTCGGAGGACGAGATCGCCACGATGCAGGCGATGAAGACCGGGGCGCTGATCGCCTGCGCCTGCGAGGCCGGGCCGGTGATCGCCGACGCGGCCGCCGATGATCGCGCCCGGCTGCGGCGCTTTGGCGAAATCGTCGGGCTCGCCTTCCAGCTCGCCGACGATCTTCTCGACGAGACGGCGGATGCCGCGACGCTCGGCAAGGCGGCGGGCAAGGACCGCGGTCGGGGCAAGAAGACGCTGCCCGCGCTCAACGGCATCGCCTGGACGCAAGACCGCCTCGCCGAACTCGTGACGCAGGCCGAAGCGGAACTGGCCCCCTATGGCGCAAAGGCCACGACGCTGATCGCGACGGCGCGGTTCGTGGCGGATAGACGCAGTTGAGCGACAGGACTGAGCGGTATCGGAGCAGCTGAGGCCATGTCGATCGTTCCTGCCTCATATATCCGACAGGGGCGTCGTCTACTCACTGCCATCGCCGGCGAGCGACAGCCGCTCGGCCGCCGCGCGGAGGCGCCTGTCCCCGGTCCATAAGGTGGCTCCTGGCGTACTCCGGGCCGAGGTGAGCAGGTGTGCGTCGACATATCCTATACCGGCACCGAACAGCTTTTCGTCTTCGATAAAGCGCTGTACCTCCGCATCAGAGGCAATAATGGCTCGCGGAAGGTCATCCAAGGCTTGGAGAATGGTCTGGCGCTGACGCAGATTTCCAAGGGCCAGTTCCCCAATGACAAAAGGATGCGTCAAGACCTGCGCCTGGAGAAGGTACTCCGACAATTCCGCATCTGCGCGGCGGAGATGATCGATCCAGATCGAGGTGTCGACAAGGATCATTCCGGCGGAATGCGCCTACGCGGGGCGATGATCAAGTCCGGCTCGCTGCCGCCCAAGCGCGCCAGCTGTCTCGCGCTCTCTCTCTCGATCAGGGCTTTCAGCGCTTCGCGTACGAGCGCACTTTTTTCTTTAAGCCCCGTAAAATCCTGTGCCTTTGCAACCAAGTCATCGTCGAGGGCGATCGTCGTACGCATCGGCATCTCCAGTTCGCAAAAGCAGCGTAGCCCATCCGGCAATGTCCGCAAGGTGAAAGCTTCAGTTCTTCATCACCACGCAGGAGCCGCCGGCGCCGCGCAGGCGCTGGCAGAGCCGGTCGGCCTCGCCGCGCGTGTCGGCACCGATCCGGACCGCGTAGATCCGGGCCCGCCCGCCGGCGCGATCACGCAGGACGAGCGGCGCCTTGCCGCCGAGAATTCCGGAATAGGCAGACTGGACGCGGCGAAACATTTTCATCGCGACCGACTGCTTCACATGGCCGGCAACCTGCACGCCCCAGGGGCGCATCGGGGCGCTCTCGACGGTGGCGAAGATCGCCCGGGTCTTCATCACCGGCAGCTTGGCGCAGCTTTCCGGAAAGCCCAGCTCGGCGTCGAGCCGCCGCTCTTCCAGTTCGTTGCCATCTTCCTTGAACCAGTCGGCGGGGCGAAAGGTGATGGCGTTGACGTATTCCTCGGTCTCGTAGGGAAGCGATCCGCCATTCGCGATCCAGCCCTTCACCCGGTTGATGCCGCCATTGTAGGCGGCCGCGGCGAGGCCCCAATTGCCGAGTTCGTCCTTCAGATCGCTGAGATAGAGCGCCGAGTGCCGAATGGCCGAGGCAACATCGTAAGGATCGGCGAGGCCGCGTTCGTCGGCCGTATAGGGCATGAACTGGGCGATGCCCTGGGCCCCGACGGGAGAGATCGCGCCGCTGTCGAAGCGGCTTTCCTTCCAGATCAGCCGGGCGAAAAAGTCCCTGGACATGCCGACGGCGTCGGCATTCGCGGCGATCAACTGGCAGATATCGGCGGCGGTCGGCTTTGATGTCTGCAGTGCTGCCGCCTTGGCGGGTGTTTCGGCGGGCGGGCCGCTCGGGTCGGCGACGATGCCCGGCGCGGTGGTCGGATAGGCGAGGGCGGGCAGGGCCAGCGATAAGCTGGCCTCGTCACCGGCCGGAACGGCCCGCGTCGGCGCGATGGCGCCAAGAGCGAATACCCCCGCGATGGAGCAGAGGGTAACGAGCCGCAACATGGAAAGATCGTCTTGCATCGGACTGATCCGCATCGGGCCGGCGGCCGCGCCGCCAAACCGGCATCGGCTGCCCGCCACTATGGCGAAGCGGCGGCCCGGCGAAAAGCCCCACCGCAATACGCGACGAGACACTGGCCGCCCGCCCGGCGAACGAGAGCGCCGTGCGTCTGTTCGGACGCGTAAAGGACGCTTCATCACGTTAATTGCGCGTTGGAATAGTCCTAAAACCGGATCCCGGCCTTCGGTCCGATGCTCGACCCGGATACGGCTATTCCGCCGCCTGCTTCTCGCCGAACCGGCGTTCGATATAGGCGGCGACCATCGCCTGGAACTCCGTGGCGATATTCGGCCCGCGCAGCGTCACGGTCTTCTTGCCGTCGACGAAAACCGGCGCGGCCGGGGTCTCGCCGGTTCCAGGCAGCGAAATGCCGATATCGGCATGCTTGGATTCGCCCGGTCCGTTGACGATGCAGCCCATCACCGCGACGTTGAGCGCTTCGACGCCGGGGTATTTCTCCCGCCAGACCGGCATGTTGACACGCAAATCCGTCTGAATTTTTTCCGCGAGTTCCTGGAAGACGGTCGAGGTGGTTCGGCCACAACCCGGGCAGGCCGCCACGACCGGCACGAACTGGCGGAACCCCATCGTTTGCAGAAGCTCCTGGGCGACCTGCACTTCGCGGGTGCGGTCGCCGCCGGGCTCCGGCGTCAGCGACACGCGGATGGTGTCGCCGATCCCCTCCTGGAGCAGGATGCCCATCGCGGCCGAGGAGGCGACGATCCCTTTCGAGCCCATGCCCGCTTCGGTCAGGCCGAGATGCAGCGCATGGGTCGTGCGGCGCGACAGATCCCGGTAGACGGCGATCAGATCCTGTACCTGGCTGACCTTGGCCGACAGGATGATGCGATCGCGCGAAAGCCCCGTCTCTTCGGCGAGCGCGGCGGAAAGCAGCGCCGACTGGATGATCGCCTCGCGGGTTACGGCGCGGGCCGAGCGCGGCTGAGGCAAGTCGTTGTTGGCGTCCATCAGCCGGGTCAAGAGCTCCTGGTCGAGCGAGCCCCAATTGACACCGATCCGCACCGGCTTGTCATAGCGTATCGCGGTTTCGACGATCGCGACGAACTGCCGGTCCTTCTTGTCCTTGAAGCCGACATTGCCGGGATTGATGCGGTATTTGGCGAGTGCCTCGGCGCAGGCCGGATGGTCGGCCAAGAGCTTGTGGCCGATATAGTGGAAATCGCCCACCAGCGGCACGGTGACACCCAACCGGTCCAGCCGTTCGCGCACCTTCGGCACGGCGGCGGCGGATTCGTCGCGATCGACGGTGATCCGCACGATCTCGGACCCCGCCTCGGCGAGAGCGGCGACCTGCGCCACCGTCGCGTCGACGTCGGCGGTGTCGGTGTTCGTCATCGATTGCACCACGACCGGTGCGGCGCCGCCGACGACGATCCCGCCGACATCGACCCCGACAGTCGGGCGGCGCGGCGCGGGATCGGCGTCGAACGTGTCGATCGAAGTCTGGACGATCATGGCGAACCTTGAGGACATGTGGTTTAGACCTGCGAGGTGGCGTCTTGGCGCGGGCTTGTCAATTCGATTGGCACCACGCCCGGCACTTAAAAACCATGCATCGCGATCCGAACCGGTCTTGATCCCGACGAGGGCGGTGCGTACCGAGGCGAAGACCAATCCACTCCGGAGTTTGCGATGCCCTTCCAATACGGACCGATCGTCGTCGTCGTCGCGTTTCTTCTTCTGATCGCGGTCATGCCCACCTGGCCCTATTCCCGGGGATGGGGGTATCGTCCGACACTGGCGCTGGCGATCATCTTCACCATGCTCGCCGTATTCGTCGCGATCGGAGGATTTGGTCCGGCTTAACCAACCGGATCATTTGCGTCCTTAGGCGGGAACCCGAACGGTGTTCAACGGTTTGTGATGGTGACTGTTGTCAATAAAACGATCGGACCTCACCATGAGCATCGGTACCATCCTTCTCATCATTCTCATTCTCCTGCTGATCGGCGCACTGCCGTCATGGGGCTACTCGCGCGGTTGGGGCTATGGTCCATCGGGTATCCTCGGCCTGATCGTCGTCGTGATCCTGATCCTGCTTCTGCTCGGACGGATCTAAGACGCGACCTGCCCGTCACACAGGAGATCGGCTTGGCGCCGGTCTCCTGACATCAATCGTGTTTTCGGCGGTCGGCGCCGGCCATCAGTGCCGACATTGCGAGGATGACCACCAGCAGCGCGGACATTGCGAGGAATACGGCCGGAAAGCCGAAGCGCTCCGCCAGGATTCCGATCGCGGCGGGCGCGATCAAGATGCCTGAATAGCCGAAGGTCGTCGCGATGGCGATGCCGATGCCCGGCTTCAGCCCATCGACGTTGCCGGCGGCCGAAAAGGCGATCGGCACGATGTTGGACAGGCCGACCCCGAGAAGCGCGAAACCTGCGAGGACCATGGGCAGATTTCCCGCCAGGCCGATCAGCGTCAGGCCCGCCACCGCGACGAGGAGGGAAAGGCGCACGGTGCCGACCGCGCCGATCCGGTCCCGGATCCTGTCGCCGACGAAGCGGAACAGGGCCATCGCCGCCGAAAAAGCGGCGAAGCCGAACCCCGATGCGGCGATATCGACGTTCAGATCTTGACGCAGATAGATCGCGCTCCAGTCGATCGCCGCGCCCTCCGGCACCATCGCGAACAGCGAAAAGATACCGATGGCGAGCGCCGTGGCGAGAGCCGTGCGATCACGCTTGGCGGCCGCGATCAGGCCGGAAAGCCCCACCGCCCTGGAGCCGTCGCCGCTCACGGCGTGTTGCCTGTCTTCCAGCATGTGCCGCCATACCGGCCACAGCATTACGAGGGTCAAGCCGCCGACGAGGAGCGTGTGTGCGAACGGCCCGATCGCCGCGATGACGGCTCCGCCGGCGCCGGCGCCGACGAATCCGCCGATCGACCAGAAGCCGTGAAAGGACGACATGATCGCCTTGCCGGCACCCCGCTCGACCGCAACGGCGTTGGCGTTCATCGCCACATCCATGCCGCCCAACGTCATGCCGTAGAAGAAGATCGCCAGAGCGGCGAAGGGGATGCTCGGGGCCACCGCCAGCAGCGGCAGCGCGAAAGCCAGCAGCATCTGCGTCGCGAGCACGGGTCGCCGCGATCCGCTCCTGGCGATCGTCGCGCCGATCAGCGGCATCGCGGTCATGGCGCCGAGCCCGAGCACCAGGACGAACAGGCCGAGCGTCGACTGGGTGATACCGAGCCGCTCCGCCAGGACGGGCACCTGTGGCGCCCAGCTGCCAAGCACGAAGCCATTGACGAAGAAAGCGACGGCGGCGGCGGTTCGGGTACCCGGCGTTTTGACCGACGGCCGGGGACTCCAGCCGGCCGCGATCCGCTGCCCATCATTCAACGCGACAATCCTTGTATGACCTGCGCGACGCCTATTCCTCGCGCAGATACGCATACCAATACGACAAACCCACGAGGCCGCCGCCGATCATATTGCCGATCGTCACGAAAAGAAGGCTCCAAAGGAACCAGCCGACGGTCAGCCCGTCAAACGCATCGGGTGCGGACGCGGTCATCGTCCAGAACGGTTCGCCGGCGAACCATTTGGTCATCAGGCCGATCGGTATGATCGACATGTTGGCGATGGAATGCTCGAAACCGGCGGCGACGAAGGTCGAGATCGGACCGACGATCGCAAGGATCTTGCCGGGCACCGTTCGCGCGGCGAGCGCCAGCCAGATCGCCAGACAGACCAGCATGTTGGCAAGAATTCCCGCGGCGAAATTGGCGTAGAAGGGGTCGCCGGTCTTCCCGGCGGCAACCCGGAGCGCGTTGAGACCCACGGCGCCATCGCCGATCCAGTGTCCGCCCGCCACCACGAACAAGATCGCGATGATCAGCGATCCGATGAAATTTCCGGCATAGACCATGCCCCAGAACCGCCACATCGTGGCCCGGTCGAGCGTGTGGCGCACCCGCTGAATCACCAACATCGTGTCGCCGGTAAACAGCTCTGCCCCGGCGATGACCACGAGTATCAGGCCGACGGAAAAGGCGACGCCGCTGAACAGACGCGAGAGCCCGAACAAGCCCTCGTCGCCCGCGCCGGTTACAAGATAGAAGATCGAGCCGAATGCAATGTAGGCGCCGGCCAGGACGGAGAGGACGACGACGTCGGTCGCCGGTTTCTTCACTTTTCCCGAGAGATAAACAACGGCATTGGCCGCGGTTTCCTCGGGCGAGCGATCGTCGACGCCGGAGAAGCTCGACTTGGATTCCGTTACCTGATCTTGCCGTGTAACCATCGTCATCGTCCTGGTTGCAGCGCATCAGGCGAAACATACGCATTGCGGCTCCCGAGCAATGACGTGGCGCAAGATCGGCGACCGTCGCCCGCAGCGCTTGCCGGGCCCATTTCGGTTGAACCACGTTCCGCCGCGACGCGAACCGTCCGCCTGATGCGTTGTATCCAGCTTCCCCGCCCGAGCCGACACGAGCACACAACCGACCCCGACGGGTTGATCTGACGCAACTGCCAAGCCGAAGGGGCTTTCCCGCCCGACAAACTGTTGGCTGGCTGACGAAATATCGGCTTTTCGAACCGAAACCGGAGCCAGTTCGGACGTTTCGAAAGGGATTTCAACGCGTGACACGGCCAGGCGCCGGTACTCGTCCGGCGGCGGCGGTCCTTGTCCGCTCCAAGCTGATTGGAGGGCATCATGGCACTCGATCCCCGGAACGCCTATCCGCGACCGAAGCAACCCAGCCAAAGACAGGATATGCCAGGTAAGACGGACGCGATGGCGCCGCGGCCCGACCATGGCGAGGAAAGCTACAAGGGGTCGGGCAAGCTCATCGATCGTGTGGCGATCATCACCGGCGGCGATTCCGGCATTGGGCGCGCCGTGGCCATCGCATTTTCCCGCGAAGGCGCGGATGTGCTGATCTCGTACTATGACGAGGACGAGGACGCGCGGGAGACGGCCCGGCTGGTCGAGGAGGCGGGCCGAAAGGCGGTCGTCGTGCCGGGGGACATCAAGCAGGAGGATCATTGCGAGGCGCTGGTCAAGAAGGCGATGGATACCTTCGGCCGGCTCGACATCTTGGTCAACAACGCCGCGCACCAGGCGACCTTCGACAGCATCGAGGACATCAGCGCGGAGGAATGGGACGTGACCTTCCGCACCAACATCCACTCGATGTTCTATCTTTCCAAGGCGGCGATCCGAAACATGCAGCCGGGCGGAGCGATCGTGAACACCACCTCGATCAACGCGACCGATCCGTCGCCGCGATTGCTGGCCTATGCCACCACGAAGGGCGCGATCGCCAATTTCACCGGCGGGCTGGCGCAACTGGTGGCCGACAGGGGTATCCGGGTCAACGCCGTCGCTCCCGGCCCGATCTGGACTCCGCTCATACCCTCCACCATGCCGCAGGAGAAGGTCGAGAATTTCGGCTCCTCGACGCCCCTCGGCCGGGCGGGGCAACCGGCGGAGCTCGCGCCGGCCTATGTCTATCTGGCCTCGGACGACTCCACCTATGTCACGGGCGAGGTTCTGGCGGTCACCGGTGGGCGGCTGATGCTGTAGCTCAGGCCGCGTAGACCACGAGCAGATCCTTGGCGTCGATCTGGGCGCCGGCGGTGACATGCACGGCCTCGACCGTGCCGTCGCGCTCCGCGTGCAGCGCGGTTTCCATCTTCATCGCCTCGATCGACAACAACACGTCGCCGGCCTTGACCGCCTGACCGGGCGCGACGGCCAGCGTCGAGACGACGCCCGGCATCGGCGCGCCGACATGATTGGCGTTGCCGACCTCGGCTTTCGGCCGGACCGCGGCGCCGGGCGCGCCGTGGGCGCGATCGGGCACCTTAACCCGCCGCGGCTGGCCGTTGAGCTCGAAGAATACCGTGCGCATGCCCTTTTCGTCGGTCTCGCCGAAGCCGAGGCAGCGAATGACCAGGGTCTTGCCACGCTCGATGTCGACGAGAACCTCGTCCTCCTGCT
>NZ_JALHBS010000040.1 GCF_024195285.1 Aurantimonas marianensis
CGCCCGGCATCGAGGTCTGCGTCGTGCCGGGTTCCACCCAGAGATAGCCGGACGGCTTCTGTTTCAGTTTTCCGACAAACAGCTCGACCGCCGGCGCGTGGCCGATGGCGACGAACACGCCGTCGGTCGCCCGTTCGCTGACCTCGCCGCTCACGCGGTTTTTCAATCGAATGCCGTTGACCGATTTCATCGGCTTGACCACGCCCAGGATCTCCTCGACCTCGGTGTTCCAGACGATTTCGACATTGTCGGCGGCAAAGAGCCGATTCTGCAGGATGCGCTCGGCCCGGAGCTCGTCGCGGCGATGCACCAGCGTCACCGACTTGGCGATGTGCGAAAGGTACAGGGCTTCCTCGACGGCGGTGTTGCCGCCGCCCACCACCACGACGTCCTTGCCGCGGTAGAAGAAGCCGTCGCAGGTAGCGCAGGCCGAAACGCCGAAGCCCTGAAAAATCGTCTCGCTTTCCAGGCCGAGCCATTTGGCCTGGGCGCCGGTGGCGATGATCAGCGCGTCGCAGGTGTAGACCGCGCCCGAATCGCCGGTCAGCCGAAACGGCCGCCGGCCGAGATCGGCGTCGACGATGAGATCGCTGACGATCTCCGCCCCGACATTGAGCGCCTGGCTCTTCATCTGCTCCATCATCCACGGACCCTGGACGGGCTCGGCATAGCCGGGATAGTTCTCGACATCGGTCGTGATGGTCAGTTGGCCGCCTTCCTGCAGGCCGGCGACGAGCAGCGGCTTCATCATGGCGCGCGCCGCGTAGATCGCGGCGGTGTAGCCTGCCGGACCGGACCCGACGATCAGAATGTCCACATGGCGTTCAGTCATGGCGGCCTCGCTCGATTGGCGTTTGGCAGATGGCATCGCAGGTTCGGCCGTTCAATAGACGAGGGGGTGCGGTGCTGCAACATAAGCCGCCCGCAAGCTGGGGACCGCGCGTGGGAAGCCTCGCACGGATTGCCGATCCCGGGCCAAGCGGATAAGAAAGCCCGCTGTTTCCCCGCCCCCGGGCGCAGGCCAAGAACTTTTCCCGGAGCCGTTCCATTTTCAGGACCATCGCCCACGTCACCACGATTTTCGGGCTCGCCCTGGCGGCGGCGATGATCATTCCGGCCTTGGTGGACCTTGCCGACGAAAACGAGGAATGGCGGGTCTTCGTCGGAGCCAGTCTGCTCGTCGGCATGGTCAGCGTGCTCGTGGCCGTGGCGACGCGCGGCGAACGGCCGAAATTCACCCAGCGGCTCGGTTTCCTGCTGGTTACGACCGTCTGGCTGGTGGCGGTGGTCGTCGGCTCGTTGCCGATCTACTTTTCGGAAGTCAATGTCACCTTCGCCGGCGCCTTCTTCGAATCCATGTCGGGGCTGACGACGACCGGCTCGACGGTGATCTCCGGCCTCGACGCGCTGTCGCCGGGAATCTTGATGTGGCGCTCGCTGCTGCAGTGGCTCGGCGGTATCGGGATCGTCGGCATGGTGCTCTTGATCCTGCCCTCGCTGCAGGCCGGCGGACTGGCGTTGTTCCACATGGAGAGCTCCGACAAATCGGATAAGGTCCTGCCCAGGATCAACCAGCTGGTCGGCGGACTGGTCACCGCCTATGTCGTCCTGACCGTGATGTGTGCGGTGACCTACACCGCCCTCGGCATGAGCTTTTTCGATGCGGTCAACCACGCCATGACAACGGTCGCGACCGCCGGCTTTTCGACCCACGATGCTTCGATCGGGTATTTCGACGACAATCGCATCCTGTTCGCCGCCATCGTGTTCATGATCCTGGGGGCGTTGCCCTTCGTGATCTACATCAGGGCCTTCCTGCCCCGACGCTTCCAGCTCTGGCGCGATCCGCAGATCGTGGTCTTCCTGATGATCTGCCTGGTGCTCAGTCTCGCGATGTCGGTGACGCGGCGGGTGGTCAATGACACACCGTTCGGCGAGGCGCTGCTGTCGTCGGCCTTCAATCTGGTTTCGATCATCACCACCACAGGATATGCGTCGGAAGACTATACGCTGTGGTCGAATGCGGCGATCGGCCTGTTTTTCCTCGCGACCTTTCTCGGCGGATGCGCCGGGTCGACGAGCGGCGGCATCAAGGCCAACCGGCTCGTCATCCTTTATCTGCTGGTCCGCTCGAGCTTTCGCCGGCTGGTGCGGCCGCATGCCGTCATCCGGTTGAAATACGGCAATGACGACATCTCGCCGCAGACGATCCAGACAGTCACCATCTTCTTTTTCCTGTTCTTCGGCGCGCTGCTGACCGGCACGGTCTTGCTGACGATGTTGGGCCTCGACCTGGTCACGGCCTTCACCGGATCGTTGACGGCCCTGGCCAATGTCGGTCCGGCCTTCGGCCAGATCATCGGCCCGGCGGGCAATTTCGGCTCGCTCCCGGATCCGGTCTTGTGGATATTGTCGGTCGGGATGCTGCTCGGCCGGCTGGAACTGGTGACGGTTCTCATCCTGCTGTTCCCGTCGGTCTGGCTGGATTGATGCTCGTCGCCACCGAACGACCGGGGGCCGCCGAACGACTGCGGGCCTCCCCCGGCGGCCTCTGAGGCGGAGGAGGTAATCCGGAGCGAACATGCGCATCGTCTATATCAATCTCGACGGAGCCACCGAGCGGCGCGCCTTCATGGAGGAGCAGGGTGCCCGACTCGGCCTGCCGCTCGAGCGGCTCGCGGCGGTTTCGGCCGACGACGTCTCGGACGAGACGGCGCATGGTATCGGCCGCGCCTGGGAGCGGCCGCTGACCCGGGCTGAGCTGGCCTGTTTCCTGTCGCACGAGACTGTTTGGCGCCAGGTGGCTCGCGAAAGCGAGCCGGCACTGGTGTTGGAGGACGACGTGCGGCTTGCCGGGCAACTCACCGCACTGCTGCCCCGATTGACGACGCTCGCCGAAATCGACCTGCTCAATCTGGAAAGTTTCGACCGCAAGCGGATCGTCGCGCGGCGCGCGCGTCCGCTCGGCGACGTCGCGATCGTCCGGACCTATCGCGACAAGGCGGGGGCCGCCGCCTATGTCTTGTGGCCGAGCGGCGCCCGCAAGCTGCTTGCACGGGCTCGGCTGGGGGCGGCGCCTGCGGACGCTTTCATCCATTCGTTGAAACGCCTTGTCTCCTATCAGGTGGAGCCGGCGCTCGCCATGCAACTGCATATCCTGAAGGCGAGGGGTATCGAGCCGCCGATCCGGATCGCTTCGAGCGTTCAGGCATCCCGCCAACGACTGGCGCTCACGCGTGAGAATTTGCCTTTCCACGTGCGACGCCTGATCACGCAGGTGAAGCTGGCGGGAGAGCATGTCATGCGCCTGTTCGGCCGGCGGTACCGGCGGACGCTGGTCGACGATCGCGATTTTCAGCCGCGATCCGCGGCCGACCACAGCCGTTCATAGACACGCTGGATTTCCGCTGCCTCGCGCGCCAGCGGGAATTTCGCCCTGACATGGGCCAGCGCCGAGGCGCCCGCCCGCGCCAAGGCATCGGGGTCGGCGAGATAGGCCTCGACGGCCGCCGCGAGGGCTTTCTCGTCGCCGACCGGCACGATGCGTCCGGTCTCGCCCTCAATGATCATGTCCGCGAAGGCGCCGGCGTCGCTGGCGACGACAGCCGCCCCGGACGCCATCGCCTCGAGCGGGGTCAGGCCGAAACCCTCGTTGCGTGGCGGCGCGACGTAGAG
>NZ_JALHBS010000041.1 GCF_024195285.1 Aurantimonas marianensis
CCTCGCCGAGGAAGCGGATGCGTTCATTCAGCCCGGCGGCCGCGACACGACGCCGCAGATCGGCATCGAACGCCGCGTGCTCGGCCGTGACGCGCCCGGTCACGATGGCCGTCCATTCGGGATGGCGCGGCAAGACGGCGATCATCGCATCGACAAATACGTCGGTGCCCTTCTGGTGGCGAATGCGCCCCGAGCAACCGATCAGCCGCCGTCCGGCAAGGCCGAGTTCGGCCTTCTGCGTCTCGCGCGAGGGTGCCGGACGAAAGCGGTCGAGG
>NZ_JALHBS010000042.1 GCF_024195285.1 Aurantimonas marianensis
CCTCGGCGGGGATCGTGAGATAGCCCGCGCTCCTGCCGCTCGTCGCGATCACGGCGTCCATGCGCCGAATGAGCCGGCGCGTCCAGCCGGTGTGGTGGCGCTGCGCGGCGGAGGTGAAGACCAGTCGCAGCGGCATCCGCAGGATGTCGCGCAGCACGATGCCGGCCAGCATTTCGACGTTGCGGCGCGCGTGCCAGATGCGGAACGGCCGGCCCGTCGGCGCCGACCAGAGGCCGGGCATATCGCGAAGACGCAGCTTGGGCAGATGGTCCGGCAAACCCGGTCCGAGCGCCGCGATGCCGAGCGAGCGAGCCTGGAGGGGGACGAGCTGGATGATCGTCGACGTTACGCCGGAGAGCCGGCGTTTGAAGTTCGGCGCGATGACGGCGACCACGCTGATGTTCGGCACTGTCACCTCAGTTCGTCGCTTCTCCCGCGAGACGCAGGGCCTTCCGGTATTTTTCGAGCCGCTCTTCATCGTAGCCGCCGATCCGGCCCCGTTCCAGATTGTCCCGCAGATCCGCGATCTTGACGGGCCTGGCGAGGGGATTGGCGAGAGCCCTGCGGGCAAAAACGAAATAGTCCTCGCCTGCGCGCCTGGTCAGCGCGTCGACCGCCTCGAGTATCGCGTTCGAGAAGCCTTCGTCGCGAAGGCGCGACAGCGGCCATTCGGCGTTCTTCTCGACGACGTCGTGGAGGAGGGCGACGATTTTCGCGTCGCCCCCGTCGACCGCATCGGCGACGCGTCGGGGATGGGTGACGAAGGCGTCACCCGCTTTCTCGGTGTCTCCGGCATGGGCCGTTTCGGCGATCCGAAGAGCTCGTTCGATGCCCGCCATCGCGTCGTCTCCCGAACCCTCCGAAAACCTCTTACGCCCAACTGACCCGAAGGATTTCGTAAGACCTGGCGCCGCCGGGCGCGGCAACCTCGACGGTGTCGCCCTCGCCCTTGCCGATCAGGGCGCGGGCAATCGGCGAGGAAATCGAGATGCGTCCCATCTTCACGTCGGCTTCCTGGTCGCCGACGATCTGGTAGACCTTCTCCTCCTCGGTATCCTCGTCAATCAGCTTGACCGTCGCGCCGAATTTCACTTTTTCGCCGGACAGCTTCTTGACGTCGATGACCTCGGCGCGGGCGGTCAGATCCTCCAGCTCCGAGATGCGCCCCTCGTTCAGGCTCTGCGACTCCTTGGCGGCATGGTATTCGGCGTTTTCCGACAGGTCCCCGTGTGCGCGCGCCTCGGAAATCGCCTGGATGATCCGCGGCCGCTCTTCCTGTTGGCGACGGCGAAGCTCCTCCCGCAGCGCGTCGAATCCGTGGGTCGTCATCGGGACCTTTTCCATGGCCTCCACCTTTCCAATGCGCGGGGGCGCCGCGACATCGTCTTTTCGTTGGTTGCCGGCAGGCCGAGGCCCGACGCCGGAGCACAATAATAAACCGGCCCCAAACGGCAGGACCGTTCGGAACCAGCGAGACAAGCCGGACTGTGACGATGCCTGGCGCCTCGTCCGAAGGGCGCGCTTTAGTCAGGCAGCCGTAAAGTACGATTGCAACGGCCGAACTTCAAGATTGCCGGTGCTGAGCGCCGCAATCGCTTCGGCCGCAGCGCTCATACCGGCCAGGGTCGTGTAATACGGCACCTTGTGGATCAAGGCCGCGCGGCGCAGCGAGCGCGAATCGGACAGGGCCTTGGCGCCCTCCGTGGTGTTGAGAACCAGTTGCACCTGCCGGTTGCGAATCGCGTCCTCGATATGCGGGCGCCCCTCCAGGACCTTGTTGATCTTCTCGGCGGCGATGTCGTTATCGAGGAGGAAACGCTGCGTGCCGCCCGTCGCGATCACCTTGAAACCGAGGTCGTAGAGCCGCCGGATCGGCGCGAGGGCCCGCTGCTTGTCCCCGTCACGGACCGAGACGAAGACCGTGCCGTCGCGCGGCAGTTCGACGCCGGCGCCGAGCTGCGACTTGGCGAAGGCGACCGCGAAGTCGTAATCCAGCCCCATGACTTCGCCGGTCGAGCGCATCTCGGGGCCGAGCAGCGTGTCGACGCCGGGGAAGCGGGCGAAGGGGAATACCGCCTCCTTGACCGCGATATGCTTCAGGCTGTGGGGATCCGGCGCGCCGCCATAGGCCGCGAAGGCCGTGTCGAGGGTTTCGCCGGCCATGATCCGCGCCGCCACCTTGGCGATCGGCGAACCGATGGTCTTGGCGACGAAGGGCACGGTGCGCGAGGCGCGCGGATTGACCTCCAGCACATAGATATCCTCGCCCTTGATGGCGAACTGGACGTTCATCAGGCCGCCGACCTTGAGCGCCAGTGCCATTTCGCGAGTCTGGCGGGCCAATTCGTCGGTGATTGCGGTCGACAGCGAACGCACCGGCAACGAACAGGCCGAGTCGCCGGAATGGATTCCGGCTTCCTCGATATGCTCCATGATGCCGGCCACATAGGTCGACGTGCCGTCCGACAGGCAATCGACGTCCACCTCGATCGCGTCCTTGAGGTAGGAGTCGATCAGGACCGGCGACTTGCCCGAGACGACGACGGCCTGGGTGATGTAGCGCTCGAACTGCGGCTCGTTGCGGACGATCTCCATCGCCCGGCCGCCGAGCACGTAGGACGGGCGGATGACCACCGGATAGCCGATTTCGGCGACGATCCGCCGCGCTTCCTCGACCGAGCGGGCAATGCCGTTGCGCGGCTGGCGCAGACCCAGATCGGTGAGCAGCTTTTGGAAGCGGTCGCGATCCTCGGCGAGG
>NZ_JALHBS010000043.1 GCF_024195285.1 Aurantimonas marianensis
TCGCGTCCGGCGAGGTGCCGAGGATGGGAATGCCGGCCTTCTCGAGGGCGTCGGCAAGCTTCAGCGGCGTCTGGCCGCCGAACTGCACGATGACCCCGTGCAACGTCCCCCTGGCCTGTTCGATCTTCAGGATCTCCAGCACGTCCTCGGCCGTCAGCGGCTCGAAATACAGCCGGTCCGACGTGTCGTAATCGGTCGAGACGGTCTCGGGATTGCAGTTGATCATGATCGCCTCGAAGCCCGCGTCCTTGAGGGCGAAGGCCGCGTGGCAGCAGCAGTAGTCGAACTCGATGCCCTGGCCGATCCGGTTCGGACCACCGCCGAGGATGACCACCTTCTTGGCGTCGCTGACCTGGGCCTCGGATCGCAAAGCGCCGGCGAAGGGCCGCTCGTAGGTCGAGTACATGTAGGGGGTCGGGGAGGCGAACTCGGCCGCGCAGGTGTCGATCCGCTTGTAGACCGGATGAATGTCGAGCCGGTCCCGCAAGGCGGCGACATCGGCCTCATCCTGACCGACGAGCTTTGCCAGCCGGGCGTCGGAAAAGCCGACCGACTTCAAGAAGCGCAGATTGTCCGCGTCCTTGGGCAGGCCGTGCTCGCGGACCCGCGCCTCGAGGTCGACGATCGCCTTGATGCGGGCGATGAACCACGGGTCGATCCTGCAGGATTGATGAACCTGCTCCGGACTGGTGCCCATGCGCAGCGCCTGCGCCACCATCAGCAGACGGTCGGGCGTCGGCGTGCCGAGCGCGGCGCGGATCGCGTTCTTGTCGTCGCCTTCGCCGATGCCGGGAATTTCGATTTCGTCGAGTCCGTCGAGCCCGGTTTCCAGGCCCCTGAGCGCCTTCTGCAGGGATTCCTCGAAAGTCCGGCCGATCGCCATGACCTCGCCGACCGACTTCATCGCCGTGGTCAGATACGGTTCGGCGCCGGGGAACTTTTCGAAGGCGAAACGCGGGATCTTGGTGACGACATAGTCGATCGAGGGCTCGAAGGAGGCCGGCGTCGCACCGCCGGTAATGTCGTTGTCGAGCTCGTCGAGCGTGTAGCCGACGGCGAGCTTCGCCGCGATCTTGGCAATCGGAAAGCCGGTCGCCTTGGAGGCCAGCGCCGAGGAGCGGGAGACGCGCGGGTTCATCTCGATGACGACGAGGCGGCCGTTTTCCGGGTTCACCGCGAACTGCACGTTCGAGCCGCCGGTCTCTACCCCGATCTCGCGCAACACCGCGATCGAGGCGTTGCGCATGATCTGGTATTCCTTGTCGGTCAGCGTCAGCGCCGGGGCGACGGTGATGGAATCCCCGGTGTGGACGCCCATCGGGTCGATGTTCTCGATCGAGCAGACGATGATGCAATTGTCCGCCTTGTCGCGAACGACCTCCATCTCGTACTCTTTCCAGCCGAGCACGCTCTCCTCGACCAGCACCTCGGTGGTCGGGGAGGCGTCGAGTCCGCCCTCGACGATCTCGAAGAATTCCGAGCGGTTGTAGGCGATGCCACCGCCGGTGCCGCCGAGGGTGAAGGACGGGCGTATGATCGCCGGCAGACCGACCGCGTCGAGCGCCTCCGCCGCGGCCGCCAACGCCCGCGTCATGTAGCGCTGCTTGCGGTCGGCTTCGCCGAGCTGCCATTCGTCCTCGAGCGCGGTCAGCGCCGCGTCACGCGCCTCCGGGTCGGCGGTCGTGCGGATGATCTCGGCCTTCTTGTCGTCATGGATGCGCCGATCGGCGGCCTTGGCGTCGGTGGCGTTGGCCAGCACCGAGCGCGGCGTCTCCAGGCCGATCTTGGCCATCGCCTGGCGAAAGAGCGCGCGGTCCTCGGCCTTGTCGATGGCGTTGGCGTCGGCGCCGATCATCTCGACGCCGTATTTTTCCAGGACCCCCATGCGCCGCAGCGACAGCGCCGTGTTCAGCGCCGTCTGCCCGCCCATCGTCGGCAGGATCGCGTCCGGCCGTTCCCTGGCGACGATCTTGGCGACCACCTCCGGCGTGATCGGCTCGACATAAGTGGCATCGGCGAGATCGGGATCGGTCATGATCGTCGCCGGGTTCGAATTGACCAGGACGATCCGGTAGCCTTCGGCCTTCAGCGCCTTGCAGGCCTGGGTGCCGGAATAGTCGAATTCACAGGCCTGGCCGATGATGATCGGACCCGCACCAATGATGAGGATCGTCTTGATGTCGGTGCGTTTGGGCATGGGAAACTGTCGTCCGGTCTGGTTGCGCGCCAAAATTCCGCCCGCGGGCAAGGCTGCGGCCGGTCGCTACTGGTTCTGTCGAGGCTGAGGCCGGCTTATAGGCAAGCCGAGCGAAATCCGAAAGGGCCGGCGGCGCGGAATCTCGCGACTTGCCGCAAATTCAGGTGGTCGAGCCCGCGGCGGCGGGATGACCGCCGCCGGCGCTCCCTTACGATCGCGCGTCCTTCGTCCGGGCCTGGCCGATCTCGTGGCCGTCATAGCTGTCATAGCCGAGCGACAAGGCGAGGCAGGCGAGTTCGACGGTCTTGGGGATTTCCACCGCCTTGCCGTCGCGGTGACCCTTTTCGTAATACTGGATGACCCGCTTTTTCAGCCCGAGCCGATCGGCGGCGTCCTTCTGCTTCAGCCCGAGCGACTTGCGCCAGATTCGAAAAGCCTCCGGCTTCATCGGAACTCTCCTTCCTACAGTCACGTCCCGCGGCAACGATGCCGGTGACCAGCTTCGGCAAAGCCGGGTCTGCTTAGATCGTTGGCTTGGCAAAGTCGATTCAACGGGCGCGCCGCACTCGCGAACCGGCCGGAACGGCATCGGCAAAAAATGCACATCGTGCGCAATATGGTCTTGACTTACCGCACGGAGTGCGCATTATCAGATGGATTGCAATCATGCGGCGATCCTTCCCTCCGGTTGAAATTAACCGCATGGAAGTCTTCTGTCGCTAGATTCTCACCTTCGAACGAGGAGCGCGAACATGTTAGCGGATATCATCGTCGGCCGCTCTTCCTATGGCGGCGACCGGGGCAGGGACGATCTGCACCGCCACGCCACCTTCAGCTGCGGCTTCCGCAGCTGGATGAAGCGGCTCTTGGTTCGGTTCCGCGCGGCGTAGGCCGCGGGCGGGCCAACCAACCTAAGGAAGACAGCACGAAGGCGCCGGAGCGATCCGGCGCCTTCGTGCGTTCGGGCTTTGAGGGCGAGCGGCCGCGGCGCTCAGGCGGCGATCCTGCCGGCCTTGTGATCGTCGATCATCCGGAAGAACCGCTGGAACAGATAGTGCGAATCCTGCGGGCCGGGCGAGGCTTCGGGATGATGCTGCACCGAGAACACCGGCTTGCCGGCAACGCGCAGTCCGCAATTGGAGCCGTCGAACAGCGAGCGATGGGTCTCCTCGACGCCATCGGGCAGGGAATCGGCGGCGACCGCGAAGCCGTGGTTCATCGACACGATCTCGACCTTGCCGGTGGTGAAATCCTTGACCGGATGGTTGGCGCCGTGATGGCCCTGATGCATCTTCTCAGTCCGCCCGCCGAGCGCCAGCGCCAGCATCTGGTGGCCGAGGCAGATGCCGAAGACCGGCACGCCCTTGTCGATCAGAGTCTTGATCGTCGGCACGGCGTAATCGCCGGTCGCGGCCGGATCGCCGGGACCGTTCGACAGGAACACCCCATCCGGCTGGTGGGCGAGAATCTCCTCGGCGCTCGCCGTCGGTGGCACCAGAACCACCCTGGCGCCCTGGCCGGCCATCAGCCGCAGGATGTTGCGCTTGGTGCCGTAGTCGATCGCGACGATCGTGTAGCGCGGCGCGGCCTCGGCCGCGTAGCCCTGGTTCCACACCCACGGCTTTTCGTCCCAGACCGCGCTCTGACCCGTGCCGATCTCCTTGGCCAGATCGAGCCCGACGATGCCGCCCCAGGCGGCGGCGCGGGCCTTCAGCGCGTCGATGTCGAAATTACCGTCCGGATCGTGGGCGATCACCGCGTTGGGCATGCCGGTCTCGCGGATCAGCGCCGTCAGGGCGCGGGTGTCGACGCCCGACAGCGCGATGACGCCGCGCTCCTTCAGCCAGGCGTCGAGATGGCCCGACGAGCGATAGTTCGACGGCTCGGAAATATCGGCCCGGAAGATCGCGCCGACCGCGCCGGCGGCCCGTTCCGGGGTCAGGTCTTCCTGGTCCTCGGCATTGGCGCCGACATTGCCGATATGCGGGAAGGTGAAGGTGACGATCTGGCGGCTGTAGGAGGGGTCGGTGAGGATTTCCTGATAGCCGGTCAAGGCGGTGTTGAAGCACACCTCGCCCTCGATCGCGCCGGTCGCGCCGAGGCCGAAGCCCTCGATCACGGTGCCGTCCGCGAGCACGAGAAGCGCGGTCGTCTTGCGCGTCGTCCAGCCGTCGGTCATGCTCTCACCTTTCAGTCGTCGGATAGGGCGGCATTGCCTGGGTCGCGGGGCGATCCGCCAGACATTGCCTCGGTTCGCCATGATATCGGCGCATGGCAGCCTTGGCGCAACCGCCCTTGCGCGCCGCCCGGCAATTCTCTACATCCGCGCCGCATTGCACTGCAAGAGGCGGCGTCGGCATTGGCGGACGGTCGCCGGTGCGGGAAATCCGGGCGCCACGTCCGATGCAAACGAGAGACAGGCCCGGTCAAGATCGAAGCCCGCCCCGGCTTGCAGGGGCCAGGGGGCTTTACCTACGTGAAGAACAGGTGTCGATTACGCCCCACGCTGGCCGGTTCCGGTCCGCGCGGGGGGATTGACGAAACGCGAAAGTCACGACCATGCGCGAGCATCTCGCGGACGCTCTGAACACGGCGACCCAAAACCAGGACAAACGCCGCATCTCGACCCTGCGGCTGATCAAGGCGGCGATCAAGGATCGCGACGTCGCCAATCGCAATGCCGGGCGCGACCCGGTGAGCGACGACGAAGTGCTGCACATCCTCGCCAAGATGATCAAGCAGCGGATCGAATCGGCCAAGGACTACGAAGACAGGGGCCGGCTGGAACTGGCCGAACAGGAGCGCGAGGAAATCGCGGTGATCCGCGATCTGTTGCCGCCGCAGCTCGACTCCGGCGAGATGGAACAGGCCTGCCGCCAGGTCGTCGAGGAGACCGACTCCAAGGGCCTGCGCGATGTCGGCCGCTGCATGAACGCCCTCAAGGAGCGATTCCCCGGCACCCTCGACATCGGCAAGGCCTCGACCGTGGTGAAAGGTCTGCTGCGGTAGGGAGCGGGGCGTTTCCGACTTCTGTAAGACGTTTAACGCTTTCGGCACCAAACCCAAAAGCTGTTATTCTTTCACGTATTTTAGCGTCAGCATTGCTGAACGTCACGGTTATTTAGCCTTTGGCTGGAATGTCTGCGGCTGACGCGTCGTGACACGTCACACCAAATGATTGATCCGAGCCTATTAAGGCCCCCCTTACTCCTCCTCCAGCTTGGCCTTGTGTTCCGCCGCATGCTCCCGAAGGGTCTTCTTCTTATCCATCCTTTGGGAGAGGCGCGCCAGTTCCAGTTTACCAGCAGTGTTGCGGCCCGTCCTCCAGCTCCGCCTCGTCCAATAAGTTCCTCCAGCCTTGGAATGGTCTTCGGCCGTGAGAGCCAAATCGGCTGCGCCGAGGTGTATCTCTTCGTCTGTTGCCGCGTGGTTCGGCGTTTGCTGCTCATAGACGTAAGATAGGTGAATTTGGCCGGTGTGCTGATGACGCCAAGGCTTCGCGGTGATCGAGTGGGACTCTCCGCCCGTAGAGCTCAGGCTAGCGCAGATACGCAAGGTGAAGAGCGAGTTCGTTATCCGGACAGCTATCGCATCACGCTGCTCTGGGAGGTGATGTAGTTCCTTCTCTGTCGTCTTGTCGTGGGATTGCGCAGTCTCAATCAACTTTTTGATCGTGGGCCAGTTTGAGTTCGTGCTCCCCACCCACACTCCGTTCAGGTCCGGGAACCAGCCGTTCAGCGTAGGAAACATGCGCCAAACGAATCGCCACGGCGCCCAGAAGCTCGTGGGTCCGAAGAAGCCACTGAACAGCGTGAGCAGGATCACGGGCAGAAGGCGAACCACTAAGCCGTCTGGAATCTCCACGTCGAACCAGCCGAACAGATCGTCCGCGTAAACGGCGCCGGCGACCGCCGCCGCAAGCAGCGAGGTGAGCCACTTCCAACGCAGCAATGGGTACACGATTCTGCTCCGATCCGATTTCTGGTTCATAACCCTTGAATAGACAGGCCCGAACCACAACATTTAGACATTATCTCGAGCGGGGATGCTACATGTATAATTTTGGGAAGCAGATTGCGACGTTCCACGAAGACCATGTGCGGCTTACTAACGCCCAGCGGGCAAACATGCGGAATCGGCGCCAGACGAACTTGGAGCGTATCGATAAGGGGCTGGAAGAACTCGACAAGCCAGCCGTCATCGAGACAATCAATCAAGGTGGCTACGCCCAAAAGACCATGACCCAGCCTCCAGAGGCAGACCAAGAGAGCCGATACGATATCGACCTCGGCGTGGTGTTCGAGGAGGAAGACGCGGCGGGGCCGAGAACGACGCGTGGTTGGGTGCGTGACGCCATCGCCCGTAAGGCTACAAACCTGAAAAACGCGCCCGAGACCAAGAAGAAGTGTGTCCGGGTCATTTACGCGGATGGCTACCAGTGCGACTTTCCCGTGTTTCGTCGGCGCTGGACCGAGTCGGGCTGGTCATACGAGTTGTCCTCCGGCGATGAATGGATAGTTTCTGCCCCCCGATCGATGAATACATGGATCGATCAGCAGGTCTCAGTGACGAGCCCCGAGACTTCTGGGAGCTACCAGCTCCGGCGCGTGATCCGCATGGGTAAGTTCTTTGCCAAGATCCACGCGAACAGACTGAACCGCAAGTTTCCAAGTGGATTGGTCGCAACCGCGTTGTTCATCGAGGCGTACGTAGTCATTGACGGCCGCGACGACGAGGCGTTCAGGGAGACACTTCGGGCAATTTCCTGCCGCTCCAAGTACAGCCCAGTCTATGCGAACGGCGTGCAGGTCTCGGACGACAAGGATATAGACCGTATCGACAGGCTCATCGTCGAGGCTAAGACGTCTTTGGAGGAGCTCGACAAGCTCGATGATGACGACGCGACAGAGTCCGACGCGCGCAAAGCGTGGAAGAAGGTCTTCCGTCATAGCTTCTTCGACGCGGTGGTCAAGGAGACCGCCAACAGCGTATTCGCTCCTTTGGAGAAGAAGAGCGTGCTAGGGGGCCTGGGGCTCGCGGCCCCCTTTGTCGCATCGCAGGCCGCGGCGGCTCTGTCGGACGGGGAGAGAGCGGAACGGATGGAGTCGGCCGTCCGTGCCCGCAACGAGAGCGGAGGCGGCGGTAAGCCTTGGTCGCACTGACCGTATCGGAAGATCTTCTCGCGGACGTCCAGCAGGCGGTGGCTGCATATCAGCCTGAGTTGAATGTCACTACCACTAAGGACATCATCATCTTGGACGGGCTGTTCGTGGTCTCTGGGCCGCAAGGGCCGTTCGACTGGTACCAGGTGAGAGTCGGCATCACAGCTGGATTTCCTTGGGAGGAGCCGTGCGTAGTCGAAACCGGTGACAGGATTCCCAAGGTGGTGGACAGACACGTCTTCCCAGATCACGGTGACTGTTGTCTCGGGGTCTGGGAGGAGTGGTTGATTACTGCATCCGACCACACATTCGAAGCTTTTATGACGGGTGTCATGCACGACTACTTCGTCAGCCAGACATACTTTGAGGCCAAGGGCGAGTGGCCGTTCGGAGAGAGGTCCCATGGCGATGCCGGGGTCGTGGAAAGTTTTGCCGACCTGTTGGGTGTCGGGAACGACAAGGCTATAATCGTGGAATACTTGAGGCTCATGTCCTGGAAGCACGTAAAGGGGCACGCCTCATGTCCCTGCGGCAGCGGCAGGAGGCTGCGCCAATGCCACAGGGACAAAGTGGACCAGCTGAAGAAACGGATACCTCTAGCGCTGGCCAGACGTATGTTCAACCGCGTCAGGGGTTAAGAAGCAAAGAGAGGCGGCCTGCAGCTCGTTGTTCGTTTGGCCTGGGCCTGTTGCCAGTGCCGCACTCCGCCCCATCAAAACAGCAGCGCCCAGATCAGCGGCAGGATGATCGCGGTCGCCAGCGCGTTGAGGCCCATGGCAAGGCCGGAAAACGCCCCCGCCACCTCGCTTTCCTGCAGCGCCCGCGCCGTGCCGATGCCGTGCGAGGCCGTGCCCAGGGCAAAGCCGCGCGCCGCCGGATCGCGAATGCCGAGCGCATCGAGCAGCACCGGCCCGAGCGACGCGCCCAATATGCCGGTGGCGATGACCAGCACCGCGGTCAGCGAGGGCAGGCCGCCGAGCTTTTCGGCAATGCCCATGGCGACCGGCGCGGTCGCCGATTTCGGCGCCAGCGCGATCAGGCTGATCGGGTCGGCGCGCAACAAGAGGCCGAGGCCGACCGCCGAGATGATCGCCGTCAACGAGCCGGTGAGAAGGCTGGCGGCGATGGCGGCGGCGCTATGGCGGACCTTGTCGAACTGGCGGTAGAGCGGAATGGCCAGCGCCACCGTCGCCGGGCCGAGCAGAAAGTGGATGAACTGCGCCCCCTCGAAATAGGTCTGGTAGCTCGTCCCGGTCAGCGTCAACGCCGCGACGACGAGGATCACCGTCACCAGCACCGGATTGAGCAGCGCCGTCGATCCGACCTTGCGATAGACGAAGCTCGCGCCCTGATAGGCGATCAGCGTCATGGTCAGCGACAAGAGCGGGCTCGCCGCCAGATAGACCCAGACGTCGGTCAGCCGCTCAGGCATCGTTCGGCCCCCTGCGGCCGGGACCGAGGCGGTTCATCACGACAGCGGTGACGGCGATGGTCAACAAGGTCGAGACGATCAGCGTGGCGCTTATCGCCAGCGCTTCGCCTTCCAGCCGGGCGAGATGCACCATGATGCCGGCGCCGGCCGGCACGAACAGGAGCGAGAGATTGGCCAAAAGCCCGTCGCCGACCGCGCCGAGGCTTTGCGGCACATTGCGCCTGATCAGCAGCGCGGCGAACAGGATCGCCATGCCGATGACCGGGCCGGGCAGCGGCAGGCCGGTGGCGACGCTGATCGCCTCGCCGGCGAGCTGGCAGACGAAAATGGCGGTGAGGGCTTGCAGCATGGCGGGCTCCCGGCTTTGCGGACGCCAAGCTATCGCCGAATTGCGCGTCCATCCGCAAGCGCGACCGAATGGCGACGCGATTGCTGACGGACGTCCGCAATGGGGGCTATGATCGGGGACGAGTCCGACCTATCAGGCAATCCATGCGCTTTCCGCCTTCCTTCCTCGACGACATTCGCGACCGGGTTCCGATCTCGGAGGTGATCGGCCGCCGTGTCACCTTCGACCGCCGCAAGTCGCAGCCGGGGCGGGGGGACTACTGGGCCTGCTGCCCGTTCCACGGCGAGAAGACGCCGTCCTTCCACTGCGAGGACCAGAAGGGCCGCTACCATTGTTTCGGCTGCGGCGTCTCGGGCGACCATTTCCGTTTCCTGACCGAGCTCGAGGGCCTGTCCTTTCCCGAGGCGGTGGAGCGGCTCGCCGGGGAGGCGGGGCTGGCCATGCCCGACCGCGACCCGGCGGCGGAGCGGCGCGAGGAGGCGCGCGCGACCATCCTCGACGCCATGCGCCACGCCGCGGCGTTCTTCCAGACGACGCTGCATGAATCCGACGGCGCCAGGGCGCGGGCATACTTGCGTGATCGCGGCCTCCATCCGCAGACCCAGAAGCAGTTCGGCCTCGGCTACGCGCCGAATTCGCGCAACCGGCTGAAGGAGCATCTGGCCGCCAGGGGTGTCGGCAAGGCCGAGATCGAGGCCGCCGGGCTCGTCGTCCACGGCGAGGGGATCGCCGTTTCCTACGACCGTTTTCGCGACCGGATCATGTTCCCGATCACCGATCTGCGCGAGGCCGTCATCGCCTTCGGCGGCCGGGCGATGGCGGCGGACGCCCAGGCGAAATACCTGAACTCGCCGGAATCGGAGGTCTTCCACAAGGGCCAGGTGCTGTTCAATCACGCCAGCGCCCGGCGCGCGGCGCGGGCCGCCGAAACCCTCGTCGTGGTCGAGGGCTATATGGACGTGATCATGCTCGCCCAGGCCGGCATCGAGCACGCGGTCGCCCCGCTCGGCACGGCGCTGACCGAACGCCAGCTCGACCTGTTGTGGCGGACCACCGGTGAGCCGATCCTGTGTTTCGACGGCGACGCGGCGGGGCTGAAGGCAGCGCACCGCGCCGCCGAGCTGGCGCTGCCCGCACTGAAGCCCGGTCGTTCGTTGCGTTTCGCGCTGCTGCCCGAGGGCAAGGACCCTGACGATCTGGTGCGCGAGGGTGGTCCGGACGCGGTGCGCGACCTGCTCGGCGCGGCGCGGCCGCTCGCCGATCTGTTGTGGATGCGCGAGACCGCCAGCGGGTTGTTCGACACGCCCGAGCGCCGCGCCGATCTGGAACATCGGCTGAAGAGCCTGCTGCGCCAGGTGGGCGACGAGAGCGTGCGCCGGCATTATCTGCAGGACGCCGACGAGCGGCTGCGCTCGTTTTTCGCGGGCAGCGGCGCTCATGGCGGCGGTAGGGAACGGGGCACTACGCGTGGCCGCCGCGAGGACCGCACCGCTCCGTCGGGCCGCGGCGCGGCGGGGGGAGGGCGGCGTTCGGCGATCTCGGACCGGCTGGCGCGCTCCAGCCTGACCAGGCCGCGGCGCGTGCCGGAGCCCTCGCTGCGCGAGATCGCGATCGTCCTCGGCTTCGTGAACCATCCGGTCCTGATCCACGAGGCGTTCGATTATTTCGCCGATCTGGACTTGCCGGAGGGCGATCTCGACCGCCTGCGGTCCTCGGTCCTCGACGTCTATGCCGAAGCGCCGCCCGCCGATCGCGAGGCGCTGCTGGCGGAACTGGCCCGGCGCGGCACGCGCGAAATTTTCGATGTCCATGAAGCCAAGGCCCGGCAGGTCCGGCTCTGGCCGTTCCTTGCCGATGCCGCCGCCGAGGATGCGCGCGAAGCGGTACGCCAGGCGCTGCACTTGCAACACCGCTCGCGATCCCTAAGTCTGGAGTTGAAGAATGCCGAGGAGGCGCTCGGCCACGATTCCTCGGAGGCGTCCTTCGCCCATCTGCTCGAGGTGAAGCGCGAGATCGAGCGGGTTGACGGCACCGAGGCTCTGATTGATGGGTTTGGAACCTTGTCCGGGCGCCCCGCCAAGGCGATCTGACGACGATCGCGAGAACTCTCTCGAACCCCGTCCCGGGGCTCGCTGGGCGGCGAACCATTGCCTTCAAGCCATTGACGTATCATATGACGGCGATCGGTCGGGTCGCTCCGTGATCCCGGAACTTGAATTTCTTGCTACGCGCCCCTTTTTGAGGGCGCCGGGTCGCCGAGCTGGCGTCATGTCGGGCCCGGTCCGGACATGGTTAAGCGAACGTTTACGGCTGCTGCCGCATAAGGGTAGCCAAGATGACCGCAGCGTCGACGGTCCGCGTGGAGCGGTGCGTCCCCGGCTTGCGAACTGGAGAAGATAACGCATGGCGACCAAGGCCAAAGAAAGCGAGGCGCCGGTCGAGGAGCGGCCAGATGCCGTTGCAGCCGACGGCCCTTTGCTCGATCTGTCCGACGATGCCGTCAAGAAGATGATCAAGGCCGCGAAAAAACGCGGCTTCGTGACCATGGACAAGCTGAATTCGATGCTGTCGGCCGACGACGTTACGTCGGAGCAGATCGAGGACATGATGTCGATGCTCAGCGACATGGGCATCAATGTGGTGGAGAGCGACGAGGACGGGGAAGCCGAGGACAACGCCGAGTCTTCCGAATCGACTGAGGTCGCCGGCACCGGACGCACCCAGGTCGCGACCACCACCAAGAAGGAAGCGGGCGACCGCACCGACGATCCCGTGCGGATGTATCTGCGCGAGATGGGCTCGGTCGAACTGTTGTCGCGCGAGGGCGAGATCGCCATCGCCAAGCGCATCGAGGCCGGCCGCGAGACGATGATCGCCGGACTTTGCGAAAGCCCGCTCTCGTTCCAGGCGATCATCATCTGGCGCGACGAACTCAACGACGGCAACATCATGCTGCGCGAGATCGTCGATCTCGAGGCGACCTATGCCGGGCCCGAGGCCAAGACCCCGACACCGCCGCCGCCTTCGGCCGACGGCACCACGCCGCAGCCGGTGCGCACGCCCCAGCCCGGCGCCCGGCCCCCCGGCGAGGAGGAGGAAGAAGAGGACGACGACCTCGACAACACTCTCTCGCTCGCCGCCATGGAAGCCGAGATCCGGCCGCAGGTCATGGAGATCTTCGACCAGATCGCCGACGCCTATCGCCGGCTGCGCAAGCTGCAGGACCAGCAGGTCGAGAACCGTCTCGCCGCGCAGGGCACCCTGTCGCCCAGCCAGGAGCGCTCCTACAAGAAGCTGAAGGAAGAGCTGATCACGGCGGTCAAGAGCTTGTCGCTCAACCAGAACCGCATCGACGCGCTGGTCGCCCAGCTTTACGACATCAACAAGCGGCTGGTCGGCAACGAGGGCCGGCTGCTGCGCCTTGCCGAATCGCACGGCGTCAAGCGCGACGAGTTCCTGCGCGAGTATCAGGGCTCGGAGCTCGATCCCAACTGGACCCGCCACATCGCGAATCTCTCCGGCAAGGGCTGGCTCAAGCTGGTCCAATCGGAGAAGGACCAGATCAAGGCGCTACGTCAGGAGATCCAGAATCTCGCCACCGAGACCGGCCTCGAGATCACCGAGTTCCGCCGCATCGTTCACATGGTGCAGAAGGGCGAGCGCGAGGCCCGCCAGGCCAAGAAGGAAATGGTCGAGGCGAATCTGCGCCTGGTCATTTCGATCGCGAAGAAATACACGAACCGCGGCCTGCAATTCCTTGATCTCATTCAGGAAGGCAATATCGGCCTGATGAAGGCGGTGGACAAGTTCGAGTACCGGCGCGGCTACAAGTTCTCGACCTACGCGACCTGGTGGATCAGGCAGGCGATCACCCGCTCGATCGCCGATCAGGCCCGCACCATCCGCATCCCGGTGCACATGATCGAGACGATCAACAAGATCGTCCGCACCTCGCGCCAGATGCTGCACGAGATCGGCCGCGAGCCGACCCCGGAGGAGCTGGCCGAAAAGCTCGCCATGCCGCTCGAAAAGGTGCGCAAGGTCCTCAAGATCGCCAAGGAGCCGATCTCCCTCGAAACGCCGGTCGGCGACGAGGAAGATTCCCATCTCGGCGATTTCATCGAGGACAAGAACGCGGTGCTGCCGATCGACGCCGCGATCCAGGGCAATCTGCGCGAGACGACCACCCGCGTCCTTGCCTCGCTCACTCCGCGCGAGGAGCGCGTCCTGCGCATGCGCTTCGGCATCGGCATGAATACCGACCACACGCTGGAAGAGGTCGGCCAGCAGTTCTCGGTGACCCGCGAGCGCATTCGCCAGATCGAGGCCAAGGCGCTCAGGAAGCTCAAGCACCCCAGCCGCTCGCGCAAGCTGAGGAGCTTCCTCGACAGCTGACGCCGGGGCTTGGCCGTGCTAGGATCGACGCGATGACCGTGCACCACCGTCAGTTGCTCGACGATCCGCCCGAACCGCGCACGACACAGGCCGCCGAGGGCCTGCGTCGGCGGCCGTTCACGGTCGCCGAGATCGAGGCCTTCGTGGCCGCCGGGGTGATCGACCCGCGTGAGCGGTTCGAGCTGATCGGCGGGGAGGTCGTGCCGATGTCGCCCAAGGGAATCCGCCACGAGCGGCTGAAGACCTTCGTGATGATGGAACTGGCCCGCCAGCTGCCCGATGACCTCGCCTTTACGCCCGAGACGACTTTCCGGCTGTCCTCCGACACCTTCCTTGAGCCCGACTTCGTCGTCTACGACAAGTCGGTCGGCCTCGAGGGGCTGAACGGCACAACCTGTCTCCTGGCAATCGAGATTGCCGACACGAGTCTGCCCTGGGATCGGGGCCGCAAGGCGGGCATCTACGCCGCCTTTGGCATCGAGGAGCTCTGGGTCGTCGACGCCGTGCGGCTCGAAACCCGCGTCCACCGCCAGCCGACGCCGACCGGCTACCGCCTCGTCAGCGATCATGCCGCCGCGTCCGCGCTACAGGCGCTCCACGTCCCGCGGCTTCGCCTCGACCTGTCCGGCCATGTCTGATCGACCGGCGCGCAAGCGGCCGGTTCGCCCGCTATCCACGCCGCTCTCCCGAAAACGGAACCCCAGCCGATGTCCTTCCTGAAGAAGCTTTTCGGCGGCGGCTCCGCCGAGCCGGCGGCGCCGCGTGTCGCGGCCGAGGAAACCTATGAAGGGTTCGCCATCGCCGCGACCCCGATGGCCGAGGGCGGGCAGTACCGGCTGGCCGCGACGATCACCAAGGAGATCGGCGGCGAGACGAAGACCCACCGGCTGATCCGCGCCGATCTGTTTCCCTCCGAGGAGGAGGCCGCGCGCTTTGCGCTGATCAAGGCGCGCCAGGTCATCGACGAGCAGGGCGACAAGCTGTTCGGCTGAGGGGCGCATCGTCTCCTTGCGGGGGCAATCGCCGCGCACGCCCAATCGGGCGGCGATCAAATCCGCCGACGCGCCAAAGGAGTATGGGCACCCCGACTCCTGGCCGAAGATCACCCGCGACGCGCTAGAACTGGCGTGTGCGGACCGCGGCCAATCAACCTGCATGAGCTGCCGCCGGCTCGCCGGCTCGCCGGCTCAGGGCTGGCTGGCAGCGCGGTCATTGTCAGGCCGACCTGCAGCGCGACGGCGAGATGCCCTGCCAGGGCGACCGGACCCACGCGGCCGATCTCGCCGTCGTCGGCATGTTCGCCTTTCTCCTCCACCTGATCCGGCACTGGTGGGAAGACTGAACCTTGGATGAACGCCGGGTTCCGGGGGCATTCAGTCGCCGGCTCCTAGGATCTTCCCATTCACCGGCGAAGTGTTGGCGAATGATCGCCGGACCGGCTCGACCGGCGGCGATCGCCCCCCCGCGAAACCGTGGTCCGCGACAGACGAAATCGCGTCGACCCGAATGGAGACGAAGCCATGTTCCAATCCCTGACCCGCTCGATCGTCGTCGTGGTCGCGCTTGCCACTGGCGGCGTCGCCACCACCGCCGCGCCGGCCGCCGCCGATGGTTTCCGCTTCGGCATCACCATCGGCGAGCGCGCCCAGCCGGTTCACGGCCGCGGATATCGCGATTATCGCGGATACCGTGAATATCGGCCGACCTGCGCGCCCCGCCGGGCGGTGCGCAAGGCCCGCCGCATGGGCGTCCACCGCGCCCGCGTGATCCGCGCCAACCGCCGCGCCGTCGTCGTCGCCGGCCGCTCGCGCGGCGATCGCGCCATCGTGCGCTTCGCCCGCGAGCCGGGCTGTCCGGTGCTGACCTTCCGCCGCCGCTGAGCCCTGGGCCCGGCAAGGGCGTCCGCAGGCGAATTTCCCCCGTCGCCCGGACGCCCACGCCGCCTCAGTCGCTGATGTCGTAGACCATCCGGACGCTGGCGCTGAAGGTGCTCTCGCCGGTTTCGACGGGAACGACGCTCGGTGCCGCTTCCGCCGCCATCATCTTCATCGACCGGTTGAGCGGCATCGGCGGCAGAACCGCGACATCCTCGCTGATTTCGCGCACCGGGCCGAGCGTCACGCCAGCCGCCTCGGCCAGAACGCTCGCCGTTGCGATCGCATCGGCGACGGCCTTTTTGCGGGCCGCGTCGCGGGCTTGACGCGGTTCGGCGACGTCAAAACTGATCTCGCCGCCCTGATTGACGCCGAGCGTGACGGCCCGGTCGAGGATCTGGCCGAGCGCGGCGATGTCGCGGACCCTGACCGTCAGCGTGTTGCGGACCTCGTAGCCGACGATCGCCGGCGGGTTCTGCGTGCCGTCCTGGCGGTCGTTGTCGTAGCGATATTGCGGCGCGATGGAAAAGCCGGAGGTCTGCAGGTCGCGGTCCTCGACGCCGAGCTGCCGCATCCCGGCGGTGACCTCGCGCATTGCCGCGTTGGCCTGATCGAGCGCCGCACGTGCCGTCTTGGCAGAGCGCAGCACCGTGAAGGACGCGATGGCGAGGTCGGGTTTCATCGTCGCCTCGCCAGTGCCGATGACGACCAATGTCCGCGGCGCCGGCGTGGCGGGCTCCTGCGCGGCGGCGAAGACCGGTGTCGCCAGGATCAGGAGGGCGGCGATCAGATGGCGGTAATGGCTGCGCATGGGGGCGGAACTCCGGTTCGAAGGGTGTCGCCGATCTTGCTAGGTCGCCATTGCGGCGTCAAAGCGGAGATTGCGAGAAAAGCCGGAGCCGCGGCGTCAAGCGCCTTGAGGCGCCGCGGCGTATGCGCTAGGGCAGGGCGCGTGGGGCCTGTAGCTCAATTGGTTAGAGCCGGCGGCTCATAACCGCTTGGTTGCAGGTTCGAGTCCTGCCGGGCCCACCAACATCTCAGCGCACCATCCTGCTCGCCGGTAAGGCGTGGGCCAGGCAAACGCACATTGCCTGGCCACCTTGACTAAGGCGGAGGGCTGGAACGCACGACGCATGGGATCGCTCGCCCGCGCCGCTCAGCCCTTGCGGGCCGTGGCGATCGCCGCTTTCATGTCGTTCGGCGCGACCACGCCCGGATAGATGGCGGTTCCGATGACGTAGGCGGGCGTTCCAGGAAAGCCGAAGGTTTCGGCCTGCGTGCTATTGCGCTGCAGCAATGAATTGATCCGGTCCTTGTCCCGATCATAGGCGGCGTTGAGCTTGGGCACCGAAAAGCCGGCCTTGGTCAGGATCGTTTCGATCATGTCGGGCGTCAGCTTGCCCTTGGTCGCCATCAAGGCGGCCATTGCCTTGGCGTGGCCCGTGCCCGCGGCGAGCGTCAGACGCGCCGCGTAGAGCGAGGGCGGCCCGAAGATCGGCCAGTCCTTCATGACGAAGCGGACATTGCCGTCTTCATTGACCACCCGCATGTCGTCCGGATGGGCCTTTTTGCAGTAGGGGCACTGGTAATCGAAATATTCGACGATCGTCACGTCGCCCTTCGGGTTGCCGAGGACGGGAGCCTGCGGATCGAACAGCACGGCCTGCTTCGACATCGGGTCGGCCTCGGCAAAGGCGGTCCGGGACAGGAAAGGCGTGCCGGCGAGGACGGCCGAGGCGACGATCAGCCGGCGTCGGGAGATGGATGGGGCAGTCATGAGGGGTGTTCCTTTCTGGTTGGGCAATCAGATCACGACGATTCGGGTATCCTTCGGGACACGGCTGTTGAGATCGATAACGTCCTGGTTGAGCATCCGGATGCAGCCGGACGAGACGGCCTTGCCGATCGACCATTCCTGGTTGGTCCCGTGGATGCGGTACAGCGTGTCTCTGCCGTCCTTGTAGAGATACAGGGCCCGGGCTCCGAGAGGGTTGTCGATGCCGCCATCCATGCCGTCGCGCAGGGCGCCGCCGTATTTGTCGGGCTCGCGCTTGATCATGTCCTGGGTCGGCGTCCAGTGCGGCCATGCCGCCTTGCGCCTGATGACGCCGCTGCCGGTGAATTCCAGGCCCGCCTTGCCGACGCCGACGCCGTAGCGCATGGCCTTGCCATTCTCCATGACGAGGTAGAGGAAGCGGGCGCGGGGATCGACGACGATCGTTCCCGCCGGCTCCTTGGTTTCGTAGTCGACCACCTGGCGAATGTTGCGCGGGTCCATGTTCTTCGGATCGACAGCCGGAATCTGCCAGCCATCGTCGGTCACCGCGCCATACATCCGGGCGACGCGCGGGTCGACGGGCGGCTTGGGCGCGGCATAGGCCAGTTGCTGGGTCGGCTGCGACGATGTCGAGCAGGCGGCCAGCGTGAGCGTCGCCAGCGCAATGGCGCCGATGCGCAGAAGAGTTGCAGACAAATCGAAAGACCTTTTGGTTGGCATGGGTGATCGGCTTTGACGCGCCGCCGGTGGTGGTGGAGCGGCATCCGACGCCGCAATTCGCGGCTGGGGCGCTGCTGCGTGTGCTGGGGCTGGCAGGTTGATTACACGGACCCCGGAGTCTCGCTTCCGTCGAGCACCACGACGCGGGTGCCGACCGGAGTCCTCTGTTCAAGGTCGATGACATCCTGGTTGACCATCCGGATGCAGCCCGACGACACGGATTGACCGATCGTCCAGGGCTCGTTGGTCCCGTGGACGCGGTAGAGCGTGTCGCGGCCGTTCCGGTAAAGATACATCGCCCTCGCGCCGAGCGGATTTTTGAGACCGCCAGAAACACCGCGCGCATGCGGGCCATATCGCTCGGGATCGCGCCGGATCATGTTGGCCGTCGGCGTCCATCCCGGCCAGCTCGCCTTCCGGGCGATGGTGGCCGTGCCGGAAAAGGCATAGCCCGCCTTGCCGACGCCGACGCCGTAGCGCATGGCCTTGCCGTCCTCCATCACCAGATAGAGAAAGTGGTTCTTTGGATCGACGACGATGGTGCCGGCCGGTTCCTTGGTCTCGAAATCGACCACCTGACGGATATTGCGCTGCTCTACCAGGTCCGGCTGGATCGCCGGAATCTCCCGGCCTTGATCGATAACGCTGCCGTAGTAGCGCGAGATGCGCGGATCGCCGTCGGAGCCGCCTGCATAACCGAGGGCGAGGCGCGAAGGATCGCTCGTCGTCGAGCACGCGGACAAAAGCGCCGCCGCGCCGAGGAGGCTTCCTCGAATGGCGATCGTCCAACCGGGCATGTCAGTCATCCTTCTGTGCGATGTCGGAAAGGGTCGAGGCCAGGATTTCCCGCGAGATTTCCCCGAAATGCATCGTTCGAAGGGTTCCCGTCTCGTCCAGAAACAGGGTCGCGGGATAGCCGGCAACGCTGTAGTGGCGGGCGAAACTGTTGGCCTGGTCGAGGAGGACGTTGTCGATCTGCACCCCGGTCTGTTCGAGATAGCGGCGGACCGTATCCGCGCCTTCGCCCTGATTGGCGAAGACGAAGAACGCATCGCCGCGCTCCTTGGCCATTTGCGCCATCATCGGCATTTCCCGGCGGCAGGGCGGACACCAGCTGGCCCAGAGATTGAGCACCACGGGTTTGCCCTCGAAGTCGGACAGGCGCGCCTCGCCGCCATCGAGCGTGGCGAAGGCGGCCATCGGAGCGGCGACCGCGCTGGTCGTGGCGGTCAATTGCCAGGCGGTGTTCCAGATGACGAACGCGATCGCCAGCGTTCCGAACGACCAGGCGCGCAGTTTGGCGCCGCGGCAGGCGTAGAGGGTGTAAAGGGCCGCGGCCGCGATGGCGGCGATCCAGGAAAATCCACCCTCCTGAACTGAGAGAATCCGCAAAGGTTCGTCGGCGAAGCTTTCCCAGTTCGCGGCGACATGGCCGAGGCGCGCCGCGACGAAGCCGACGACCACCACGGCCAGCGACCAGTTGCCGATACGCGGGTCGACCCGGCCGGCCACGATCGCCGCGATCACGAGAAAGGCGACGATGGCGAGGATCGCGGCCAGCCGGTCGCCGGCGAAGACGAGGGGGCCGAGGCTGATGGCCGTCATATCAGCTACCCTCGGCCAGACGGGCCGCGGCGAGAAAGCCGCTGGCCGTGATATCGCCGATCAGCCGGGAACCGGGCACCTCGCGCGCTTGGTTGTCGACGAAGAGCATGGTGGGCGGGCCGACGACATCCAGCTCGCGCATCAGTTCGGTTCGGGCCGGATCGTCCTCGGTGAGGTCCAGTTCGAGCAGCTGAAATCCGGCAAGCTCGGCTTGGACGGTCGGATCGCCGAAGACGTTCCGTTCGATGACCTTGCAGGTCACGCACCATTCGGCGGTGGTGTAGACGAGCGAGGGGCGGTCGGCGGCGCGAACCAACGCTGCCATGTCCGCCGAGTCCCGGACCTTGCGGAAGACCGGCTTTTGGCTTGGCGCAGCTGGCCCGGCTGTGGCCAGACTTGCCAGCGGCCGCAGCGGATCGTCCGCCCCGGCGGCGGCGCCGACGGCCAGAATCGCGCCATAGAGCATCGCGGCGAGGCCGCCGGCCTTGGCCAACCGCCGCGGAACCCCGGCTTCGCTGCCGAGGACGTCCAATGCCCCGAGGAACACGCCGGCACCCAGAAGCAGCGCCGACCAGAGCCCGAGCGTGGCGGTCGGCGGCAGGATCCGCGACATCATCCAGATCGCCATGCCGAGGAAGGCAAAGCCGAAGGCTCGCGTGACCAGCACCATCCAGCGGCCGGCTTTCGGCAGCGCTTTTGACCCGATCGTGCCGAAGATGATCAGGGGAATGCCCTGGCCGAGTCCGAGCGCGGTGAGGGCGATCGCGCCGAGGCCGACATCGCCCGTCTGGGCGATGTAAAGAAGACCGCCGGCGAGGGGGGCCGTCACGCAAGGGCCGACGATGAGCGCCGAGGTGAAGCCGAGCGCGGCGCTGGACGACAGGCTTCCGCGCGATCCCGGCGCCTTTCGGGCGATGGCGTTTGTCCAGACGGCGGGAAGCCGCAGTTCGAACAGCCCGAACATCGACAGCGCCAGGACAACGAAGATCGCCGAGACGAACAGGATCGCGGCCTTTGATTGCAGCGCGATCTGCAGATTCTGGCCGGACCACGCAGCGGCAACGCCGAGAAGCCCGAACGCGGCTGCCATGGCTCCGACATAGATGGCGGAGACCACAAAGCCGCGACCGGCCGACAGCCGCTCGCCGCCACGGCTGAGCTGTCCCGCCAGAATCGGATACATGGGCAGGACGCAGGGCGTGAACGCCAGTCCGAGACCGAGGACGAAGAACATCGCCACCACCCAAGCCGCGCCGCCATCGGCAAGCAGGTCGGCGACGAGGCCGCGGTCCGACCGGTCGATCGTGAAGCCGGGTGTGGCCGCGGTGGCTTGCGGAAGGTTGCTGATCGTCTTGGCCGCCGGCGTTCCGGCCTGCGGGCCGGAGGTGTCGGCGCCATCGACGGCGGCAACGCTCGCCGCGTCACCCGCCGCAGGCACCGACGAACGCTTCCAGACGCTGTCGCCCTGGACAAGGCGGTTCAGCGCGTCCTCGGCCTTGCCGGGTGTCGTCCCTTGCGCCGACAGCGCCGCGAGGTCGAGCGTCTTCGTCTGTGGCCGGTAGCAGATGCCGTCGTCCTGGCAGCCTTGGTAGCTGACGGTCAAGGCCGGCGCATCACCGAGATCGGCGAGGACGGCGGGCTCGGCGGAGGCCTCGGCCGAGCGGTGATACACCTCCATTCGCCCGAAATAGGGATCGTCCTTCGGCTCTCCGGCCGGCGTCGTCATCGGTAGATCGCGGCCGTCGACCGTTTGCGCCGCGATGCGATCACGATAGAGATAATAGCCGTCGGCGATCTCCCACCGCAGCTCGAGCCCGCCGGACGGAGTCTTGCTGGCGAAAAACGCGAACGCACTGTCCGCCGGCAGCGGCGTCGTCTGGGCCAGAGCCGATGCCAGAGGCAGGAAAAGCCAAAGCGAAAAGAAGATCGTCATCGATCTCATGGGCGACCCCTCATTGCGTCGTTTCGGCGGTGAGATCGGTCGCCCAGCTTAAGGCAGCCTTAAGCTGGGCAGGCGAGCAGGAAAAACGACGCTCCGTTCAGCACGAGAAGGACGACGCATGCGCATTCTGATCGTCGAGGACGACGAGATCCTCGGTAACGGCCTCACGGTCGGCCTCCAGATGAACGGGTTCACCGCCGATCTGGCGACATGCCGCGAGGAAGCGGATGCAGCGCTGCTCTCCGGCGGCTTCGATGCGGTCGTCCTCGATGTCATGCTGCCGGACGGGTCCGGCCATGAATTGCTGGCGACGAGGCGCGGGCGCGGCGACGCGACGCCCGTTCTCCTGCTGACGGCGCTCGATACCGTGGCCGACCGCGTCGAGGGACTTGATGGCGGGGCCGACGACCATCTCGGCAAGCCGTTCGATCTCGACGAGGTCGCGGCCCGGTTGCGTGCGCTGGTGCGACGCGCGGCGAACCGCCCGACGGCCTATCTGGAGTGGAACGGCGTACGCCTTGATCCAGCCAGGATGCTCGCCATGCGCGGCGGCGAGGACATCCGTTTGTCGCGCCGCGAATTCAAGCTTATGCATGCCCTCATGGAGCGGCCCGGCACGATCCTGTCCAAGGCCCAGCTCGAAGAAAAGCTCTACGGCTTTCAGGAAGGCGTCGAAAGCAACGCCGTCGAGGTTCATATCCACAATCTGAGGGCCAAGTTTGGCAGAAGCGTCGTCGAGACGGTACGGGGCGTCGGTTACCGGCTGAGCGAGGCCGGCCGATGATGCGATCTCTCAAGGGCCGGCTGTTCATCATCCTGGTCGCGATGACGGGGCTCGTCTGGCTGTCCGCGACGGCGTGGATCTATCTCAACACGCGCGCCGAAGTGGAGCGGGTTCTGGATGCCAGGCTCATGGAGGCCGCGCGGATGGTGTCCTCGCTGATCGACAGCCAGGAGATCGATGTCGCGATCGCCACCCTCGATCCTCCCACGATCGCCGCCGATCCGCACAGCCCTTACGAGCGGCAATTGACCTGTCAGATCTGGTCGCTGACCGGTTCGCTGATCGGGCGTTCCGACGGCGCACCGAACCAGCGTCTCTCCGATCATGCCGATGGCTTCGCCGAACGGGTCATCGATGGGCGGGCTTGGCGCGTCTATGCGGTCACCAACACCAAGCTTGGCGTGCAGGTGCTAGTCGGCGATAATCTCGACATAAGGGCACGACTGGTCCGTGACGTGGTCAAGGGTCTGCTGCTGCCGATGGTGCCGATCGTACCGGCCCTTGCCGCGCTGATATGGTTCGGCGTCGGTCGCGGCATGCGCCCCCTCGACCAGCTGGCCGAGGGGCTGGAGCGACGCGAGGCGGAGGATCTGCATCCCATCGCCGCCGATCACGCGGCGTCGGAAATCCGCCCGGTCGCCGCCGCGCTCAACGGCCTATTCGGGCGCGTCCAGGAGGCACGGGAGCGCGAGCGGCACTTTTTGACCTATGCAGCCCATGAATTGCGCACGCCGCTCGCGGGGCTGAAGACGCAAGCGGAAATTTCGCTGAAGACCGATCAGGAAACGGTTCGGACCGCCGCGCTGAAGCAGATCGTCACGGCGGTGGAACGGACCTCGCGTCTGGTCCGGCAGTTGCTTGACACGGCGGAGGCCGAGGCTGCCGCAGCCGGTGCGCGTTCGGGGACGGTTCATTTGTCGAGCTTCCTGCGCGATACGGTCGCCGATCAAGCGGGGCGGCTTGAGGCGACGGGCGGCCGGCTGGTCTTCGACGCGTCGCTCGACGGCGTCGAGATCGTCTCGAAGGAGATTTTACTGGCCCTGGCGGTGCGCAATCTGGTTGAAAACGCCATCAATCATTCGCCGAAAGGCGGCGTCGTTGTTCTGCGGTGGTCGCCCGAGAACGCCATTGTGGTCGAGGACGAGGGGGCCGGAATGCCGCCCGGCGAGATCGAACGGGCCACCGATCGGTTCTTTCGCGGCTCCAATCGCTCCCCTGTCGGCAGCGGCCTTGGTCTGTCGATCGCAAAGCTCTGCGCGGAACGGCTCGGTGGTGCGCTCGAACTCGCCAGCCGGGCGCCGCGCGGTTTTCGCGCGTCGCTGCGGTTGGCGTAGATCGCGCAGACTTGCCGGAGGCGTTCACGCTTTTCGGGTTCTGAATCGCTCGCGAGATGACCATCGCATCGATGCTGCGCCAGCCACCGAAGTCGTCCGGACAGACGAAGAGGATGTGCTGCCGCTAATCGGCTTGCGATGGCCGATCTCTCCGCCCGATCGTATAGGCCTCGTCGAACCAATATTCCTCGAGATTCGCCCCGTCCCCGATCCGATCGACGACGGCGAAGAGGCCGGGCTCATGGAGCGGGGTCAGGACGCCGTGCCAGGTGCCGCGGTGAAAATTGACGCCCTGGCCGGACCGCGTGACGAACGCGCGCGGGCGTCCCGGCCGGCCGCCGTCGTCCGCCGCGACGATGACCAGGAACGGGTGCTCGGACATCGGCAGGAACGCCTGCGAGCCGTCCGGATGCCGCTCGACCATTTCCAGCGAATAGGGCAAGGCGCGAGGCTCGGCCTTGAACAGGCTGATGCCGGCACGGCCATCCGAGAAATCCAGCCGGGCGCGGTCGTGCCAGCGGCCGCAAAGCCCCTGGTTGATCAGCCTGTCCGGCTCGCCGGACGCCTCCAGCACGTCGCCGAAGGGCGCGAAGACGTCCGCCGCCAACGGCTCGATCGCGATTCGCCGGCTCATCGGCGCTGTCCGCCCAATCCATCAGGCAGGCCGAGTCGCGCGTGGCGGTTGACGTCCTTGTAGAGCAAATAGCGGAACGGTCCGGGCCCACCCGCATAACAGGCTTGCGGGCAGAAGGCGCGCAGCCACATGAAGTCGCCCGCCTGGACCTCGACCCAGTCCCGGTTCAGCCGGTAGACGGCCTTGCCTTCCAGCACATAGAGCCCGTGCTCCATCACATGCGTCTCGGCGAACGGGATCAGCCCGCCGGGCTGGAAGGTAACGATGGTCACATGCATGTCGTGGCGCATGTCGGTTGGGTCGACGAAGCGGGTCGTGGCCCAGGCGCCGTCGGTGTCCGGCATCGGCGTCGGGGGGATCGCCGTTTCGTTGGTGACGAAGGCCTCGGGCGCCGCGAGGCCATCGACCGGCTCATAGGCCTTGCGGATCCAGTGGAAGCGGACGGCGGAATCGCCGCGGTTTTGCGCCTTCCAATCGCTTGCGGGCGGAAGGTAGGCGTATCCGCCCGGCTCCATCACATGCTCGGTGCCGTCGAGCGTCAGCGTCAGTTGTCCCTCGACGACGAAGATCACGGCTTCGGCCCCGGCGTCGGGTTCCGGCCGGTCGCTGCCGCCCCCCGGCGCGACCTCAACGATGCATTGGGAGAAGGTCTCGGCGAAACCGGACAGCGGCCGCGCCAGCACCCAGGCCCGCGTGCCGTTCCAGAACGGCAGATAGCTGGTGACGATGTCGCGCATCGTGCCGCGCGGGATCACCGCATAGGCCTCGGTGAAGACCGCGCGGTCGGTCATCAGCTCGGTCTGCTTCGGCAGGCCGCCTTGCGGCGCGTAGTAGCTGCGTTCGGCCAAGGGCCTCTCCTTCATTCGGGTAGCATGGTCGAAAGGCGAAGGCGGGCGATGCGCTCGACCTGCCGGCACGCCTCGGCGAATTCGGTGTCGCGGTCATTGTCGACGCGCCGCTCGAAAGCGGCAAGGATGCCCGCCTTGTCGTAATCCCGCACGGCGATGATGAACGGGAAGCCGAATTTTTCGACATAGCGCCGGTTCATTTGCGTGAAGGTTTCGCGCTCGGCATCGGTCAGGGCGTCGAGGCCGGCCGAGGCCTGCTCGGCGGTGGATTCGGCGGTCAGCCGCTTCGCCTCGGCCAATTTTCCGGCGAGATCGGGGTGGGCCTTGAGAACGGCCAGACGTCGGTCTGGCTCGGCGGCGCGGAACACACGGGCGAGGGCATTGTGCAGCCCGCTTGCGCTGTCATGCGCGGGCCCGAGTTCCAGCGCGTGCGCGCCCTCGGCGATCCAGGGCGAATGCTCGAACACGCCGCCGAAGGCCGTAACGAAGGCCTTGCGATCCATCTCGGACGGCCGCTCGAAGGAAACGGGTGGGTGATGCTGCGCCCAATGCCGGGCGATGTCGATGCGGCGGGCGAACCAGACATCGGCATGGCCGGCGGCGTAGTCGAGGAAGCGCTTCAGCGCCATCACCCGGCCCGGTCGCCCGACCAGGCGGCAATGCAGCCCGATCGACAGCATCTTGGCGCTGCCGGCCTCGCCCTCGGCATAGAGCGCGTCGAAGCTGTCTTTCAGATAGGCAAAGAACTGATCGCCCGAATTGAAGCCCTGGGGCGTCGCGAAGCGCATGTCGTTGGCGTCGAGCGTGTAGGGCACGATCAACTGCTCGCGCCCGCCGGTACGCAGCCAGTAGGGCAGGTCGTCGGCGTAGCTGTCGGCGACGTAGTCGAAGCCGCCTTCCTCCGCCGCGAGCCGCACGGTGTTCACCGAGCAGCGGCCGGTGTACCAGCCGCGCGGCCGCTCGCCGGTCACTTCGGTGTGGAGACGGATCGCCGCGTCCATGTGGGCGCGCTCGTCCTCGGGGCTAAAATCCTTGTACTCGATCCATTTGAGGCCGTGCGAGGCGATCTCCCAGCCGGCTTCCTGCATCGCGGCGACCTGGTGCGGCGAGCGCGCCAAAGCGGTCGCGACGCCGTAGACGGTCAGCGGAATATCCATGCCCGTAAACAGCCGGTGCAGCCGCCAGAAACCGGCCCGCGCGCCATATTCGTAGATCGATTCCATGTTCCAGTGGCGCTGGCCCGGCCAGGCGGCCGCACCGACGATCTCGGACAGGAAGGCCTCGGAGGCCGCGTCGCCGTGCAGGACGTTGTTCTCGCCGCCCTCCTCGTAATTGAGGACGATCTGCACGGCGATCCTGGCGCCGTTCGGCCAGCGCGGGTCGGGCGGCGTCGGCCCGTAACCGGCCATGTCGCGGGGGTAACGTATCAAAGGCGGCTCCTTGGCTCGGTCGCGATTTCCATCCTTATGCCGAAACCGCGGGGCGTATCCTCAAATAATCCACGCAACAGCCTACGCATACGCCGCACGCCGCGGCCGCTCGTTCGTTGCCACGCCTCAATCGCTCTCTAAAGCCGGCGCCCGGCCGCCGATCTTGGCGGTGACCTCGTCCGCCGCGCGTTTCACCACGGGCCCGATTTCGGCGATCTTGCCATCGGGAAACCTGACCGTGGGGCCGGACACGGAGATTCCGGCGATGGCCTCGCCGAAGCCGTTGAAGACCGGTGCCGCGATGCAGCGCATTCCGAGATAGCGTTCCTCGTCGTCGAAGGACCAGCCGCGCGCGTGCGTCGCTGCGAGATTGGCATAAAGCGCATTCGGAGAGGTGAGGGTCTTCGGGGTGAATTCGGGCAGGCCTCGTCTTTGCAGGATCGTCTCGACCTCGTCGCGGCCCATGTTGGCGAGCAGCGCCTTGCCGATGCCGGATGCGTGCAAATGGCCGCGGGTACCCGGCCGGAAGAAGGCCCGGATCGGATTATGCGATTCCACCTGGCTGAGAAACACCACCTCGCCATTGTCGGCAATGGCGAGGTTGGCGGTCTCCCCGGTCTCGTCCATCAGCCGCCGCATGAACTCGCGCGCCGCCTCGAGTAAATTGGTCCCCACCAGGTACGCGTTGCCGACCCGGAAGGCCTCGATGCCGACCGACCACTCCTGGGCGGAGCCATCGAATTCGGCAAATCCATGTTTCTGCAAGGTCGCCAGGATCCGATGCGCGGAGGAGGGCGGCATGCCGAGCCGCAGCGCGATATCGGTCAGCGTCAGGCCGCTGTCCTTCGCCAATGTCCGCAACACCGTCAGCCCCCGGTCCAGGGCCTGAACCGGAGCGGCCTGCTCGTCGATCGGCTGGGTTCGCGGCCGCCCGCGCGAGCGTCGTGGGAGGTCATCGGCCTTGCTCATGATCGCTTCCTTGCCGCCCACCTTCCGTAATCCACCCCCATCCTGCCATGAAAAAAATTTCCGGCAAAAATAATTCTGCTACGGATGAAAAAATGTAAAGCGCTGATAGATATATGAAAAAATCAATAAATTGGCATTAACGGAAATAATTTTCAGAAAAATTGCAAATTCGGCAGGCGTCGCTACCTTGTGGTAAGCCGATTATCAGGGAGAGAAATATGACCGGTCAAAACCCCGTTTTCATACCCGGTCCGACCAATATTCCGGATCGCCTGCGGTTCGCGCTGTCGGGTCAGACCGAGGATCATCGATCGCCGGATTTCGTCGGCATTCTCGCCCCTGTCCTGAGCGACCTGAAGAAGGTCTTCAAGACCACGAGCGGCACGATCATCACCTTTCCCGCCAGCGGCACGGGCGGGTGGGAAGCGGCCGTCACCAACACGCTGTCGCCCGGTGACAAGGTTCTCGCGGCCCGGCACGGGATGTTCTCACACCGCTGGATCGATCTGTGCCAGCGTCACGGGCTCGACGTCGAGATCATCGAATGCGAATGGGGCGAAGGCGCGCCCGCCGATCTTATCGGTCAGCGTCTCGCCGCCGACACGCGCAAGGAGATCAAGGCGGTGCTCGTCACCCATAACGAGACCGCGACCGGCGTCGTCAGCGATGTCGGGGCGGTTCGCCGGGCGATGGACGACGCGGCGCATCCGGCCATGCTTTATGTCGATGCCGTTTCGTCACTGGCCTCGATGGATTTCCGTATGGACGAATGGGGTGTCGATCTCGCCGTCTCGGGTTCGCAGAAGGGGTTCATGCTGCCGACCGGCATGGCGATCGTCGGCGTCAGCAGGAAGGCCATGGAGGCCGTCGCGGACGCCCAGTGTCCGCGCTGCTTCTTCGACTTCCGCGACATGGCGGGCGCCAACGCCAAGGGCGGATTTCCCTACACTCCGCCGGTGCAGTTGATCCAGGGATTGCGCAAGAGCCTCGACATGCTGCTCGAGGAAGGGCTGGAGAACGTGTTCGCCCGCCATGCCCGCATTGCCGAGGGCGTGCGCCGGGCGGTCGACGCCTGGGGACTGCAGGTCTGCGCCAAGGAGCCGAGGCTTTATTCCGATACGGTCACGGCGGTGCTGGTTCCCGCCGGCTTCAACAGCGACACGCTGACCAATCATGCCTACGATGCCTACGACGTCTCTTTCGGCGTCGGTCTCGGGCAGATGGCCGGCAAGGCGTTCCGGATTGGACATCTGGGCTCGCTGACCGAGGTCATGGCGCTGTCGGGGCTTGCCACGCTGGAAATGGCGATGAAGGATCTCGACTACCCGATCAAGCTCGGCTCGGGCGTCGCCGCGGCGCAGGAATATTATCGGTCGACGAAGAGCGCCGCGCTCTCCAAGGCGGCGTGAGGACAGGCGATGGACATGAAAACGGACACTCAAGAGATCGACATTCCGACATTCGACGACGTCAAGAAGGCCCGGGAGCGGATCGCGCCCTATGTCCACCGTACGCCGGTGCTGACCTCGAGCTATTTCAATGAGCTGAGCGGCGCCGAGCTGTTCTTCAAATGCGAGAATTTCCAGAAGGCCGGGGCCTTCAAGGCGCGCGGCGCGTCGAATGCGGTGTTCAGCCTGTCGGAAGCCCAGGCGGAAAAAGGCGTTGCCACGCACTCGTCCGGCAATCATGCCCTGTCGCTCTCCTATGCTGCCGGCCGGCGCGGCATCAAGGCGATCGCCGTCATGCCGCGCACCGCGCCCGAGGCCAAGAAGGCCGCCGTGCGCGGGTATGGCGGCGAGGTGCGCGAATGCGAACCTTCGACGGCGGCGCGCGAGGCGATGCTGGAGGAGGTCGTGGCCAGCACCGGGGCGGACTTCGTGCACCCTTACAACGACGCCCGGGTGATCGCCGGGCAGGGCACCTGTTCGCTGGAACTCAACGAGGATGTCGGACCGCTCGACGCGGTGGTCGCGCCGATCGGCGGCGGCGGCATGATCTCCGGGACGTGTCTCACCATGTCCCACATGTCGCCATCGACCAAGATCTACGCGGCCGAGCCGAAGAACGCCGACGACGCCTATCGCTCGTTCCATGCCGGCGAGATCATCGAGGACGACGCGCCGCAGACGGTGGCCGACGGGCTGAAAGTGAGCCTTCGCCCGCGGACCTGGCATTTCGTCTCGAATTACGTCACCGACGTGCTATTGGCCACCGAGGAAGAGATCATCGAGGCCATGTATCTGACGTGGCAGCGCATGAAGATCGTCATCGAACCGAGTTGCGCCGTGCCGCTGGCGACGATCCTGAAGAACCGGGACGTGTTCGCCGGCAAGCGGGTCGGGGTTATCCTGACCGGCGGCAATGTCGATTTGAAGAAGCTGCCCTGGATGCAGAGCTGAGGGAGAGAAGCCATGAACGCACCGATCAAGATCGACGACTTCGAGGTCGGCTACAACATTCCGGCGGCGGTCGGAATGTCCGAGAACGAGATCCAGACGCCCTGCCTGATTCTTGATCTCGACGCGCTGGAGCGCAACGTCGAGAAGATGGGCAAATTCGCCAGGGACATGGGCGTGCGCCATCGCAGCCACGGCAAGATGCACAAGTCCGTCGACGTACAAAAGCTGCAGGAGAGCCTCGGCGGCTCCTGCGGCGTGTGCTGTCAGAAGGTGAGCGAGGCCGAGGCTTTCGCCCGCGGCGGCATCAAGGACGTGCTGGTGTCGAACCAGGTTCGCGACCCGGCCAAGATCGATCGCCTCGCCCGCATCCCGAAGCTCGGCGCGCGCACGATCGTCTGCGTCGATGACGTCGCCAATGTCGCCGATCTCTCGGCGGCGGCGCAAAAGCACGGCACGACGATCGAGTGCCTCGTCGAGATCGATTGCGGCGCCGGCCGCTGCGGCGTCACCAAAACCGAGGATGTGGTCAAGATCGCCAAGGCGATCGACGCGGCGCCCGGCCTGAAGTTCAGCGGCATTCAGGCCTATCAGGGCGCGATGCAGCACATGGACAAATACGAGGACCGCAAGGCCAAGATCGACATCGCCGTGGCGATGGTGAAGGACGCCGTCGACGCGCTGAAGGCCGAAGGACTCGAGTGCGACATCGTCGGCGGTGGCGGCACCGGCAGCTATTATTTCGAAGGCAATTCCGGCGTCTACAACGAGCTGCAGTGCGGCTCCTACGCCTTCATGGACGCCGATTACGGCCGCATCCTCGACAAGGACGGCAACCGGATCGACCACGGCGAATGGGAGAACGCGCTGTTCCTCCTCACCTCGGTGATGAGCCACGCCAAGGCGGACAAGGCGATCTGCGACGCCGGGCTGAAGGCGCAGTCGGTCGACAGCGGACTGCCGTTCATCTACGGGCGCGGCGACGTCAAATACGTCAAATGCTCGGACGAGCATGGCGTCATCGAGGACCCGAACGGCGTGCTGAAGGTCAACGAGAAGCTGCGTCTCGTGCCGGGCCATTGCGACCCGACCTGCAACGTCCACGACTGGTATGTCGGCGTGCGCAACGGCAAGGTCGAGACCCTGTGGCCGGTCACCGCCCGCGGCCTGGCGTACTGAGGACGAGGCATGTTCATCGTTTCGGAGGACACCTGCAAGAAACTGGTCGGCCGCGCCGATGCCTTCAAGGCGGTCGAAGCGGTGTTCGCCGCGATGGCCAAGGGCGACGCATATAACTTCCCGGTCATCCGCGAGGCGATCGGCCATGCTGACGCGCTTTATGGCTTCAAGTCGGGTTTCGACCGCTCCGGCCTCGTGCTCGGCCTGAAATCCGGCGGCTATTGGCCGGGGAATGCCGCCAAGGGACTGACCAATCACCAGTCGACGGTCTTCCTGTTCGACGCCGATACCGGTCAGCTCAAGGCGCTGGTCGGCGGCAACTATCTGACGGCGGTTCGAACGGCGGCGGCGAGCGCGGTTTCAATCGCCCATCTCGCGCGCCGCGACGCCAAGGTGCTGGGCATGGTGGGAGCGGGGCACCAGGCCGCCTTCCAGCTGCGTGCCGCGGCCGAACAGCGGTCGTTCGAGAAGGTGGTCGCGTGGAACTTCCACCCAGAGATGCTGCCAGGGCTGGCCGGCGTCGCCGAAGAGATCGGCCTGCCCTTCGAGGCGGTGGAGCGCGAACGGCTCGGCGCCGAGGCCGACGTCATCGTCAGCATCACCTCCGCCCATGAGCCGTTGATGATGCGGGAGTGGGTGAAGCCGGGCACGCATATCGCCTGCATGGGCACCGACACCAAGGGCAAGCAGGAGCTCGATCCGGCGCTGGTGGCGGCGGCCACGCTTTTCACCGACGAGATCGCCCAATCGGTGACGATCGGCGAGTTGCAGCACGCTATTGCCGCCTGCCTCGTCAGGGAGGAGGCGATCACCCCGATCGGGGCCGTGATCAACGGCACCCATCCGGGACGGACGTCCGACGACGAGATCACTCTGTTCGATGGCACCGGCGTCGGTCTGCAGGATCTCGCGGTGGCCTCTGCAGCGGTCGAGCTCGCCCAGCAATCCGGCGAAGCCACCGAGATAGCGATTTGAGAGCTGATCTTCGCGGAACATGAGACGGGCGGACGTCTTTGATGAAGATTCTGGTCACCGGCAATGCCGGTTTCATCGGCTTTCATGTGGCCTCGCGCCTGCTTGAACGGGGCGACCACGTCGTCGGCTTCGATGTCGTCAACGACTACTACGACCCGGCGCTCAAGCAAGCGCGGCTGGGGGTTCTTGAGGAGGCGGCCGGACAATCTAAGGGCAACTACGTCTTCGTGCGGGCCGATCTCGCCGACCGCGAGGCGGTGAACGCCTGCTTCGCGGAGCACCGGCCGGACCGGGTGATCCACCTCGCGGCGCAGGCGGGCGTACGCTACTCGCTGGACAATCCGCTCGCCTATGTCGAGAGCAACGTCGTGGCCTTCACCAACATCCTGGAGGCTTGCCGGTACAATCAGGTTCGGCATCTGACCTATGCCAGCACCTCCAGCGTCTACGGCGCCGATACGGCGATGCCGTTTTCCGAGCATCAGAGCGTCGATCATCCCCTGCAATTCTACGCCGCCACCAAACGCGCCAACGAATTGATGGCGCATTCCTACAGCCATCTGTTCCGGCTGCCGACGACCGGGCTTCGGTTCTTCACCGTCTACGGTCCATGGGGCCGGCCGGACATGGCGCTGTTCCTGTTCACCCGGAACATCCTTGCGGGCAAACCGATCAAGCTTTTCAACGGCGGCAACCACACTCGCGACTTCACCTTCGTCGACGATATCGCGGAGGGCGTGATCCGGGCGAGCGACGACATCGCGCGGCCCAATGCGGACTGGAACAGCGATCAGCCGGACCCGGCGACCAGCAACGCGCCGTTCCGCCTGTTCAACATCGGCAACAACGCGCCGGTGAAACTCGTGGATTATGTCGAGGCGCTGGAGGAGGCGCTCGGCCGCAAGGCGGAGCGCGAGCTTTTGCCACTGCAGCCGGGCGACGTGCCCGACACCTTCGCCGACGTCAGCGAACTGGAGCGGACGGTCGGCTACCGGCCGGCGACGCCGGTACGCGAAGGGGTCCATGCCTTCGTGGACTGGTACCGGCGCTACTACGACGCTGGCGCGGGAAGATGACGGGATCAGGCGGCGGACCGATGGTTCGCGCTATCCCTTCAGGCGGCGGTCGGTGAAATTGCGGCGATTGGCGGCGATGGCGCGGGTCGCGGCGAGGGCGTCGGCGTCGGCGTCGCCGGCGAGGGCGTCGATGCGGTCGACCTGGTTGATAGCGACGAGCCGCAGCAAGTCCTCGCGCACCCGTCCGCTCGCGTCGCGGGGGAGACGCTCGACCGCCTGGACGACGTCCGGACGCGGCGCGGCGGCGGCGAGCAGCCGCTTTTCCAGCGCGGGCGCGTCATTGCCGGGCGCGGTCTCGACGAAAGCGTAGATCCCGACGCCCTGACGCTTGGGATAGGGGAAGGGCGACAGGGCATGGGCGAGGATCGCCGGGTCGGACGCCAACCGCGCGCCGATCGCCTTGCCCTCGGTATCCATGCGGTCTTGCGTGCCTTCGCCGTCGGACCAGTTGAACAGGCCACGGGTGACGGCGTTGTAGATCGGCTTGAAGGTCCGCATCCACAGCCGCGCCGGCAGGCTCTTGGTCGCCAGGAGCTTTTTTTCCGCCGGTGTAAGGGCTTCTCGGCAGAAGCTGCGTTTCTGCTTGAGGAGATGGCGCAGATCCTCGCGGGCCAGGAGCCGGAACAATCTGGTGCGGCGGGCGAAGACGGTGGCGAGCTGCATGTCGATCAGCGCCGCCTTGCCATCCGGGGTGATCAACCAGTTCTGCGGCTTGGCGAGGTCGTTGTGGGTGATACCGGCACGGTGAATCTGCCGCAAGAGCCGCTTGGCGTCGCGGAAATAGGCGACATTGCCGACCGGTTTGGCGACGTGCAGCGGCGTGCCCTCGATCCAGGAACGGTAGAGCGCCTCCTTGTCGACGCCGATGAGCTTCGGCGTCCCCGCCACCGCGTCAAGGGCCTCGAGAGCCCGGATTTCACGGCCGGCCAGGTGCCAGGCGAGTGGCCGTGCCCAGCGCGCCGAGCGGTCGACGCGGCGGCGCGTGACGACGGTCTGCGGCGCGCCTTCCAGATGGCCGAAGGCGATCTCGCCGAAAATATCGCGCTTGAGAACCGTGTCGGCGACGAAGGCGGAGGGAAGACGGGGGTGAGATCGCTGCATGGGCCTCATCAAACCGGAACGCCGCGAACCGGCGCCAGGCTCACCGGATAGCACGTTCGACAGGGGCGCATTATCGACCGCGTATCGTGGAAAGGAAAGCCGGCCACCGCCATCCTCAACAGCCAATTCGCCGTAAGCGGCATTCTCCGCCGGCCGCCCCTTCCCATCGCGGGGCGACAATGAAATACAGGACGGACTTGCCGCCCGCCCCTTGCAACACCCGTCAGCCGTCAGTCGAAGCCATGTCCGTCGAGAGCGTCACCGATGCTGCCGCCGCGCCAACCGCATCGCAGGCGGAGGCGCCGGGCGAGCGCGAGGTCGCGCTGCCGGTCATGCTGCTGCTGGCGCTCGCCGTCGGCATCGTCGCCGGGCTTGGCGCCATCGCGCTCAAATATCTGATCACCTTCATCGTCAACCTGACCTTTTACGGCGGGCTCGGCCTCGGCCTGGACCTGAATGCCTATGGGCCGCCAAGTCCCTGGGGCGCCGGGATCATCCTGGTGCCGGTGGTCGGCGGGCTGATCGTCGTCTGGCTGGTCAGGAATTTCGCTCCCGAAGCCCGCGGCAGCGGCGTGCCGCAGGTGATGTACGCGATCTATCATGACAATGGCGACGTGCGCGGCCGGGTCGCGGTGGTCAAGTCGCTGGCCTCGGCGATCTCGATCGGCACCGGCGCCTCGGTCGGACGGGAAGGGCCGATCATCCAGATCGGCTCGTCCTTCGGCTCGGCCTTCGCGCGCAAGCTCAGGTTGGTGCGTCACCAGAAGATCACGCTGTTGGCCGCCGGCGCGGGCGCCGGCATCGCGGCGACCTTCAACACCCCGCTCGGCGGCGTCCTATTCGCCTCCGAGGTGCTGCTGCCGGAGGTTTCGGCCCGCACCTTCCTGCCGGTGGGCGTCGCGACGGCGACGGCGACCTATGTCTACAGCCTGGCGCTCGGCGTCGACGCGGCCTTCATCGTGCCGCTCGGCGGCCTGCCGCAGGTCGAGGCCGTCAGCGGCGTCGTCCTCCTCCTCGCCGCGCTGCTCGGGGTGGTGATGGGCTTTGCCACCTTCGCCCTGATCAAACTGCTCGCCGCTTCGGAGGATTGGTTCGCCGCGACCAAGCTCAACCCCTATTGGCAGAACGTCGTCGGCATGACCATCGTTGGGGTGACCGGCTATCTGTTCCTGCTGGTCACCGGCCACTACCATGTCTACAGCGCCGGCTACGCCACCATCCAGGACGTTCTCGACGGCGGCTACACCAGCGCGCTGCTGTTGCTGGCGCTGTTCCTCGGCAAGCTTCTGGCGACCTGCGCCAGCCTCGGCTCGGGCGCCTCGGGCGGCGTCTTCACGCCGAGCCTGTTCATGGGCGCGGCGCTCGGCGGCGCCGTCGGCGCGCTCGGCATGGCGGTGGCGCCGGATGCCGGCATTTCCGTCGAGACCTTCGCCGTCCTCGGCATGGGCGCGATGATCGGCGGCGCCACCAGCGCGGCGATGACCGCGATCGTGATGATCTTCGAGATGACCCGCGACTATCAGATCGTGCTGCCGCTGGTGCTGGCTGTCGCCTTTGCCATGGGCACGCGGCGCTGGCTGATCGTGACCGACGTCTACACCAACAATCTGAAGCGGCAGGGCCGGGCGGTGCCGACCGACCGGACCACCAACATGTTCCTCGTTCAGCCGGTCACCGAGGTGATGGCGACGAATTTCGAGATCCTGCCGGGGGCGATGAAGGTGAGCGACGCGCTGAAGCAGCTCGATGTCGAGACCAGCCGGGTGATCCTGACCGACGGCGGCCGCATCAGCGGCTTCGTGCGCTTCGGCACGATTCCCTATCGCGCCGACCGTTTTACCACGCAGACCCTCGCCGACATCGGCTCGACCGAATTCATCCTGGCCTCGACCCAGCACAATCTCAACACCGTCGTCACCCGCATGAACCGGCGCAGCCGCTCCTATGCGATCGTCGTCAAGGAGGTGCGCGGCCTGCCGCGGCCCGAGGACATCGCCGGGATCATCAGCCGCGAGGAAATCGCCCAGGCGGTGGTGCAGAACCATTACGGGTGAGGGGGAAATTCGCTAAAACGCTTGACCGTATAGCGCCCATTTTTCCCCTTCGAGGGCTCCGATACTCGTTCCGAAACCGATCACTCGTCGGTTTCGGACGTGGGTGACGGCAGAACGACATACGAGGTCGCCGGCTACGAGGGCGAGTTGGAGCAAGCCGTCGGCGGCCATGCTTAGACCTTTTCCTCGGCAGGCAGTTGATGGGCAGGCTTCAGGACCTCGTTGAGGGCTTCAAGCGCGATTTTTCGCAGCTCGGTGCCTTTCGCGATTTGGTCAGTGGCGCCGAGCTGCTCATAGATTTTCCATATCTCATCCGCCGCCTCCTCGACCGACGTGTCACTTACCGTCTTCACATCGATCTTTGCGACGTCCGCAGGATTTGGGTTCGTCTTCCCGGTCAGGACGCAACTGAGCCAAAAGAGCACGTAGAACCGGAGATTAGACCGATCCCGCGCACTCAGCTCTGATCGGCTCTTGAGAACCCGATCCACAATTCGGGTCAGCGCCGCAGCATGAGAATACATACTGATTGGATACGCTTCCGAGAACACCTGAGAGTAGACTGCGTTGTCCTTTATTAGGGACGAAGGTCGGGCGCGTGCGGTGTCTGGCCTTCGAAGTATTATCGACATAACAGCCTGCGCCATCAAGGGAATGCTAATTATTGTGTCGGCAGGTTTGCCTTCGTTCTTGTAGTAATTCTTCCGGCGATCGTAGTAGAGACCTGTCGACTTCAACGTTTCCTCAATGTCTCTTTGTACCTTATCCGTAGCTCTAAGTGTTGCTGGTTGGACTGCATTCTGGCTGTTTGTTGCCTTGATGATCTTATCGCGAGTCTCCTCATTGTCGGAGGAGACAATCTTGACCATGACGTTCCGGTTATCGTCGCCCTCAGCGGTCTGAAAGTGCCTTGCGATCTGGGTTGACGTCTGAAGACCGTTCACAATCTGAGGATTCTCAATTGTCACCGTGTCTCCGTTAAGCGTCGCGCGGCTGGCGAGGATCGTTACTCCGTTGTTCATCCACCAAAACTCGACGGCTTTTTCGTTTCTCAGCGTGTTGACGATTTCGGCGTTCACTTCGGTGTTGCCTTGGAAGTCGCGCACGTTGGATTCAAAAAGCTCTGCCTTCACCTTCTCGCCATCACCTCGCAAGAACCTGTTGTACTCGGTCAGCGTGCTCAGGACGACGTGCCCGTTGACCGCGCTGAGGCTCTTGCTCACTCGAAGTTCGTAGGTCGTCTTGGGTCGGCGTCGTGCCAAGTCGAGCAGCCTCCTTGCCCCGAGAAACTCCACCGTCACTTCCGCGTCCTGAAACAACCCCTCTGCAGCTTGCTTCAGCTCATCGGCCTTCATTTTCAAGTTATCATGGACATGGGTGTCAGCCTTCTTGGAGGCATAGTAGTAGCAAATTTTCAAGCTGGGGAAGCGCGAGGCGAGGCTTCGATAGGCCGTTCGAAAGTTATCGACGGCTGCCTTCACTGCAGCGTTGTACTGAGTGATTTGTGAGAAATCCGCATCGAGCTTCAGCAAGTGCCTAGTTAAAGAAATTAGTTTGTTGATCGGGATCTCACTAAATCCACCGGAGGTCTTCGACTGTATGATATGCAATTCGATTCTAACGTCCTTCTTGAAAGGCGTGGTATCGAAATCCTCATATATTAACTCCCCGTTGACGAAAGCATAGACCGAGTCCACCCCGCCATCGTGCTCCCCATCTACGATCCCCGCTTGTATCTCGTCGTAGGAGAGATCGAAATCCTTTAAAACCTGTTCAGCACAGAACACCTCGAAGTAGTCCTGCTCGGAGACGTCCGGAATTACGTCTTGGCGCTGCTGAGACAGCACGTCGTTAAGAATCTGCTGTGAATTGTCCGCCATTATTCCTACTCCCGCTCGTCGCTGCCAATATGGAGGTTTCGCCTTCGCCTGAACAGTGGTCGCTCACTCGGTCCACCGGAGTGTCTGCTTTTCGCACTTCGTCTCTGAGAGCTGACCGCCCTCTTTCGACCCCTACGCGAAAAACTTATCCCCACCCCTTTCCACCTCCGGCATCATGCCCTCACCGCCGGCCCACGGAACGGGCGCGAATGATCACCGGGATCGTTCGGGGGCCAGCGGGCGGTGTCCGCGACGGGGCTTCTTCCGGAGAAGTGCCCGGCCCGGACGACCCTTTGCTCCGCCGGACCGTCCCCCACTAACGAGGGGTCTGCGGATCGGTCCGCTTGAGGCCCCGCAAGGGCCGAAGAGCCGGCAGCGCACGGGAGCCCACTCAAGGCAAGGGCGCCCGTGTCGAAGGGTTGGTCAAACGCCGCGCGGGATGCCGGAGGCGGACCGTATGACGTAAAACAGTCGGAGGGTTCGCCTCCGGCGTCCCGCCGCTCGTGAGAGCGGCAACAGGGGCCCGCCAGCGACGAGCTTCGCGAGGAGCTTAAGGGCGGGACAAGAAATGCTGGCCCCTCAGCGAGCCGCAAGGCGAAGCTTAAGGAGGGGACAGAGAATCGAAGAAGGAAGGAGGCGAAGCCACTGTCGGGGAATGCATACGCCGGCCGCGTCAGCGGTGCGGGCGGTGACGTGCGCCCTCTGCCTCGTGGAAGGAAAAGGGCGGCCCTCCCCGCTTCGTCATCCTCGCGCTTGCGCGGGGATCCATGCCTCCGCGCGGGTCGTGGCCGCTCGGGTGACGAAAGAGACGCGTATTTCCGGCGAGGGTTTGGCGGCGGCAACGACTTGGCATGGATCCCCGGCCTGCGGCCGAGGATGACGAAGGCGGTGATGTGGCGGCGCCGAGCCCCTGGCTCACCGACCCTCTAGGCCTTTCCGCCAACGACCGCCCTTTGCCTACCTCCGTTCCATCCCGATCGCCCGCCCCAACCGGTCCGGCGTCGGCAGCTTCGCGTGCTCGGCCGCCATGTCCGCCACCCTGGCGAACACGTCGGCCGGGAAGGGCGCCACCTTCGGCCCGCCGGACGGGTGGTTCTGGTCGATCGAGAGGCTCAGGCCCTCCAGCGTCGCCGCACGCCAGCCGTCGGCGTGGAACAGTTCCTGAAAAATGTGCAGCCGCTTTGCGTCGAGCCCGACGATCTGGGCGGTGACATAGACGCGCGCGGACGGCGGCACCTCGCGCAGATAGCAGACATGGGTCTCGGCGGAGTAGGTGGTGTAGCCGCGCGTGGCGCGATAATCCTCGCCGAGACCGATCGTGTCGAACAGGGCGTCGATGCCCCGGTCGAACAGAACGTGATAGTACGCCAGATTGAGATGGCCGTTATAGTCGATCCAGTGCGGTTCGAGATCCATCAGGGGCGAACGGAACGGCTGCGGCTCTGGCGTCATCGGGGCTCATCGTCGCGGGTGGCATCGGGGCAAGGGAAAGCCGCCAGGCCGGGCAAAGTCAAATCCGGCGGTCGGCCGAAGAGGGTGCATGGCACGGGTGGCGGACGGGAAGGGAGACAGACCATGGCGTTAGCGGACATCCTGGCGGAACGGCCGGCGCGGCGTGCGGGAATCACTAGCGCGGTGTCGGTGCTCAAGCAGCGATTCGGCGAGCGGCTCGTCACCGGCGAGGATGTGCGGCGCGCCCATGCCCATTCGACCACCTACATCCCGACCCAGATGCCCGACGCGGTGTTCTTCGCCGAGAGCGAGGACGAGGTGGCGACGCTCGTCCAGCTCTGCGGCGAGTACGCCACCCCCATCGTCGCCTTCGGCACCGGCTCGTCGCTGGAGGGCCATGTCAACGCGCCCGAGGGCGGCATCTCGCTCGACCTGTCGCGCATGGACAAGGTGCTCGCCGTCAACGCAGAGGATCTCGACTGCACGGTCGAGCCGGGCGTCACCCGCGAGGCGCTGAACGCGCATCTGCGCGACACCGGCCTGTTCTTTCCGATCGATCCGGGCGCCAATGCCAGCCTCGGCGGCATGGCCGCCACCAGAGCCTCGGGCACCAACGCCGTGCGCTACGGCACGATGCGCGACAACGTCATCGGGCTGACGGCGGTGATGGCCGACGGCAAGATCATCCGCACCGCGCGGCGGGCCAAGAAGACCTCGGCCGGCTACGACCTGACCCGGCTGCTGGTCGGCTCGGAGGGCACGCTCGGCATCATCACCAAGCTCAATCTCAAGCTCTACGGCATCCCGGAATCGATTCGCGCCGGCGTCTGCCCGTTCCCGGACGTGAAAAGCGCCTGCGACGCGGTGATCCAGACCATCCAGGCCGGTGTGCCGGTGGCGCGGATCGAGCTGTTGGACGCCTTGTCGATGCAGGCGGCGATCGCCCATTCGCAGCTCGATGTGGAGGCCCGGCCGTCGCTGTTCCTCGAATTTCATGGATCGCAAAGCTCGGTCGCCGAGCAGGCCGAACTGTTCGGGGCGATCGCCGAGGATCATGGCGGCGGGCCGCTGAAAAGCGCGGCGCGGACCGAGGAGCGGGCGCTGTTGTGGAAGGCGCGCCATCAGTTCTACTGGGCGGCGCTGGCGCTGCGTCCGGGCGCCAAGGGGATCGCCACGGATGTCTGCGTGCCGGTCTCGCGGCTGGCCGAATGCATCGCGGAGACGCAAGGCGACATCGACGCCGCCGGCCTGATCGCGCCGATCGTCGGCCATGTCGGCGACGGTAATTTTCATGTGACGCTGCTGCTCGACATGGACAGCGCCGAGGAGATCGCCGCGGCGGAAGCCTTCATGGCGCGGCTGGCCGAGCGGGCGGTCGCCATGGACGGCACCTGCACCGGCGAGCACGGGGTCGGCCAGGGCAAGCGCGGCTATCTGCGCAAGGAGCTCGGTGACGCCGTCGACGTGATGGCGACGATCAAGAAAGCCCTCGATCCCGACAACATCCTCAATCCCGGCAAGATACTGCCCTGATCGGAACGAGGTAAGTCCTCGACATCGGCGCGCGGTTCTGGCCTATCCTGCGACAGGCTGGCGACGGTCAGCGCGAAGCAAGCGGCGCCTGGCAGCATCGATGCGCCGGCTCGCCGCAATCGGGATCAAGAGAAGAGGAGCCCTATCCTGGTCAGAGCCTTCGTTCTCTTCGGCGGCCTCCTGGTTCTGGCGCTTATCGGGGCGCTGGTGGCGCCGTATTTCATCGACTGGACGGCCTACCGCGACGATTTCCAGCGCGAGGCTTCGGCGATTCTCGGCCGCGACGTGGTGGTCAGGGGCGAGGCCTCGGCGCGGCTGCTGCCGTTTCCGTCCGTCACCGTCGGGGACGTCGAGGTGCTGGACGAATCGGGCGCGGCGCTGGCGACGATCGGCCGGTTCCGGATGGACGCGGAGCTCGCGCCCTATCTCTCCGGCGAGATCTTCATCTACTCGATGTCGCTGGACCGGCCCGCCATCCGCATTCCGATCAGGCCGGACGGTTCCATCGACTGGGTGGTGGAGAAGCCGAAGATACCGACCGGCGCGACGGTCGTCCTCGACAATGTCGCGATCACCAACGGCACGGTCCGGATCGAAAACGGCCTGACCGGACGCAGCCACGAACTGTCCGGGGTCGAGGCAGTGCTGTCGGCCGGCTCGCTGGCCGGGCCGCTCGACGGAAGCGGACGCTTCCAGCTGGGCGGCGAGGCGGTCGCCTTCACGCTTGCGGCCGGAACGCGGCAGGCGGATGGGTCGGTGCCGGTCCGTTTCGTCACCGCCAATGAAACGCTCGCCACCCAGATTTCGCTCGACGGTTCCGCGCGGTTCGTGGAGGGACGGCCGCAATTCGCCGGTAACGCCATCCTCAGGCGACCCTTGCCGGGGGCGGCGACGGAGGGTGTCGCGATGGTCGACGGCAACCCGTTCGCGGCGGCTGGCGATGCGTCGCCCGATACCGCGGCGACGGCGGCGAGCGAGCCGGATGTCCTGCCGATCCGGGCGGTCGGGGCGGTGACTCTGACGCCCACGGCCGCTGAAGTGCTGGACCTCAGGGTCCAGGCGGGCGGCAGCAAGCAACCCTATCTCCTGACCGGCCAAGGCCGCCTCGACTTCAAGGCGGTGCCGCATTTCGCGCTGGATCTCGAGGGCGAACAGGTCGATGTCGACATGATCGCGTCCGGGGGTGCCGGGACAGGCGAGGCGGGGGCGGCCACCGCCGCGATCGGATTTGCGGAGCGGCTCGAGGCGGTGCGCGCCGTCCTTGCCGACATTCCGCGGCCGACGATCCCCGGAACGGTGGTCATCTCCCTGCCGGTGGTCGTCGCCGGCGACACCACGATTCGCGATGTCGCGTTTTCGGCAAGTCCGACCGATTCCGGCTGGTCGCTGGCCCGCTTCGCGGCGGAACTGCCGGGCCGGACCCGACTGGAAGCGAGCGGCGTCGTCGAACTCGACGAGAACTTCGGCTTTCGCGGGGATCTTCTGGTCGCATCCCGCCAACCATCCGGCTTTTCCGACTGGCTGACCGGTAAAATCGACCCCTCGGTGCGCGCTCTGGCCGGCGCCGGGTTGGCGGCGAAGACGGTGCTGACCGCCGAACAACAGGTCTTTACCGACCTGGAGCTCGATATCGGCGGCGATCAGCTCACCGGCAGGCTGGAGCGCTCCAAAACTGACGGGCAAACGACGATCACGGCGGATTTGGAGGGGGGAAAGGTCGATCTCGACGCGCTTCAGGCCCTGTCTCGGCTGTTCACAGGCCCGTCCGACGCCTTGGCGAACGCCGATCAGTTCGACGTCGCCTTGACGGCGGGCCCGGTAACGTTGCGCGATGCGTCGGCCGAGCGCATCGACGGCGATATACGCTACGACGGCGACACGCTGGCGATCGGCAAGCTCGACATCGAGGGGCTTGCCGGCGCAAGCCTGTCGGCCTCGGGCAGATTGTCGGAACTTGCCGGCGATACGCGCGGGCGGCTTGCGGTGTCGCTCGATTCCGGGAAGCCGGACCAATTCTTCGAATTCCTTCGCTCGCGATTTCCCGGAGTTCCCCTGCTCGACGCGATCGGTGGGCAGGCGGAGCGCCTGGCGCCGCTCGCCCTTGCTGGCGCGGTCGAGACGATCGAAGGCGAGGCGGGAAAGCGGCCGAGCCTGTTCGTGCAGCTCGACGGAACCGCCAATGGCAGCAAGATCGATCTGTCGACGTCGATCGAGAACGGCCTGCATGCCCGCAGCGAAAGCGGCCGGTTCGGCCTCGATCTGCGCTTGGAGAACGACCGGCCGGCGGTGTTGCTCGGTCAACTCGGATTGACAGCCATGGACGTCGGCGCGCCTGCTCCGCTGGAGACGGAGCTGTCCCTGTCGGCCTCTGCGACCGGCCCCATCGTCGCTTCGGCGACATTGCGCGCCCCGGGAAGCGAAATCAGTCTGGATGGGACCCTCGATATAGCGCCCAAGGGAATTACGGGCGGTGACGTCTCGCTCTATATCAAGAGCGGTGACGCGCTGCCATGGCTGCGTACCGGCGGCATCGAACCTGGCGCGTCGCTCGAGGCCGCCCCGCTCGATCTGACGGGGAAGATCGCCTACGAACAGGGTGACCTGACCATCCGTAACCTGGACGGCCAGATCGCCGGCTCGGCGATCGAGGCGTCCTTGCGAAAACGGGGCGAGCGACCCTTCGAGGGGACGGTGCGTCTCGATACGCTGTCGATGCCGTGGCTGGCGGGCCTTGTTTACGGACGGGCCCTCGACGGCGGCGAACCGACGAAACCTTGGCCGGGGGAGGCGTTCCGGCCGAGTTCTCTTACCGGCGTCGATTTTTCGGTGGCGCTCACCGCCGCCAAACTCGACCTCGGTGGCCCGGTGATGACGGATTTCGCGGCCCGGATGTCGGCAAACGCGGGTAATCTGACCTTCGATGACGCCAGCGCCGCGACGGCGGACGGACGTCTCGACGGCCGGCTGATGCTGCGCAATGCCAACGGCATTGGCGGGTTGACGCTGGAAGCCGAGGCGAGCGGCTTCGATCTCGCCAAATTCTGGCCCGAGCTTTCGGTCGATGGGGAAACGGCGAGTCTTGATGGCAACATCCGGCTCGACAGCACCGGCCAGTCCTATGAGGCGCTGGTATCGGGGCTGACAGGTGCCGGTCAGGTCGCGATTGCCAATGCGCGGGTGCCCGGCGTGCCGCAGCGGGTCTTCCGACCGCTGCTTGCGGCGGCGGATCGGGAGGGCTTCAAGCCCGACGCCGAAACCGGCGCGACGCTTCGGGGGCTCTCGGGGGAAACCAGCTTTGCCATTCCGGCCGCGACAAGCGCCTTCTCGGTGACGGCCGGACGCGCCCGTTTCGCGCCGGTCAGCATCCAGGACGGCAACGAGGAATTGACCCTGGATGGGACCGTGGATCTGACCGATCTCACGGTCGCCGCAGACCTCACACTGGCTATCGACCCAGGCGACGATCGCGTCGAAGGGGCCGAGCCGACGGTGTTCTATTCCCTGACCGGCCCGCTCGCCGACCCGACCCTTTCGGTCGATGCGACGGCGCTCGCCAATTACCTTTCGGTGCGCGCGCTGGAGCGTGAACAGGCCCGTGTGGAGGCAATGCAGGAGAGCCTCCAGGAGACCCTGCGGCTGCGGCGTGAAGCGCGATTCTATCGCTGGCGGATGGCGGAGGCGACGCGGATCGAGCAAGAGCGGCGCGTCGCTGAAGAGGCCGAACGGTTACGGGCGGAGCAGGCGGCGGCCGAAGCGGCGCGACTGCTGGAGGAACAGGAGGCAGCGCGCCGCGCGGCGGAGGAAGAGGCCCGCAAGGCGGCCGAGGAAACGCGGCGTCGAGAGGCCGAGGAAGCACGCCAGCGTGAGGCCGAGGAAGCGCGCCAGCGTGAGGCGGAAGCCCAACGCCAACGTGAAGCGGCGGACCAGCGGCGTCAGCAGCAAAGCCAGCCGCCGCCGGCTCCGAGCGCCAGCGCGCTCCCGAGACTGGATTTCGACCGGCCGCTTTCCAGCGAGTCGTCCGATGACAAGACCCGATTTCCTTCGTTGCCGGGCGTCCACAATCCGCTGGAATTCTGATTCCGGCCTGCGCTGACAGGGATCGATCCGCTGCCGCTGAACGGGCTTGTCGGCCAAGAGCCACGGGCAGCGTCAACGCGGCGCGGATCGGCATGGCGCCCTATGGAGTCAGCCGCGACCTCCGGGTGAAGGATCGGCGCGCGACAACGCCTCGTCCAGAACGAACAGCCGGATGGCGGAGGAAAGGTTTGTGGTCGGCGCGCGGGATTCGTCGATTTCCGCCACCAGCGCGGCGAGCGGCAGACCGCGCGCCGCGGCGATCGCGCGCAGGCAATTCCAGAATTTGTCCTCGATGCTGACCGACGTGGCATGGCCACGAATCGCCAGCGAGCGCTTGACGATCACGACGGCTTGCCGGTTTCGTCCGGGATACTACGGACAGGTACGGACGGTTCGGTATCCGCTGGCGCCGCGCGGTCGAGCTTGAGCCCGTTCAGCGTGCTGAGCGCGCGCGCTCGTTCGGCGCGGGTTTCGTCGCGTAACGCCTTTGGCGTTCCGTGCCGAACCCGATTGGCATCGGCATCTCGCTCCGCCGCGCCGCGCCGCCGCCGTTTTCGGGCAAGCCGCAGATTGACGATCTCGGCGGGCATCGGCGGGGCTCAGGTCTTCTTGCGGAACGCATCGAGAGAGACGACGTCGGCTTCTTTTCTTTCCGCCGCCTCGTCCCCGGCCTCGCCGCTCTCGACCGCCGTTGCCGACGTTTCCCTGGACGAGGTCTTCTTGCCCTTCGGCTTCGTGGCCGGCTTGGCCGGCGCTATGGGGGCCGGCGAGCCGACCAGAACCGGGCCGTTCGATTCGCCCGCTTCCGCCGCATCCACTTGCTCATTGGCGGCGTCGATCCCCCGAACGTCGAATTCGAGCTCGAAATTCACCGCCGGGTCATAAAAGCCGCGGATCGCGGCAAAGGGGATCAGCAGGCGCTCGGGGATGTCGGAAAAGGACAGCCCGACCTCGAAGGCCGTGTCGGTAACCTGCAAGTCCCAATATTGATGCTGGATGACGATGGTCATCAGCTCCGGATATTTTTCGCGCAACCGTGAGGAGATTCGTACACCCGGCGCCGAGGTCAGGAAGGTGATGAAGAAATGGTGTTCGCCCGGAAGACCGGTCTTGACGACCTCGCCGATCACCTTGCGGATCACGCCGCGCAGCGCCTCCTGCGCGAGAACATCGTAACGGATAAGATCCTGGCCCATTGCGGTGTCCCGAATTCTCGAAGCTGCGGAGGGGCAGACGGTCGCTACGCGCCCCATAAAAAAGTGGAGGCTTCTGTTGCCAGGTGCCTCCGAACCCCGCCTAGAAGTGCGAACCCCCAGGGCTTGATTTGAAGCGATCACACTGCTTACGCAGCGAGACGTGCTTCCGCATAGTTGTCGTTTGCAACTATAAAACAGCCCGATAACGGTGGTACCATGCCGAGCAAAAGTCCGATCTTTACGCCCTCGTCGATCCTATTTCGCCCCCGCCTGGAGCCATCGCTCGCGCACACTCGATGATGGGTCCAGGTGGAGGCGCCGGGTACCGCCCCCGGGTCCGAAAGGTTTATTACATCGGCCGTTTATCGCCATAGCCGACCCGAAAGCCGGCACCCGCAATATAAGGGGATCGTTCCGGCATGAAAAGGGCAAGACGCTTCCGAAACTTGCGGGAATCGGTCAAAGTCGACCGACCGTACGGCGACGCAACAGCGGCGCGGAGAATTTCCGTTCGAACAATGCCTTACCGGGCATTCGGCAGGGCGCCGCCGCCAAATGTCGCTTCGCCGTGATCAAACCTTGAGAATGCGCGCTCCCCGCCGCGGGGGCCGCGAGAGCAAAACGCCGAGAGCCGGTCTTGTCTGAGCCGGAGGAAATGTTGCCATGCGCCAGTATCTGAATCTTCTCGCCCATGTCCTCGAACACGGAACCGACCGCACCGACCGGACCGGCACCGGTACCCGTTCGGTTTTCGGCCACCAGATGCGCTTCGATCTGTCCGCCGGCTTTCCGATGCTGACGACGAAGCGGCTGCACTGGAAGTCGATCGCCCACGAACTGCTTTGGTTCCTGCGGGGCGACACCAACATCGCCTATCTCAAGCAGCATGGGGTCCGCATCTGGGACGAGTGGGCGGACGAAAACGGCGATCTCGGCCCGGTCTACGGGGCGCAATGGCGCTCCTGGCCCGACTATGACGGCTGCCATATCGACCAGATCGCCAAGGTCGTCGACGAGATCCGGCGCAATCCGCATTCGCGCCGGCTGATCGTCACGGCCTGGAACCCGGCACTGGTCGACGAGATGGCGCTGCCTCCCTGTCATTGCCTGTTCCAGTTCTACGTCACCGACGGGCGGCTCTCGTGCCAGCTCTATCAGCGATCCGCCGACATCTTTCTCGGCGTGCCGTTCAACATCGCCTCCTATGCGCTCTTGACCGCGATGGTCGCCCAGGCGACCGGGCTTAAGCCAGGTGAGTTCGTGCATACGCTCGGCGACGCGCATCTTTATGCCAATCATTTCGAACAGGCGCGGCTGCAATTGACCCGTCAGCCCGGACGGCTGCCGACGCTCTGGCTCGACCCGGAAATCGACGATCTCTTCGCCTTCCGCTTCGAGCATCTCAGACTCGACGATTATGAGGCGCATGGGCACATCAAGGCGAAGGTGGCGGTCTGATGCGCCGGCCCGAACTCGTCGCCATCGTCGCGATGGCCCGCAACGGCGTCATCGGCAAGGATGGCGCGATGCCGTGGCGCATGCCGAGCGATCTCAAGCGCTACCGTCATTTGACCATGGGCAAACCGATGATCATGGGGCGCAAGACGCTCGATGCGATCGGTCGGGTGCTCGACGGACGCGACACGATCGTGCTGACCCGTTCCGCCGATCTGCCTTACAAGGGAGCGTTGCTGGCGCATTCGCCGGAGACGGCGCTGGACCTTGCGTTTCAATGCGCGCGAAAGCGCGGGGCCGATGAGGTCGCGATCGTCGGCGGCGCCGAAGTCTATCGCCTGCTTCTTGATCGAACCGATCGGCTGATGGTGACGGAGATCGACACCGTGGTGGAGGGGGACGCGGTATTCCCGGCGATCGATCCCGCCATCTGGCACAAATTTCACGAAGAAACCTGCTCACGCGCCGAGAACGACAGCGCCGACAGCCGCTTCCTCATCTACGAGCGGCGCCGGGATTGAGCCCGTTTTTCGGCGAACGCCGGCGATCCGCGCGGTCTGTCGCGTTCACCATCATGACTCCTCCGGGTACGAAATGGCCGCGCCCGCGTTGAAAGCGGATTTCGCAGTTCCTATAAGGGCTACAGCATATCGCGCGCGGATCGCGGGAGGCGGATACCGCGCTTTTTCTCAAGACCGGAAGGACATCGATGCCCTGGAGCAATCAGACCGGCGACGGCGGCGGCTGGAAAGGCGGCGGTAACGGCGGCAACGGAGGTCCGTGGGGCCAACGTCCGCAAGGCCCACGGCCAACGGGCGGCGGCGGTGGCTCTCCCGATCTGGAAGACATTCTGCGGCGCGGCCAGGACCGGCTGCGGCGGGCGATACCCGGCGGCGGTGGCGGCGGTGGGTCAGGCGTGCCGGGCTTCGCGGCGTGGGGCGTCCTGATCGTCGCCGGCCTGTTGGTGCTGTGGCTCTTCAAGGCCGTCTACACCGTCCAGCCGGACGAGGTCGGAGTGGAGATGCTGTTCGGCAAGCCCAAGCAGGAATTGTCCCAGCCGGGTCTGCATTTCCTGCTCTGGCCGCTCGAGACGGTGGACACGGTACCTGTCGTCGAAAGCCAGATGACGCTGGGCAGCGGCCAGCGCGGCGAGAATTCCGGCCTGATGCTGTCGGGCGATCAGAACATCGTCGATGTCCAGTTCGCCGTCCTCTACCAGGTCGACAATCCGGCGAACTATCTCTTCGACGTTCAGGATCCGATCGCCATGCTTCAGCAGGTCTCGGAAAGCGCCATGCGTGAGGTGGTCGGACGTCGTCCCGTCCAGGACGTCTTCCGCGACGACCGTGCCGGCATCGCCGAGGAGGTGCGCCAGATCACCCAGGATACGATGAACGAATACGGGGCGGGCCTGCGGATCAACGGGATATCGATTGAGGACGCGGCGCCGCCGAGCCAGGTCGCGGATGCTTTCGACGAGGTGCAAAGAGCCGAGCAGGACGAGGACCGTTTCGTCGAGGAAGCCAACCGCTACAGGAACCAGCAGGTCGGCCAGGCTCGCGGTGAGGCGGCGCAGATCCGTGAGGACGCGGCCGGCTACAAAAACCGCGTTGTCCAGGAGTCCGAAGGTGAGGCGCAGCGCTTCTCCTCCATCCTCAAGGAATTCGAGGCCGCTCCGGCCGTGACGCGCAAGCGCCTGTTCCTCGAAACCATGGAGGGAGTCTTGCGCGATTCCAACAAGGTAATCGTGGAGCAGGGTGCCAGCGGCACACAGGGAATCGTGCCCTACCTGCCGTTGAACGAACTGCAGCGTCCGGCGCGAACAGACACTGGAGCGAATTCCGGCCAGTCGGCAACACCGACCCCGCAGCAGGGAGCGAACTGATGAGCAACCGCGCTTACGTCCTCATCGCCGCTGTCGCGATTGTCGCGCTTCTGCTGTGGAATTCGATCTTCATCGTCAATGAGAAAGAGCAGGCGGTCGTCCTGCGCTTCGGCGAAATCCAGCGCGTCATCGACGAGCCCGGACTGAACCTGAAGCTGCCGTTCTCCTTTGCCGGTGCTGATACAGTGCGGAAGTTGCCGGACCGGTTGCTGCGCTTCGATCTCGACAACATCCGGGTGCAGGTTTCCGGCGGCAAGTTCTACGAGGTAGATGCGTTTCTCGTCTATCATATCGCCGACGCGGCGCGATTTGCGCAGACAGTCTCTGGCTCGATCGAACAGGCCGAACAGCGACTGCGCACGCGTCTCGACGCGGCATTGCGTCGGGTCTACGGTCTGCGCGGGTTCGAGGCCGCCTTGTCGGAGGAACGGGCCGACATGATGCGCCAGGTCCGCGACCAGATCCGGCCGGATGCCACCTCGCTCGGGCTCGAATTGACGGATGTGCGGATTCGCCGCACCGACCTGACGCAGGAGGTCTCGCAACAGACCTACGAGCGCATGCAGGCCGAGCGTCTCGCCGAGGCCGAGCGCCTGAGGGCGCGCGGTCAGGTTGCGGCCCGCCGCATCCGCGCGGCCGCCGACCGCGCGGTGGTCGAGACCGTCGCCTCGGCGCGTCGCGAGGCCGAGATCCTGCAGGGCGAGGGCGACGCCGAGCGCAACCGCATTTTCGCGGAGGCCTTTGGTCGCAATCCGGAGTTCTTCGATTTCTATCGGTCGATGCAGGCTTATCGGGAAGCGATGTCGAATTCGGGAACGACCCTCGTGCTCTCACCGGAGTCGGAGTTCTTCCGCTATTTCAGGGCCGATGGCGGCTCGGAGGCGGCAGTCGGCATGTCCGGCGCCAATCTTTCCGGGGCTCAACCCAGCATGGCGTCTCCGTCGTCGACCGCAACGCCGGATACCGCGGCGCCGGCCGAGGACAGTACCGCACAGGATGGCGATGCGACGTCCGCGCCGTCACCCGAGGCGGTTCCGGGGTTGCTTTCCGACGACACGGCCCAAGCCCCCGCCGAGGCCGCGCCGACGACAGGTTCGGCGTCGGCGGCCGAACCGGGCGGGGCGAATGAGGCCGGTCAGCCGGCTCCCGCAATCCAGTGACGGACTTCGTCGTCGCCCTCGGTCTCCTTCTGGTGATCGAGGGCGTCGTCTATTGCCTGTTTCCGGACGCGATCCGGCGGATCGGCCGGATGGCCGAGGCGATGCCCGATGCGTCTATGCGCGCCAGCGGGTTGCTCGCCATGATCATCGGGGTCGGTCTGGTCTGGCTCGTACGCCACTGAGACTCTCGACCGCACCGGCACAGGTGGCCGTCCTGAACGCGGTTGACGATGCCTGACATGGCCGCCAAAGATCGTGGTTCGGAATCATCACGACGTCGCCCCGGTTGCTGCCGCCAACGGCGAGTGCCCATGCCATCTGGAGAGCACCGGAAAGCGATCCGCGCTGCCTGGCATCGTTAGGGCGGAAATGGCAGTCGATCGGACGCCGAGCCGATAGCGGGAGGGGCGACATCGGCGCTGGCGGAACGTCGCCGGATGGGGGCGGCTCGAATGCGGTCACACCCACTTCACCTTGCCGTAGGCTTCTTGATTCCGGCGCGTTTTGCGGTCACCTCTTAGAACAAGGTCGCGTGTCCCGCAAAGGTGCAGCTGGGCCGCGTCGATGCGAAAGGATTTTCGATGATCGTCTGCCTGCGACGCTCTTTGATTGCCGCCACGGCTGGATTTGCGCTTGTGACCCTGTCGATCGTGCCGACCACCGCGACGAGGGCCCAGCCGGTCGATCCGGTGCCCGAGCCCGATGCGGCGGTGCCGGCGCTGCCCGTCCCTCCGGTCGATGACCCCGGCGCCGCCAGGACCGCAATCGCACCGTCGCCTCAGATGCCCGGTTCGTCGCCCTACAAGGGGCCGGAATCGGTCGCGGATCTGGCCGAAAAGCTGCTGGACGCGGTGGTCAACATCTCAACGTCCCAGAATGTCGAAATGCCGGGACGCGGGATACCGAAACTGGAGGCACCCGAAGGCTCTCCGCTAAAAGAATTCTTTGACGACCTGCTGAAGGAGGACAACGGCGCCGGTGAGCGGCGCCTGCAATCGCTCGGTTCCGGCTTCGTTATCGATCCGAGCGGAATCGTCATCACCAACAACCACGTGATTGCCGACGCCGACAAGATTACCGTCAATTTTCCCGACGGCACGCAACTCGAGGCCGAACTGCTCGGCACCGATCCGAAGACCGATCTTGCGGTCTTGACGGTCAAGCCGGAGGCGCCGCTGACGGCAGTTCAGTTCGGCGATTCGGAAAGTCTGCGGATCGGCGACTGGGTGATGGCGATCGGCAACCCGTTTGGTCTCGGGGGCTCGGTTTCGGTCGGCATCGTCTCGGCCCGAGGCCGCAATATCAACGCCGGACCCTACGACAATTTCATCCAGACGGATGCGGCCATCAACCGCGGCAACTCCGGCGGTCCGCTGTTCGACTTGTACGGCAATGTCGTCGGCATCAACACCGCGATCATCTCGCCGACCGGCGGATCGATCGGTATCGGCTTCTCCATACCCTCCAAGCTTGCGGTCAATGTCATCGACCAGTTGCGGGAGTTCGGCGAGACGCGGCGCGGCTGGCTGGGAATCCGTCTGCAGGCGGTGACTGACGACATCGCCGACGGTCTCGGCATCGGCAAGGCGAGGGGCGCGGTCGTGATGGGCATCGTTCCGGGCGGTCCCTCGGACAATGGTTTGCTGAAAGTAGGCGACGTTATCGTCAGCTTCGACGGTCGCGATATCGAAACATCCCGCGATCTGCCGCGCATCGTCGCCGAAACGCCGGTCGGCAAGACGGTGCCGGTCGAGATTCTCCGCAAGTCCGATGCCGCCGATCCCGCCCAGCCGATTTCAGTCGAGGTCACGCTCGGCCGGCTGGAGGATGGCGAGAAGCTGATGGAAACGGCCGAAAACTCATCCGGGAGTTCGGCCAAGCCGCTCGGCGACAAGGACGCAGGGATGGCCAGCATCGACATACTGGGCATGACGCTTTCCGATCTGGACGGTGCCTTGCGCGAACAATTCAGCCTCGCCGATGACGCGGAAGGCGTGGTGATCACCGCGGTCCAGCCGAATTCAAACGCTTCGGAAAAAGGCATCGAAGCGGGCGCGACGATACGGGAAGTCGCCCAGGAGGAAGTCACCAGCGCCAAGCAGGTCGAGAGCAAGATCGCCAAGCTGAAAGAGGACGGCCGCAAGAACGCCCTCTTGCTGCTGGCCTCGGCCAATGGCGATCTGCGCTTCGTGGTGGTGCCGATCGACTGAGGCGGTGCCGGGATCTATTGCCGGAACAAGTCCCGCCGGTAGCCCTGTACGAACAGCAGCGCCGTCAAATCACCATGGTCGACGCGGTGGGGCGCTTGCGCGGCGACCGCCGGCTTGGCGTGCAGCGCGATGCCGGTGCCGGCGCGCTCGATCATCCCGAGGTCGTTGGCTCCGTCGCCGACCGCGATCGCCTGATCGGTGCCGATATCGTGCCGCGCGGCAATCTCTTCCAACGCCATCACCTTGGCGCGGGCTCCCAGAATCGGCTCCTCGACGTGGCCGGTAAGTTGTCCCGCCTCGCAAAATAAGCGGTTGGCACGGTTCTCGTGAAAGCCGAGGCGGGCGGCGATCGGCCCGGTGAAGACCGTGAATCCGCCGGAAACGAGGGCTGTGTAGGCGCCGTTGGCCCGCATGGTTGCGACCAGCGCGGCGCCACCCGGCGCGAGCGTGATGCGCTCGGCGATGACCTTGTCCACGACCGCCTCCGGCAGGCCCGCGAGCAGGGCGACGCGCTCGCGGAGAGCCGGCTCGAATTCGATCTCGCCATTCATCGCCCGGGCGGTGATCGCGGCGACGCGGTCCTTGATTCCGACCTCGGCAGCGAGTTCGTCGATGCATTCCTCGCCGATCATCGTCGAATCCATGTCGGCGATCAAAATCCGCTTGCGCCGCCCCGCGCGCTGCTGCACCACGCAGTCGAAGTGCCCGGCAGCGGCGATCTCGGCGACGGCGCGTCGCCGCTCAGGCGAGGGGGCGGTCTCGAAGCCAATATCGGCCGCGAACTCGGGGTCGAGCCAAGCGGCCGTCTCAGGTCGAACTCCGAGTTCGCGGGCAATGTCGAGCAGGGCGTGCGCCGGCAGGCCGGCCCCGGTCGGTGCGGCAATGAGCGTTGCGACGAACATGATATGGCGATCCGAGATGGCGGAAAAACAGGCAATCCTGATAGCTGGGCCAACCGCCAGCGGCAAGTCGCGCCTGGCGCTCGAACTCGCCGAGCGGCATGACGGAATCATCGTCAATGCCGACTCCATGCAGGTCTATTCTCACCTGAAAATCCTCACGGCGCGGCCGGCACCGGCCGAGATCGAGCGGGTCCCGCATCGCCTCTACGGCCATGTGGCACCCCATGAGACCTACTCCGCGGGAAGGTATTGGGGCGACGCGGCTGCCATTCTCGATGAACTCCGCGCGACCGGGAAGACGCCGATATTCTGTGGTGGAACCGGTCTTTATTTCAAGGTTTTGCTCGGGCTTCTGGATGTCATGCCTGAGGTCTCGCCGGAGCGGCGCGAGACCTGGCGGCGGCGGCTGGCAGAGGAAGGTCCGTCGGCGCTACACCGACTTCTCTTGTGCCGGGACCCTGTTGCGGCCGACCGCATCAAGCCGGCGGACGGGCAGCGGATCGTCAGGGCGCTGGAGGTCGGCGAGGCGGCGGGCGTGCCGTTGTCATCCCTGCAGGCGGGACGGGGCGAGGGGCTGCTCGACGGCGGGCGATGCGTGAAGATCGTCCTTGCGCCAGAGCGAAGCCGACTGCGCGAGACGATCGCGCGACGGTTCGATACGATGATAGCGACCGGCGCGCTCGAGGAGGTCGCGGCTTTCCGCGCGCTGCCCGGTGCGCTCGCGGGGTCCGCGGCCAAGGCAATCGGAATCGTCGAGCTCGCGGCGGTACTCGACGGTCGCATGACTCTCAGCCAAGCCACGTCGCGCGCGGTGACACGCACCCGGCAATACGCCAAGCGCCAGGAAACCTGGTTCCGGCACCAGTTCGGTGCCGACTGGGAGCGCCTGGCGACACCCGATGCCAAGCTGATTTCGAGCATTTGACCGACGCGGTTAAGCCGATGGTCAAGCTATTCGCTTAGTGATTCGGAGAGACAAGAGCGGGCGTTTCTACTGCATGAAAATCAGCAAATCGGAATTGTCGGTCGCGTTGTTTCTCTGCACGATTGGCGTCGCCGCAGCTGGCACCTATGCGGGGCACAGTGTCGTTGCGCCGGCGCTGGCGGAAGCGGGAATGCGCGAGCATCAGCGGATCGAAGCCATTCTTTTCGTGGCGACGTTTTCATCCCTGGTCGTCGCGCTGCTGGCCGGACTGTTCTGGATCCTGCCGATGGTCCGTCAGCAGGCCCGTGAGCAAGGCAAGCTGCACTCGCTGGCAAGACTGTTGCGTAAACGCTCGCAGGATTTCGAACGCGCCGCGCTGACCGATCCGTTGACCGGCATGAACAACAGGCGCTTCTTCGATGAATCTCTGCGGCAATATCTGCTGGAGTTCGACCGGATCGGGCGTCCGCTGGGGCTGATGCTGATCGATCTCGACCACTTCAAGGCGATCAACGACACCCACGGGCATGACGTAGGCGACCAGGTTCTGAAATCCGTGGCGGCCTGCCTGTTCGAGCGCGCGCGCTACCATGACATTGTCGCCAGGGTCGGCGGCGAAGAATTCGCCCTCGTTGCGCCGAACATGGAACCGGTCGAGTTTCGACGATTTGCCGATGAGGTCCGTGAGGCAATCTCGGCATTGGCCATCGAGGTCGGCAATGTGAGCCTGCGCATAACGACTTCGATCGGCATGACCGTCTCGGAGCCAGGTGATGAGAATGCCGCGTTTCTCAAACGCGCCGACATCGCGCTCTACCGCGCCAAACAATCCGGCCGCAATCGGGTCCATGCCTATTCCGACGGTGTAACCGCGACGGATCGGGAACTGAAAGAGGCCGTCTAGCGTATCGTCCTAGTGAATTGAATTCGACATTTGATACCGACGTGGGGTGGGCCCCAAACTAAATGGCAAATTTGAAGTCCACGAGGGTCAAAATGTTGCTAGTGGTCCTTTGATTTCGACAATTGCTTACCGGGACGTTCAAGCGGGATGCGAAAGTCGAAATCGGACCACTAGTGCAATAAGGCGAGGCTGATGGCAGACACCCACGAACTGGCTCCCGATAACCGCGATTGGCTTCGGCACGCCGCAAGAGCGGGCTATGTGGCCCGCGGCGCCGTCTTCCTCATCATCGGCTACTTCGCGTTCCGCGCCGCCTTCGCCTCCGGCGAGGCGATGGACAGCAAGGAGGCGGTCGGACAAATCGCCGGGTCGTCGTTCGGGACCATTCTCCTCGGCCTGCTGATTCTCGCTCTTTCGTCCTTTGCCGCCTGGCGGATCGTGCAGGTCGTCTTCGATGTCGACCACCACGGTACCGATACGAAGGGGCTTTTCGTACGGGCCGGTCTGATCTTCAGCGCTTTTGCCTACGGGGCGCTCGCCTTTTACGCAGCTACCCTGCTGATCGGCATCGCAGGTGGTGGCGGCGGCAACGGATTTGTGGCCAAGGCCTACGAGGCGGGCTACGGCGTCTGGCTGACCTACCTGATCGCAGCCGGCATGGCCGCGGCCGGCGCCGCCCACATCTACAAGGGCGCCAAAGCCGGATTTGAAAAATACATGGAGATTCCCGAGGGAGTCCGCGGTTGGTTGGCCCCGGTCTGCCAGTTCGGCCTGATTGCCCGAGGCGTCACCTTCTTTATCCTTGCCGGGCTGCTATTCACCGGTGCAGCTTCGTATTCGGAAGGCCAGACACCGGGGCTGGATACCGCGCTGGCGGCGATCGAAGGCTGGTCATACGGTTGGGCGCTGCTGTCGCTGACCGGGCTCGGCCTCATGGCCTTCGGCGTTTACGCGCTGGCCGAGGCGTTGTATCGGCGCATCAATATCGAGGCGGTCGTCTAGCCCACGGGGCGGCAAGCGCCCGTAGGTGTCGTGACATAGCAAACTAACCGGCGAGCGTGCGCGGTCCGTTGTGGGGCCGCGCACTATTTCCGTTGACGGACCGTCCGGATGCGCTTAGCTTCATTCCCGATGAACATGAACGGCATTCTCGTAGTACGAAGGCGCACACGCGCGGCGGTCTGACGGCCGCCCGGCGACAGCCACGTGTGCGCATCCCAAGGGCCCCAGCGGCCCTTTTTTATTGCGCCGATTTCCGACACACATATCCGGACAGGAAAACGGCACCCGACGAATCCGGCAGGCAGCAGACGGAAGATAACGACGATGGAAGCGACAGCGGAAATGCGGGAAATGACGGGCGCGGAAATGGTCGTCCAGGCGCTCAAGGACAATGGCGTCACCGATGTCTTCGGCTATCCCGGCGGCGCGGTGCTGCCGATCTATGACGAGATTTTCCAGCAGGAGGAGGTTCGCCACATCCTGGTGCGGCACGAGCAGGGCGCCGGCCACGCTGCGGAGGGCTATGCTCGCTCGACCGGCAAACCGGGGGTGATGCTGGTGACCTCCGGACCGGGCGCGACCAACGCGGTGACGGCACTGCAGGACGCGTTGATGGATTCCATTCCGCTGGTGTGCATCACCGGTCAGGTCCCGACCACCCTGATCGGGTCGGACGCCTTTCAGGAATGCGACACGGTCGGGATCACGCGACCCTGCACCAAGCACAATTGGCTGGTCAAGGACGTCAACGACCTGTCGCGGGTCCTGCATGAGGCGTTTCATGTCGCCACCACCGGCCGGCCCGGCCCCGTGGTCGTCGACGTGCCGAAGGATGTCCAGTTCGCGACCGGCCGCTACACGTCGCCGCCGCCAATCCGCCAGCACGAGAGCTACCGGCCGAAACTCGACGGCGACCGCGACCGCATCGAAGCGGCGGTGGCGATGCTGGCCGCGGCGAAACGCCCGATGATCTATTCGGGCGGCGGCGTCATTAATTCCGGACCGGAGGCGACGCGGCTGCTGCGGGAGTTCGTCGCGAGCACCGGTTTTCCGATCACCTCGACGTTGATGGGGCTTGGCGCTTATCCCGCCTCCGGCAAGAACTGGCTCGGCATGCTCGGCATGCACGGCACCTACGAGGCGAATCTCGCCATGCATGGCTGCGACGTGATGCTGTGCGTCGGCGCACGCTTCGACGACCGCATCACCGGGCGCCTCGATGCGTTCTCGCCGAACTCGAAGAAGATTCACATCGACATCGACCCCTCGTCGATCAACAAGAACGTCCATGTCGACCTGCCGATCATCGGCGACGTGGGACACGTCTTGAAGGATATGGTGGAACTCTGGAAGGCGCGCGGCACGGCGAGCGAGCCGGCGGCGCTGGCGGGCTGGTGGGACCAGATCGAGACCTGGCGGGCGCGCGATTGCCTCGCCTACAAGCCGAGCAACGACGTCATCATGCCGCAATATGCCGTGCAGCGGCTCTACGCGGTGACCAGGGATCGAGAGACCTACGTGTCGACCAAGGTCGGCCAGCATCAGATGTGGGCGGCGCAGTTCTATGGCTTCGAGGCGCCGAACCGTTGGCTCACATCCGGCGGGCTGGGAACGATGGGCTACGGCCTGCCGGCGGCGATCGGCGCGCAGATCGCTCATCCTGACGCGCTTTCGGTCTGCATTGCGGGCGACGCCTCGGTGCTGATGAACATGCAGGAGATGTCGACGGCGGTTCAGCACGGCGCCAACGTCAAGATCTTCATCCTCAACAATCAGTATATGGGCATGGTCCGGCAGTGGCAGCAGCTCCTGCATGGCAACCGGTTGTCGCACTCCTACACCGAGGCGCTGCCGGACTTCGTCAAGCTGGCGGAAGCCTATGGCGGCCACGGCATCCGCTGCGAGAAGCCGGGCGATCTCGATGACGCGATCGAGGAGATGCTGGCCGTCGACAAGCCGGTGCTGTTCGACTGCCGCGTGGCCAATCTCGCCAATTGCTTCCCGATGATCCCGTCGGGCAAGGCGCATAACGAGATCCTGCTGCCGGACGAGGCGAGCGACGAGGCGGTGGCCCGCGCCATCGACGCCAAGGGCAAGGCGCTGGTGTAGGGCGCGCTTGCCTTTCCCGGCCGGGGAATTGTCCTGCTGTCCTTCACGCGTCGGGGCATTTGTGCCGCCGCGGCCGACGCTTTTCTTTTTCGCGCGCGCCTCTATGGTGCCGCCACCTCCAGAGTACCGAGTTCGACCATGAACAGACCCGTCCAGCCGCCCGCTTCGGCCTATTTCATCACTCCCGAAAAGGAGGCGAACGAGGCGCGCACGCTGGCGATCATCGTAGACAACGAGCCGGGGGTTCTGGCGCGCGTGATCGGGCTGTTCTCCGGCCGTGGCTACAACATCGAAAGCCTGACGGTTTCGGAAACCGAACATGAGAAGCATCTGTCGCGCATCACCGTCGTCACCCGCGGCGCGCCACATGTGATCGAGCAGTTGAAAAGTCAGCTCGACCGGATCGTGCCGGTGCATCGTGTCGTCGACCTCACCCGCGTTGCGGGGGAGGACGGCGAGAGTGCGCCGATCGAGCGCGAACTGGCGATCGTCAAGGTCGCCGGCAAGGGCGAGGGCCGCGTCGAGGCGCTGCGGCTGGCCGACGTCTTCCGCGCCAAGGTCATCGACTCCTCGATCGAGCATTTCGTCTTCGAGATCACCGGCCGGCCTTCGAAGATCGACAAATTCGTTGCGATTATGGAACCCCTCGGCCTCGTCGAGGTCTGCCGGACCGGCGTCGCGGCGCTGTCGCGCGGCAAGGCGGGGATGTAGTGCGGAACGGCGAGGGCCGATAGTCGGGACGCTGGACTCAATGGCCTGCAATCGAGTGGTCCAATTGATAGGTGAGTATTGCTGTCCTAATAGGTGATCGCATGGACCCCGATGTCTTCCTCCCGCTGCTGACTTTCGCCTTCGTGGCCTCGATCACGCCAGGACCGAACAATCTGATGCTGCTGGCCTCGGGGGTGAACTTCGGCTTCTGGCGGACCTTCCCGCATATGTGCGGCATCGCGGGCGGGTTCTGCCTTTTGCTGCTGGCGGTCGGTTTCGGGCTCGGCGCTCTATTGGCCGCTTATCCGCAACTGCATCTCGCGCTGAAGCTCGCGGGCGGCGCTTATCTCCTGTTTCTGGCCTGGAAGATCGGCACCACACGCCGGATGGGCGAGCGTAAAGGCAGCGAGCGGCCGATGACCTTTATCGAGGCGGCGGCGTTCCAGTGGGTCAATCCCAAGGCCTGGGTGATGGCGGTGACGGCAATGGCAATCTACACCGATCCGGCGCGGCCGTTCCTGTCGGTCGTGCTCGTTGCCGGGGCCTTCACGCTGGTCAACTGGCCGAGCGTGTCGACCTGGGCGGGCTTCGGCGTGGTGCTCAAGCGCTTGCTCGCCGATCCGGCGCGGCTGAAATGGTTCAACGTGGTGATGGGCGTCCTGCTGGCCCTGACGCTGGTGCCGATGCTGTGGTGATCGGCCGACGACATATTGCGAGGGGCGGGCGCACGGCCTAGGCTTTGCCCATGAGTCATTCGCACGACGATCACCGCGCGCATCATCACGGGCACGCCCACGACAACGATCTCGATCCGATGACGGCGCGGGTGAAGGCGCTGGAAACGATCCTGACCCGCAAGGGGCTCGTCGACCGGGACGCGATCGACGCGGTCATCGAAACCTACGAAACCAAGGTGGGGCCGCGCAACGGGGCGCGGGTAGTGGCAAAAGCCTGGAGCGATCCGGCCTTCGAGGCGTGGCTGCGCGAGGACGCGACGGCCGCGATCGCCTCGCTCGGTTTTACCGGCCGGCAGGGCGAGCACATGCGCGCCGTGTTCAATACGCCGGAAACGCACAACCTCGTCGTCTGCACACTCTGCTCCTGCTATCCTTGGTCGGTGCTCGGGCTGCCGCCGGTCTGGTACAAGTCGCCGCCTTATCGCTCCCGCGCCGTCCTCGATCCTCGCGGGGTGCTCGAGGAGTTTGGCGTAAACCTCTCGTCGGATGTTAAAATTCGCGTCTGGGATTCGACCGCCGAAACCCGTTATCTCGTCGTACCGATGCGGCCGGCCGGGACGGAGGCACTCGACGAAAGCCGACTGGCCGATCTGGTCACGCGCAACTCGATGATCGGGACGGGGCTTGCGTTGGCGCCGGAATCGGTCAGGGGGGCTGACCGATGAACGGTCCGCAGGATCTCGGCGGGCAGATGGGGTTCGGCCCCATCGCCCCGGAGAAGGACGAACCGCTGTTTCATGCCGATTGGGAAAGGCGCGCCCTGGGATTGACGGTCGCCGCCGGCACTCTCGGCGCCTGGACGATCGATGAAAGCCGCCATGCGCGCGAAAGCCTGCATCCGGCAGACTACTATGGGTCGAGCTATTACGAGATCTGGACCAAGGCGCTGGAAAAGCTGCTGCTGCGCCATGGTTTCGTCACCGAGGAAGAACTCGCTCGCGGCGAACCGCTGGCCGCTGCGCCGAAGCCGAAGCGTGTCGTCTCCGGCGCCGAGATGCCGGCGGTGCTGGCCAAGGGCGCTCCGGTGGACCGGCCGGCCGTGGCTCCGGCAAGATTTCGCGTCGGGGATCTTGTCCGCACCGTCCAGATGCACCCCACCGGACACACACGGCTGCCGCGCTATGCACGTGGGAGACAGGCCAGGATCGAGATCGTCCACGGCGTCCATGTGTTTCCGGATACCAACGCGCATGGCGAGGGCGAGGCGCCGCAATGGCTCTATACTATCGCCTTCGACGGTCCGGCTTTGTGGGGCAGGGACGGCGATCCCGGGCTGACCGTTTCGATCGATGCCTTCGAAAGCTATCTGGAACCGGTGCCGCACGATGGCGAATGAGGCTCCCGAGCGTTTCGCCGAGCCTTGGCAGGCCGAACTTCTCGGCCTGCAGGTCGCGCTCGTGGAGGCCGGCGTTTTCACCGCCGCCGAATGGGCCGAAGCACTCGGACGGACGCTGCACGCGCCGGACGCGGCTGAAGACGGGTCCGATTACTATCCGCGCTTTCTCGGTGCGCTCGAGGGCCTGCTGGCCGAAAAAGGGCTGACGGGCACGGCAGATGTCGATGGGCTGGCCGCTTCCTGGCGGCGCGCCGCCCGCGCGACGCCGCATGGTCAGCCGATCATCCTAGCAAACGATCCGGAGGGGCGTGACCGCACAGAATAGTGGGGAGAGGCGCGGGCGAGAACGTTGAAAGACGAGACCTCGCATCGAATTATCGTTGCCGTTCCGCCCCGAATCCTGCCATTTGCACCCATGAAGCTCTCACCCCAGCAGGACGACGCGCTGAAGGCCGTCGCGCAGTGGCTTGATGACGGCAATCAGCCGATCTTCCGGCTGTTCGGCTATGCTGGCACCGGCAAGACGACGCTGGCACGCCATTTCGCTGAAGGCATCGACGGGTCGGTGCAGTTCGCCGCCTTCACCGGCAAGGCCGCGCAGGTGCTGCGGTCGAAGGGCGCCAAGAGCGCCCGCACGCTGCATTCGCTGATCTACCGGCCGCGCGGCGAGGAAACCGTCGCCGACGAGGCGAGCGGGACGTCGCGTATCTCGCCGACCTTTTCGCTCAACCGCCAGAGCCCGGTCGCCAAGGCCAAGCTGGTGATCGTCGACGAATGCTCGATGGTCGATGAGGCGCTCGGGCGCGATCTGATGTCCTTCGGCACGCCGATCCTCGTGCTCGGCGATCCGGGCCAGCTTCCGCCGGTCTCCGGCGGCGGCTTTTTCACCGAGGCCGAGCCCGATTTCCTGCTCTCCGAAATTCATCGTCAGGCGCGCGACAATCCGATCATCGAGCTGGCGCTGCATGTCCGCGAGGGCAAGGAGCTGATGCATGGCGACTGGGGGGCCGCCAAGATCATCGGCAAGCGCGATGTCGAAACCGACAAGGTGCTCGCCGCCGACCAGGTGCTGGTCGGCACCAACCGCACGCGCCGGCGCTACAATGCGCGACTGCGCGAGTTGAAGGGCTTTGACGGGCGCCTGCCGATGGCCGGCGACAAGCTGGTGTGTCTGCGAAACGACCCGCCGAAGGGGCTGCTCAACGGCTCGCTCTGGCAGGTGATGACCGCCGCCCGCGAGACGGCGAAGCCCGGCGTCAATCTGATCGTCAAGCCGGACGACGACGATATCGACCAGGGCGCGGCGAAGATCAGGCTCTTGAAGGCCGCCTTCGAGGACCCGGACGCCGACATCCCCTGGGCGACCAAGAAGCGCTTCGACGATTTCGATTATGGCTACGCCCTGACCGTCCACAAGGCGCAGGGCTCGCAGTGGAACGACGTCGTCCTGTTCGACGAAAGCTGGGCCTTCAAGGAAACCCGCGAGCGCTGGCTTTATACGGCGATCACCCGCGCGGCCGAGACGTTGACCATCGTCAAATAGGCCGACCCCGCGGCTGCGATCGACCTGTCGGCCTCATTCAGCGGGGGCAAAGGAGCGGGTGTCCGTTGCCAGCGCGCCTTTCCAGAACAGCCAGAGGAACATCGCGGCCCCGATGATCACGGTGATCGAACCGACGAACAGGAAGACGTTCTCCTGTCCCGTCCGATCGACCATAACCTTGCCGAGAATCAGGATCGCGGCCCCGGTCTCGTAGATTGCGAGCTGGGGGAGGGCGAGGCGGCTCGACCGCAATTCCGGCCAGCCTCGGTGAACGAGCCCGAACAGGACGGACGCGACGAATCCCAGGAGACCGGTATGGGCATGGGAATTGGCGAAGTTGTGATGTCCGCTGGCCCCGAGCCAGGTTCCGAAGGCCGCACCTGCGATCAGCCACAGGAACCCGATGGTGACGAAAAGTTTGTCGATCCTGAGCATTTCAAAACTCCCGACCTGGAAAAAACGGCATGATCCGGTTGCGCCTCGAACCTGTCAACCGAGTAACGATCCGTCGCCGAAGCCAGTATAGTAGCGTTCGATGCTCATTTCGACTGGATTCTTGCCCTCCTCCGGAACGCGCGCGCCAGTCGACCGACCGCTATGAATGGAAAAAGGCGGGATTCATCCTGTCGCGCCCTTCCGTTGTCGTGCGCGCCTTTGCGTAAGGATCAGCACCCGGTCCCCGAGAGGAAGACGCTGCGGTCTTCGACCTTGTCGAGCGTCACCGCGCAGCCTTCGCCGAGATCGATCGCGCTACCGGTCTCCACCCGCTGCCGGGCACCGCCGATCACCTGGAGCGTCGCGCCAGCCTCGGTGATCGCCGAGACGAAGATTTTCTTCTCGCCGAAGGTCGCGGTCTGGCCGGTCGTGAGGCCGGATGCCGGAACACCGGCCGTGTCGCCGACCGCTGGAGCCGCCGGTTCATCGGCGGCGGGTGCTGCGGCTTCGCCGGTGTCAGCGGCCGGCGCAGCCTCTGCACCGTTGCCCGCTGCATCGGTGGGCTGTTCTTCGGCGGTCGGGGCCGCCGTTTCGGCGTCCGCCGCAGCGGCGGGTTGCACGCCATCAGTGGTGGCGGGAGCCGCCGCTTGGCCCTCGCTGGAGCCGCCACCCGCACAACCTTCGGCAGTCAACTGAACCTGACCGCCCTCGATACCGGCGAGGGTCACCATGCAGCCATTGCCGGCGTCGAGCGCCGATCCGGTCGCGACCGTCTGGCGTCCCTTGCCGGCGAGGAAGAGCGAGGCGTCGGTCTCGCCGATCGCCGAAACGAAGACGCGGGTGTCGCCGAAGACGGCCGTGCCGCCGATCGGGACGGTGGTGGAATTGCCGTCACCGTTTTGCTGCGGGTCGCTGGCGGATTCAGTTGATTGCGGGCCTTCCGGCTGAGCTGCTGGAGGGGCCGGTGCCTCAGTGGCCTGTTGCGCCTCCGCCGGCGCTGCTGCCTGGGAGTCGGTCTCGGGAGTCGCCTGTTCGCCATCTGTCGAAGCGGCTTGCTCGCCATCCGTCGGGGCTGTTTCCGGTGCAATTTGCGCGGCTTGCCCGGCATCGGCGGATGCTTCCGGCGCGGCTGCCGCCTCCGGGGCGCTCCCGGCCGCCTGCTCACATCCTTGCGCGGCGAGG
>NZ_JALHBS010000044.1 GCF_024195285.1 Aurantimonas marianensis
CCTCGCAGGCTCCCGCGATCTTGATCGCTTCGCCGCTTGCTATTTCCTGACTCTCGCCATCGCCGACGGCAAGCGTCGCGCTGCCGTTTTCGGCCGAGATCGCCGACAGCCGCACCGTGCTGCCGCCGAAGATCGCCGCCTGACCGGGCAGGAGGATGGCCCCGGCCGCGCCGATCCGTTCGGCCAGCGCCGCCGGATCGCCGCCGGCTGTTGCCGCCGTCGCGCCGTTCTCGGAGGCTGCCGGCTGCTGCGTGCCGCTCGCGATCCGCTCTTCGAGGTTCTTCAATTGGGCGGCGATCTCGTCGAGCTTGCTCGCAGCGCCGCCGGCGGCCTGGCCGGCCTGCTGCTGGACGGCTTGCGTGATCGCGTCGGTGCGGCTTTGCAGTTCGCTGGTCAGTTGGTCGAAGCGCGACCCCAGCGCGGTGACCGCTTCCGTCGCGGCGCTGTCGCCGGTGTCTGCGGCCGGCTCGGCGAGGCGGGTGCTCAACGCCTCCACATCGGTCTGGATCCGACCGATCGGCGCCTGCAACTCCTCGATCTGTCCCGCCATGGTTTCGCTGGCTTCGTCGATATCGGGCGCCGCCCACCAGCCGATCAACAGGCCGACAAGGCCCGCGATCACGATCGGGATAAATCTCGAGCCGCCCATCATGTCCTCCCTCGGAACCATCGGCGAAATGCCGATAATTCAGAATAGGGTCGCGGGCCCCCGACCTGTCAATGCGTACAGGTGCCGTGGCGTCGGGCGGCGGCCGAGCTCGGCGGGGAGGAGCCCCCGCTAGGGACAGCCAGCGTCTTCTATGCTACCGAGCCGAAAATAGAGCGCCAGTGGGTCCATCCGGACAAACAAAGGACGCTCTGTCACTTTGGTTGAGCATCGGTATACGCCGAGACCGGATCTACTTTTCGGTCCGATGCTCTGGCCGCCGAGCGAGACCGCCATGCCGACCGAACTTTCCGTCAATCTCAACGCCGTCGCCATGCTCAGAAACCGACGCGATCTGCCCTGGCCGAGCGTGACCGGGCTGGGCCGGATCGCGCTCGAGGCCGGCGCGCACGGTCTCACCGTGCATCCGCGCCCGGACCAGCGGCATATCCGCTTTTCCGACCTGCCGGAGATCCGCCGGCTGATCGATACGGAATTCCCCGGCGCCGAGTTCAACATCGAGGGCTACCCGACGCCGGAGTTCCTCGAACTCGTTCGCGCGGCGCGGCCCGAACAGGTGACGCTGGTGCCCGACGATCCCTCCCAGCCGACCTCCGATCACGGCTGGGATTTCGTCGCCGAGGCGGCGTTCCTCAAGCCGATCGTCACGGCGTTGAAGGGCGAGGGCGCCCGCGTCTCGCTGTTCGCCGACCCGGAACCGGAAGCGATGACAGCTGCCGCCGCGACCGGCTGCGACCGCGTCGAACTCTATACCGGCCCTTATGGCGCGACCCATGGTGACGCGGACGCCGCGGCGCGCGAAATCGAGCGTCTCGGGCGTGCCGCCGACGCGGCGCTGGCGACGGGGCTCGGCATCAATGCCGGGCATGATCTGACCGTCGCCAACCTGCCGGCTTTGGTCGCGCGCATCCCCCATCTCGCCGAGGTCTCGATCGGGCACGGCCTCACCGCCGATGCGCTGGAACATGGCATGGCCGAGACCGTGCGACGGTTTCGCCGCGCCTGCGGGCAGTCGGTCTGATCGAACCGAGATGCTCGGGAGCACCGGGCTTCGACGGGGACTTTGCCGAAATCCGTTCAGGGACGGCTTGATCCCGGCCGCCATTGCCGCTAGGAGCCGTACCGTACGTTACGGTACGGCCGTTGGGCGAGCCGACACCAGACCAGACAGGAGCCGGCACGGGTGGAGACGAGCGAGGATCTCGACAGCGATGCGATGACGGCGCGCCAGCGCGACGTCCTCGATGCGGCACTCGGCCTCGTCGTCGCGGCGCGGCGGCCCTTGACCATGGCGGCCGTGGCGCGGGCGGCAAGCTGTTCGAAGGAAACGCTCTACAAATGGTTCGGCGACCGGGACGGGCTGTTGACCGCGACCGTCCGCTGGCAGGCGGCCAAGGTGCGCGGCGTTCCGGCCCGAACCGGGCGGGGCACGCGCGCGCAGCTACGCGCCGATCTCGCCCAGTTCGCCCGCGACTGGCTGACGGTGATCTCCGGCCCGACCTCGGTCGCGCTCAACCGGCTGGCGGTGGCCGAGGCCGGCTCCAAGACAGCCGATCTCGGGGCGATCGTCCTGAACAACGGTCCGTTTGCGATGGCCCGGCGGCTGAAGCCGGCGCTGGAGGCCGGGCGTGCGGCCGCTATCCTTGACTTCGACGATGTCGAAGCCGCCTTCCGGACCTTCTTCGGCTTGGTCGTGCGCGACGTCCAGATCCGGCTCCTGCTGGGCGAACCGCTCGCCTTGCGCCCAGCCGATATCGACCGCGACGCCAAGCGCGCCGCTGACCAGTTCTTCGCCCTTTACGGGGTGGACGAGAAACGGCCGATCATGGCCGAGGACATCAACTAGGAGGACACGACATGCGCGTCTATTACGATCGGGATGCCGATCTCAATCTCGTCAAATCGCGGAAGGTCGCGATCATCGGCTATGGCAGCCAGGGTCGCGCCCACGCGCTCAATCTGAAGGATTCCGGTGCCAAGGACGTCGCCGTCGCGCTGCGTCAGGGCTCGGCGACCGCCAAGAAGGCCGAGGCCGACGGCTTCAAGGTGATGAGCGTCGCCGAGGCCGCGGGCTGGGCCGACCTGATGATGATGGCGACCCCGGACGAACTGCAGGCCGACATCTACCGCGACGAGATCGCGCCTCACATCAGGGACGGCGCGGCGATCGCCTTCGCCCATGGCCTCAACGTCCATTTCGGCCTGATCGAGCCGAAGGATACCGTCGATGTCGTCATGATCGCGCCGAAAGGCCCCGGTCATACGGTGCGCGGCGAGTACCAGAAGGGCGGCGGCGTGCCGTGCCTCGTCGCGGTCCATCGCGACGCTTCCGGCAACGCCCTCGATCTGGCGCTGTCCTATGCCTGCGGTGTCGGCGGCGGCCGCTCCGGCATCATCGAGACAAATTTCAAGGAAGAGTGCGAGACCGATCTGTTCGGCGAGCAGGTGGTGTTGTGTGGTGGCCTGGTCGAACTGATCCGCGCCGGCTTCGAGACGCTGGTCGAGGCCGGCTATGCGCCGGAAATGGCCTATTTCGAGTGTCTGCACGAGGTCAAGCTGATCGTCGACCTCATTTATGAGGGCGGCATCGCCAACATGAACTATTCGATCTCGAACACGGCCGAATGGGGCGAATACGTCTCCGGCCCGCGCATCATCACAGCGGAGACCAAGGCCGAGATGAAGCGCGTGCTCCACGACATCCAGACCGGAAAATTCACCTCGGACTGGATGCAGGAATACCGCGCCGGCGGCGCCCGCTTCAAGGGCATCAGACGGATGAACGATGCCCACCAGATCGAGGAGGTCGGCGAGAAGCTGCGCGGCATGATGCCCTGGATCAAGTCGGGCGCGCTGGTCGACAAGGCCCGCAACTAGCTCCGCGGCCATCGCGCGGAACCGAAGATCCGACGGCCGGGCAGCGGAGGTTGCCCGGCCGTCGTCGTCGGGCGTCGCGAGAGCGCCGCTCCTGGCCGAGCGGCGACGGGCCCGCGATCGACAATGTCAAAAAAATCCAGCCGGCTTCAGTATTTGCAAAGGACTGGCTGGGATAATTCCGCTTCCAGATTATCCCGGAGGCCGTCATGGCAGCGCTCCCAGAACTCGAACCCGACGGATCGGAACGCCGCGTCGCCCAGCGCATGCGGACGCTCAAGCGTGCGAAAGTGATCTTCAACGACGGCTTCTCGACCTTCGACTGCATCGTGCGCAACCTTTCGGCGACCGGCGCGCTCTTGACCATCGACGAGGCAGCGCACCTGCCAAAGGCGTTCGAGATCCGCGTCGGAGAAGACCAGCATGTCCGTCCCGCTCGTCTCGTTTACCGACGCGCCATGTTCGCAGGCATCCGCTTTCTCGACATCCCGAAAGAACAGAATGAGGGCGGAAGCGCATCGCCGGACCATTCGGCGGATTCGAACGGTTCGAACACGAAGCTGCGCGACGACGCCCAGCCCGGCAGCATCAACCGGGTCGAGCCGGAAAGCCTGCCCCCGGCGCTGACTCGCCTGTTCGCCTGGTCCCGGGACAATCCCGCCTGATCGCGACGCGCTGGCCGCGGCGTCCGGCAACTCTCGAACAGCGCGGCGACGCCCGACAAACAGGGGTGGACACGGTCCCGGGCGCTCTCTATATAGCCGCTACCGAACGCCTCGGCGTCGTGGGTGATTAGCTCAGTTGGTAGAGCAGCTGACTCTTAATCAGCGGGTCGTAGGTTCGAACCCTACATCACCCACCAAATCTTTCCCCATCAGCCTGTATGATGTCGTCCCGATCGGCGGCGGGAATTGGTCAAACGGAGCAGCGGCGACATGACCAGCGACGACGTGCTTGCGATCTTTCGCGAGGCAGGAGCCTATCTCCAAGGCCACTTCATCCTCACCTCCGGCCTGCGCAGCCCGGTGTTTCTGCAGAAGGCCAGGGTGTTTATGCACCCTTCGCTGACCGAGCGCCTGTGCCGCGCGCTGGCCGAGCGAATTCGCGCCGACGTGGCGGGACAGATCGACTACGTCGTCGGGCCGGCGATCGGCGGGCTGATTCCGGCCTACGAGACATCACGCCATCTCAATGTGCCGGCCGTCTGGGTTGAGCGGGAAGACGGGGTCTTCAAGCTCCGCCGGTTCGAGGTGCCGCGCGACTCCCGCGTCGTGGTGGTGGAAGACATCGTCACGACCGGTCTGTCGATCCGCGAGACCATCGCGTGCCTAGAGGATCTGGGACTAGAGGTCGCGGCGGCGGCCTGCATCATCGATCGTTCCGCCGGTCAGGCGGATGTCGGCGTGCCGCTGATCGCGCTGGCCGAACATGCGGTCCCGGCCTATCCGGCCGATGCGCTGCCGCCCGAACTCGCCGCAATTCCGCCCGTCAAGCCCGGTAGCCGGACGCTCTGAATCGCGACCATGGCCGGCACTCCGCATCTCGTTTACGGAATCTCGTGGCCGCGTCCTATATAAGTGGTGGACCATGGCCGGCGTGCCGGCGAGACGAGGAATGCGACAGGCATGCTGTTCGGGCGACGCCATCCGGAAAAGTTTGGATCGAAGCTCCGCACGCTGCTTTGGCCGCGCCGCTCGTTCTCGCGCTCTTTCCGTTATCTGCAGAAGCGGGTTCTGCGGCTCAATGCGACGCCGCACGCCATCGCCGCCGGCTTCGCCGCGGGGGTCTTTTCATCCTTCACACCGTTCATCGGATTCCACTTCCTGCTCGCCTTCGCGCTGGCCTATCTGGTCGCCGGCAACATGGCGTCCGCGGCGCTCGGAACGGCGGTCGGCAACCCGGTGACGTTCCCTTTCATCTGGGGCGCGACCTATGAACTCGGGCAGTTCTTCCTCACGTCGCGGACGATCGACGGTACGGCCCCCTCGGGGATTGGCCGCGCCCTGACGCATATGGATTTGGCCTCGATCTGGACGCCGATCGTCAAGCCGATGCTCGTCGGCGGGATTCCCCTCGGCACCGCTGCCGGATTGCTGGCATACGGGTTGGTGTTCGCCGCGGCGCGCAGCTTTCAAAAACACCGCACCCGTCGCATTTTGGAGGGGCGGCCGCCGGCCAGATCACTTCGCGGCGCCGAGAAAGCTGCTTCCGCGGATGATGCGGAATACCAACGGAAGACGAGGTTTCGCGACGGCGAGGGTTCGGCTCAGCGCTCCGTCACCGCGGCGGGACACATGCCGGCATCCGACTAAGTTTAACGATCCGGTGCATTGCTCCGGTGAAAGCGAGCCGGTAGAAGGCGCCGAGCGGCGGTTCCGCGGCGCGAAACGGCAACGAAGGGCAGGGCATGGTCGACGAGGCCGAACGGGCGGAACAGGGCGGCGGCTTCGGCGAAACCGTCAAGGTCATCGTGCAGGCGCTGCTTCTGGCGCTGGTCATCCGCACGTTCCTGTTCCAGCCATTCTCGATTCCGTCCGGCTCGATGATGCCGACGCTGTTGGTGGGCGACTACCTCTTCGTGTCCAACTGGAGCTACGGCTTCTCGAAATATTCGATCCCGTTCTCGCCGCCGTTGTTCGAAGGGCGCTTGCTCGGCTCCGATCCGGATCGGGGCGATGTCGTCGTCTTCCGCAAGCCGGGCGAGGAGGATACCGACTATATCAAGCGGCTGATCGGTCTGCCCGGCGATCGCGTCCAGGTTCGCGATGGCGTGCTCTCCATCAACGGCAAGCCGGTTCAGCGCGAAGCGGTAGGCGAGTTCGTCGCCGACGATGGAACCACCGTGCCGCAATATCGCGAGACGCTGCCCAACGGCGCCTCCTATCTGACACTCGATCTCAGCCCGAGCTCGGCCGGCGACAACACCCGTGAATTCGTGGTGCCGGACGGGCATTATTTCATGATGGGCGACAACCGCGACAACTCGCTGGATAGCCGATTCGACGTCGGCTATGTTCCCTTCGAGAATCTGGTCGGCAAGGCGCAGGTGATCTTCTTCTCGATCCAGGACGATGTGTCGCCGCTCGAAATCTGGAAATGGCCGACGGATTTGCGCCCGAGCCGCATCCTGACATGGCTAAGCTGAAAGCCGACAAGTCGCTCGACGAGCTCGAACGCCGGCTCGGCATTCGATTTCGCGAACCTGCGCGGTTCGAGCGTGCGCTGACCCATTCGAGCCTGCGGCCCTCCGGTGGCAACGATCGCAGCTACGAACGGCTGGAATTTCTCGGCGATCGGGTGCTCGGCCTTGTGATCGCCGAAAAGCTGTTCGAAATGTTTCCCAAGGCCGACGAGGGCGAGCTGTCGTTGCGCCTGAATTCCTTAGTCAGCGCCGAGACCTGCGCCGAAATTGCCGATGAACTGGGGCTTTACGAATTCGTCCGTCATGGCGGCGATCTGAAGAAGCTGAAGGGCGAGCGGACGCGGAGCATTCGCGCGGACCTGGTCGAATCCTTGATCGCGGCGATCTATCTCGGCGAAGGGCTGGAGACGGCGCGCGGCTTCATCATCGCCCATTGGGCGGGGCGTCTCGACGATGCCGGGAGCGCCCGGCGCGATCCGAAGACGGCGCTGCAGGAATGGGCGCATACACGCGGGCCGGAAACGCCGCGCTACGACATCGTCGAACGGTCGGGTCCTGACCACGATCCGGTGTTCACCGTTCGCGTCACCGTCCCCGGTGTGGAATCGGCGGACGGGCAGGGACGTTCGAAGCGAATTGCCGAACAGGAGGCCGCCACCGCGGTCCTTATCCGCGAATCTGTCTGGAAGGACAACACGTGACCGACCAAGACGATCAGACCCGCGACAACGCGGGCGCGGCCGCGGGCGCTCTCGCGCCGACCCGATCGGGCTTCGTGGCGCTGCTCGGCGCGCCCAATGCCGGCAAGTCGACGCTGGTCAATCAGCTCGTCGGCACCAAGGTCTCGATCGTCACCCACAAGGTGCAGACGACGCGGGCGCTGGTGCGCGGCATCGCCATCCGCGACCGGACCCAGATCGTCTTCGTCGACACGCCGGGCGTTTTCGCGCCGAAGCGGCGGCTCGACCGGGCGATGGTGCGCACCGCCTGGTCCGGCGCCCGGGACGCCGACATCGTGCTCGCCATCATCGATGCCGACCGCGGTATCAGCGAGGACGTCGAGACGATCCTGGAGCGGCTGAAAACCGTCGACCAACCCAAGGTGCTGCTGCTCAACAAGGTCGATCGCATGAAGCGCGACCGGCTGCTGGGGCTGACCAGGGAGATTTCGGAACGCGGCGATTTCGACGAGATCTTCATGATCTCGGCGCTCAACGGCTCGGGCTGCGAGGATCTGATGAACTATCTGGCCCGCGCGCTGCCGGAAGGACCGTGGTATTATCCCGAAGACCAGATCACCGACCTGCCGCTGCGCCAGCTCGCCGCCGAGATCACCCGCGAAAAGCTCTTTCTGCGGCTGCATCAGGAATTGCCCTATTCGTCCCATGTCGAGACCGAATTATGGGAAGCGCGTAAGGATGGCTCGGTGCGCATCGAGCAGACGATCTATGTCGAGCGCGACAGCCAGAAGCGCATCGTCATCGGCCACAATGGCGAGACCATCAAGGCGATCGGCCAGGCGGCGCGCAAGGAGATCATGGAGGCGGCCGACCAGACGGTCCACCTGTTCCTGTTCGTCAAGGTGCGCGAGAACTGGGGCGACGATCCGGAGCGCTATCGCGAGATGGGGCTGACTTTCGAGAAATGACGATCGTCGGCGCCATCGCTGGACGATCGCGCCGCGCCGGATAGACTCACAACAAGAGCGATTCCGACGGGGACGGTTCGATGGTGGACGATACGGAACGGGACGTCGACGTCCTTGGAGACGCGATGCGGCCGGAGGGCACCGGCAATTTTCTCGTGGTGTTCGACGATGATGTCGATCTGGATGCGCGGGCGCGGGCGGTCGACCGGGCCTGCGGCGCCGCGTCGACGAACGGAGCGCCGGCCGTCTCGATGATGTTCTCGGCGTCCGACCGGACCACCGGCGCCGGCGAGCAGACGCGGGCGCGACTGTTCAGGCGTTTCGGTGTCGCCGTGATCGAGCCAGTGGCGGATACGCGGGTCGCCGCGATCCAGCGAGCTCTGAGGGAGGAGCAGGGGGTTCTGGAGGTCCGGCCGGAATATTATCTTTTTGCCCTGAACCCGTTCGGGGACACCGCCGAGTCCACCTGGGGTCTCAAGGCGACCGGCGCGGTCGATAGCCCCTTTACCGGAAAAGGCATCAAGGTCGCCGTCCTCGATACCGGTATCGACGCGGATCACCCGGATTTTCGGGAGCGCTCGATCATTTCGGAGAGCTTTGTCGCGGACGGAACCACGGACGATATTCAGGGCCATGGCACCCATTGCGCCGGGACTATCTTCGGGCCGCGCGCTCCCGGGCCCGGCCCCGTACCGGGATATGGCTGTGCTCCCGACGCGACGCTCTACGTCGGGAAGGTCCTCAACAATTCCGGATTTGCGCCCGAGGGAGCCGTCTTCGAGGGAATGGAATGGGCGCTGGACGCGGGTTGCGACATCGTCTCCATGTCGTTGGGGCGGTCGGTCAGGCGTGGTGAAGCGCCATCCGCGATCTACGAACGGATCGCCGCCTCGGCCCTGGCGGAGGGGTGCCTGTTCATCGCTGCGGCGGGCAACGACAGTGCCCGCGCCTCGGGGCGAATCGCGCCGGTGTCGGAGCCGGCAAATACGCCGTCCATCATGGCGGTCGCGGCGGTCGACGAGACTTTGGGCGTCGCCGACTTTTCCAACGGGGGGATCAACCCCGATGGTGGTTCGGTCGATATCGCCGCCCCTGGGGTCGGTGTCTTTTCGTCTGCCCCGGCCCCGCGCTTCTACAGGATGCTGCAGGGCACCAGCATGGCGTGTCCACACGTTGCCGGCATCGCGGCGCTTTGGGCGGAATCGGATCCGACCCTGCGGGGCAGGCCCTTGTGGGATGCTCTCGTGGCCAATGCGACGGCGCTGCCGGGGTTGGAGCGGGACGTGGGAGTCGGGATCGTTCAGGCGCCGGGTGTCGCTGAAAGCAGAATCGCCTGAGGTCGCGGTCAGGGGGAACCTTACCGGCTCGTCATGCCGCCATCCTTGCTCATATATGCTATAAGGCGCCCCAACGGCCGCTGACAGAATGGCTGGCATCCCATGGAGATGTAAATGTCGGGCATGAAGCTGACGGTCACAGTCGACGCTCAGCATGTGAGTGTAACGGACCAGATCGCCGAGACCCTGTCGCAACGGGGGTTCAAGGTGGAGCGTGTTTCCCGGCGCGGGGGCGCCATCTTCGGATCGGCGGAAGCGAGCGTCGCGCAGCAGCTTCGCAGTGTCGAGGGCGTGCAGGACGTGCAGCCCGAGCGCGGCTACCAGCTTCCTCCGATGACCGATCTGGTCCCGCAATAACCAACGATCGGCAGAGTTTTTCGATGGCCCGGTCCGCAGGCCGCAGCTGATGGAATGGCGTGAGGAAGCGATCGTGCTGGGCGTGCGCCGGCACGGCGAGACCAGCGTCATCGCCGAGGTGATGACTCGCGAGCGTGGCCGCCATCTCGGTTTGGTGCGCGGTGGGCGCTCGCGCAAGCAGCAACCGGTGCTCCAACCCGGCAATTCCGTCGCTATCCACTGGCGCGCTCGCCTCGACGAGCACATGGGCGCCTTCCTCATCGAACCGCTTGAACTGCGGGCCGCGCGGCTGATGGAAAACGGCATCGGCCTCAACGGCGTGCAGCTCGTCGCGGCGCATCTGCGCCTGCTCGCCGAGCGCGACCCGCATGCGCGCCTTTACGATGGGCTGGCGGTGATCGTCGATCATCTGGACGAGCCCGACAAGGCGGCGGAACTGATGCTGCGCTTCGAGATCGCGCTCCTGGAAGAACTCGGCTTCGGCCTCGATCTGGAGCGTTGCGCGGCCACCGGCCGACGCGACGATCTCGTCTATGTCTCGCCGAAGAGCGGCCGCGCGGTCAGCCGGGAGGCCGGCGAGCCGTGGCGCGACAAGCTGTTGCCGCTTCCCGCTTTCCTCATCGAAAGCGACACGGCCTGCGACCCGCGAAGCCTCGTCGACGGTTTCCGCATGACCGGCTATTTCCTCTCGCGGCATGTGTTCGAGCCGCGCGGCCTCGCCGAGCCGCTCTCCCGCGCCGGGTTCCTGGCCGCGATTGAGAAGATCCGCGCCCGAGCAAGCGCCTGATCGAACTTCAGGCCGGCTGCAGAGAGCGCTGCACCGGCGCCTCGCGGATCGGCCAATGCAAGACCGCCGCGATCAGGCCAAGCATGACGCCGAGCCACCAGACCGGATCATAGGAGCCCATCGCGACATAGAGATAGCCGCCGAGCCAGACGCCGAGAAACGAGCCGATCTGGTGCGACAGGAAGACCAGCCCGCCGAGTAGTCCGAGATAGCGGGTGCCGAACATGATCGCCACGAGCGCGTTGGTCGGCGGCACCGTGGACAACCACAACAAGCCCATTACCGTGGCGAAGACGACGACTGTCGCCGGCGTTTGCGGAATAAGCAGAAAGAGGGTCACGGCGATCGAGCGGCCGATATAGATCAGCGCGAGGAAATGCGGCTTGGAATAGCGCTGGCCGATGAGGCCGGAGCCGATCGAGCCGATGATGTTGAAGAAGCCGATCAGGGCGAGCGCGGTCACCGCCCAGACCGGCGCCATGCCGAGATCGGCGATATAGGCCGGAAAATGCGCGGTGATGAAGGCGACCTGGAAACCGCAGACGAAGAAGCCGGTGGTAAGGAGGACGTAGCTCTTGGTCGCGAAAGCCTCGCGCAGCGCCGCTCCCATGGTCTGCTCCACCTCCGCCCCAAGGTTGCCGGAGGTGCGGCTGTTGCCGCGCAGGGCGTAGGCGAGCAGCGGTACCAGCAGCATCATGGCCGACAGGATGAGCAGCGAGTCGGACCAGCCATAGCTGTCGATCAGCGCCTGGCTCAGCGGCGCGAAGAGGAACATGCCGGCCGAGCCCGCCGCGGTGCCGAGTCCGAAAACGAAGGAGCGCTGCTCGGCCGACACGCGCCGGGCGAAGGCCGCCAGCACGATGCCGAAGGAGCCGGCGGCGACGCCCAATCCGACGAGGACGCCGGAGCCGATGGTCAGCCAGAAGGGCGTCGGCGCGACCGCCGTGATGCCAAGGCCGACGGCATAGAGCAGACCCGACAATATCAGCACGCGGGCGGTGCCGAACCGGTCGGCGATGGCGCCGAAGATCGGCTGCCCGGCGCCCCAGAACAGGTTCTGGATGGCGATCGCGATGGCGAAGTCCTCGCGGCTCCAGCCATGCTCGGCGAGCATCGGGATCTGGAAGAAGCCGATCGCCGAGCGCGGGCCGAAGGTCAACAGCGCGATGGCGCAACCGGCGGCGATCGCAATCCACGGGGTTGTCCCGACTCTTGCGGTCGATGTCGCGCTCATGGTCGGGTCTCCGGTTCCGCTGCACGAGCGTTAGCATCCGGATCGAGCTTGAGGAAACGCGTTTCGGTGATCGGTGCGATCACCGCGGGGAATGGGGACACACCTTTCGTTTCCATGGTTCGGGGGCTTGGAGCCTTTCCCCAGCCTCCCAGTGTCGCTAAAAGGTGCGCGATAGCCGGGGAGGGGCGCTTGCAGTTGTTCGAACGGATCGCGCCGCTACGTGCCGCGCTCAAGGCGCACCGTCTCGCCGGCGAGACGATCGGCGTCGTGCCGACCATGGGCTATCTGCACGCCGGGCATCTGAAATTGGTCGAACGGGCGGTGGCCGAGAGTGACCGGGTCGTCGTCACCATCTTCGTCAACCCGACCCAGTTCGGCCCGAACGAGGATCTCGACGCCTATCCCCGCGATCTCGAAAGCGATTTGAGGCAGCTTGGCGGCCTGCCGGTCGACCATGTGTTCGCGCCGCCCGTCGATGAGATGTATGGCCGTCCGATGCAGGCCTTCGTGGAGGTGAAGCCGCTCGGCGACATTTTGATCGGCGAAGCACGCCCCGGCCATTTCCGGGGCGTTGCGACCGTCGTGACCAAGCTGTTCAACATCGTCCAGCCAGACCGGGCCTATTTCGGCGAGAAGGACTATCAGCAACTGACGATCATCCGGCGGATGGTCGCCGATCTGGAAATGCCGATCGAGATCGTCGCCGTGCCGACGGTGCGCGAAGCCGACGGCCTCGCCATGTCGTCGCGCAATGTGCGGCTTTCGCCGTCGGATCGCGCCGCCGCGACCGTTCTCGCGCGGGCACTCGACAAGGGTGAGCGGCTGGTCGCCGGCGGCGAGCGGGACGCGGGCCTGATCCTTGCCAGCACACGGGCCGTCATCGAGGCCGAGCCCCGCGCCGATTTGCGGTCCCTCGACCTTCGTGACGCCGCGACGCTGGATGCTGTCGAGCGGATCGGCGCGCGGCCGGTGGTGCTGCTGGTCACGGCACGGTTCGGCGATGTGCTTTTGATCGACCAGCGTGTGGCCGCGTCCGATGGCGGGTCCACCCGAACGGGAGAAGACACATGAGTTCGCCGATCCGCACGACTCGCCTGACGGCGCCGGCCCTCCGTTCTCGCAAGGGCGCTACGCCCATCGTCGCCATCACCGCCTACAACACCATCATGGCACGGCTCGTCGACCCGCATGTGGACTGCATCCTCGTCGGCGACAGCCTGGCGATGGTCGAGCATGGCATGGGGTCGACACTCGGCGCGTCGCTGGAACTGATGATCGCCCATGGGCGGGCGGTGATGGCCGGAGCGTCCAAGGCACTCGTCGTCGTCGACATGCCGTTCGGCAGTTATGAGGCGAGCCCGGCGGACGCGTTCCGCGCGGCCGCGCGATTGATGGCAGACACCGGCTGCGGGGCGGTGAAACTCGAAGGCGGCACCGGCATGGCCGAGACGATCGAATTTCTGGCCGAGCGCGGGATTCCGGTGATGGCCCATGTCGGGCTGACACCGCAGTCGATGAACGCCCTCGGTGGCTTTCGCACGCAGGGACATGACGAAGCCGGGCGCGACCGGATTTTGGCCGATGCGCGGGCGGTCTGCGATGCGGGGGCCTTCTCCGTCGTGCTGGAAGGCATCGTCGAGCCCTTGGCCGAGGCGATCACGCGGGATATCGCCGCGCCGACCATAGGGATCGGGGCGGCGGCGGCCTGCGACGGGCAGATCCTCGTGCTGGAGGACATGCTGGGTCTCACCGAGAAAGCGCCGCGCTTCGTCAAGCGCTACGCGGCGCTTGGCGAGGCTGTGGATCGGGCGGTCTCCAACTATGCCGACGAGGTGCGGGCCCGGGACTTTCCCGGGCCGGAGCATGTGTATCGGCCGCGAGCTTGAGGCAGGCAGTTCCTCCGCGACCTCCGGCGATAATGCCGAGGGCCTGTCGTTAAAGCGCCAGGGGCAGAACGAAGGGCGTTCCCGAAAACGCATCCTCGCCGCGACCGATCGCATGGATCGCCGCGACCATGCGGCCGCCGCGCTCGAGCTTTTCGTCGGCCAGCGCGACAAGCCGCCGGTTGGGCGTGGCGGAGGGGGCGCGCCGCCGCAGCTCTTGCGCCAGCGCGGCGTCCTCGAGGTCTGGATTGATCGCCAGCGCCAGGATGAAGGCGGCGGCGGTGGAGCGGCTGATTCCGGCCCAGCAGTGGATCGCCAGCGGCTTTTCGCGGTCCCAGCGGCGGCCGAACAAGAGCAATTCGTCGATATGGTCCACGGAGGGAGCGATCATGCCGTCCATGGGTTCGGCGATGTCGTTGAATCCGAGAAACAGATGGCGCTCGGCGGCGATCGCCGTGGGGCGCGGCACCGCCGTATCGGCATTGATCAGCGTCACGAGATCGAGCGCGCCATGCTGGGCGACGGTGGCGGGCAGCTCGGCGAGGGAAGAGACCACGAGATAGGACATGCGCTTACATTATGGGGCGCCCGCGTGTTCTGTCATCCCCGTTTGACCGCTTTGCCGACCGCTGCCATTGACGTTGCCACGTCGGCGTCGAGTTCGGCGAAGCGCTGAAGGAAGGCCGCTTCCGTCGCCGCCGTGGCCACCGGCGCGAAATCTTGCGGGTCGAGAGGCGATGGACCAGGCTTGCCGAAGAACGCCGCCGCTTCGTGCTCGTCGAAGCCGGCTAGCAGTGTCGCCTCGTAATAGGCCGAGAAGCGGTCGGCCGCCTTGATCGCCTTCTCGACCGGGGCGGGAAGCCTCGCCGGCAACCCGAAGCGCAGATGCACAGCGGCCTGGAGCCGCTTTTCGACCAGCTTGTAGTCGCCGCCCATGACGCTCTTGAACGGTGAGATCATGTCGCCGATGACATATTCCGGCCCGTCATGCAGGAGCGCGGCGAGCCGCCATCGCGGGTCGCTCTCCGTCCGCGCGACGATCGTTTCGACGATCAGCGAATGCTGCGCCACCGAGAAGGCGTGATCGCCGCGCGTCTGGCCGTTCCAGCGCGCGACCCGGGCAAGGCCATGGGCGATGTCCTCGATCTCGACGTCGAGCGGCGAGGGGTCGAGCAGATCGAGCCGGCGGCCCGACAGCATGCGCTGCCAGACCCGCTTCGGCCTGGACCCGACGCGGCTCATTCGTCGGTCCCGGAGGCGGCCTGGTTCGGCTCGGGCAGGGAAAAGCCCGCCCAGGGCGGAATCGTCGCGGTCAACGGCACGCCGTCCGAAGACAGCGTCTCGCCTCTCGCCACCATGTCCGCCAGCCGGTCGATCCGCACGAAGCCGAATCCGTCCGTGCCGGTCGTCGCCAGCACCGTTCCGATCGCCTTGCCGCCAGCCTCGATATTGGCGCCGGGGGTCAGATGCCGTTCGCCGGACAAAAGCATCAGCCGTCGCCGCGCGGTGCCGCGATGCTGCATGCGCGAGACCACCTCCTGGCCGACGAAACAGCCCTTCTTGAAGGAGACGCCGCCATTTTGATCGAGCAGTACGTCGTGGGGAAAGACATCGGAGCCGGGATAGTCGGTCTCCGCCTCGGCGATGCCGGAACGTACCCGCAACGCGCGGTAGTCGGCCGGGTCAGCGGCTTCGATCCCGGCGGGGGGGTCGCCATAGAGACGCCCGACGTCTCCGTCCGGGAACCGCCGGTCGACGAGAAGGCCGGCGACCTGCTCGGTGTTCTCTTGCCAGACGGCAAGAACCGGAATCTCGTCGATCGCGATCGCCACCTTGCTGCGCAGCCGGTAGAGGGTGAGCCGCTTCTTCAGATCGGTCGCGGCCGACGCGGCGCAATCGAGGCGGTAGCCGCCCTCGATGCGTCCGATCAGAAACTCGAACAGCACCTTGCCCTGCGGCGTCAACAGCGCCGAGGGCCGCATCTCCGCCCCGCCGAGCTGGTCGAGGTCGGCGGTGACCAGCGTCTGGAGGAAATGATCGGCGTCGTCACCGGTGACGGCGAGGACGGTCCGCTCCGGCAATTGGGCGTAGGGCATGGGCGGCTCGCTTGTGTGATCCAGCTCGGTTACGTAAGCCGGACACGGCAGAGGGACAAGCACGGGATAGCAACGATGGGCACGACCGCGACGACCTACGACACGGTGCTGAAGGGCGGCTCGGTCGTCAATCAGGACGGCGCCGGCATCCGCGATATCGGCATCGTCGGCGAACGGATCGCCGCGATCGGGACGATCGATCCGGCATCGGCCGGGACGGTGATCGATTGTACCGGCCTGCATGTGCTGCCGGGCGTCATCGACAGCCAGGTGCATTTTCGCGAACCCGGCGCCGAGCACAAGGAAGACCTCGAAACCGGGTCGCGCGCCGCCGTTCTCGGTGGCGTCACCTGCGTCTTCGAAATGCCGAACACCCATCCGCTGACCACCAGCGAGGCGGCGCTGGCCGACAAGCTGCGTCGCGGTCGCCACCGGATGCATTGCGATTTCGCCTTCTGGGTCGGCGGCACGCGCGAGAACGCGGCGGAGGTCGCGGAACTCGAGCGGCTGCCAGGCGCAGCGGGCATCAAGGTGTTCATGGGCTCATCGACCGGCTCGCTGCTGGTCGAGGACGACGACGGCGTCCGCGAAATCCTCAAACGTACGCGCCGGCGCGCCGCCTTTCATTCCGAGGACGAGTTCCGCCTGCGCGAGCGGGCGGCGCTCAGGGTCGAGAACGATCCCGCCTCGCATCCGGTCTGGCGCGACGAGATCGCGGCGCTCAAATGCACCGAGCGGCTGGTGCGGATCGCCGAGGAGGAGGGCGCCCGCATCCATGTCCTGCACATCTCGACCGCCGAGGAGATCGTCTTCCTCGCCGGGCACAAGCGCAACGTCACCTGCGAGGCGACGCCGCATCATCTGACGATGACGGCGGACGATTATGCCCGCCTCGGCACCAAGCTGCAGATGAACCCGCCGGTGCGCGAGGCGCGCCACCGCGACGGCATCTGGCGGGGTATCGCCGACGGCGTCGTCGACGTTCTCGGCTCGGACCACGCGCCACACACGCTGGAGGAAAAGGCCAAGCCCTATCCGCAGTCGCCCTCGGGCATGACCGGGGTCCAGACGCTGGTGCCGATCATGCTCGATCACGTCGCCAATGGCCGGCTGTCGCTCGCCCGCTTCGTCGACCTCACCTCGGCCGGGCCGCAGCGCATTTTCGGCATCGCCAACAAGGGGCGGATCGCGCTCGGCTACGACGCCGATTTCACCGTCGTCGATCTGAAGCGTCAGGCGACGATCACCGATGCATGGATCGGCTCGCGGGCGCAATGGACGCCCTATGACGGCAAGCAGGTCGCAGGCTGGCCGGTCGGCACGATGATCAGAGGCCGGCGTGTCATGTGGGATGGCGATTTGGTCGAGAGCGCAACCGGCGAGCCGGTGGAATTCCTGGAAGCTTTACCGGTGCGGCGATAGACGCGGCGCGCTTCGGGCGGGGCGTCGACGGCCGCCTGCACGACGTCTCAGTCGCCGGCGACGAAGAAACTCAGCCGTCCCTCCGGCGAAATGCCGAGGCGGTAGAAATTATAGGCGCCGAACTCCTTCATTTGCTCATAGTCGCCGGCCGTGACGAGCTCGAACAGTTCGACCAATTGCGGCTTCGACAGGCTATCGATGGCGACCTGGGTAAAATACGGCCAGACATAGATTTCGTCGTCGGCGCCCGGTTCGACGCGGACGTGGCCGGCCTCGAGCAGCTCTCGAAGGATGGCCAGGATTTCCAGTCCTTGGCCATCGCCTGACGTCTGTTTCAAGAATTCGATCGGATCGCCGGCGACATCGCCGAAGGACAGAACCGTCCCGTCTTCGCCGGATTCGATATAGGGGCGCAATTTCTCGATCTCCCCGGCCTTGGCGATCGCGATGAGTTTTTCGCGAAGGTAGCGCACCGGCGCGGGCAGTCCGTCATCACCATAGGCGATCTCGGTGGCGAGCGGGACCGCCAGCTCCATCCCGCCGCGGGCGGACGGGGGATGCGACTCGTCGCCGATGCCGCTCTCGGGTTCCTCGGCGGGCGGCAAGGGCGTTTCGCCGTCGTCGGTTCGCCCGGGCCCGTCGTCGTTCTGGCCGTCGTCGTCGGCCGGCGGCGCGGGCCTGTTCGCGCCGGCGTCAGCGGAGGGCAACGGCGGTAGCGGGACGGCGAGGATCCCTTCCTTGGAATCCGATCTGCCCTCGGTCGGCTCGATCTGGGAAAAGGCCAGAGCATTCGCCGCGGTAAGCAGGGCCACGCCAAACGCGGCGGCGCTGATGACAAGGTTCGCGCGGCGCATCAGCTTGGCAAAACTCTCACTGCTTTGAACGTGTGCCGGGACGCCGGCACGACAAAACGGTCGGGATGACCCCGCGCGCCTATTGGATGGTCCGGTTCGGTCGGAACTCGCCGAATTCGATTCGCTGCCGCAACGCCTCGACCATGCCCAGGACGTCGTCCTCGCCATGCAGACGGACAAGCTCGGTCAGTGCGGTCGTGATGGCGGTTTCCGCCAGGATTTCGGCCTCGATCCCGTCCGAGATGCCGTCGGCCCAGGCTTCGTTGTGATATTCGAACGCGACTTGCTTCTTTTCGGCCTGGATCATCTCGTCCAGCTCGGCGCCCTGCAAATCGATCATTGCGATCCCCTCAATTCCAGCCTTTCGGCTTCACGTCCCGTTAACGTCCTAACACGATCCCGTTGCAAAAATCGAAACCGTTTTCGGGAACGTTAATCCGAGGTTAATTTCCGTACCTAGCGCCAATCTCGCGTGCGAGCGTCGCCCCCTCGCCCTGATAGCGATTGACCGCGACGCGAGCGGCCGGCGTACAACTGCGGTAGGTCGATTCGAACGCGCGGTAGCCGCTGTTGAAACTCGCCACCAGATGTCTCCTGTCGGCGTCGTTGGGCGCTTGTGCCTCGATCAGTTCCCGCATCTTCTCCCGCCACACGGCGGCCTGTGGATCGCCGCAAAGCGTCCGCAGGAAATGCATCGACCCGAGAATCGAAGCGAGCCGGTTCAACGACTTCATGTAGGGCGCGTCGCTCGGCACCACCGCCGCCGGAGTTTCCTCCGCGTTCACGACACCTTCTTCCTGTGCCGGCGTCTCGGCTGTCTGTGCGTGCAGGTCAGTGCCGCCGACGAAACCCGAAAAGATCGCCGCGACGGCGATGGCCGAGAAAGAAACACGCAGACGCATCAGAAAGCTTTCGACCTTCGTTAACGGATTTGCAAGGCATGGCCCCGTTATCCGGCCCTTATCCGGCGACATGCGCCATTCTGGCAACAGCCAGGGCGCGGATTCTCGAAAATTTCGGGGAAGGCGGTCCGCGCGAGCCGCATCTCAACGCCGCGAAATGCGCGCCGCGCCGGCCTCGACGATGTGACGGAGGCCGGGCGTCGTTCGACCGTCGGCATCCGCGGCGGCTATCTCGGCCAGGGACATGAGATGCAGCGCGGCGGCGTCATCAGCCGCTTGCGGCACCGCTTCATCATCGAGGCGGCCGCAGAAGACGGCGATCACCGCGTGAAATGCTGCGTCGATCACCTCGTGCAGGCGCAGGAACACCAACGGTCCGGCGACGACCCCGGTTTCCTCCGCCAGCTCGCGCTGTGCCGCGGCGTCGAGGCGCTCGCCCCACATCACCTTGCCGCCCGGCAGGCTCAGGCGGCCGGCGAAGGGCGGTTGCCCGCGTTCAACGAGGAGAACGCGATCCTGGCCGATCAGGCAGACCGAAACGCCGAGAAGCGGGCGGGCGGGGGCATTATCCATGGATGCTCAATGCGATCCTCTTTCATTGCCGTGGGCGCTGCTTGACACCGATCGGCCGCTCCGGCTCAACAGTGCCATGTGCGGACGCTTTACCCTGACAGCATCACCGGAGACGATGGCCGAAATGCTCGCTCTCGCCGAGATCGAGCCGTTTCCGCCACGCTACAATATCGCGCCGACCCAGCCCATCCTGCTGGTCATCGGCGGGCAGGCGGATCGGCCGGAGGCGAATTCGCCGGACCGGACGGCGGTTCTGGCGCGCTGGGGGTTTATCCCGTCCTGGGTGAAGGAATGGCGGAGCTTTCCGCTGCTGTTCAACGCCCGGGCCGAGACGGCGGCCGAGAAGAATTCCTTTCGCGCCGCGATGCGACACCGCCGCTGCCTGATCCCCGCCAGCGGATTCTACGAGTGGCGGCGGCGGGAGAAGGCGAAATCCGAGGCCTATTTCCTGCGTCCCGGCGATGGCTTGCCCTTCTGCTTCGCGGGGGTGATGGAAACCTGGCTCGGCGCCGACGGCAGCGAGGTCGACACCGCCGCGATCCTGACCACGGCCGCCAATCGGCGAATCGCGCCGATCCACGAGCGGATGCCGGTCGTCGTGAATCCGTCCGATCACGCGCGCTGGCTGAACTGCCGCGAAAACGATCCGGCCTCCATCGCCGATGTGCTTAACGCCGCCAACGACGATTTCTTCGACCCGGTGCGCGTCACGGACCGCGTCAACGCCGTGGCGAATACCGATCCGGACATTCAGCGCCCGATCGCCGGGGCCGAATCGCTTCCAACCGAGGACGATGAATTGGGCGAGGACCAACCGAGACTGCTTTGAGGGCTTTCCCCGGCACCCGCGTCCAGCGAGACGGGCGAGCATGACGGGCCTTCTGCCGGCGGCCCTCGGCGGCTTTGCGCTCGGGCTCGGCCTGATTGTGGCGATCGGCGCCCAGAACGCCTTTGTTCTCGAACGCGGCCTGGTGCGCAATCACGTGCTCGCCGTGGTGCTCGTCTGCAGCCTTTCGGATGCCCTGTTGATCGCCGCCGGCGTCGCCGGGCTCGGCAACCTGATCACCGGCGCCCCGGGTGCGGTCCGGTTCGTCACCTTCGCCGGCGCCGCCTTTCTATATGCCTATGCGTTCCTGGCCCTGCGCCGTGCCTTCGACCGCAATGCCCTGGCGGTGCGGGGCGGCCGGCTCATGAGCCGGCAAGCCGCTCTCGCCACGGTACTCGCGCTGACGTTTCTCAACCCGCATGTCTATCTGGATACGGTGGTTTTGCTGGGGAGCCTGTCGGCGCGCTACGGGACGGGGGCGGAGAAAGCCGCCTATGCCGGCGGCGCTATGGCCGCCTCGCTCGTCTGGTTCGCTGCGCTCGGCTACGGCGCACGATTGCTGGCGCCGCTGTTTCGCAAACCCGCCGCATGGCGGGTTCTCGATCTTTGTATCGCCGCCGTGATGGCGGCGCTCGCCACCGGCCTTTTAGTAAGCGGCGGCTGAATCGTCGGTTGGCGCCCTCGCGACCGTCTTGTGGTTCTCTTTCCCCTTGCAACAACCGTGGCTGGCGGCGGCGATCGCGGGAATCCCGATTTGGCGGTAGTTGCGCTCCAGATCAACCTCGCGTTCGCGATCGGTCTTGGAGCGGAATTGGATTGTTTCGGTCTTCATGGTGTAGATCCGTGGCTTGTTTGGACAGCTACCGGACACTCCGATTGTGCCAGTTTCAAGGGCGATGACTCAGACGAATCAGCCTTTGTATCCCTTGCGCTGCTTCGGGTCGTACAGTTGCAATCCCGCGACAACGCCGTAGTTCCGAAAAGGCACGAATTTTCCCGGAATCGGGCAGGACGCGGTCGATCGTTGCGCTGATTCGCCCCGGCCGTCACGCTGCATGTCAGCCTGTCAGACAACGTGTTCCGCTCTGGTCGGGCGCAGGCGGTTTGTCAGCCGCCGAATTTGGCGTTAGCGAGAGCGCGGCAATGACGAGCGCGACGGGGACGACGCATGGATGACGGGTTTCGCGGGCTGAAGCTCTGGAACACGATGACGCGGACGAAGGAGGAGTTCCGGCCGCTGGACTGGCGCGATCCGGCGAAGGCCGAGGCGGACCGGCGCGTGCGTCTCTATGTCTGCGGGCCGACCGTCTACGACTACGCCCATATCGGCAACGCCCGGCCGGTCATCGTCTTCGACGTGCTCTACCGCCTGCTGCGCCACCTGTACGGCGAGGATCACGTCACCTATGTCCGCAACATCACCGACGTCGACGACAAGATCAACGCGCGGGCGGCGCGTGACTATCCGGACCTGCCGCTGAACGAGGCGATCGCCAAGGTCACGCAGGCGACGGCGGAGCAGTATCACGCCGACGTCGCCGCTCTCGGCTGCCTTCCGCCGACCCACGAGCCGCGCGCGACCGAGTTCGTCACCGGCCGCGCCGACGGCCACGACATGGTGTCGATGATCCGGACGCTGATCGACAAGGGCAACGCCTACGAGGCCGACGGCGAG
>NZ_JALHBS010000045.1 GCF_024195285.1 Aurantimonas marianensis
CTCGATGCCGGACTACGGCAAGCTGTCAAACCGTCGACTGGAGGACCAGCAGGCCGGGGCGCGGATCGCGGTCGACAGCCACAAGAAGAACCCCGGTGACTTCGTCCTGTGGAAGCAATCCGCCGAGAACGAGCCGGGCTGGGATAGCCCCTGGGGACGGGGCAGACCCGGCTGGCACATCGAATGTTCGGCGATGAGCGAGGCCTATCTCGGCAAGACCTTCGACATCCACGGCGGCGGGCTCGACCTGATCTTCCCGCATCACGAAAACGAGATCGCCCAATCCCGCTGCGCCCACGGCACGGACCAGATGGCGCAGGTCTGGATGCACAACGGCTATCTGCAGGTCGAGGGCCGCAAGATGTCGAAGTCGGAGGGGAATTTCGTCACGATCGCCGACGTCCTCCAACGCGAAATAATATGGTTGACCATGCTCTCGGACGATTCCGAGACGTGGCTTAAACGGCGTAGACAGTGGAACGGTCTTGCCGCCCGTCTTGCGATTCTACAGTCTCATTATCGCGCTCCGATAGACTGGACAGATAAGCGTCATATCGATGCGCGAGCCGAAATCTATGACTGGTATCTTCTGATCAAGAAGGGTTTTTCTCCAATTCGGACTCTCGTGTCCGACGTCGATGTGGTGACGTCCCTCAAGGACGACATGAATACCCCAGATGCCATTGCTGGTCTTCGCCGCCTCTATTCGGCACGCGATGCACTGGCGCTACGGGACGGTATGGAAATTCTGGGCCTGTATGACTCCGAACTCGCGGATAGCTTCGATACGACCGAGTTGGATCTCGACGCGGAGACACGGATGAAGATAGACCAACGCCTCGCCCTCATCCGCGAGAAGAATTGGCCCGAAGCCGACCGGATTCGCGACGAGCTTTTGGCCAAAGGCATCCAGCTCAAGGACGGCAAGGACCCGGAGACCGGCGAGCGGATCACCACCTGGGAAGTGAAGCGGTAGCGTCTGCCTTCATCATTCCGACCTCGAGCCGTGCCCAAACCAGCCGCATGAGCCGCGAGACCGCGACAGGCCACCGTCGGGGCGGGAATAATCGCGAAGCCGCCGCCCGGGTGGGCGATGGTTGATCGATTGTTAAGTCGCTGATTCTATCGTCGATCTCGGTAGGCGGGACCGGACAACTCGTCTATCCTGATAGGCGGATCGCGGAGGACGAACGGTCTTGGTCGAAAGGCGGACAGGCAAGGCTGGACGAGGTTTGCGCGGGGTGCGAATCACCGCCGCGGCGCTCGCCTGCGCCATCGTCCTGCCGGCTCCCACCGGGGCGCAGCCGGACGCGGTCCGCACACAGGCGCAACCCGCGGCCAAACCCGTCGAATCCGCTCTTGACCCGATTCAGGTCGCCTCGGTCCAGTCGGCGCGCTCGGCCATCCTCGAACGACAGCGCCGCCAGACCGCCGCCGATCTCGCGGCCGTATTCGAGACCATCCAACTGTCGCAGGAGACGATCCGGGTCCTCGACAGCGAGATCGTCGCGCTGGCGAAGGACCGCGAGCGGATTCGCCAGGCGATGATCGAGGCCGCGGCTGCCCAGAAGGCCACCAGCAAGGAATTGGCGGCGACCGAACGCCGCGTCGACGCATTGGCGAGCGAGGAGGGGCTGATCAAGGTCTCTCTCAACGAGCGCCGGGGCGTCCTCGCCGAAGTGCTGGCGGCCCTGCAGCGCATGGGGCGCAAGCCGCCACCGGCACTTCTGGTCAAGCCGCGCGATGCTCTCGGCTCGGTGCGCAGCGCCATCTTGCTCGGCGCGGTCGTTCCCGCCATACGCGAGGAAACCGACCGGCTCGTCGCCGATCTGGAACGGCTTGGGGCGGTCCGTCTCGCCATCGGTGCGGAGACGCGGCGCTTTGCCGGGCAGGTTGTCCGGCACCGCGAGGAGGAAGCGCGCCTTTCCCTGCTCTTCGCGGAGAAGGAAAAGCTCGAGGCCGAAAACCGCGATCGGCTGTCCGCCGAAGCCGCGCGCGCGGCTGAACTCGCGGAAAAGGCGACGGACCTGAAGGGCCTGATCGGTTCGTTGCAGAACGAAGTCGATAGGGCCAGGGCCGCCGAGGAGGCGGCGCGCCTCGCAGAGATGCGCCGCCAGGCCGACGAACAGGCGAAGGCGGCGGAGGCCCGGCGCATGGACGAGGCCCGGCGCATGGAGGAGGAGCGCCTGATCCGCGAGGCGCGGGTCATCGAACAGCGCGTGGCTGAGACAAGGCGGCTGGCCGAGGCCCGCGACGCCGAGGCAGCGCGCGGGCGGGAGGACATTCCGGAGACTGTTGTCGCCACAGCGGAGAGGGATGCGCCAAGCGTCGAGAGCCCGGTGCCCGCAGCGCCGCCATCGCCCGACGATGGGGTGGGTGAGGCCGAGTCGGGAGGCGAGGGGGCGGTCGAAATCGCTGCCTTTGCACCACGCGACGCGCCGTCCGCCGACGCGGCGCCCGAATACGACATCGCGTCACTTCGCCGTGAGGCGGTGCGGCTCGAACCGGCCGCCGCATTTTCGACAATGAAAGGCCGTTTGTCGAAACCGGTTGCTGGCAAACAGCTTATCGGATTCGGCGGGAAGGACGACATTGGACGGGAGACGACGGGAGCATCTTTCGCGGCGCGGCCCGGTGACGCCGTCACGGCGCCCGCGGACGGTCGCGTTTTGTATTCCGGGCCGTTCCGATCCTATGGTCAGCTCTTGATCCTGGACGCCGGCGACGGCTATCATGTCGTTCTCGCCGGTATGGAGCGGATCGACGTCGAGACCGGCCAATTCGTTTCGGCGGGCGAGCCCGTCGCGGTCATGGGCGCGAGGCGCCTTGCCAGTATCGCAACGGCGGAATTTGGCGCGACCCAGCCCGCGCTTTATGTCGAGTTCCGCAAGGACGGAAAACCGGTCGATCCGTCTGCCTGGTGGATGGACGAACCCTCTGGAAGGACGACGAATGATTCGTAAGCTTTCGATACTCTTCGCCGGGGCGCTGATGGGGGCGACGGCGATGACCGTCGTCAGTCAGAACGCCGGCACGGCCAATGCGGCGGGCTCCGATACCTACCGTCAGCTTGCGATCTTCGGTGACGTGTTCGAGCGGGTTCGCGCGCAGTATGTCGACGAGCCGGACGATCAGAAGCTGATCGAGACGGCGATCAACGGCATGCTGACCTCGCTCGATCCGCATTCGAGCTACATGAACGCCAAGGAAGCGGCGGACATGCGGACCGAGACCCGCGGGCAGTTCGGCGGCCTTGGCATCGAGGTCACCATGGAGGACGAACTCGTCAAGGTGGTTTCGCCCTTCGAGGGCACGCCCGCCGACAAGGCCGGCGTCATGGCCGGCGATCTGATCGCCGAAATCGACGGCGAGCAGGTGCGCGGCCTCACTCTCGGCGAGGCCGTCGAGAAGATGAAGGGCGACATCGGAACCAGCGTCAGCCTGACGATCATCCGCGAAGGCGCGACCAAGCCGGTGCGGCTGACCGTCACGCGCGACGAGATCAAGGTGCCGTCGGTGCGTCACTCCGTCGAGGGCGACATCGGCTATATCAAGCTGTTGAAGTTCAACGAGCAGACAACGACCGGCCTGGAAGCGGCGATCGCCGATATCAAGGAAGAGGTTGGTGAGGACAAGCTCAAGGGCTATATCCTCGACCTTCGCCGCAATCCGGGCGGGCTTCTCGACGAGGCGGTGTCGGTGTCCGATACCTTCCTCGAGAATGGTGAGATCGTGTCGACCCGCGGCCGCAACTCCGACGAGACCCGGCGCTACAATGCCCGGAGTGGCGACGAGATCGAGGGCAAGCCGCTCGTCGTCCTCGTCAATGGCGGCTCCGCCTCGGCGTCCGAAATCGTCGCCGGCGCGTTGCAGGATCAGCGGCGCGCCACCGTCGTCGGTTCGCGTTCCTTCGGCAAGGGTTCGGTGCAGACGATCATCCCGCTTGGCGCCAACGGCGCGCTGCGCCTGACGACGGCACTCTACTACACGCCCTCCGGCCGCTCCATTCAGGGTCGCGGCATCGATCCGGACATCGGCGTCGAGCAGCCGCTTCCGCAGGAAATCCGCGAGCAGATGGGCCTCGATTCCGAGGATGAGATCGTGCGTGGCGAATCCTCGCTGCGCGGCCACATCACCGGCAATGAGGAAGACGACGAAGGTTCCGGCTCGCTCGACTATGTGCCGCCGGAAAAGGAGGACGATCTGCAGATGCAGTACGCGATCGACCTCCTGAACGGCGTCAAGACCAACGCCATGTTCCCGCCGAAGCAGGAAGCCAACGCCGCCAACTGACGGTTTTTGACCGGGCCCAAGGCTCGCGACTGGCAACCAGGGCCCGGCCATCTTTCGGATGGGCGGGCCCTTTTCGCAAGCAAGACCGCGCTCGCCGCTCACGGGCCCGCGAGCCACGATCCAGCTTCGCCGGATAGACGGGAACAATGCACGGCGAACTCTATGAGCCTCTGGGCCTCGACCTCGACGACGGCAACCTCCGCCGTCGTCCGTCGGCGTCCGCGCTCGGCGGTCTGGCCGCGGCGGCGCTCGTCGTCGCCGGCTCGCTGGCGACCGCCATACTCGGGCAGCCGGAACGCCGGGTCACCGATTATTTCGCCGAAGCATCGCAGCCGTTTGCCGCCGAGCAATTCGCTGCCACGACGGTCATCGCCGCACCGGCGCCGGTGACCAAGTCGAAACTGCCCATCGTCATTTCGGGTCCGGACGACCCGGCGCTGCACGAAGGCGGCGGGCTCGGCTTCCGCATCGAGGATCCGGTCTCCTATCGTCAAAGCCCCTCGGTCGCGCATTTGCCCGATCCCGATCTTATCGAGGAGAGCGCCTACGGGCCTCTGCCGACACGCGGGGCGGACGGCCGACGGCCGTTCGACGTCTATGCCGGGTCGTCGAGCGGCACGCCGGGCGCGCGTATCGCCATCGTCGTCGGGGGGCTTGGCATCAGCCAGAGCGGAACGCTGAACGCGCTCAACGCCTTGCCCGCCGCGGTTACGCTCGGTTTCGCCCCGGCGGGCAACAGTCTTGGCCGCTGGATGCAGGACGCGCGGCGGGCAGGGCACGAACTCTTGCTGCAGGTGCCGCTCGAGCCGGTCGGCTATCCGCAGATCGATCCCGGCCAGAATACCGTGACGGTCGCCGACGCGGCGGCCGGCGACCTCGACGCGCTCCACGCCTCGCTCGGCCGGATCACCAACTATGTCGGCATCATGAACTACATGGGCGGGCGGTTCACCGGCGATCCCTCGGCGATGGAGCCGCTGATCGCCGAACTCGGTCGTCGCGGCCTGATGTATCTCGATGATTCCAGCTCGCTGCGATCGCTCGCCAAGGACACGGCGATGCTTCGCAACGTGCCGGTCGCGGCCTCCAATGTGATGATCGACGAGACGCAGGACCCCGCCGACATTCGCGGTCAGCTCGACACGCTCGAGCGCATCGCCCGCGCGGAGGGATCCGCCATCGGCGTCGCATCGGCCTTCGATGCCTCGGTCGCGGTCATTGCCGAGTGGACCGCCGAAGCAAGTGGGCGCGGTATCGAGTTCGTTCCGGTTTCGGCGCTGGCAGTGGATACGGAGCGTCGCTGATGGCCAAGCGCCATCGATGCCCTTGCCCCGATCGCGGGGCGCGCGATAACACCCTGTGAAGGGGAGATCCGCCCCCGCAAAACCGGGGACGGCACGTCATGAAACCGATCGCATTCGACAATCTTCCCTATCGCCCTTGCGTCGGAGTCATGGTGCTCAACCGCGACGGACTGGTATGGGCCGGCCGCCGGCTGATGGAGGACAAGGGCGAGATGACCGGGGCGACGCAGCTCTGGCAGATGCCGCAGGGCGGCATCGACAAGGGCGAGGACCCGCTGGCGGCGGCGCGCCGAGAACTTCACGAAGAGACCGGCATGCGCTCGGTCTCGCTCATTGCCGAGGCGCCGGACTGGATCGACTACGACCTGCCGCCCGAACTTGTCGGCATTGCCCTCAAGGGCCGCTACCGGGGCCAGACACAGCGCTGGTTCGCCTTCCGCTTCGAGGGCGACGACAGCGAGATTGCCATCGATCCGCCGCCGGGCGGCCACGCGCAGGAATTCGACGATTGGGCGTGGAAGCCGATGGACGAGCTCTTGGACCTGATCGTGCCGTTCAAGCGCGGCGTCTACGAACAGGTGATCGCCGCGTTCCGGCATCTGGATAAGGCGCAAGCGGGCTGACCAGGGCACGCCGCCGAATCATCGGAGCCGGAAAGCGGGCCAGACGACGGATCGTGATCCACGCCGAGCAAGGCGCTGACATGCGAAAAGGCCGGCGAAGCACCGGCCTTTCAGAATTCTCGGATAACAGCCGCGAGGCGGGATTACATCCCGACGGCGACCCGCGCTTCGCGAAGCTGATCGAGGGCATGCTCGGCCTTGGCTTTGTCTTCCGGCGATTTCGCGTCGGCGATGTCTTCCTCGGCGTTCCTGATCTGCTGGTCGAGCTCGGCGGCGTTCAGATCCTCGACGCGGGTGGCCCGCTCGGCGAGCAGCGTGAAGCCGTTCTGGTTGACATCGGCGAAGCCGCCGAGCACGAAGATCTTCTGCTCGGAACCGCCTTCCAGCGTCGCCACCACGACGCCCGGCTTCAGCGTCGTCATCAACGGCGCGTGCCTGGCCATGACGGTGAAGTAGCCTTCGGTGCCGGGCACGTTGACCGCCGTCACCGCTTCCGACAGCAGCAGGCGCTCGGGAGAGACGAGTTCGAACTGGAAGCTTTCAGCCATCGGTCGCTTGCCTGTCTGGTCCTCCTCCCGGCGAGGGGAGGCATTCTGCGTGGGGGTGGGGAGGCGGGCTGGTCAGCCCGCCATCCGAACGTCGATCGGTCGTCTCAGGCGGCTTCGGCGGCCAGCTTCTGCGCTTTCTCGACCGCCATTTCGATGGAGCCCACCATGTAGAAGGCGGCTTCCGGCAGGTGATCGTACTCGCCGTCGACGAGACCCTTGAACGACTTGATCGTGTCTTCGAGCGGCACCAGCTGTCCCGGCGCGCCGGTGAACACCTCGGCGACGAAGAAGGGCTGCGACAGGAAGCGCTCGATCTTGCGGGCGCGCGCCACCGTCAGCTTGTCCTCTTCCGACAGCTCGTCCATGCCGAGAATGGCGATGATGTCCTGCAGCGACTTGTACTTCTGCAAGACGACCTGGACACGCCGCGCCACGTCGTAATGCTCCTCGCCGATGATCATCGGCGACAGCATGCGCGAGTTGGAATCGAGCGGATCGACGGCCGGGTAGATGCCCTTTTCCGAGATCGCGCGGTTGAGCACGGTCGTCGCATCCAGATGGGCGAAGGAGGTCGCCGGCGCCGGATCGGTCAGATCGTCTGCGGGAACGTAGATCGCCTGGACCGAGGTGATCGAGCCCTTGGTAGTCGTGGTGATGCGCTCCTGCATCTGGCCCATGTCCGTCGCCAGGGTCGGCTGATAGCCCACCGCCGAGGGAATGCGGCCGAGCAGCGCCGACACTTCCGAGCCGGCCTGGGTGAAGCGGAAGATGTTGTCGACGAAGAACAGCACGTCCTGGCCCTGATCGCGGAAGTGCTCGGCGATGGTCAGGCCGGTCAGCGCGACGCGGGCGCGGGCGCCGGGGGGCTCGTTCATCTGGCCATAGACGAGCGCGGCCTTGGAGCCTTCCGCCGAACCGTCATTCTCGCGCGGGTCCTTGTTCACGCCGGACTCGATCATCTCGTGATAGAGATCGTTGCCCTCGCGGGTCCGCTCGCCGACGCCGGCAAAGACGGAATAACCGCCATGGGCTTTGGCGACATTGTTGATCAGTTCCTGGATCAGAACGGTCTTGCCGACGCCGGCGCCGCCGAACAGACCGATCTTGCCGCCACGGGCGTAAGGGGCGAGCAGGTCGATGACCTTGATGCCGGTCACCAGAATCTGCGACTCGGGCGACTGTTCGATATAGGGCGGTGCTTCCTGATGGATGCCGCGCTTGGATTCGTACTGGATCGGCCCGACCTCGTCGATCGGCTCGCCGATGACGTTCATGATGCGGCCAAGGGTGCCGTCACCGACCGGAACCACGATCGGGCCGCCGGTGTCCTTCACCGGCTGGCCGCGGACCAGACCTTCGGTCAGATCCATGGCGATGGTGCGGACGGTATTCTGTCCGAGATGCTGAGCGACCTCGAGCACCAGGCGCATGCCGTTGTTGTCGCATTCCAGCGCGTTCAGGATCGCCGGCAAATTGTCATCGAACTCGACGTCGACGACGGCGCCGATGACCTGGGCGACGCGGCCGGTCGCGCCTGAAGTGTTTACGTTGTCAGCCATCGGAGGCCTCCTCTCAGATACTTTAAAGCGCCTCGGCGCCCGAAATGATTTCGACCAGTTCCGTCGTGATCTGCGCCTGCCGCTGCCGGTTATAGGAAATCGACAGGCGATCGATCATGTCGCCGGCATTGCGGGTCGCGTTGTCCATCGCCGACATCCGCGCGCCTTGTTCGGAGGCGGCGTTTTCCAGCAGCGCATGCAACACCTGGACCTTGATGTTGCGGGGGATCAGATCCTCCAGAATCGCGCCTGGCTCCGGCTCGTACTCGTAGACGGTCGCTTCGCCGGCCAGATCGGCGTCCTCTTCGGCCAGTGCGGCCGGGATCACCCGCTGCCGGGTCGGGGTCTGCGTGATGACGTTCTCGAACTCGGAATAGAAAATCGAGCAGACGTCGAACTCGCCCTTCTCGAACAGGTCGATGATCGTCTGCCCGATCGCCTCGGCATGTTCGAAGCCGACCTGCTTGGCCTCGCGCAGATCGGTGCGTTCGACGACCTTCGACGACAGGTCGCGGCGCATCAGGTCCCAGCCCTTCTTGCCGACAACCACGAACTTCACGGTCTTGCCTTCGCCCTCCAGCTTGCGCTGGTGAATCCGGGCGAGCTTGACGATCGAGGCGTTGAAGCCGCCGCAAAGACCGCGATCGGCGGTGAAGACGACCAGAAGATGGACGTCGTCCTTGCCGGTCCCCACCATCAGCGGCGGGCCCTCGCCCTCCATGGCGCCGGAAATGTTGGCGAGCACGGCAGCCATGCGATCGGCATAGGGCCGCGCGGCCTGCGCGGCCTCCTCGGCGCGGCGCAACTTCGCCGCGGCGACCATCTGCATGGCCTTGGTGATCTTCTGCGTAGATTTGACCGACGCGATGCGGTTCCGCAGATCCTTCAGAGATGCCATGGCTTGGCGCTGTCTCCCGCTAGCTCGGCCACGCCCGTCGCGGGGCGCGGCTCATGCGCGTTGTCGTGACTCAGGCGAAGCTCTTGGCGAATGAATCGATCGCCGACTTCAAGCTCTCGCGGATTTCGTCCGAAAGCGCCTTTTCCTGTGCGATCCGGTCGAGCAGATCCTTGTGATCGCTCCGTAGCGCGTTGAGGAGACCCTGTTCGAAATCGCCGACCTGATCGACCCGCAGCTTGTCGAGATAGCCCTGCGTGCCGGCGAAGATCACCGCCACTTGCTCCTCGGTCTTCAGCGGCGAGAATTGCGGCTGTTTCAACAGCTCCGTCAGACGGGCGCCGCGGTTGAGCAGGCGCTGGGTCGCGGCGTCGAGATCGGAGCCGAACTGCGCGAAGGCCGCCATCTCGCGGTACTGCGCGAGCTCGCCCTTGATCGAGCCGGCGACCTGCTTCATCGCCTTGATCTGCGCCGACGACCCGACGCGGCTGACCGACAGGCCGACGTTCACCGCCGGGCGAATGCCCTGGAAGAACAGCGTCGTCTCGAGGAAGATCTGGCCGTCGGTGATCGAGATCACGTTGGTCGGGATGTAGGCAGACACGTCGCCGGCCTGGGTCTCGATGACCGGCAACGCCGTCAGCGAACCGGCGCCGAGGCTGTCGTTCAGCTTGGCGGCGCGCTCGAGCAACCGCGAATGCAGGTAGAAGACGTCGCCCGGATAGGCTTCGCGGCCGGGCGGGCGGCGCAAGAGCAGCGACATCTGACGATAGGAGACGGCCTGCTTGGACAGATCGTCATAGGCGATCACGGCATGCATGCCGTTGTCGCGGAAATACTCGCCCATGGCGCAGCCGGTGAACGGCGCGATGTACTGCATCGGCGCCGGGTCCGAGGCGGTCGCCGCGACGACGATGGAATACTCCATGGCGCCGCGCTCTTCGAGCGTGCGCACGAACTGGGCGACGGTGGAGCGCTTCTGGCCGACGGCGACGTAGATGCAGTAGAGCTTGTCGCTCTCGCGGTTCTCGTCGTGAGCCGGCTTCTGGTTGAGGAAGGTGTCGAGCAGGATCGCGGTCTTGCCGGTCTGGCGGTCGCCGATCACCAGCTCGCGCTGTCCGCGGCCGATCGGGATCAGCGCGTCGATCGCCTTCAGCCCGGTTGCCATCGGCTCATGCACCGACTTGCGCGGGATGATACCCGGCGCCTTGACGTCAACGCGGCGCTGTTCGGCGCCCTCGATCGGACCCTTGCCGTCGATCGGGTTGCCGAGACCGTCGACGACGCGCCCGAGCAGCGCCTTGCCCGTCGGCACTTCGACGATGTTGCCGGTACGCTTGACGGTGTCGCCTTCCTTGATCGCCCGGTCGGAGCCGAAGATCACGACGCCGACATTGTCTTCTTCCAGGTTCAGGGCCATGCCCTGAATTCCGCCGGGAAATTCGACCATCTCGCCGGCCTGGCAATTATCGAGTCCGTAGACGCGCGCGATGCCGTCGCCGACCGAGAGAACCTGGCCGACTTCCGAGACTTCCGCCTCCGACCCGAAGTTCTTGATCTGCTTCTTGAGGATTGCGGAAATTTCCGCGGCGCGGATGTCCATCAGCCGACCTCTTTCAGTGCAA
>NZ_JALHBS010000046.1 GCF_024195285.1 Aurantimonas marianensis
TGGTGCGAAGCGAGGTGTCGATCTGGCGCGATCCGATCTTGACGATCAGCCCGCCGAGGATCGTGGAATCGACACTCTCGGTCATGGTTACGGTCTTGCCGGCGTAGGAGCCGAGAGCCTCGGCGAGTTCCTTGCGCTGGGCGGCCGATAATTGGTGGGCGCTGGTCACCTGCGCGGAGACTTCGCCACGATGCTCGGCCGCATACTGGCGAAAGCCGCGGATGATGCCCGGCAATGCGAAGAGGCGGCGATTCGACGCGACGACACGCAGGAAGTTGCCAGTCAGTTCGCTCGGTTTCACTTCGCCAACGATGGCGTCGATTGCCTTCATCTGATCGTCCGAGGAGAAGACCGGACTTTCGACGAGGCGGCGGAAATCGGCGTTGTCGTCGATCAGTTTCTGAAACGCCGCGAGCTCGGATTCGACCGTCTCGATCGCGCCGTCATCGCGGGCAAGATCGAAGAGCGATTGGGCGTAGCGGTCTGCGACCCCCGAAACGGGAGAGGATGATTGTGCCACGGACGACCGTTTCTCTTTCGGGTTTCGTTCAAGGCATTCGATGCGTCTCTGAAGCGAGAACGCCCCAAATCCTTGAAGCCGTTAGATGAATGACGGAAGGCGCGCGACCGGGCCGCGCAAGCCCTTCCGAAGACTGGGTCCGTCTAGCATAGGGTTTTCCCGGCGACAACACGCTTGGGAGACAGCTTTTGCCAAAGCGGCGTCCTATCCGCGCCGATTTGCCGTCGGCGCGGAGCGCTAATTCGCCACCAGGCCGAACACGGGAGCGAGAGCGGCGGCTGCCAGCGCCAGGGCAAGAAAAAACATCAGCCAATTATAGGCTGTAGACCCGCGGTCCGAGAGGATCGAGACCAGCCGGCCGAAACCGGTGAACAGCCAACCCGCGCCGAGCGTCATCTGGACGAAGGGCTGGTTGTAGAGAAGCAGCGTCACGATGCCGACGCCGAGCCAGAAGCCGGCAATGGTCGCGCGCGATTCGGACAAGGCTTCGGGATGGCGCTGGCTGGTTTCGAGCCGCAGCGCCCGCAAGGTGATTCGGGGCGCGAACAAAGCGATAAGGCCGAACAGGACGGTCATGGCCGCTACCGAAAAAGGCAGTATGTCGGCATTGGTCTGGGGCAGCACGAAATCCATCGAAGCTCCATGAAGGGAAAGGTGGCGAGGGCGTGGGCAGGCCGCGCAGGGATGGGAATGAGCGTTCCTATGGGCGCGTGGCCGGTGGCGCAAACCAGGCCTCGGGGCGAAGGGTTCCGCTCGCCGCGAGGCGGCAGGGGGCGAGACTTCGCGGCCCGAAAGGAAACTCTGATCTTAGATCATTTTGCTGCTCTATCGATGTGTTAGCGCGTCTTTTCACCATCGGGACAGGCGCCGCGCTCTGGCGGCGGTGACGGCGGAGATACCCGGGCTGAAAGGCTATCGATCCGTCAGAACGCTGACGCGGCGGGTCAATCCTCGCATTGGCCGCTGATCGAAACTGATTCCTTCTTGTCGCCCCAGAACAGGGTCATCAGGCCTGAATAGCGGGTGGTCCCGTTCTCCTGGCGCGCCTCGGTGAGAACGATGTTGACGTTGATGCGCGGCTCGCCCGCCGAGCGCCACACGGTGACCACGTGGCCATCCTTGTTGGGCGCGGTCTTGCCCTTCTCGAGTTCGCGCACCAGGCCGTTCGCCATCACGTAGCCGCGCTCCGGCCCGGCCGTCGTGCCGGCGCCGCTTTGGGTCATCGTCAGGAAAACGAACGGTTCGAACTCGGTCTTCGCATTCGGCTCGATGGTCCTGTCGGGATCGACGAAAGCACAACGTGTCGGGATGGGGGACCAGTCGAGCAGACCCAATTCGCGGTCGGTCGGCGTGTCGGCGGTGGCAACAGCCGCCGGCGCCTGACCCGGCGTCGTGGAGGCGAAGGGCGAGATCGGAAGCGACGGTTCGCTGGCCTTGTCCTGAGCCATGACCGAAAAACTCGCGAGCACACTCATGGCCGATACAGCCAGGACATACTTCAAGATCGCTTGCATCGACCGTCTCCCCCGCCCATCACATCCCTTCGCCAGAGCATGTCTCACAGAAAGCTTTGCGGGTCCACGTCGATCTGCACCTGAACCGAGCCGCGCGGGCGCGGGGCCGCGGCGACCATGGCGCGCAGGAACGCCTGGATCGGCGAGCGGCGTGTTGCGTGAACGAGCAGCCGGAACCGGTGCCGGCCCCGCAGCACCGCCACCGGCGCCTCGGCTGGGCCGAGACCCTCGATGTCGCCGTCCTCGGCCGCCGCCCGTCTGAGCGCGCGGGCATGTTCCTCGGCTTCCTTGCGGGTATTCGCCGAGACGATGACGCTGGCAAGCCGGCCGAACGGCGGCAGGCCGCTGCGCTCCCGCTCGGCGATCTCGCGCTCGTAGAAGCGGGTGGCATCGCCGGACGCGATCGCCTGCATCACCGGGTGCTCCGGCTGGAAGGTCTGGATCAGGCCGCGGCTCGAACGCCCGCCGCTGCGGCCAGCCCGGCCGGTCACCTGATGCAGAAGCTGGAAGGTCCGCTCGGCGGCGCGCGGGTCGCCATTGGCGAGGCCGAGATCGGCGTCGATCGCGCCGACCAGCGTCATCATTGGAAAGTGGTGCCCCTTGGCGACGAGCTGCGTGCCGATGACGATGTCGGCCTCCCCGTCGGCGATCGCGTCGAGCTCGCGCCTCAGCCGCCTGGCGCCGCCTGGAAGGTCCGACGAGAGCAGGATCGTCCGCGCCTCGGGAAAATCCGTCAGCATCTCCTCGGCGATGCGTTCCACGCCCGGACCGCAGGCGACGAGGTGGTCGAGCGTGCCGCATTCCGGGCAGGCCTCGGGCCGGGGCACGGCGAAGCCGCAATGGTGGCACTGGAGCTGGCCGCGCAGCCGGTGGTCGACCAGCCAGGTCGAGCAGTCCGGGCACTGGAAGCGGTGGCCGCAGACCCGGCAGAGCGTCAGCGGCGCATAGCCCCGCCGGTTGAGGAACAACAGCGCCTGTTCGCCGCGCTGGATGGTCTCGGCGATGGCCTTGCCGAGCACCGGCGACACAAACCGCCCGCGCGGTGGCGGCGCGGCGCGCATGTCGATCAGCGACAGGTCCGGCATCGCCGCCTCGGCGAAGCGGCCGGCGAGCCGCACATGGCCGTAGCGCCCGGCCGCCGCGTTGACCCGCGTTTCCACCGACGGCGTCGCCGAGGCGAGGATCACCGGGAATTTCCCGATCGAGCCGCGCACCACCGCCATGTCGCGGGCATGATAGAAAGTGCGCTCCTCCTGCTTGTAGGCCGGGTCGTGCTCCTCGTCGACGACGATCAGGCCGAGATTTTGGAACGGCAGGAACAGCGCCGAGCGCGCCCCGGCCACCACCTTCACCCTTCCTTCCGCCACCTGCCGCCAGATCTTTTCGCGCTGGCGCGGCGCGACGTCGGAGTGCCATTCGGCCGGCGGCGCGCCGAAGCGGGCGTGAAACCGGTCGATGAAGCTCTGGGTCAGCGCGATCTCCGGCAACAGGATCAGCACCTGCCGGCCCGCGTCGAGGGCGCGCGCCACCGCCTCGAAATAGACCTCCGTCTTGCCCGAGCCGGTGACGCCCTCGAGCAGCGTCGTGGAAAAACCGCCCTTCGCCACCGTCTCGGAAAGCGCGTCGGCGCCCGCGCGCTGGTCCGCGTTGAGTTCGGCCCGGCCATAGCCCTTGTCTGGCGCGGCCACCGCCGGCGGCGGCGGCAAGCGGACACCGCGAAAACTGCCCTGCCTGATCAGCCCGTCGACCACCGACGGCGTCACCCCGGCGGCGTGGGCGAGGCCCGAGCGCGACCAGGCCGGCGCCTCGCTGGCGGCCGCAAGCACCCGCTCGCGCGCCCCGGTCATGCGGTCGGGGAGGGCGCCCGTCGCCTCGATCCCCTCGATCCAGGCTTCCGGGTCGAACGCCGCCGGCGCCCTGAGCGCCATGCGCACCACCAGCCCGGGCGGCGACAGCGTGTAGTCGGCGACCCAGTCGACGAAGCGGCGCATGGTGGCGTCGAGCGGCGGGCAGTCGAAGACGCGGGTGATCGGACGGAGCTTCCTGGCGTCGACCCGGTCGGTGGCCCCGTCCCAGACGACGCCCGCCACCTGCCGGGGGCCGAGCGGCACCTGCACGATCGACCCCGGCGCGACCTCCATCCCGTCAGGCACGGCATAGGAATAGGGCCGCTCGGCCGGAAGCGGCACGAGGACCGGCACGACACGCGTTTCGAAGAGCTGGCCGGTCTGGGACAAAAGATGCTCCGGGGGAGGGCGGATCGCACCGGCGAAGCGAATCGCCGAGGTTTGAGTGAGTTTACGGGAATCGGATGGGCGGCGCGAAAGCAGCGGCGCTTGCGATAGCGGTGAAGCGTAGCTACATTGTGGTCGTTCGCGGGGAGAATTGTCAGATGGCGACCGATAGTGTTGTTCGAGCCCGAATTGATGCGGCGACGAAGGCCGAGGCAACGGAAGCCTTGGCCGCGATGGGCCTGTCCGTCTCCGACGCGATCCGCCTGCTTTTGGTGCGCGTGGCCGCCGACAAGGCGTTTCCCTTCGAGGTGAAGGTGCCCAACGCGACCACGCGCAAGGCCATGACCGAGCTGGAACAGGGCGAGGGCAAGCGTTTCGCCTCCGCTGACGAACTGTTCGAGGACCTTGGCGTCTGATGTGCTGACCCCGGTCCGCTCAAGCCAGTTCCGCCGCGACGTCAAGCAGGCGGGCAAACGCGGCAAGGACCTTTCCAAGCTGCGACAGGTGCTGAGCCTTTTGCTTGCCGAACAAGCAACTGCCCGCCCGCTAACGCGATCATCCGCTCAGGGGCGAATGGCAAAGCTACCGGGATGCGCACATCGAGCCCGATTGGCTGCTGATCTACCGGATTGTCGGCGACGAACTCCAACTGGCCCGCACAGGCACGCACGCCGATCTCTTCAAGGAATAGAAGAGGCGGGAGCGGAACTCAGCCGAAAGCCGCGATCACCGTGTCGATCGGCAAGAAAAGCGTGCGGCTCTCCGCCGGATATTCGATGAACTCCGCGCAGGCCAGATAGAAGCGCTTGGCGTGGTTGTCCTTGGCCCGCACCAGCACCGCGCTATTTTCCGTAAGTCTTGTGCGGTCATCCGACGATCGATCGGATGTCATGACTCCCGTAAAGTTTTGATCAGCCAGTCCAGTTGCGTACGAGCCGATGAAATGATGCCAGCATAGGAATGTATTGTGATTGAAGGCGCCATGTGGTTGGCGTCAAGGGTCCGCACCCTGCCTCTGCCCAGCATCATGATGTCCAGTCTCTGAGTTGAGGGCAAGCGTGGCGAAAGGTCGTCTCGGTACTTTTCAGCCTGGGCGATATCGTCGCGCGTTATGTCGTGAGAGGGGCGTTTGAACTCGATAAGCAGGTAGGCCTCTCCGTAATCCTGCGCCAGCAGCAAATCCGGACGCTTGCTTGCGCGACTGCCTTTAAACGAAGTGCCGCAGTAGGTTTCGATTATATTTCGGAGCGTTGCGTTCGATCCCATAGTGGAATATTGGCGACCGAGCACCCAAAGGTTCGTTTCTAATGCCTTGTGCGCCAGTTTTTCCTGAGTAGCGGGATTCTCAACAAGCTGATCGAGGTAATCAAGAAACTGACGTCGGCGCGTAGCCTGCACGCCGATGGTTGCGAGCTCCAGTAGCCCGAACTGTTCGAGCGATTCAGCGAAAGAGCCAACGTCGCCTTGACTTGAGGCGTTGATCCGCTCGAGTACAGCCCAATAGGCATCGTGTTCCATCGCGTCTAAAGCTACATCGGCAATGGTTGCAATTCGCTCTTGGCTTTCGCCATAGAAACGTTTGAGGATATTGTTAAGTGCTTCCTCAGCGTATCGACGTCTAAATTCAGGTAGTTTTTGAAGCCGCCGATTGATCTGCTTTTGCAGGCGTGCCTTTTGCAAATGCAGGTCCCTGGCATGCGTTTCCTGTAGACTCGCCTTGACCTGTCCTTTGATGTACGTCTGTGCTTCTTGATACGCCTTACTATTCTCTAGGATGCCACCCCAATCGGCAGTTACGAAGTCCTCGACACCGGTGAGTTCGACCTCCCCGAACACCCGTCGCGCCAGCTTTGTGGGAATTTCTTCATCCTCATCGAGCCCGAAGAGAATGGGCCTCCCGACGGCTTTGCCGTTCACTTTCAGAATAATTCCAGGTGATCGTGGAGAACGTTTGCCTTCGGCAATAGTGAAACTAAGATCTATGTCGCCGACGTTGGGCAACACGCTCTTCGCGTGAGTTGTGGAGCCCGGAAGATCTTGGATCGACAGCGCAAGTCCGTTCACGAAGACCTTAAAGCTATCCTCGCGTCCGTATTCATAGATAAGAATTTCACGGAGGCGATCAGAGGTTGGGAAGTTGAGTCGGCTGTCTAGATATGACAACTTTATCGTCGTTCCGGTCACGGCGTCGTGGACAGCTTGCTCGTTGAACGGCAGAGGCACCGCTTCCAGATCGCCTTGGTTTTCGATTAAATCCCCCTTATCGATGAGGAGAGTGCGGCGATAGCCACGGGCAACTGTGGAAATCTCCATCCGGTTCGCGAGCGTCAGTCCGGCAAACTTTCCAATGCCCTTGCGCCCCTTAATCTTACGATTGAACCTCGTCGTGCGTTCACCTGTTCGCGAGCGCTTATCGCTGGCGATATTGAGGTATTCGCCCCGCATTTCGGGCGTCGTCATTCCCACCCCGTCATCTCGCACGACGATTGCGTCCGGGGTGAGCGGATCAGGCAGTGTGATCCAAACGTTCTCGGCGTCGGCATCCCAAGCGTTATCGACCAACTCCTTAAGTGCAGCTTCGCTGGATCGATAGGTTTCACCCAGAATTCGCGTCAGCCGGGTATCGACCGAGAAATGAGCGTTCTTACTCAATATGCCCTCGCAGGCGCTAGAATTTGATTTTAACTAATAAGGCAGAGTTAATTAGCGAATTTATCGCGCATCGGCTATAGTAAAACACATTTTTTCACCACTGCTTCGTGGTTTGGTGGATTACATCAGTGAGGCGTTCCCCGACCGGCCACGTCAGTGGGCATTACGAATTCGGCTAAACAGGCAAGTTTTCGATATGGTGAACACCGCAATTCCAGCGTCCATATAGCGCCCGCCCGTAAATTCCTGCTAAAGACGCGGCAGATCGCGAACCGAACTGAATGAGGGCGCCATGAAATTCTTCGTCGACACCGCCGACATCACCGAGATTAAGGAACTGCAGGCGACCGGGCTACTCGACGGGGTGACCACCAACCCCTCGCTGATCATGAAGGCGAACCGGCCGATGAAGGAGGTGGTCGCCGAGATCTGCGCCGTCGTCGACGGCCCGGTCTCGGCCGAAGTCACCGCCACCGAGACCGACGCCATGATCCGCGAGGGTAAGATCCTCGCTGAAATCGCCGACAATGTCTGCATCAAGGTGCCGCTGACGCTGGATGGCCTGAAGGCCTGCAAGGCGCTGACCGGCGAGGGTTTTCTGGTCAATGTGACGCTGTGCTTCTCGGCGGTGCAGGCGCTGCTCGCCGCCAAGGCCGGGGCGACCTTCATCTCGCCCTTCATCGGCCGGCTCGACGACATCAATCTCGACGGCATGGCGCTGATCGCCGACATCCGCCGGATCTACGACAATTACGGCTTCGACACCGAGATCCTGGCGGCTTCGGTGCGCACCATGAACCATGTGCGCGAGGCGGCGCTGATCGGCGCGGACGTTGCCACCGTGCCGCCGGCGACGCTGAAAGGCCTCGTCAAGCATCCGCTCACCGACAAGGGCCTCGACGCCTTCCTCGCCGACTGGAAGAAGACCGGCCAGACGATCGCGTAAGAGACGCTCGACACCCTATGGCGCAACGAAAAAGGCGACCCTCCGGGCCGCCTTTTTTCTTGTCCGGCGCGCGCCAGCGGACGCCTCACCCCTGAAAATGGCTTTCCAGGAAATACAGCGACTTGTCGAGTCCGCGGCCGACCTCGGTCAACAGATCCTCGGTCAGCGCGTCGCCGGCCTCGGACGCCTCCTCGATGCCCTTCTGCACTTCGTCGCTCCAATGGGCGTAGGAGTCGGCAAGCCGCTTCAGATGGTCCTCGGACTTCACCAGATCGAGCGGGTAGGGGGCGAGCACGGAATTTTCCGTCGCCGCCTGCACCGTACCGTGCGCCTGTCCGCCGAGGCCGGTCAGCCGTTCGGCGATGTCGTCGACATAGGCCTCCGTCACCTCGTGCAACTCGTCGAACAGCTTGTGCACGGCGATGAAGTTCATGCCCTTGACGTTCCAGTGGGCCTGCTTGGTCTGGTAGGTCAGATCCACCGCCGTGCCGAGATGCTTCTGCAACAGCTGCACCATCGAACCGCGGATGTTTTCCGACAGCGGGTTCTTGCTCGTGTGCAGCCTGGTCTTGTCCTTCTTGGCCATGATCGTCTCCTTCAAGAGCTGTAGGTGGTTATGCGAATATCCGGGCCGCAGAACCGCGCCCGGACACCGAAAACCCGTCGCCTGCATAATCGCGCCGGACGCCAACGGTTCCATCCGAAACGAGTTTTCCACGGGCGATCATGGACGCGATGGCGGTACGGCAAGTGGGGGCGGGGCTTTCCTTGACGAGGCGTCGATCCACATGGCGCTGCCAGTGCCACGGCGTCCGGTGAAGGCGTTCGCCCGATTTCGCTGAAGGAGACCACAATGAAGACGATGCTCATCACCGGCGCCTCGACCGGCATCGGCGCGGCCACCGCTCGTCGCGCCGTTGAGGCTGGCTACCGTGTGGCGCTCACCGCCCGCTCCAAGGCCAAACTCGACGGGCTGGTCGCCGAACTCGGCGAGGGCAACGCGATGGCGCTGGCCTGCGACGTTCAGGATTTTTCCGCCCAACAGGCGATGGTGGCCGCCGTGCTTGAGCGCTTCGGCTCGCTCGATGCCGTCTTCGCCAATGCGGGGCTCGGCGCCAAGGGCACCGGCACTGCTGGCGGCGACGTGGACAATTGGCGAGAGATGGTGCTGACCAACGTTCTCGGCCTGATGTTCACGGTGAAGGCGACCCACGACGCCGTGGTCGCGGCCAGGGGGCATTATCTGCTGACGGGCTCGGTGGCCGGCCGCAAGGTGCTGCCCGGGTCGGTCTATGGCGCGACCAAATGGGCGGTCACCGGCTACGGCTACAATCTGCGCGAGGAAATGCGCGAGAAGGGCGTCAAGGTGACGCTGATCGAGCCCGGCATGGTCGACACGCCCTTATTCGACGAGCCCAAGCCGAATGCCCTGACCCCGGACGATATCGCCGGGGCCGTGCTCTATGCGCTCTCGCAGCCGGCCAACGTCATGGCCGGCGAGATCTGGATCGAGCCGCTTAACCGCTGATTTGGCTGCCGCTGATCCGGCCGCGTAGCCGCGCGGCCGGCGGGCGGTGCTATTCGGCGATTGCCGCGTCCGAGAGCTTGTCGAGCGCCTTTTCCATCGCCTCGACCGGCTCGGCATCGTCGTCGATGTCGTAGCGCTCGGCGAGTTCCTCTGGCTCAAGATAGCCGACCATGGTCTGGCCGTCCTCGTCCCAGACCAGCATCTTCTGCGGCAGGTCCAGCGCGATCCGGCGGTTTTCCTGCATCAGCGGCGTGCCAAGCTTCGGGTTGCCGAAGATCACCACCGTCGTCGGCGGCAGCTCCAGCCCGGCGGATTTCGCGTTGGCCTGATGGTCGAGGGTGGCGACCACCTTGGCGCCGGCCTGTTCGATCGCCGTAGTCAGCGCCGCGACGGTATCGGCGACCGAGTGAGGTGATTCCTTGGTCACCCAGTCGTCATCGGCCTGAGCCATGGTCGGGGCGAGAAAGAGGGCGGCGCCGATGAGCGGCGCCAGGGGCTTGAAAATCATGATCGTCTCCCGTGCGAAGTCTGGAGTCCAACTGCCGGCGGCGCGGCGGGTTCCCTTCGCGGAGCCGTCCCTGCCGCGCCTCAGCTCATCGCGTCCTTGATGCCCTCGAACGCCTTGTCGCCCCAGACCCGCCTAACCGTGGCGTCGCGGCCGCAGGAGAAGCGATAGTATTTATATTTCAGCGGATTCTTCTGGTAGTAATCCTGGTGGTAGCCTTCCGCCGGCCAGAAGGTCGGGGCGGTGTTGATCGGCGTCACCACCGTGCCGAGGTCCTTCGTCACCGCCGCCTTGGAAGCCTTGGCCTTTTCGATCTGCTCGGAATCCGTGGCGAAGATCGCGGTGGTATAGGAATGGCCGCGATCGCAGAACTGGCCGCCGGCGTCGGTCGGATCGACCGAGTGCCAGAACACGGTGAGCAGTTCGTCGTAGGAGACCTTGGCGGGATCGTAGGTGATCTTCACCGCCTCGACGTGGCCGGGATGGTTCTCATAGGTCGGGTTCTGGTTGGTGCCGCCGATATAGCCCGACGTGGTCTCGACGACGCCGTCGACATGGTCGAAGTCGCTCTCGACGCACCAGAAGCAGCCGCCGGCGAAGATCGCCGTCGCGGTCGTCTGGGCGGCGACCGGGCCAGGGGCGCCTGTCAGGGTCATCAGCGCGGCGGCGGCGAGCCCCGCCAGGGTCAGTGAAGTCTTGCCTCGCATCGTCATCTCCTCAGTCTTTTGCCGAATAGGCGGCGTCGCGCCATCAAGACCAGCGACACGCGCCCGATCAACACAAGCTTCGGTGAAGCGGGCGAGAAGGTTTCACTTCCCGACCTCGCCCCCCCCCTGCGGGGGCCGGTTGTCTGCCCGCCCTTAAGCTTCGGTTTCGGCTCGCTGGCGGACCCCGGTCAGCCGCCGTCGGCCTGGAACCCGGCGGCCTCGATACCGGCGATCGCGGCGATCTCGTCATTGTCGGAGGTGTCGCCGGTGATGCCGACGGCGCCGAGGATCGCGCCGCTCTCGCCCTTGACCAGCACGCCGCCGGGCACCGGCACCAGGGAGCCCTTGGCCAGCGCGTTCATCGCCTGGACGAAAAAGGGCTGCTCCTCGGCCCGCTTGAAGATCGCCCGCGAGCCGATGCCGAGCGCGATGGCGCCGTTGGCCTTGCCGATGGCGATGTCGGGCCGCATCCGCGACGAGCCGTCGGAGCGCTCCAGCGCGACCAGCGCGCCGCCGGCATCGAGCACGGCGACGGTCAGCGGCTTGCAGCCATTGGCGGCGCCGGTCTTGAGCGCCTCGGCGATGATGATGCGGGCCTTGTCGAGGGTGATGGTCATGGTCGTCCTTGCCGTTGGTTGCGATCGGCACCGCCTTTAACCGATCCGCCCGGCGGGACAAAGCCGCGGCCGGCACATGCCGCCGCAGCCGGACCTTCCCTCACATCCACTTGATCGATGGGTCTGGACGCAACTTCCCGCCGAACGGCCCGTTGTTGGTCCAATCGCGGCATCGCTTCGGCGGTGAATCGCGATCCACCCCCGAATTTGGAGAATACCCCATGAACAAGCTTCTGATGACGACCGCCGCCACGCTTCTCGCTCTAGGCTCCACCGCTGTCGCCGAGAACATGATCGACACGGCCGGCGTGACGGTCGAAGGCAAGACCGCGACCTTCGCCAAGGTCTCGTCCGCCAATGGCGGCTATCTGGTCCTGCACGAGGTCAAGGACGGCGCGCCGGTGGTTCCGGGCTCGATCGGCCATGTGGCCATCCCGGCCGGCGAGAGCACCGACGTTTCGGTCGAGGCCGACATGGATCTGGCCGCCGACACCGAATACATGGTCATGCTGCATGACGAGACCAACGGCAACGACACCTATGATTTCGGCGAGGGCTCGACCGACGTCGACACGCCGACCATGGCCGACGGCAAGCCCGTCGTGATGCCGTTCACCGCGACCATGGCGTCGATGGACAGCTCGGCCGGCGCCGGCGCGATGATGGATGCCGGCGGCATGAAGGCCGACGGCGCGATGGACTCCAACATGTCCGGCGATGCGGCTACCGGCCAGACCCCGAACTAAGGCGTCGTTTCCACATCTGTGCCAACAGGCCGTCCCGCCACGCGGGGCGGCTTTTTTCATGGCCGCGGCGCGGGAAAGACGCTTCGCCACGCAATCGCCGGGTTGGCGCTAGAGTGTGGTCCCGCACTCATCCCATGAAGGCCCGCCCGATGAAATTCCTCCCCGCCGTACTCGTTCTCGCCGTGACCCTGGGCGCCTGCGCCCAGACCCCCGACGGCGTCAAGAGCGCCAGCTGGAGCCGCCAGGCCGAGATGATGGACGGCGCGGTGCCGCGCTGAGAGCCTAGTCGAGCGTGACGATGCGCGGCTCCGGCATGGGCGGGCGTGGCGGCGGCGCAATGCCGTCCGGCTCGGTTGACGCGTCCGGCCCGCCCGGCTCGGGCGGCGCGGCCTCGGCTTCGGAAGGCGCCTGATCGTCCAGCGCGGCTTGCGCGGCGCGCAGCAAGGCCGCCTCCTGACGGCTGATATGGGCATCACGGAAGCGACGCGGGTCCTGCAGCCGCGCCACCGCGAAATGCAGCGAAATCCGCGCCGCCTGGGGCAGGGCGGCGAAACAGGGCGGGTCGTCGCGCCGCGCCGCGTCGCCGGGACGCGCGCCGTGCCGGCAGGTGAAGCCGCGGCGGCATTCGGACCGGGGGCAGGCATGGGTGATGCGCTGGGCGATGCCGGCGAGGATGCGGGTGTCGCTGGGCGTCCCGCTGTCGCCGCCCGGGCACTCGGCCGGGTCCGCCGCGATCGCCTGCCAGACGCTGCGCAGATTCTGGCGGCGCGGTCCCTGCCGCCAGCCGGCCCGGATCAGGGCGCGGCGGACGACATCTATATGCGTGCCCACCATCGCCCGGCTGGCGGCGATCTCTTCCCGCGTCGGCGGTTCGTCGGTCGGCGGGGCGGGGGTTTTCGGCATCGTGTTCCTCCGGACGTGCGAAAGCATTCCCGCGCCGCAAAGCGGCCGGGTGATGAGCATTTTTGTCCCACCCTTAAGCTCCTCGCGAAGCTCGTCGCTGGTGGGCCCCTGTGGTCCCCGCCAGTGGCTTGCCACTTACGGGCGGGGCAAAGTCTCCGTCCCCTCCTTCAGCGTCGCCTCGCGGCGGGCTCGGGAACGCGGTCCCCGCCAGCGACGAGCTCCGCGAGGAGCTTACGGGCGGGGCAGATAGCCGTCTCGTCTCGGACGAGACGAGCGGCGGGACGCCGGAGGCGAACCCTCCGACTGTTTTACGTCATACGGTCCGCCTCCGGCATCCCGCGCGGCGTTCATGCGACCCTTCGACACGCTAACCCCGCCTTTTCATGGGTTCGCGTGCGCTGCCGGCTCTTCACGCCCTTGGCGGGGCGTTCAAGCGGACCGATCCGCAGACCCCTCATTAGTGGGGACGGTCCGGCGGAGCAAAGGGCCGTCCGGGCCGGGCCTTCTCCGGAAGAAGCCCCGTCGCGGACACCGCACCGCCGGCCCCCAAACGATCCCGGTGATCATTCGCGCCCGTTCCGCGGGCCGGCGGTCAGGGGATTGTGCGGGAGGTCAAAAGGGTGGGGAGAAAAATTTTGGGGAGGGGGAGGTGCTGGGGAGTATGACGTGCAGCGCGTTTCGGGCGGAGAAGATGTTCGCAGATTCGGCCCAGCGGGTCATCCTCGGGCTGTCACAAGGATTCTGTCCTCAGGCGGAAGGCGCGTTGAAGTAGAGCGACTAATCAATTAATCCGTATTTAAGTCTAAGAATCATCGGATATTTCCTTCATAAGGTCCTTGAGAGAAACCGACTCCTCGTCCGCAAATTCAGAGACTACTAAATCCCTTATGCGAACCGCGCCAGATCGACCGCTTAACCCGGTAAAATCCCCGCGATTGCTCCAGTCCCATGTTTTCCCGGAACGCAATATTCGGACAAAATCATCAACTTTATATTGACCTTTACGGAGGGCGCGATCAATAACTTCTGCGCCAAGAAAACATATGCCCCACAAACCCGCGCCGCGAAGCATGACGTACTTTTTTGGTTCTTTCCAGGCTAGCGGCTCTATGCGTTTCAATGCAGAAAAGTAGTTTTTTACAATCTTTGCCTGTGCATTTATGTCTTCAATCGCCGAAAGTCGGGTCGGTTGCGAAAACATATACTGCACGCCCGATTTCAGCGTATTTAATTGGATAAATTTTGTAATATCCTTTTTCCCACCATAATACACCAAATCAAAAAATGGGCTGTCTTCATCTTTTGATAGGCGATTAGCCAGATATAGCGCAGGGTCACGATTTGCAAGTTGCATATCGTCCGTAAGACGCATCTTTATGTTCGCCAAATGGCTCGTATTCATTCTTCTTTGATTGTTATTTATATCTCTAAATATCTTTATTTCTTCTTCTTGCGTCAAGTCGACCGCAAGAGAGAATGATACTACTTTCTCGATGGCGGGGTAGCCATCAAAGCTTCCATCAGCATAGTGAAGTCTATGATTGCCATCGACTCGCGAGATCCATATACCTGTCTGAGAAGTGAGATCTGTGTTAATTTCGAGGTATCCAAGATTTTCGTTCTTAGCTGGAGCAAACGACCACACAGAGTTATCCCGTGCACTTAGAAATATTTCCGGCCAGTACGCCTTCTCTTCTTGCCTAACGTAAAAATAGGCTTCTCTAGCATGCTTGGGACTGAGATCCCGCTGGGTACCAGTGGGGTTCTTCTTTGCATCATATATATCTGCCCTCGAAATCATCGAGAGATCACAGAGGCGCGCAAAGCCCCGAAATACATCAACGCCTAGTACCTGTTCGCGAATCGATAAAATTCGCAGAATATTTGATTTTTTAACGTATGTAGCCATCTTAATTTAGTTCTCGATCCGTGCGCCAAACGACAAGTCGTTCAGATGAGAGTCCCATTGGTCTTTTTGATGCGACTGCAAAAAGTTCAATTTGTAAAGTATCGCATATTTTGCAATGTCCACGATATTTCCCCAAAGAGGGTCAATTTGACTCCGAATCGATTTCGAATTTCCATGAACAATGTTGCTTCGCTCTTTATATAGTAATTTCATAGTATTAAAAACCTCCTTCCTTTTTTCTTGACTGGTATCCGATATCAATGAGTTATATAATGAAAACCGGAACGAGATTTCAGAATCGAAGCTGTAAAGAGACTCGAGACATATAGACATGTCTATTACGCGGCTAAAATATTCCTCTCGCGAGTTAGAAAGAATAAATCTTTTAAGAGTGATATAAAAAGATTTATCTGTCTTCAATGAATTAAAGCACGCAAAAAACAACTTCTCAATCTGATCGGGACTAGTACCGTTCTTGATCTTAAATTCCATCGACGATAGAGATCTAAGATCTTCGAGATGAGTGGAATCCAACGATGACACGCGTAATTTTCGACGTTTTTCGATATGATATATGTCATCGAACGCCATCACGCCAGATGCGGAAAAATAGTTAAGAGCAAAACATAAACTTAGATGGATTTCTTTTATAAGTGCCTCGTCGTATAAGCGGCTTTCCTTGTTCAATACCGAACATTTGTTGGTCGCGGATAGAAATATTCCTCGCGACTCATTGTAAGCCGAAAGAACATGATAAACCTCAGCGCTAATAGCTTGAATCTTTATCAAGTCGGCAATCACGATTGGAATTCGTGGAATGAGTGTGCATTTCCTATTTGATATTACGGCTATTGCTGAATTCACGAAATCACCGGCTTCGATTGAGCGTCATTCAAAATAGGTCAAACGTTCGCTTTTTGACGGTCTACTTGTCAATCGAGACGTGTGTAAACCTTTAAATTCAGATCCGCGCCGGAAAGGTTGGAGACGTCGGCCTCGATCTGTTCAAGCCGGGTCATGATCACTCCCATACCGGTTCGGTATGAGGATAGGCGCGCCGGGACGGTTTTTCTACCACGGGCGTCGGTGGTTGGTGAGCGCACTTCTCCGCTTCGTCATCCTCGCGCTTGCGCGGGGATCCATGCCTCTACGGGCGTCGAGTCCGCTTCGGTAGCGGAGGGGCTGTGTGCGTCACCGGCGGCGGTTTGGCGGCGGCACTAGCTTGGCATGGATCCCCGGCCTGCGGCCGAGGATGACGAAAGTGGGGAGGTGGGACGCCCTTTTCTGAGGCGGTGTGGGCGAAGAGGTTGAAGCAGGCAGCCTCTGCTTTCTACCGCCCCGGCCGTCCGGTCTTGCCGGGCCGGCGCTTGCGGCGTTTTTCGTCGGCCGGGTCCTCGTAGCTGCCACGGCCGATGCGCTCGCGGCGGATGGGGGCGGGGGATTCGCTACGCTCGGTCCCCCTCATCCGCCCCTCCGGGTTTCCGGGGCGAGCCGCTTGTCTCGCCCGTCCTTCGGACCCTTCTCCCCCGAGGGGAGAAGGTGAGGCCGCGCCCGTCGCGTCCGGCCTGGGTTTCTTCGGCACGGGTTTGCCGGCCGGCTTTTCGGTGCGGCCGACGGTCATTTCGTCGAGGCTGTTCTTTCTGAACAGCGACGGGCGGTCGGGCACGGCCGTGTCGGTGCCGGGGCCCATGTCGTCCAGCGAGGGTTTCTGGAAGTAGGATTGGCCGGCTTCGCCGGAGCCCCTCATCCGCCCCTCCGGGGCACTGGGGCGAGTCGCGGGCCTCGCCCGTCCTTCGGACCCCCTCTGGGGCGAAGAATGCGCCGTGCCGGCTTCGGCCTCAGCGTTCTTTTCTGAACCCTTTCGCGCCAGCGGCGCCGGGCGGCGGGCGGAGCCTTCACCGCGGGGCTTCAAGGGTTCCCCGCGTGGGCCAAAACGTTCGCCGCCGGCGGGCGCGCGGTCGCGCTTGGTCTTGCGGCCGTATTTGGAGCGGCCGGTGACGGGGGAGATGGACTCCTCCTCGAAGGCGACGGCGGCGGCGAGGGTGTCGGCGGCGTCGACCCGATCCGAGGCGCCGCGTTTGCCGCCCCTCATCCCCCTGCCGGGACCTTCTCCCCCCAGGGGAGAAGAAGCAGCCTCCGCCTCAGCGCCGTCGCCGGGCACGCCGCCGAATTCCAGCTCCTTGGCCTGCAGCCGCTTGATCTCGTCCCGAAGCCGCGCGGCGGTTTCGAAGTCGAGATCGGCGGCGGCGTCGCGCATCTGCTTTTCCAGATGCTGGAGATGGGATTTGAGGTTGTTGCCGACGAGGGCGCCTTCCTTCGCGCCGGGGCCGACATCGACGCGGACATGGTCCTTTTCGTAATAGGAATCGAGAATGTCGGCGATATGCGCCTTGACCGATTCCGGCGTGATGCCGTTTTCGGTGTTGTAGGCCTCCTGCTTTTCGCGGCGGCGATTGGTCTCGGCGATCGCCCGCTCCATCGAGCCGGTGGTGCGGTCGGCATAGAGGATGACCTTGCCGTCGATATTGCGGGCGGCGCGGCCGATGGTCTGGATCAGCGAGGTTTCGGAACGGAGGAACCCCTCCTTGTCGGCGTCGAGAATGGCGACCAGCCCGCATTCGGGAATGTCGAGGCCCTCGCGCAACAGATTGATGCCGACCAGCACGTCGAAGGCGCCGAGGCGCAGATCGCGGATGATCTCGATGCGCTCCAGCGTGTCGATGTCGGAGTGCATGTAGCGCACGCGAATGCCCTGCTCGTGCAGATATTCGGTGAGGTCCTCGGCCATGCGCTTGGTGAGGACGGTGCACAGCACCCGGTAGCCTTTGGCGACGACCTCGCGGATTTCGCCGATCAGATCGTCGACCTGGGAGCGGGCCGGGCGGATCTCCACCGGCGGGTCGATCAGCCCGGTGGGGCGGATCACCTGCTCGGCGAAGACGCCGCCGGCCTCCTCCATTTCCCAGGAACCGGGGGTGGCCGAGACCGCGACGGTCTGCGGCCGCATGGCGTTCCATTCCTCGAAGCGCAGCGGCCGGTTGTCCATGCACGACGGCAGGCGAAAACCGTATTCGGCCAGCGTCGCCTTGCGGCGGAAATCGCCGCGATACATGGCGCCGATCTGCGGCACGGTGACGTGGCTTTCGTCGATGAAGACCAGGGCGTTGTCCGGCAGGTATTCGAACAGGGTCGGCGGCGGGTGGCCGGGCTGGCGGCCGGTGAGATAGCGCGAATAGTTCTCGATGCCGGGGCAGGAACCGGTGGCCTCGATCATCTCGATGTCGAAGCGGGTGCGCTGTTCCAGCCGCTGGGCCTCCAGGAGGCGGCCGGCCTTTTCCAGCTCGACCAGGCGGTGGCGCAGCTCTTCCTTGATCGACTTGACGGCCTGGTTGAGGGTCGGGCGCGGCGTGACATAGTGGGAGTTGGCGTAGATCTTGACGCTCTTCAGGTCGTCGGTCTTCTGGCCGGTGAGCGGGTCGAACTCCTGGATCGTCTCGATCTCGTCGCCGAACAGCGAAATGCGCCAGGCGCGATCTTCCAGATGGGCGGGGAAGATCTCGATGGTGTCGCCGCGCACGCGAAACGAGCCGCGCTGAAAGTCCATGTCGCGGCGCTTGTATTGCTGGGCGACGAGGTCGGCGAGGAGCTGGCGTTGATCCAGCCGGTCGCCGATCGCCATCTGGAAGGTCATCGCCGTATAGGTCTCGACCGAGCCGATACCGTAGATGCAGGAGACCGAGGCGACGATGATGACGTCGTCGCGTTCGAGCAGGGCTCTCGTGGCGGCGTGGCGCATCCGGTCGATCTGCTCGTTGATCGAGGATTCCTTCTCGATATAGGTGTCCGAGCGCGGCACGTAGGCCTCGGGCTGGTAGTAGTCGTAATAGGAGACGAAATACTCCACCGCGTTGTCGGGAAAGAAGTTCTTGAACTCGCCGTAGAGCTGGGCCGCCAGGGTCTTGTTGGGGGCGAGGATGAGGGCCGGGCGCTGGGTCTTCTCGATGACGTTGGCGACGGTAAACGTCTTGCCGGAGCCGGTGACGCCGAGCAGCACCTGGGTCTGGTCGTGCTCGGAAATGCCGGAGACGAGGTCGGCGATGGCGGTCGGCTGGTCGCCCTTCGGCACGTAATCCGAGGCGATGCGGAAATTGACGCCGCCCTCGGACTTGTCCGGCCGGGCCGGGCGGTGGGGCACCCAGATCTCGCCGTTCTTGAGCAGCGGGTTGCCCTCGGAGATCAGCTTGGTCAGCGCGTCGACGGTGGCGGTGACGCCGCCCTCGGGCAGCGATTGCGCCTCCTCCAGCGAGACGTCGAGGCCGGCGACGGGATTGAGCCCGGCGGCAGCCCGTTGCTTGGGATCGCGGGTCGCGCCCATCGAGGTGCCGCGCGCGGTCTTGTTCTGGCTCACGCTGTCGGCGCTGCGCGCCTTCGCGGCTTTGCCTTGTTGCGTGCCTTCGGCATCGCGCGCAGGGCGGGCTTCACGCCCGCCGCCGGTTTTTTCGGTTCCCTGGCGCGCCGCCGGCGCTCCCCGCCTGTCGTCGGGCGCGACGTCGGCGTCCGCCTTACGTTCGGCGTCGACGGTGGCGGCCTGCGCGATCTCGTCGGCCCAGCCGGAGAGGGGGCCGGCGGGTAGGCCCTCGAAGGACGCCTGCGGCGCTTCCGCGAAGCCGGCCGGCCGTGCGGGCTCGGCGGCGTCGGCGAAATCCCGCAGCGGTCCGCGCCGCGCCGGCGCGCCGGGATCGAAGGGCGGCTCGTCGGCGGTGTCGGTTGACGGGCGCTTGCGGGTCGGTTTGGGTCGGGAGGCCATGGCGGAACATATAGAGACCGCGGCCGCATGTTGGAAGCGGTCTCAGCTCGTCGGTCGGGCGCGCGCCTGCGCGGTGGCTTCGTTGCGCGGCAGCCGCAGCTCGATCGACAGGGCCGGGATGGAAAGCGAGAAGAGCGGCGGGCCGTCGTCGAGGGGGACCACGACGATCCGGCTGTCGACCGCGAAGATCGGTTCGCTCAGCTGCATCGCGGCCGACGGTTCATCGCCGACGTCGGTCGTCGGCAGTCTCACAAAGCCCTCATTCGCCAAGGCGGCGAGGACATAGGGTGGCGCGTAAAAGGCTGCGTTCTCGGGCGTGATCGGCCGAACCCGCAGATGCGATCCGGTCTCGCAGGCCTCGGCGCTCGGCTCGCCCGCGTCCGTCAACGTGACATAGCACCGTGTCGGGACGGCGGCGCATCCCGTGAGTGTCAGCACAAGCACGAGACCAATAGCGGGGCGGTCAATCATGAGAAAATAGATCCGGGTATGTATCGACGCAATTTATTTTACCGATAGACAACGCCGGAAACAGGAAAATAAGTGCGAATATTCAAATCCTTGCCGCTATTGATTCGATATTTCGAATATGGTGGTTACTACTGATAATCCGGGATTGCGACAATTCAAAGCGCCGCTTTAACCCTAAATAAGTCATGATTAAGGCGGTGGTCCGGGCCCAGGGTCGCTGCCGGCCGCAGGTGGCTGCCGGGTCTTCGGCGGATCGAAGAAGCCTGGCGACTCCTGGACGCGCGGGGTGGCGGCGTCCGGCTGATGGCGCACAAGCGCGCGGGCCGGACGGGGGGGGGCGGCGCCATGCCGACCCGCGATCGAGCGGTCAGGCTGAGGCAGAGGGCGCGCGGCGAAAGGCGGGAATGTGGGTGGTGAGCGAACGCCCGACTATGATCGGGGTACGCCTCCGGTCTCCGACTGCCCTTCGGCCCCGGATAAGGGGAAGGCAGGCGGACGGAAAACCCGTCCGCCGCTATTATTGAATGGTGAAGGGAATCTGTCGACCGGACCTGTCCCGCCAGACGGGCGCGGGATGGCGATGGCCGCGCGGCTCGACCAGCACCGGCACGCCGTTGAGCATCACGTGCCCGAGCGGCAGACCCTGTAGAATGTAGTTGCGGCGGGGACCGACGACGGCAATTCGCTCGCCGAGCACATCGAAGGAATAGGAGCCTCCATCGCAGAGCACAGGCGTGGCGAAGAGACTGCGGCTGCTCGCGTCGAAGGAGTCGAGGTCGATGGTGTTGCAGCGCCGGATCTTCGCGGTGCGCAGCGAGCCCGTCGAGCGGTCGAGGATGACCGCATTCAGATCGTAGCCGTGCTTCTGCTCGACCAACTCGAAGTGGAGGCTGACGGCGGTCGTCGGTCGCCGCGAGGGGGCGCGCAGGGCGTAGCCGAAGGGAATGGCGGGCGGCGCCTGGACCGCCGCGACACGCTCATTGCTCGCTGACAGACGAGCCTGGGCGCCCGGTCTGGCAAGCTGGCACGCAGCCACGATCGGGACAAGCGCGGCCAACAACAGGACCGTCCCGCAGGACCGCCCGCGCGTTGCGCCTCGAATCCGTTCATCCGAAGATGCGGCTGGATTGAGAAGCGTTCTGATCATCGCACACCTGCCGATCTTGAGCGGATTGGAGAGGGAAGCGGAAGCCTTCGGTTCAGGATCACGGAAATGGCAAGCCGGGCGATGGCGCTGGCTCGACGACGCGCTCCTCGTCTTCGACGAGCAACGGAACGCCGTTGAGGATCACGTATCCCGGCTCGACGTCTCTTAGCGGATGATTGCGTTTGATGCCGCTGACGATGACGTGGCGACCCACCAAGTCGAAGAAATAGCGTTCGTCGTCGCATGCCACCGGTTCGCCGAGGATGGTTTCGTCGCCAACGCCAATGTCGATCGTGGCGCAATTGTCGAGCGGTATCGTCCGGATTTCCTCGCTCATCCGGTCGCGAACCAGGGCGTTGAGCTCATAGCCGCCTTCGCTCTCGACAAATTCGAAGACGATGCTCAGTTCCGCGGTTATCGGCAGCGGATCGGCGTCGATATCCGGGGATGCGAAGGGTATCGCCAGTCCCGCCATGAGAGTCAGCAGCCCGATGGCCATCATTCATCTCCAACCGATGCGCGCGAAAGGAAAAGAAGGAAGGAGAGGAGGCCCGGGGGCTTCCTCTCCGAAACGTCAGCAGCCCTGCGCGACGAGCGTGTAATGATCCTGCTCGAGCAATTTGCGGGTCTGGATGTAGACGGCCGGATTGCGGCGCTTGATGATCACCGCGCCGTCGGCGATGTTCCCGACCCAGCTGCGGCTTTCGCCGCTCACTTTCTTTCCCTTCGTGTTATAGATGTAGGTCGATGGAATATATTCGACCAAATAGCACTTGTCGTTGCTTTCGACGACCTTCCGCGTGAACGTTTTCGCGTCGGCGCTAACCGACAACGCCAGCGTGCTGACCGCAGCGGCAACGGTAATCAGAAACATACGCATTTTCCACGCCTCCTGACATTTTGATATTGCGCAGGATAAGTATTAAATCAAAGCCTACGGATATCAACTGATTTTTTTATCATCGTGCCGACAAGAGACAGGACAGGCCGCTGCGTCAATCAAAGTGTATCAACTTGATACAACCGCACGCTTCCGTAGCTGTCAACAAAAATAAGCAAGCAGTCGTCGCTGCGGCGCCGTCGAATTCCTATCGCTGCTGCGAAGATCGGCAAGCGGTGACTCCAGCACGCCCGAAGCTTGCGGCAAGCGCAGCGACTTTCGCGGGCGCCCGCCGAGCGCGGGAACCGACGGGCCTCGCTGGTCGGCGAGCCCGCCTCATCGCGGCGCGGGCTGCGGCGGCCGTGGCTTGCCGCGTCGCGTACGTCCTTTCGTCGCCTCGTTCATGTCCGGTTCAGCGCCGATGCGCGACTTTCGGCGCATGAAGGACGACCTGCTCTATTCGACCGATCCGCGGAAGGTCGCCGGTTTCCCGGCTGGCCAAATCGTTTCCGGCGCCCCCATGGAGCCAATCCGCAGGAGTGACACGACCTCGCCAGACGCTCGCGCGAGTTGGGCGCCGATGGAACTTGGGTCGCGGTCCCGCAAAGCGGCAGCCGGCTGGCTGGCGGCGGCGCTTTCGTGCACCGGGGCGGCATCCGCGCCTGCCGCCGGCGCGACGTTGCATCCGATCCGGGGCGCCGTGCCGCATATGTCGCCGGGCCGACCATAGCGGCTGTCGAAAAGCAACATTTTCCGCGTCCCGTTCATCCTTCGCTTACCAAACCCCGGTAGTCTTTGGTCGTCCCGCTCGAGTTCCGCGGCAGACGAAAGGCCATCGCATGGTATTGCGTAAAAGCGGATGGCGCATTTCTGCGCTCGCCGCCGTTTGTTTCGCGGCGGCGAGCCTTTCCTCGGAGTCATTGGCCCAGAGCGGCAACGGCGCGATGGTCTGGGGCGGCCGGATGCCGGCGGTTGGCGAGGGCTACACGCCGAGCGTCGGCGGTGTCGGCAGACAGGATGCTCCGAATCTCCAGCCGCTATCGCCGGTGCCCGCTCGGACGACGCAACCCGCCGACGACCGGGCGCTGCTCGACGATCTCCTGGGGCGAAGCGCGCCCCGCGCGGCCGGCGCCGCATCCATCGCGCCCGGCGCGGCCGGCGCCCATGCAGGCCCGCCGCCGCCGCTCGACGCACCGTCCGAGGTCGATACCGATCCCGCGCGCTTTGGGGCGGCCGAACCCGTCGAAGATCCCTGGCAAGGCCTCAAGCGCGTCACGCCGGGGGCGATCCCGCCACCGCAGACGGCGTCCCGCGAGGCTACTTCGCCGCAATTGATACCGCATCGGGGCATCGTGGCTGCGCTCGGCGGCCAGCCGCAACCCGCGCGACGGCCCGACGCAGTACCCGGGCGCGGGCGCCTCGAACAGGAGACGCCGAGCGGCTACACTGCGTTGCCGCGATCGGAGGCGATGTGCCGCAAGGCCCTGCGCCAGATGGGCGTCAAATTCGTCGACGTGGCGTCGGTCGGCAAGGGCGCGGGCTGCGGCATTTCCTATCCGGTCAAGGTGCTGGAGATCGCCAGGGGCGTGCGGATGCAGCCGGCGGCGACGCTGAACTGCCAAGCGGCGGCGCGCATTTCGAAATGGGTCGAGGACGAGGTCAAGCCGGCGGCGCGCTGGCGGCTGTGGACCCGGCCGACCGCCGTGCTCAACGCATCTTCCTATCGCTGCTCGCGCATCGCCGGCTCGCGCACGATCAGCGAGCATGCCAGCGGCAACGCCCTCGACGTGCGCGGCTTCAAATTCGCCGACGGCAGCACCTTCGACGTCGAGAAGAAGGGCTTCTTCTCGTTCCGCCAGAAGGGATTCCAGAAGAGTGTGCGGCACTCGGCCTGCCGCTATTTCGGCACGGTGCTCGGTCCGGGCTATAACCGCGCCCATGCCGACCATCTGCATCTCGATGCCAAGAACCGGCGGCGCGGCGTGTGCAAATAGGGAAAATATGGAAGGGACGGGCAAGAGCCGGTCGGGATCAGCCGCGCTGTCTTTCCTCGGCTTCGTAGATGGTCTTGAACAACTGTCCGAGCGAGCCGAGAAACATGCCCGACGAGCCTGCGACGAACAGCCAGACAGCGACGGTATACCAGGCTTCGAACGTCTTGAAGAACAGGATCGAACCGAGGACGAACAGGAGATTGCCGACAAGGCCGATGCCGAGGTGGATGTAGAAATAATCCTTGACGAGCGTCCGCAGCATGAATTTCCTCTCAGCGCATCGAAGCTATGATGATTCAGGTCTCGGCCCTAGCGGCGACCCGCCGGCGCGTAGCGCTCGATGAGGTCGGTCCAGCCACTGCCGGTGGTCAGACGCAGGATCGCCGCGTTCAGCGGCTCCCGAAGTTCCGAGCCCTCCGGCAGCGCGAAGCTGACAAGGCCGGGTTCGGCCCGCGAGGGAGAGACCATGAGACTGGCGCCCGTCGCGCCGTTGGCATGTTGCAATAGCGGCAGATTGGCGACCACGGCGTCGATCCGGTCATCCTCGACCGCCCTCATCGCGGCCTCGACGCTGTCATAGTCGGTGAAGGCGAGCCCTTCGGATTCAAGATAGCCTGCCGCCGCGCTGTCCGGCAGGGCCCCCAGCCGCATGTCGCGAAGATCGCCGGGAATCTGCAATTGGGTAAGGCGGGAAAGGTTGGTCGCGCCGACGATCGAGGCGGTGAGGCTGGAGGTCAGCGCCATGGCGACCAGCATCCAGATCATCGCGACGCCCCGGCCGAGCGTGGTGACCGGCGCCTTGTCGCCATAGCCGATCGTGGTCATGGTTACGCCCGACCACCAGAAGCCGCTGCCGATGCCGCGCAGCCAGCGTCGCGGCCGGCCGGTATCCTCGTCCTCGGTGCCAAACTGCGCCGGGTTGGCGCGCCGCTCGATCAGCCACATCAGCGCTCCGACCACAAGCAGGATGGCGCTGACAATCAGGACGATGCGCAGGAACGTCCAGGACAGAAACGTCTTGGCAATGCCGAGGACATCGATGCCTCCAGCCCCGGCCGCACCGAGCGTCGCGGTATAATAGGGGATGGTAAAGTCGATCGTGGCTTCCGCATCGGCAGTCGCCGTGACCGGCAACGCGAGGTCGACCACGCCGCGGGCAACCGCCTCGCCCGCGTTCGCTTCCAGGGCAACCCACTCGTAGTTGTAGCCTTCCGCTTCCGCAATCATGCGCCAGAGGTCGACGCCGATGCCCGTCCAGGCACCATCCGACGCGATCATGGCGAAGGGCGGACTTTCGGTGATGCCGACGCGCAGAGTTGGCGCGAAGGTGCTCACGGTCTCCGTCCGTATCGGAGCCTGGATTGTCTGGGCGGAGACGGCAGCCGGGACGGTCAGGAGGATCGCAAGGAGAAGCTGCCGGATAGAGGCGAATCGGGTTGGTCGGGTCATCCTCGACCCAACGCGCGGGCAAGGAGGGCGTTCCCGAGCGGCTCCCCCGCTTAACAATCCCGTATCGGGTGGCGGCGCTCGACCTCGCCGTCGTGCGTCGTCGCGGGCGGGATTCGACGATATCCGCAAGCGACAGGGGACGCCGAGCCGGCCGGTGCATCCGGCAGAGGGAAGAGTGCCGCCGCTTATGCGTCAAGACGCCGCACGGATGGTGCCGCTAACCCGTCGTCAGCGCGTCGGGCGACGCATCCCGGCAGTGCTCCGGAATGCGGGCTCAGGACGGCCGCACCGCAAGTAAAGGCGCCTTTTCGCGCTTCCATGACGCAGGGGCTGCAGTCGTATCGGCCGCCGCTTGCGCGCGATCTGACGTAAGGCAATACGGGGGCGGCGGCAGCTTTGCATTGACTAAACGTTCGCTCGGTCGCACTATCCTTCTGCCCAACGAAACAAGGAGATGTCAGATGCCTGGTTTCAAGATTACGAGAGACATGAAGATCCCTAAAGATTTCAGTAGCGTGCGTGAGTTGGATGATTCTCAGAAGAAAGAGATGCTGTCGTCCATGGGCGTGAAAGACGACGCCATTGCGCTCATGCTGGATATCGACGCCAAGGTGGCGAAGCTGAAGGATATGCCGGACGGCGGCGGGCCGGCCGAGGCCTGGGGTGCCGGCTGCGGCGGTGTGAACTGCTAGGGCGCGCGCCTCGAACAAATCCGTCCTGTCACACGATAGGCCCTGGCCGCGCGAGATTGTGGTGGCCGGGGCGAGAGCGCGGACGAGGATAGGGACGCGGTTTCGTCTCCCGGTTCGCCAGGGCGAGCCAAGCGCAGGGCTGCGTCGCGCAGAGTGGCGACGGCGTCGCGACGCTTCGGGCTGGTCGGACGATAGTCCGACGGTCCGCGAATCTGGCCAGGACCCATACGCGCCGAGACAGGCCGCAGGCAACTGGCAACAGGGTCGCCTGCCTGCCTTCGGCGAACGGCGAGCTTGAAAACCGATCGATCGGCCTTTTCGCGCCATTGGCCATCCGGTCCGGGCGGTCGCACCTGTTCGGACGATAAGGCCGGGGCGATCGAGGGCGGAGCGATCTCAGGTCACTTCAATCGGGAGGGGCAGGGGGGTCGTTCGGAAGGGGCAGGAGGGTCGTTGCCGGTGCGCCACACCGTCGGTCGACCAGAATGCCTGTGGCGGAACGTTATCATTATCGTCCGCTTCTCAAGCCCATCGGTTCGGGCCCATCGGTTCGGACCCATCGGTGGAACGCCATCGTTAAAGCGTGGAGAGGACCATGCCCAGCCAATCCAGAATGGAAGCCTATCGCCGGTCGACGGTTCCGAAACTGCTTCGATGGGACGTCAATTCGAAGTGCAATCTGGCGTGCGCGCACTGCTGCGTGGGCGAGAGTCTGCGCGACGACACCATCCGCGACCTGTCGACGGAAGAATTTCTCGCCAGCATCAGGGAGGCTGCGGCGCGCGGGGTGGAGTCGGTACATTATCTCGGCGGCGAGCCGACGATTCGAAAGGACTTCCTCACCATCCTGGAGGTTTCCGCCGAGGCCGGGCTCAACATTTCGTTCAATACGAACGGAATTCGGCAAGATCAAAAGTATATCGACAAAATATTCGAAACGGGCGTTCGCAAGGTCGTCGTCAGCCTGGACGGTCCCGACGTCTGGTCACACGAGTTGATGCGAGGCGCCGGTACCTTCGCCAAGACCTGCTCCTTCGTCGGAAAACTCGCGGCCGCCAAAAAAGAACGGAACCGCGAGTACCCGCTGATCCAGATCCAGGCGGTCATCACCTCGGCATGGGCCGACAGGGCCAGGGACATGGTCGATCTGTGTCGCCGGATCGGCGCGGGCGGCCTGAAGGTCACCAATCTGTCGGCGACGGGCGATGCCCTGCAGAACTACGAGAGGCTGGCGGCCGACAATGTCGCGCAGTTTCGCGCGCTGGTGACCCTTCTGGACTGCGTCATCGACTATCCCGACATTCAGATCGATGTTCCCGCCAAGCCGAAGGTCTACCAATTCCATCGCAAATACGCGGCCGAGAAACTGGCGCCGATGCCCTTCGGCTGCCCGGCTGTCCACGACAACGTCCATGTCGGTCCCGACGGCGACATCAGCCCCTGTCAGCTCGCGGCCTCGCAGAACGTCGATACCCGGTTCGAACGGGTCAACATCAAGGATGGCGCGCTCGACAGCCTGACGGCGAGCGAGCGCTTCAACGGCTTCCACGAAACGGTGCAGAAACCCGAAAACGCCGTGCTCTACAAGCACCAGATTCCCTGCAATCGCTGTGAATTCAACGGCTTGTCCTGCAATCCCTGTCCGCTGCCCGGCAAGACGGGATATTATCCGACAAACTACATGTGCCTGATCGCGGAGTGGCTCAACGACCATGTCGCACCCGGCGAGCAGCCCGACTGGGACACGCTGGAGCCGCGGATGAAGGCGGTCGTCATGGCCAACCCGCCACGCGCCGCCGCCGTGCCATGATCAGGCATCTGGGCGTGCTGTTGACGGCCCGTTGCAACCTGAAATGCGCCCATTGCCTGCAGCATCGGCACTTCAACCGGGATATCGATCCGGCGCTCTGCAAGGAGTTGCTCGCCGAGGCCCGGCGCCTCGGCGTCGTCGGGGTCTCTTTCTCGGGCGGGGAGCCGACCCTCTACCCCTACCTCAACGATGTCGTGGAGGAATGCGCGGCGCTGTCGCTGGCCTATTCGATCACGACCAACGGCACCTTGCTCGACCCGCTGCTGGAAGCCTGCAGCCGGCATATTCCGCATCATGTGACGTTGAGCTTCGACGGCGTCACGGCGCCCGCGCATGACGCGATCCGGGGGGCCGGAACCTTCGACCGGGTGATGACGACGACGCGGTTGCTCTCCGGCCTTGGAATCAGCACCTACGCGCAATTCACGATGACGGACCAGATGTCGCTCGACGCTGAGATGTACGACGCCCTGCGCGATCGCTCGGGCGCGGAACGGATCCATTTCGTCCCTCTGATCCAGACCGTCGATACCGGCAAAGCCGGGATCGGCATGCAGTCGCGCCGGCTGCATGAGATCAAGCAGTGGGTGCAACAGAACAGGGAGCGGGGGCGACCGTTCCATATTTCGCTCGGCGATGCGATCATCGGCCGTGGCGAACAGCGTGATGCCGCCCCGTGCGGGTATCTCGCAGGGCATAGCCTTTTTGTGGATTGGGACGGATCGGTCGCGCTCTGCTGCCAGACCGCCGGTGTCGCGGAGGTGAAAAACGCCATTGGAAGCCTGCGTGAAGACGACCTGCCCCGATTGCTTTCCCGGCGGAGCGCCTGGGTGGAGGATTTGAAGCGGCAACGCGTCGCGCATTCCCGGGTGTTCGAATGCGATGCCTGCCATGCCTGCCTGCGGCGGCCAAGTGTCGAACCCGCCCACGCGGTGCAATGAAAGCCGATGCCGACATGGCGGCGCTGACCGCGCTGTTCGATCATGTCCATCGCTCCTACGCCCGCGAGACATGCGGCCGGGCGAACGGGCAGTCCGGCATCACCCATGATCATCTGCCGTTCGAGTGGTCGGTGAGTCTCGCCGACGGACAGGTCGGCGCCGTCCGTTTCATCCACGATCTCGCGGCGACACAGTCGGTCGCCCAGTCCGGCCCGGCACTGCAGGACTTCATGCCTTTGCCGACGGCTTTTCGCGAACTCGGCCGGATGGTCGATGGTCTGGACCGGCGACCGGCCTTCCAGGGGAATTTCACCCGCTGGATCGGCGCCGGGGTCGGCGCGTCCGGCAGGCAGCTGAAAATCTATCTCAATCCCTGGGCCTATTACGAGACCTTGTCCGCCGCGACGGTCGGTGTTCTGGGAGCGACCCTGACGCCTGCGACGCTGACCGCCGCCAAGGCGCTCATGGACCACTTTGCCGATGCCTGGCCAAGCATGATCGGCTGGAACGTCGACGACGGCGGCGAGGCGCATGCCAAGATATATTTCCGGGTGCCGCAAACGTCGGTAGAGGCGATCGCGGCATTCCTGCACGCACGCGAGAGCGCGGCCATGGGATTTCTGCGGCAGGCGGTGGATGCGAAATGGCGCGGAGAAGCCCATTTCTATATCGATGCCGGCAATCTGCCGGGGCCACCGTCCTGGAAGGTGAACCTCAACGTCGTTTCGGCCGATCGGTGCTGGCTGCGTCCGGAATTTTCCACCGTGCTGGCGACACTGCCGCAGATCGAGACCACCCTCGCGGTAACGGCATCGGATTTTCCTCGCGGTTCGCACGAAGTGACCTATGTCGCATCGAACGGCCGCAAGCACGATATCTATTTCAAACCGAAAAGCGCCGATGGGGATCGCGTTCAGTCCAATCATCCATGAAATCGGATCGCTGCTCGCCTTCAGTCTGTGGCCGGCAAAGGCGAAATTTCGTCATGTCCGGCACTTTCGCAATCCTGCCGCCGACAGGCTTCTGTGCATGGCCGGGACGATTCACAGCGCGCATTTCACCTCCCGCCAGTTTCCCATTTCGGATCTCACGGGGCTGATCGACGGCTTTAAGCCGGACTGTCTTCTGCTGGAAATGCGGGAGGACTATCTCGCGCGCGGCTGGCTGGCGGATGGGCCGGCCGACATGGCCTATTGTGCCTATCTGGCGGTCGATCATGGCATACCGATCTGCGGCATCGACGAGTGGTGCGACCATCATGTGGAACGTGAGGATCGCATGTTCGGCAACACACTGGCGGCGATGGAACGGCAGGGCGGACAGCGGTTTCTGCTGTTGACCGGATATTCGCATATCCATGAACTCGCGATCCGGCTGCCCGGGGCGGCGTATACGCCGATACCGGCGTCGGAGGACGCGATGAGAAGGATGATGGGGAAAGAGGCGTCGATGCGCGTGCCAGCCGGTTTGCCGGACGGCCTGCGCCAGGCGGCGGAACGGGCAGAGCGGGGCGAGACGCCCTTCAGCCGGGCATGGGCCCGCTCCCGCAGGCGGCTGGCCGAGAAGCTTGAGACGGACGCGGCACGCATCGCCGGGGCCCCGGCATCATGACCCTCCAGATCTGGGCCACAAGAAAGCATTCGCCGTGACGCGAACGAAGGCGACGCCGAGCGGCCGCCGATCGGCAGGCTCGTGGGGCTGGCGGAATGCCCCAGCGCAGGGAGGGCATCAGCGGCACGCGCGGCGGAGGCGATGATCGCGCTGACCGAGCACGCCGCGCCGCCACGCCATCTCGTCCTCGGCGCCTGGGGCGTCGAACAGGTCACCGAGCGGCTGAAGGCGCGGCTGGCGGAGATCGAAGCGCGGCGCGCGACCGGCGAAGCGACGGACTTTCCGCAGGATTGAGACAAACCGCTGCGACGGCCGCCATGCTCCGGCGCCGCGCCAAGCCCCGGGTGAGGACGGCCGGAACGACCGTCTCACTCAGCCAGTGTCTCCGCCGGGATCGCCACCGGCCGCCCGGCCTCGTCGATCGCCACCATGACGAATGTGCCTTCGGTGACTTTCGTCCGCGCGTTCGACGCGCGGGCCTTGGTCCAGGCTTCGATCGCCAGCGGGATCGAGGTGCGGCCGATCTTCTCGATCGAGGAATAGACGCAGAGCGTGTCGCCGATCTTCACCGGCCGCTTGAAGGTCAGCGCGTTGACGGCGATGGTGGCCACCCGGCCCCGCGCCCGTTCCGCGCCGCGGATTCCGGCGGCGAGATCCATCTGCGACATCACCCAGCCGCCGAAGATGTCGCCATTGGCGTTGGCGTCGGCGGGCATGGCCGGAATGCGGACGGTGAGATCACCTTTTGGAATCACGTCGCTTGCGTCCATCATCGTCTCCCCTGATTGCGTCCGCCTGGCATAGCAGATGCCGGCGGGTTTGGCAGTCGGGTCAGACCGGCTCGCGCGCCGCGGGCGCGGGGCGATAGAGCGGGACCAGTTCGACGGCGAGCATCGCCGCGAAGATCAGCGCGCAGCCGACCAGCCCGATCGCGGCGATCCGTTCGCCGAGAAGGACGACACCGAACAGCGCGGCGAACAGGGCTTCGGACGACAGGAAGATCGCCGCCTGGGGTGCCGTCGTGTGGCGCTGGCCGATGGTCTGCAGCGTGAAGGCCAGACCCGAAGAGAACACGCCGCCATAGAAGATTTCGGGCCAGGCGGCGAAGAGCGAGGCAAGGGACGGAGCCTCCAGGATCAGTGCGCCGAGGGCGGCGAGCGCCGTCGTCACGGCGAACTGCGCCGCCGACAGCGTGTAGGGGCGCCCGCTGGGACCGGCGAAGATCCCGACGAGGAGGATCTGCAGGGCCCAGAAGACGGCGCAGACGATCATCAGGACATCGCCGGACTTCAGCGCCGAAACGCTGCCCCCGCCGAGCAGCACGATGCCTGTGAAGGCGGCCAGCGCCGAGGGCCAGACCACCCAATGGGCGCGGTTGCGCAAGATCACGAGGGCGAGGAACGGCGTGAAGACGACGTAAAGCCCGGTCAGAAAGCCGGCATTGGTGACCGAGGTGGTGACGATGCCGATCTGCTGGAGGATCGAGGCGATGAACAGCATGACGCCGATGGCGACGAAGCCGGCTGGCGCACCCCTTGGAAGCGGGGATCCGGCGCGGGCGGATTCCCGCAGCGCGAAGGGCAGGACCGACAGGGTGGCGAGCGCGAATTTCGCCGCGACAAAGGTCCACGGGCCGACATCTTCCATCGCCGTCGACTGGGCGACGAAGCCCATGCCCCAGACGGCACCGGCGAGCAGCAGGAGGAGGTTGGCGTTGAGGCGGGACATCGGCAGGGCGGGTCAGTTTGCGGTCCGGCCGGGCTAGCGTCTGGAGAAAGCGAACGCAAGGGCGCGGCGAGGCGGAGAGAGTACCGGTAGCTCCGGCCGGCGCTCAGTCCCGTCGCAACCACCCCGCCCAGACTTTCAGCCGCGCGGCATTGGCGCCGAAATCGCTGTGGCCGAGAAGCGAGCGGGAATAGAGCCGCAGCTGTGTGCCGCCGTCGCCGGCAATGGCCTCGGCATCGACCGTGTCGGGAAACCGCAAGACCGGGGTGCGGGCGACATAGCGGCGATAGTCCGGCCGGGCGCCGTCATCGACGCGGGTGACGTTGCGATCGGCGAGGACGAACGCGTCGAGACGGTCGAGCAGTGCGGCGGGTGCGTCCTGGTAAAGCGGCAGGGCCATGTCGGTCGCGCCATTGCAGGCGCCCGGGAAACAGGCGAGGGCGTCATTCGGGGCGAGGCTGCGGGAGAGATCGGAAAAGCCGACAGCGCCCTGGTCGGCCGGGCCGCCGACAGATCGCCAGAGGCGCTCCGGTCCGGCGAGCAACCCGCCGCCGATCGCAAGCGCGAACAGGGCAAGTAGAATGAGGACGATGCGAAGCGGAAATTTCACGGTGCGGGCTTTCAGGGCGGCTTTGAACGAGGCCGCAAGCAGAGAGCGGCGATTTTGACGCGGGAACGATCGCGGGGCGCGTCCGTTGCGGTTCGAACGGACCGTCTCGTACCCGACCGCGCTCGCGATCGGTCCTTGGCGTCGCCGACCATAACTCCAGGGAGATGTACCATGCGCCTTATAACCACGACCATTGCCGCCGCGCTGCTCGCGGCGCCGGCCCTGGCCCAGGACTCCGCCGGCACCTCACCAGCTCCGACGACCATCGAGATGAAAGGCCCGGACGGCGCGTCGCGCGGTACTGTGGAGATCACCTCGACGCCGCTCGGCGTGCTCTTGAATGGGGATTTCTCGGGCCTCGAAGACGGTCAGCACGGTTTCCACATCCATGAAACCGGCACCTGCGAGGGCGACTTCAGTTCGGCCGGCGGCCATTACAATCCCGGCAATACCGAGCATGGCTATCTGTCCGGGAACGGCCCCCATGCCGGCGACATGCCGAATTTCACCGTCACCGGAGGCACTGCCAAGGTCGAGGTATTCAACGCGATGGTGACGATCGACGGCGGCGAGGCGCCGCTTGCCGACGCGGACGGTTCGGCGCTGATCGTCCATGGCGGCGCCGACGACTACATCTCGCAGCCATCCGGCGATGCCGGCGACCGGGTCGCCTGCGGTGTGATCGCGGCGCCGAAATAAGGGCCGAGAAAGCCTGTGTGAAGCGGTCGCCTGATGCCCGGCGGCCGCTTGTTCAGTGAGAGGCGGCGCCAAAGGACGCAGCGATGCGCAAAGCCTATGCCCAGCAGGAAGCGCCGGCCGGCGAAAGAGCTGCGTCGCCTGAGGAAGACCTTCTCACGGTGGCCGAGCCGATCAGCCTCGATCCTGACGTCATGCTCGGCAAGGTCGAGGGCTGGATTCTCGGCTTTCAGCGGCTGATCCCCAATTTCCTCGCCGCGTTCCTGGTAATTGCCCTGTTCATCCTCATCGGCTGGATCGCTGGCCGGGTTTTCCGCTCATGGGCGCGCCGACGGGGCCGGGCCAATCTCGGCGAGGTCCTCGGCTCGTTCCTCAAATGGGTCTTCATCGTTCTTGGCATCCTGTTTGCGCTGACCATCATTCTTCCTTCCGTACGGCCCGGCGATCTTCTTGCCGGCCTCGGAATCGGGTCGGTCGCCATCGGATTTGCCTTCAAAGACATCTTGCAGAACTGGCTGGCTGGGTTGCTCCTGTTGCTGCGCCAGCCGTTTCAGGTGGGCGACCAGATCATCGTCAACGGCTATGAGGGCACGGTGGACTGGATCGAGACGCGCGCGACGATCATCACCACCTATGACCGTCGCCGGGTGATCATTCCCAATTCCGATGTCTATTCCAACGCGGTGACCGTCAATACGGCGCACAGGCTGCGTCGTTCGCAATACGATGTCGGCATCGGCTATGGCGACAATGTCGCGACGGCGCGCGCGGCGATCCTCGCCGCGCTCGCCGACACGCCGGGTGTCGAGAGCGAGCCGAAATCCGAGGTGCTGGTCTCAGATCTGGCGTCATCGACGGTGAATCTGCGCGTGCGCTGGTGGACGAACTCGGTGCGCACCGACGTGGTTCAAACCCAGGCGGCGGCGCTGGAGGCGATCAAGGCATCGCTCGACAAGGCCGGGATCGACATGCCGTTCGACACCCAGGTGCTGTTGTTTCACGATCAGACGGAAGAGCTCGACGGTGTGCGTGGCCGCCAGCGCGAGGGCTGGCCGAAGCCGGTGGATGGCGAGCCGCCGCGGCCGGCACGCGAGATCGAAGCCGAGAGGGCGGCGGGCGATCGGGATCAATCCGCCGGCAGCCAGTCGAGCGGCCGGTAGCCCGGCAGGGCCTCGACGCGCTTGAGCCAGCCGCCGATGCCCGGATAGATCGCGAGATCGAAGCCGCCCTGGTCCGCCACATGAGTATAGGCATAGAGCGCGATATCGGCCAGGCTGGGAGCGTCGCCGACGAGCCAATCGGCGCGGGACAGGGTCGCTTCCATGACGGCAAGCGCCTTGTTGCCGCCTGCGAGCGTAGCCGCCAGCCGCTCCGGCGTAGCGACCTCCGCCATTTCCGGATAAACCAGCAGCGAGCGCCGCACAGCGACGGTGGGCTCGTGACTGTATTGCTCGAAGAACATCCAGGACAGCATTGTCGCGCGCTCGAACGGGTCGCTCGGAACGAAGCGGCTGTTTTCGCCGAGGTACCAGAGAATGGCATCGGATTCCGGCAGCGTCCGGCCATCCTCTAGTTCCAGCACCGGCACCTTGGCGATGGGATTGAGGGCAAGGAAGCCCGGTTGCTGTGTCGAGCCGTCGAGGGAACTGACCTCGACGTGGCGGAACGGTTTTCCGAGCAGCGCCATCAGCAGCCGCGGCTTGTAGCAATTGCCGGAGTCCTGCATCCCGTGAATGGTGATCATGAATTCGTCCTTCGCCGCGCGACTACCGCCAGCCGCGATAGTGCAGCATCGAGGCGGCGATGGCCAAGCTCGCTTGCTAGCAGCGGAACCAGAACGGCAGAACAGGAGAACGCCGCAATGACCAGGATGCAGAAGATTTCCAGTTGCCTCTGGTTTGACGGGCAGGCGGTGACGGCCGCCGCGTTCTACCTTTGGTGTTTCCCGGCTCGCGGATCGACCGGCTCATGCGCTCGGGCGTCGACTGGCCCGGCGGCGAGGCAGGCTCGGTGGTCCTCGTGGATTTCATCCTTGCCGGCCAGTCGTTTCAGGCGCTGAATGGCGGGCCGCGGGAGCCTTTCAACGACGCGATCTCCTTGTCGGTCAGCTGCGAGGACCAGGCGGAAGTCGACCACTACTGGGCGGCGTTGACCGCCGACGGGGCGCGCCGGTCCAATGCGGCTGGCTCAGGGACAAATTCGGCCTGTCCTGGCAGATCGTGCCGGAGGTCTTGCCGCGAATGTTGCGGGACGACGATCCGGACAAGGCGCGCCGCGTCATGGAAGCGATGATGCAGATGGTGAAGATCGACGTCCGTGCCTTGCAGGAGGCCTATGACGGGCGATGAGGAAGGCGCCGCGCCGATGGTCGGCGCGGCCGGGCGAAGAGCAGTGATTCCGGCTGAAGGAGGAAGCAATGACCTATGTCGATGGATTCGTGGCGGCCGTTCCGACCGCCAATCGGGAGAAGTTCCGCAAACACGCCGAGGACGCGGCGGTGGTCTTCAAGGAGTACGGTGCGCTCAAGGTCGTGGAATGCTGGGGCGATGACGTGCCGGAGGGAAAGGTGACGTCGTTCTCCATGGCGGTTCAGCGCAAGCCGGACGAATCCGTGATCTTTTCCTGGATACTCTGGCCCTCCAAGGAGGTCCGCAACGAGGCGATGCCGAAGCTGATGGAGGATCCGCGCCTCAGCCCGGAGACCAACCCGATGCCGTTCGACGGCAAACGCGTGATCTTCGGCGGCTTCGAGATTCTGATCGAACGCTGAGGCTGGCAGGGGCGAAAGACGCCGGCGGCAGGACGGACGCCCGGCCGCACGTGGCGGTTTGCATCCCGGCTTGCGATGCAAAACGTCTGGGACTAGGGTCCGCGCGCTCCTGCGGGAGCCTTTCCGACGTTCTGACCGGAGTCCTTTTCCATGGCTTTCCTCGCCGCCGCCCTCGATCGCGTCAAGCCGTCCGCCACCATCGCCGTCTCCCAGAAGGCGCGCGAGTTGAAAGCGGCCGGCCGCGATGTCATCGGATTGGGGGCAGGGGAGCCGGACTTCGACACGCCCGACAACATCAAGCGCGCGGCGATCGAGGCGATCAACCGCGGCGAGACCAAATACACGCCGATTTCCGGCATTCCGGAACTGCGCCAGGCGATCTCGAAGAAGTTCAAGCGCGAGAACAATCTCGACTACAAGCCGGAGCAGACCATCGTCGGCACCGGCGGCAAGCAGATCCTGTTCAACGCCTTCATGGCGACGCTGAATCCTGGCGACGAGGTGATCATCCCGGCGCCGTACTGGGTGAGCTATCCGGAGATGGTGGCGATCTGCGGCGGCACCTCCGTCTTCGTCGAGGCCGGCATCGAGACGAACTTCAAGCTGACGCCGGACGCGCTCGAAAAGGCCATCACGCCGCAGACCAAATGGTTCCTGTTCAACTCGCCGTCGAACCCGTCGGGCGCGGCCTATACGCGCGGCGAGTTGAAGGCGCTGACCGACGTGTTGATGCGTCATCCGCATGTCTGGGTGATGACCGACGACATGTACGAGCATCTCGTCTATGGCGACTTCACCTTCACCACGCCGGCGGAAGTCGAACCCGGTCTTTACGATCGCACGCTGACCATCAACGGCGTCTCCAAGGCCTATGCGATGACCGGCTGGCGCATCGGCTATGCCGGCGGGCCGGTGCAACTGATCAAGGCGATGGACATGATCCAGGGTCAGCAGACCTCGGGCGCCTGCTCCATCGCCCAATGGGCGGCGCTCGAGGCGCTGGATGGCCCACAGGATTTCATTGCCACGAACCGCGCCATCTTCGAGGGCCGTCGCGATCTCGTCGTCTCGATGCTGAACCAGGCGAGCGGCATCGAATGTCCCTCGCCGGAGGGCGCCTTCTACGTCTACCCGTCCTGCGCCGGGCTGATCGGCAGGAAGACCGGCGCCGGCAAGGTGATCGCGAGCGACGAGGATTTCGTCTCCGAACTGCTGGAGGCTGAAGGCGTCGCGGTGGTGCAGGGTTCGGCGTTCGGGCTCGGGCCGAATTTCCGGATTTCCTACGCGACCTCGGACGCGCTGCTCGAAGAGGCCTGTTCGCGCATCCAGCGGTTTTGTGCCAGCCTCGACGGCTGAAGGCGAAACGGAGCGCTAAAGTCCTGGGCGCGCGGTTCCGGGCGGAGGGGCCCGTTTCCGCTTGCGGGCACCGACTGCGAAAGAAAAAAGCCGGGCTCGCGAGAACCCGGCTGAAAGAAGGATCTTCCATTGGAAAATCCTGGGAGGAAACAGTCGAAGCGGAACGAAGGGAGGAGGTTTCGCCCGCCCGCGACCTAGACCTCAAATAGTCGTAATCGTATGCAAAGCCATAGATGTTTCGGCATGTCAGCCATGCCTCCCGTGCATGGCAGCCGTATCATGCCGGCGATTGCAGGGCCGTGCCAAGCGGCCCGAAGGAGCAGGCCGCTCATCCAGCCATGGAGCCATGCGTCCGCTGCCGACCGGCGCCGCCCTTACTCGAACGCCTTGATCACGCGCAGCACCACAAGCGTCAGCACCACGGCGATGAATGACAGAAGATATTCGCCGAGCCCGGCACCGAGCCCGACGGCGCCGGCCAGCCAGAGCGAGGCACCCGTGGTCAGTCCATGTACGCGACCGCGCGCCTGGATGATAACGCCGGCCGCGAGAAACGCGACGCCGCTGGTGATCGCCTCGACCACACGCACAGGGTCGGCCCGCACGTCGTCGCTGTCGAAGCGCCCGATCAGCAGCGTCATCAGCAGCGTGAAAAGGCAGGCGCCAATGCCGACCAGCATATGGGTCCGCAAGCCGGCCGGGTGGTCCTTGCTTTCGCGCTCGAAGCCGATCACGCCGCTGAACAAAGCCGCGGCGATCAGCCGACCGGCCTGCCGGGTGGCTTCGCCGAGCATCTCTGGATCGAAGAACTGCTCCATGCCGACCTCACTGACTCCGATCTTGAACGATGCGCAAGGTGTGCGGCCGATCCCGGCGCTTTGACGGGGCTTGTGGGCCGCAAGTGGTCAACGCCTAATTCGCCGGGACGATCCGCTGGAGCCAAGCGGTGAGGCTCGCGATGGCTGGCTCGCGATAGGGCGGCAACTCGTGCAGCGTTTCGTGCCGCGCGCCGTCGATGATCGCGACCGTCACGTCGCGCGCGCCGGCAAGGCGCAGTTGGCCCGCCAACCAGTGGATCGCTTCACCCTTGTCAGTCACCGGATCGGCAGTGCCGCCGAGGAAGTGGATCGGCAGCGCGGGCGGTAGCATGTCGAGCCCGGCCTGCGAACCGCCCTGGAAAATCAGCGTCATCACATCCTCCATCATCGACAAGGTCGGCGAGAAGCCGCAGAGCGGGTCGGCGATATAGGCATCGACCTCGGCGTCATCGTGCGAGAGCCAGTCGAACATCGTGCGGCGCGGCTCGATCGCCTTGCCCCAGGCCTCGAAGGTGGCGCGCTGCAACAGCGCGCTCGGCACGTCGGAGCCCTTCAACGCCTTTTCAGCCTTGAGCGCCAGCCGGCCGACGCGTTCCTGCAGCCCGGTCTGGAAATTGGCGTTCCATACCGCGGCGCCGGCGAGGTCCCGGCCGTGGCTTTCCGCGTAGTTCAGGGCGATCAACCCGCCCATCGAATGACCGAAGACCACCACGGGCAGGCCGGGATAACGGCCGAGCGCATGGGTATGAATCGCCCGGCAGTCGGTGAGCACCTTGTCGGCGCCGTGGCGGCGGGCAAAGCGGCGGAACGGCGCGTCGGAGGCGCTGGTCGAGCCGTGGCCGCGATGGTCATGAGCGAAGACGTGGAAACCGAGGGCGGCAAGCTCGGCGGCGAGGCGGCCATACCGGCCGGCATGTTCGGCAAGGCCGTGATGGACCAGCACGATGCCGCGCGCGTGTCCCTGTGCCTTGCGGCTGTAGACGTGAACCGCCGCGCCGGAGCGGCTGTCTATGGTTTCTCGCAGATCGAACAACACCCCCGTCCTCGTTCGTGGCCGCCAGCGGGATCGCAAGCCGCGTGCCGTGTTTTCAAGCTCGCCGCGAATCGGTATAGCGCGAAGAGGCACCGGCCCAAACCCCCTGAGGCGGTCCCCTTGGCGCGGTCAGCCCGTTGCCGCATCTGGCGGGCGGCCTTTCCCGCGTCGTCGCTCTGACGTATCGAATGACCGCATGAAACGCTTTTGCCTGCTTGCCGCGCTCCTGCTCGTCGCCCCATCCGCATTCGCACAGGTGCCGATGACCGGCCGCTTCGTCGCCGAGGCGCGCTGTCCGGCGCTGCAATCAATTCGCAAACAGACCAACCCCGGCGGCATCGCGACGGAGCCGGGCGTCGAATATGTGCTGGTCGGCCGCAACGCCGAGGCGGCGACGCATTATTATGTCGTGATTCCAGATGCCGAGCCGCCGCGCCGCTGGGTCGCCGTCGGCTGTGGCCGGGTGGAGGCCGACGGCGTCTCGGCCGCAGCGGGTGAGGATTCGACAAGCGATGCCGCGTCGAGACGGGGCGCCGAGGCGTTGGCGAAGGCGTTGGGCCAGGGATGGGCCGAGGGCCGAAGAGATGATCGGGAAACGCCGCCATCCGGCGACCAGCGTTCCGGTTCAGGCGCCACTGTGCTCGCGGCCAGTTGGCACGCTGCGTTTTGCGAGACCAAGCCGAGAGCAAGGGACTGCCGGAACGGCGGTGAGGATGGCGGCTTCGTGCTGCACGGGCTCTGGCCGCAGCCCCGTGGCAACGAGTATTGTGGCGTCGCCGCCGAGATCGTGTCGGCGGATCGGGCCGGCGACTGGAGCGCGTTGCCGGAGCCGCAATTGAGTCGCGCTACGCGGCGGGCGCTCGATGCGGTCATGCCGGGGGCCGAGGCGATTCTCGACCGGCACCAATGGGTCAAGCACGGCAGCTGCTACGGGGCGGACGCGGAGGAGTATTTCGCCGATGCGGTGGCGCTGATCGGCAAGCTCAACGCATCGCCCGTCCGACGGCTATTCGTCGACAGCCTCGGTCAGCAGCTCGACGCGCCGGTCATCCGCGCTGGCTTCGACAAGGCCTTCGGGCACGGCGCCGGACAGCGCGTGCTGATCGACTGCGCCCGCGACGGCGGGCGCCAGCTGATCGCGGAGCTGCGTATCAATCTGGCCGGAACGATCACGCCGCAAACCGATCTCGGCGATCTGATCCGCGCCGCGAATCCAGCAGGCGGCGGCTGTCGCGGCGGCGTCGTCGACGCGGCGGGCTGGCAATAGCGGGACTGTCCGGAAATCGGGTCGTGGTCGTCGGCAAGTCTCCATAGGGTCCGGTTCGACACTCGGGAGCCGATTCGCCCATGCGCCGCCAGACCGACAGCTCGTTGCCCGCCGCGACGATCAGCTGCGCGATGACCCTTGGCGAATGGGGCATGTTGCTCACCCTCTCTGTGCTGTGGGGCGGCTCCTTCTTCTTCACCGAGGTCGCGGTGAAGGAGCTGCCGCCCTTCACCATCGTCGTGCTGCGGGTGGGCCTCGCCAGCGTGATCCTGTTCGCCGCGCTTCGGCTGCTCGGCGTCAGGATGCCGAGGGAGCGGCGCGTCTGGGCCGCCTTCTTGGTCATGGGCCTGATCAACAACGCCGTGCCGTTCAGCCTGTTCGTCTGGGGCCAGACCCAGATCGCGTCGGGCCTCGCGGCCATCCTCAACGCCACCACCCCGCTGTTCACCGTCCTCGTCGCGCATGTCCTGACCGATGACGAGAAACTGACCGGCAAGCGATTGGCCGGTGTCGTCGCCGGTCTCGGCGGCGTCGCGATGATGATCGGGCCGGCGGCGCTGGAAGGTCTCGGCCTCGGGGTTGTAGCGCAATTGGCCTGTCTGGCGGCGGCGTTCTCCTATGCGCTGGCCGGCATCTTCGGCCGGCGGTTCAAGCGCATGGGCGTCGCGCCGCTGGCGACGGCCACCGGACAGGTGACGGCGTCGACGCTCCTGTTGCTGCCGCTGGCGCTCGTCGTGGACCGGCCCTGGACGTTGGCGATGCCGAGCTTGCCGACCGTCGGCGCGATCCTTAGCATCGCGGCCCTGTCGACGGCACTCGCCTATGTTCTTTATTTTCGCATTCTGGCGACGGCGGGCGCGACCAATCTGCTGCTGGTCACATTCCTGATTCCGGTCAGCGCCATCCTTCTGGGTTGGCTGGTGCTGGGCGAGCGCCTCGCCCCGCGTCATTTCCTCGGCATGGGGCTGATCGGGGTGGGCCTCGCGGCCATCGACGGGCGACTCCTTCGGCTCGTCCGCTGGGGGCCTCGGTCGGCGCGCCGCAGGGGGGAGGATGCCGGAACGGCTGAAGCGACAGTCCACCGGAGACGCGACATTTAAGACATGATGCCTGGCTCAACCGTCAGAGATTTTCCGCCCATGTCTTGATCGCGATGTCCTCGCTCCAGACCGAGCGCGGCTGGTCAAGAAGGGCCAAGTCGGCATGCGAACGGTGTGTCTCAGTTTCACCCGGCGTCTCTCGGATGGCCGCCCCAGCCCGTTGCCCCGAGGCGCGGGATGGCTTAGGTACGGCGCAACTTCTCATTCCCCTCATCATACGGAGCGGCAGCGCGCCATGGCACGCCAGTTCATCTATCACATGTCCGGACTTACCAAGGCCTACGGCAACAAGAAGGTCCTGGAGAACATCCACCTTTCCTTCTACCCCGACGCCAAGATCGGCATTCTCGGTCCGAATGGTTCGGGTAAATCGACGCTTCTGAAAATCATGGCCGGCGAGGACAAGGAGTTCACCGGCGAGGCCTGGGCGGCCGAAGGCGCCAAGGTCGGCTATCTGCCGCAGGAGCCGCATCTCGACGAGACCAAGACCGTCTTCGAGAACGTCATGCAGGGCGTCGCCGAAAAGCAGGCGATCCTCGATCGCTACAACGAACTGATGATGAACTACTCCGAGGAGACGGCGGAGGAGGGGGCGAAGCTCCAGGATCTGATCGACGCCCAGAATCTGTGGGACCTGGAGTCGCAGGTCGAGATGGCGATGGACGCGCTGCGCTGTCCGCCGGCCGACGCTGAGATCGCGCCGCTGTCCGGCGGCGAGAAGCGCCGGGTGGCGCTCTGCCAACTGCTGTTGTCGAAGCCCGACATCCTGTTGCTCGACGAGCCGACCAACCATCTCGACGCCGAGACCATCCTGTGGCTGGAAAAGCACCTGCGCGAATACGAGGGCTCGGTGTTGATGGTCACCCACGACCGCTACTTCCTCGACAACGTCACCGGCTGGATTCTCGAGCTCGATCGCGGTCGCGGCATGCCTTACGAGGGCAACTATTCGGTCTATCTGGAAAAGAAGGCCAAGCGGATGAAGCAGGAGGGCCGGGAGGACGACGCGCGCATGCGCGCGCTGACCCGCGAGCGCGAATGGATCCAGCAGGGAGCCAAGGCCCGCCAGTCGAAGTCCAAGGCGCGGATCAAGGCCTATAACGAGCTGGTCGAGATCGCCGAAAACCGCAAGCCGGCGGACGGCAAGATCGTCATCCCGACCGGCGAGCGGCTCGGCAACCGGGTCATCGAGGTCGAGAACCTGACCAAGAGCTACGGCGACCGGGTGCTGATCGAAAACCTTTCGTTCAAGCTGCCGGCCGGCGGCATCGTCGGAATCATCGGGCCGAACGGCGCCGGCAAGTCGACCCTGTTCAAGATGATCACTGGCCAGGAAGAGCCCGACAGCGGCAAGATCGAGGTCGGCGAGACGGTGGATCTTGGCTATGTCGACCAGAGCCGCGACGATCTCGCCCCCAACAAGACGGTCTGGGAAGAGGTGTCGGGCGGCGTCGACATCATGAAGCTCGGCAAATACGAGATGAACAGCCGGGCCTATGTCGGCAACTTCAACTTCAAGGGCGGCGACCAGCAGCAGAAGGTCGGGACGCTCTCGGGCGGCCAGCGCAACCGGGTGCATCTCGCCAAGATGCTCAAATCCGGCGCCAACGTCATCCTGCTCGACGAGCCGACAAACGATCTCGACACCGAGACCCTCACGGCGCTCGAGGACGCGCTGGAGGAATATGCCGGCTGCGCCGTGGTGATCAGCCATGATCGCATGTTCCTCGACCGGCTGGCGACGCACATCCTGGCCTTCGAGGGCGACAGCCACGTTGAGTGGTTCGAGGGCAATTTCGAGGATTACGAGCAGGACAAGATCCGCCGCCTCGGCCCGGAATCGGTCAACCCGAAGCGGCCGACCTACAAGCGCCTGACGCGGTAGGGCGCGGGAAAGGGCAAGGCGGCCGGTTTCGGCCGTCGCGGGAGGCGCGCATCTGCTTGCCGGCCTCTCCCTGCGGCACCGGTGCCGTGCTAATCTCTCAACGATACGGCCACATGAGGTGGCCGGTTCGCTGGGAGGCGATCATGGTGTCGACCAAGGCATGGAAGAGGGCGGGCGGCCTTGCGGGGCTCGCCCTCGTCGTTTTCGCGACGGGCGCCGAGGCCAAGCCGGCGAAGTGCTTCGCCACTGACGACGGTTATTTCGGCTGCGATTTTAAGATGACGGATTCGGCCGGCAGCTTCACCATCGAAGGACCGGCGGTCACCTACATCCTCCTGGTCGACAGCCCCGGCTACGCCTCCGGCTTCGTCAATCTCGGCACTCGCAACATTCCGCTCGCCGGAACCTATGTGCGGGAGCGGGACGATCCCGCCTGCTGGGCGAACGCCGAGACGAATACGAAAATCTGCGCCTGGTAGGCAGTTCGGCAACCAGTCGCCTCAAACCGCCCGCAGCTCGTCGAGATAGGGATTCTGCTCCTTGCTAGCCGTGAAGGCGCCGGGATCGATGTCGGCGATCAGCCTCGCCGGCTCGTTCTCGCCGGCCTCGGCGAGGCGGCTGCCGTCGGGCGCGGCGATCGAGGACAGGCCCTGATAGGTAAAGCGCTCGTCCGCGCCGCACCAATCCGCATAGACCACGAAGACCTGGTTTTCGAAGGCTCGCACCGGGATCACGTTGCGGGCGATGAAGTGTGCCGCCGGGCTCCTCGGCAGTGCCGTCGGCACCAGCACGATCTCGGCGCCGCGCCTGGCGAGATCGCGGACATGTTCGGGAAACTCGACGTCGAAACAGACCAGCAGGCCGGCCTTCATCCCGCCGATGTCGACGATGGGGGGAGGGATATCGCCGGCGCGAAACAGCGTCTTTTCGTAAGCGCCGTAAAGCTGGCGCTTGGCGTAGACGACCGGTTCCTCGCCGGGACGCAAAAGTACCGCGGCGTTGACGATCGCGCCGTCGCGTTGGAGTGCGATGCCGGAGACGATGGCGACATCGCTCTGGGCGGCAAGACGGGCGAGGGCCGCCAAATCGTCGTCGCCACGCGCCCGCGCCTCGTCCTTGATCGCTTCGCCGGCGCCGTAGCCGGGCAGGGCGAGTTCAGGAAACACCGCGAGCGTTGCGCCCGCTTGTTTCGCCTCGGCGACATGGGCTTCGATCGCCGCGAGTCGGGCGGAAGAGGCCTCGCCGCTGGCGGAAAGCTGGAACGCAGCGACCCTCATGTCTCGTCGCCCGCGCTCCAGGCGCCGAGCAGCCGCGGCAGATCGCCGAAGCGCGCGACGAGGCCGAAGACGACCACGGCGACCCCGACGAACAGGATCGAGACGCTGGCCATGGTCGGCGTGTAGCCGTAGCGCAGCGCGTTGAAGATCTTGATCGGCACCGTCTCGAAGGTGAAGCCCACCGTCATGTAGGCGACGATATATTCGTTCAGCGACAGCACGAAGGCGAAGGCGAAGCCGGAGACGATGTAGGGGGCGATCATCGGCAAGACGATCGTCGACAGGATGATGCGCTCGTCGGCGCCCATGGTCCGCGCCGCCTCGGTCACCTCCCGGTCGATGGTCGAAAAGCCGAGCGACAGCGTCACCAGCGGCAGGCTGGTGAAGAAGATCGCGTGCGAGATGACGACGCTGTACCAGGCGCCGTAGGACCCGACCGTCGCCCAGAAGCTCAACGCGCCCAGCGCGGTGATCACCGGCGGCAGCACGAAGGGCGAGATGCCGAGGGTCTGGATCAGCCGGCCGACGAGGCTGACGCGTTTCCACAGCGCATAGGCGATCGGCAGGGCGATGAGGACGGAGAGCGTCGCCGCGCCGAGGGCAATCAGGACCGATGTCGTCAGGGCGCTGCGCCAGTCACCATCGGTGAAGATCTGGGCGTACCAATCCAGCGAAAAGCCTTCGGGCGGAAAGGTCAGGCTGCGCTTTTCGTTGACCGAGACCCCGGCGATGACGACCAGCGGGCCGGCGAGGAACAGCGCGACGAGGAAGAGGAAGAACCGGGTAAAAAACCGCTCGCTCATGCTGGTTTCCCCTTGTGGCCGAGCACGGTCGTCAACAGCACGAGCAACAGGCTGGCGATGACGAGGAAGACCGCCATTGCCGCCGCGAAGGGCATGTTCGACTGGTAGATCGCCTGATCGGTGATCAGCACCGACAGCGTCCAGTGCTGCGGCCGGCCGAGCAGTTGCGGCAAGAGATAAGCGCCGAGGGCGAAGACGAAGACGATGATGAAGGTGGCGATCAGCGTCGTGCGCATTGCCGGCAGGATGACGGTCAGGAACGAGCGGACCGGCGAGGCGCCGAGGGTGCGCGCGGCTTCCGCCAGCGACGGGTCGAGACGGGAGAAGGACGGGTAGAGCACGAGCACCGCATAGGGCAGCGCCTGATAGACCATGCCGGCGAGGACGGCGCCGAAACTCGGGCTCCAGGAATCGGGGCCATCCATCAGCCCGATCGCCGCGAAAAGGTTGGAGATGCCGGCGGTACGGCTCAAGAGCGTCGACCAGGCAAAGCCGATGATCACCTCCGACAGCGACAGGACGGCAAGCATCGCGACCAACCACGGCACCTGCGCCCGCCGCGACAGTCTCGTGAGAAGATAGGTGAACGGCGCGCCGACGGTCAGGCAGATGGCCGAGACGGCAGCCGACAGGGCGAGCGAGAACAGCAGCACCTCACCGAAGAACAGGCTGAGGAAGCGGGCATAGTTCGCGGTGGTGAAGATCGGTACGTAGAAGCCGCCCTGCACCCGCTCGAAGAACGACACCGCGATCATCAGCCCGAACGGCACGACGAAGAAAGCGAACAGCATCAGCGCCGGAAAAACGAGCGGCAGTTGGCCGCCCGAACGCTGGCCCGCGGTGGCCGGCGCGCTCATCGGTGCTCGCCGTCGGGAAAGACGACGATGGTTTCCGGATCGAGCCCGAGTGAGACCTTGTCGCCGACGGCGAGCCCACCGCTGCCTGCCGGCCTTTGGGCGATGATGCGGCCGGCGGCTGTGTCGAGATAAACCTCGACCGCCGAGCCCATGTCGCGGATGAACTCGACGCTCGCCGCGATCGGTGCCTCGCCTTCCGGCCGCACCGACACGTCTTCGGGCCGCAGGGAGATTTCGGCCGTGCGCCGCCCTGCCGGCAGCGCGAGGCCTGGAATCGGTGCGCCGGCGACATGGACCGCCCCGCCATCGAGCGATGCGGTCAAAAGATTGGTCTGACCGAGGAAGTCGGCGACGAAGGGGTCGACCGGCCGGCGATAGATGTCGATCGGCCGGTCCATCTGCAGGATGCGTCCGCCCTTCATGACGACGATCTTGTCGGCCATGGTCATCGCCTCGCGCTGGTCGTGGGTGACGACGATGGTGGTAACGCCGAGGCGTTGCTGAAGCTGGCGCAGTTCCACCTGCATCGCCTCGCGCAGCTTGGCGTCGAGCGCCGACAAGGGCTCGTCGAGGAGGAACAGCTTCGGCGAAACCGCGAGCGCGCGGGCGATCGCCACCCGCTGGCGCTGGCCGCCGGAAAGCTGCGACACCGCGCGGTCGGCGACGCCGGGAAGCCGCACCATGTCGAGCAGTTCGGCGACCCGCGCCTCGCGTTCCGCCTTGCCCCGGCGGCGGATCTTGAGGGGATAGGCAATGTTCTCGCCGACGGTCAGATGCGGAAACAGCGCCAGCGACTGGAACACCATCCCGAAGTCGCGCTTGTGCACCGGACGGTCGCCGATCGCTGCGCCATCGAAGCGCACGTCGCCGGCGCTTGGCGTTTCCAGCCCGGCGACGATCCGCATCAGCGTGGTCTTGCCGCAGCCGGACGGGCCGAGCAGACAGACGAAGCTGCCGGCCGGCACGTTCAGCACGGCGTCGTCGACCGCGACGACGGAACCGTAGCGCTTGGTGACGTTGACGAGTTCGAGACCGCTCATCGCTTGTGTCCGGTAATTAAGGCCGGTCATCGCAAGGACGACCGGCCGATTTCGCGAGGGCGGGGCTCAGCCGACGATCAGCTCAGTCCATTTCTGGTTCAGCCAGTCGGCCTTGTCGACATAGAGATCGTAGCGCGGCACGATCGGGTCGATCTCGGACGAGACCGCCGCGAACTCCTCGTCGGTGAGGTCGAGCGACGCGCGCTTGATCACCGGGGCGGTGCCGACCTTGCGGGCGAGCAGCGCCTGGATTTCAGGCTGCGTCATGTAGTCGATGAATTCATGGGCGAGATCGAGCTTCTCCGAAGCCTTGGTCACCGCCCAGCAGCCCGAATCCGAGATGCCGCCTTCCTTCGGGAAGGTCGAGCGCACCGGGAAACCGTCGGCGGCGGCAAGGCCGGTGACGTCGTGATAATACTGGCCCATCGGGATTTCGCCCGACTTCAGCGCCTGCTCGAACTGCGCCTCGTCGCGGTACCAGAGCTGGACGTTGGGCTTCAGCTCGGCGAGCTTGTCCATGACCTTGAGAATGCCCTCCTCGGTGTCGAGGATGTCGGTGCCGCCGAAGAAGGTCTTCGCCGTCACTTCCAGCAGGAACGAGTTGGAGACCAGCGCGAGCAGCCCGAGCTTTTCCTTGTTGGCCGGGTCCCAGAACGCCTGCCAGCTCTCCGGCGCGTCCGGATAGGTGTCGGTGTTGGTGACGAGGGTGATGTACCAGGCCACAGCGCCGATGCCCGCCACCCGGCCGTCGGGATATTCGACGATGAAAGGCGGCAGCACGTCGCCGGAATTGGCGATCCTGCTCGTATCGAGCGGCGCCCAGAGCTCGGTCGATAGCCCCTTGCGCATGGCGACCTGCGACATCATCGAGACGTCGGCGGGAGCGGCGCCGGCGCGGGCGGCCTGTTCGAGCTGGACCAGCCAGGCCTCGCCGGTCGGTTCGGCGACGCTTTCGACGGCGATCCCTGACGCCTCGGTGAAGGCCGGGAAGATGTTGTTGTCGAAAGAATCCTTGAAGTAACCGCCGTAAACGCCGATCTTCAAAGACTTATCCTGCGCCCTCAGAATGGAGGGCATGGCCAGGCTCGCGCCGGCCATCGTCGCTCCGGCGAGGAGCGTGCGACGGTTGATGAGGAACGGGGTTCGCGTCGTCATTTCCAGTCTCCTTGGTTGGTTCTGTCAGTGGTCATGAGGCGGCGGCCGTCAACGGCGGCCAGGCGTGAAGGGCACCAGGCTCAGAAGCTCGAACAGCATCTGCGCCCCGGCATGGGCGGTGTTCGTCGTCGCGTCATATTGCGGCGCGACCTCGACCACGTCGCCGCCGACCATGTCGATCCCGGCGAGGCCGCGCAGGATCGCCTGCGCCTCGCGGGTGGTCAGTCCGCCGATCTCCGGCGTTCCGGTTCCCGGCGCGAAGGCCGGGTCGAGGCTGTCAATGTCGAAAGAAACATAGACCGGCCCGTCGCCGGCGACCGCGCGCGCCTTGGCGATCACGGCGTCGATGCCCATCGCCGGAATTTCCTCGGCGTGGATGACGGTCATGCCGGATTCAAAGGAGAACTCCCACAGATATTCCGACGAGCCCCTGATGCCGATCTGGATGCAGCGCTCGGGGTCGAGTACGCCGTCGAGGACGGCTTGCCGGAACGGCCCGCCATGGTGGAACTTGCAGCCGTCGAACGGCCCCGACGTGTCGCAATGGGCGTCGACATGGATCATGCCGACAGGACGGTCCCGGCCTACGGCACGCAGGATCGGCAGGGTGATCGAATGATCGCCGCCGACAGAGAGCGGCGTGACGCCGGCGGAGACGATCGCGGCGATCGTCTTCTCGATGTCTTCGTGCGATGTGGCGAGATCGAAGCGGCTGCGGAAGGGCACGTCGCCGATGTCGGCGACCTTGAGGTCGGCGCCCGGCATCGTCTTGAGGACGTGATTGTAGGGGCCAACGCGTTCCATCGCCCGCATGGCCCGTGGGCCGAAGCGGCTGCCATTGCGGTTGGTGACGCCGAGATCCATCGGCACGCCGATCAGAGCGACGTCGAGGTTGGCGAGATCCGGCGCCGACCAGTCGACGGCGCGGAACGGCATGTCGAGCAGCGTCGGCAGGCCGGCATAGGGCGCGACGCGCGTGCCTTTCGGGTCGAACAGCTTGGCCGCGACAGCCGCGAAGCCGGCGTCGTGGATCGTTCGTTCGTTGTCGCCGGCAAAGCGCTGGCGCAGCGCGTCGAGTTTGTCGCTATCCATGGGCTGTCCTCGTCGCATGGGGTTGGTCGTCCGCCCGAAAGCCGCCGGCGAGGCCGAGCGCCAGCCGGCGCGCCAGTTCGCGGATCCGGTCCACGGGGACATTGGCGAAGGCGATCCGCAGATGGTCTTCCTGGCTTGGGCCGAAGAAGCTGCCCGGCAGCACCAGCACGCCCAGATCGCGCATCAGCGCCTCGGCGACCGCTTCAGCCGACAGACCGCGCCAGGGATGGCGGACATAGGCGAAATAGGCGCCGATCTGTTGGAGCGCCCAGCCATCGAGGCGGCCGGTCTCCTCCCGGAAAACACCGGCGCGTTTCGCGATCTCGTGGCGGTTGTCGCCCCGCCAGTCGGCGAGCGCGGGGATCGCCCAGGGCAGGGCGGCCTGCGTCGGCCGCGGCGCGCAGATCTGCACGCAGTCAATGACCTTCTCCATCTGCGCGATGAACCCGGATCCGGCGATCATCGCCCCTACGCGATGGCCGGGGATCGCGTAGGATTTGGAGAAGGAATAGAGGCTGACCAGATGCTCGCGCGCGGCGGCGCTGCCGAACAGGCGATGCGGCGCGCCGCTCTCCGGGGCCAGGAAATCGCGATAAGTCTCGTCGAGCACGAGGGTGAGGCTGCGGCGGACGCACACGTCCAGCAACTCGGCAAGGAGGTCAGGCGGATAGACGGCACCGGTCGGGTTGTTGGGGGAAACGAGAACGAGAGCCCGGCAGCGGTCGTCGATCAGCGCCTCCACGTCACTCGGCACCGGCAGGAAGCCGGTTTCCGCTTGCAACGGCAGCACGCGCGCCTCGATGCCGAGCATCTCCAGCGTCATCTTGTGATTGAAGTACCAGGGCGCCGGCAGGACCACGGCGTCGCCGGCTTGGGCGACGCCCAGCATCGCGGCGAAAAACGCCTGGTTGCAGCCGGCGGTGATGGCAACGCGTGATGCGGCGATCTCACTGCGGTAGAGGCTGGAAACATGGGAGGCATAGGCCGCGCGCAATGCCTGGTCGCCGAGAATGTCGCCGTAGCGGGCCGCCTCCTGAGAGGCTGCTGTCACGGCGAGGCGTTCGGCGAATTCGGCTGGTGGCGCGTGGTCTGGAACCGCCTGGCTGCAATCGATCATGGCGCCGTGGGCGCCGTCATAGGATTCGATCCAGCGGCCGGCCCGCGCGATCGGCGGTGCCGTCACGGCGGCTAGCAGCGGGTTGCGGCGTGGCGTGGGTCTGCCGCCTTCGTTCTCAGCCAGCGTTGAACCCTCCCGAGTTTGCCCACAGTTTGCTCACTATGGCTCTCCGCCTTCTCCCCGGGCATTTGAGGGGGGCTGGACGCGCCATGACATACCGCACTATCAATCCTGACATTGGCAAACATCAATGTGAGACGGGTGGCGATGCGTGTTTCTGGGAGTGACCTGCGACTTTTGACCGTCTTCGACGCGGTCGTGCGCAATGGCGGTTTCGCCGCGGCCGAGACCGAGCTCAACATCAGTCAGTCGACGATCAGCAATCACATGACGGCGCTCGAACAGCGGCTCGGCTTCACTCTGTGCCAACGCGGCAGGGGCGGTTTCCGGCTGACGGAAAAGGGACGCGCGACTTATGAATCGGCGCGCCAACTGGAAAAGGCCCTGCAGGATTTCACCGCCGACGTCGCTTCGGTCCGGGGCGAACTGAAGGGTGAACTGCGGATCGGAATCCTCGACGCCATCGCCAGCGACCCGGCCAATCGGTTGGCCGAGGTGGTCGCCGAATTCGGTCAGATCGCCCCCCAGGTGAAGCTGGTGCTCGTCCAGGAGCGGCCACAGGACATGCAGCAGAAGGTGGCGGATGGGCTCTATCACTGCGCCATCGGCAGCTATCGCAACCGCATCGAGGGGATCGAATATGATCGCCTCTACGAGGAACGGCACAGCCTCTATTGCAGCCGAAGCCATCCCGCCTTCAGCACGTCCGACGCCGAACTGACCGATGCGCGGCTCGCCGCTCTGCCTTTCGTGCATCGGGGCTATTGGCGCGACGAGGACTCACTGCGCCAGATCGACTGGCGGGTGGAGGCGACGGTGTATCAGATCGAGCCGCAGCTGATCCTGATCCGCTCCGGCCGTTACATCGGCCTGTTGCCGGACCACTATGTCCGCCAGGAGGTCGGGGCGGGCGAGCTGCGCGCCATCCGCCCGAGCGAGATCGGCTATGTCTGCACGTTCGAGCTGCTTTCGCCGAAGAATCGGCGCACCAGCGACATCGCCCAGGCCTTCATCGACACCGTCCGCGCCGTCTGGGGACGCGAAGGGCCGGCGTTTCGCGTCCTCAGCGATAGATCAGCGTCGGCAGCCACATGGTCAGAGCCGGCACGAAGGTGATCAGAAGCAGGACGGCGAACAGCGGTATGAGGAAGGGTGCGGTCGCGGTCACGCAACGCTCGAACGGAACGCCGGACACCCTTGAAAGAACATAGAGAACCATGCCGATCGGTGGCGTCAGCAAGCCGATCATCAGATTGAGCACCATGATCACACCGAAATGCACCGGGTCGATGCCCATCTTGATGGCGATCGGCAACAGCACCGGGGTCAGGATGGTGATCGCCGCCACCGTCTCCAGGAAACAGCCCACGACCAGCAGGATCAGGTTGATGAGAAGCAGCACGATCCAGGGATTGTCGGAGATGGTCAGGATGAGCGCGGCGAACTGCTCCGGCGCGCGGTTGGATGTGAGAATCCAGGCGAAGATAGACGCCGCGGCGACGATGAACAGGACCACCGACGTCGTCTCGATCGTGTCGAAGGAGACCCGCAGGAATCGCTTCAGCGTCAGCGTGCGATACACGAACAGGCCGAGGATCAACGCCCAGGCACAGGCGGCGATCGCGGCTTCCGTCGGCGTGAAGGCACCCGACAGGATGCCGCCGACGATGATCAATGGGGTCAGCAGCGACAGGAAGGCGCGCTTGAAGGTGGAGCCCAGGATCGCGAACCGGAAAGGCTGGTCGATCGGATACTTCCGCCAGCGGGCATAGAGGGCGATCATGACCATCAAGGACACGGCCATCAGCAGGCCGGGCACGAAGCCGGCGGCGAAGAGCTGGCCGATCGAGGCGCCGGCGACGACGCCATAGATGACCATCGGCAGCGACGGCGGGATGATCGGCCCGATGGTCGAGGAGGCGGCGGTGATGCCGACGGCGAAGCCGGGATCGTAATTGGCATCGCGCATGGCCTTGATCTCGATCGCGCCGAGGCCGCCGGCGTCGGCGACGGCCGCGCCCGACATGCCGGCGAAAATCACCGAGGCGCCGACATTGACGTGACCGAGGCCGCCGCGCATCCAGCCGAAGATCGCCTTGGCGAAATCGAAGATCCGCTCGGTGATGCCGGCGGTGTTCATCAGATTGCCGGCAAGGATGAAGAAGGGGATGGCGAGCAGCGGAAAGGAATCGACGCCGTTGATCATGCGGTGGATGACCACCACATCGGGGACCCGGCCCTCGATCAGGATGAACACCGCCGACGAACCGGCGAGCGCGATAGCCACCGGCACGCCGAGGATGATCAGGACGAGCACGAGAACGAAGAGCGAGATCAGCAGCATCGGGACGGACCGGTTTCGAGGCGAGTGATCCACAGCCGGCGGGTGAGGCCGGTCGCGGTCGCGGAAAGGACGGGGAGGGCGCGCGCGCCGGGCACCGGCGTCAAAGGCCTGATGTCGTCGGAGCAAAGCGCTCCGGGTCGATCAGTCGGCTGGTGCCGGTCTTGAGGTGGCCCATCAGCGCCAAGAGAGCATAGATCGCCATGAAGCCGAAGCAGATGGAAACACCCCAATAGACAAGCGACTTCGGCACGTCGATCGAGACCATCATCTGCTGGGTCCGCTGGGCGAGCTGCGTGCAGAACCAGCCCATCGCGACATAGAAGGCGAGGCTGACGCAATCGACGAAGATCTGGAGCGCGAAGCGGACCGGCCGCGGCAGATAGCGGTAGATCAGTTCGACGGCGATGTGACTTTGCTTGCGCGCCGCCATGATCGAGCCGATGAAGGTGACGGCGATCAGCAGAAACCGTGCGATCTCCTCGGTCCAGCCGAGGGAATCGTTGAGCACGTAGCGCGTGAAGAACTGCAGGAAGACGACGAAGGCCAGCAGCCAGAAGACGAAAAGGATGAGCCCGTCGCTCCAGCGGATGTCCGACAGGTCGATCGGCTGGTCTGTGAGCGGGCTCGGCGCTTCTGCGCGCACGGCCGGGCTCGGGTCGTCCTCAGGGGGCATGGCGGCCATGGGGGTCTCCGGAAATCACACGAAGACCGGGCGACCACGGGGGCCGCCCGGCAGTGTTGCCTGACTGTCAGGATTTACTTGATGGCCTGGAGCCTGTCGTAGGTCTCCTGCTCCCAGGTCGCGTCCTCGCCATTGTGAAGCTTCATCGTGGCTTCGCGGAACGGCGTGACATCGACCTCGTTGACGGTCACGCCCTGCTCCTTGAACCATGCCGCGAGCTCGGCTTCCTTCTCGCGGACCTGCGAGGTGGCGCATTCGGCGGTTTCCGTCAGCACCTCGGTGAGGGCGGTCCGGTCGGCTTCCTCCATCTGGTCCCAGGTCGGGCCGCCGACGATCGTCAACAGCGCATCGTTGATGTGGGCCGTCAGGTTGATGTCCGACTGAACCTCGTAGAACTTCTTCGCCTGGATCGTCGGCAGGGGATTTTCCTGCCCGTCGACCGTGCCCTGCTGAAGGGCGAGATAGACCTCGGCGAAGGCGATCGGGGTCGGGTTGGCGCCGACGGCCTTGGGGAACATCATGTAGAGCGGTGCGTTCGGCACCCGGATCTTCATGCCGGCCATGTCCTCGGGTTTCAGGATCGGCTTGTTCGAGGTGACGTGCCGCTGGCCGTAATAGGTGGTGGCGACGACGTGATTGCCGCTGGCCTCACGGTAGCCCTCTGCCAGTTCCTTGAACAGGTCGGAATTGCGATACTTGTCCCAGTGATCGTAGTCGCGGAACATGAAGGGCGCGCCGCCGATGGCAATCGGCCCGTAGGCGCGGCCGGCGAACAGCTGGCCGGTGTAGATGATGTCGACGGTGCCGAGCCCGAGGCCCTCGTTGATGTCGACTTCCTTGCCGAGCGAGGAGGCCGGGAACACCTCGATCGAATAACGATCCTCGGTTGCCGCCTTCAGCTTGTCCGACGCCTCGACGGCGCAGGTGTGATAGGGTTCGCTCTCTTCATAGACATGCGCGAATTTGAGGACCGTCTCGGCGGCGGCCGCCTGTGCCGACAAGGCCACTCCCATGGCGGCGGACATCGCAAGGCACTGTTTTAGATATTTCATGTTCTTCCTCCCTAATGTATACGCTGAATCCCGGCCGCATATTATTCACTGCACCTCGTTGTGCAATGGCCGTGGCGATATTCTTTGCGATAGAATGAATGCACCGCTTGTGCTTTGACGCCAATGACGAGATTTCAACCGCGACGGTGCTGCCAGGCGCGAAGGCGTTGGCACCCTCGGTTCAAGGGACAGCCAGACAATGTCGACCAACACGGTTCGCCTCGACCCCTTTGACAACGTGGTGACGGCGCTGCGCGCGCTGGAGGCCGGCGCGGAGGTGGAAGATGCGCGCACGCTGATGATGATCCCGCGCGGTCACAAGATCGCCACGCGCGCGATCCCGGCGGGCGAGCCGGTCGTGAAATACGCGCAGGTGATCGGCTACGCGGCCGAGGCCATCGAGGCGGGCGCCCACGTCCACACCCAGAATGTCGAGTTTCGCGGCACGGCGCACGACTACGAGTTTTCGACCGACCTGCGTCCTGTCACGGCGGTTCCGGCGGAGCAGCGCGACAGCTTCATGGGCTATCGCCGTGCCGACGGGCGGGTCGGCACGCGCAACACCATCGCGATTCTGACGTCGGTCAATTGCTCGGCGACGGCGGCGCGCAAGATCGCCGAGGCGTTCGGGCCGGAGGAACTTGCCGCTTTTCCGAACGTCGACGGGGTCACGGCGTTCGTGCATGGCACCGGTTGCGGCATGGGCGGCGACGGCGAGGGGTTCGACGCGCTGCAGCGGGTGATGTGGGGCTATGCCCGCCATCCGAATGTCGCCGGGGTGCTGATGGTCGGGCTCGGTTGCGAGGTCAACCAGATCGACTGGCTGCTCGAGGCTTACGGCATCGAGAAGGGGCCGATGTTCCAGGCGATGAACATCCAGGATGTCGCAGGTCTCCGCCGCACGATCGAAACGGGGGTCGAGAAGGTCCGCGCGATGTTGCCGATTGCCGATCAGGCCCGCCGCGAGCCGTGTCCGGTCTCCGAATTGACCGTCGCGCTGCAATGCGGCGGCTCCGACGCCTGGTCGGGGATCACCGCCAATCCGGCGCTCGGCTACGCCTGCGATCTTCTGGTCGCCCAGGGCGGCACCGGTGTTCTCGCCGAAACGCCGGAGATCTATGGCGCCGAGCACCTTTTGACGCGCCGGGCGAAGGACCTGAAGACCGGTGAGAAACTGGTCAAGTTGATCGAGTGGTGGGAAGATTACACCGCCCGCAACAAGGGCTCGATGGACAACAATCCCAGCCCCGGCAACAAGAAGGGCGGCCTCACCACGATCCTGGAAAAGTCGCTCGGCGCCGCCGCCAAGGGCGGGACCTCGCCGCTCAACGGCGTCTATAAATACGGTGAGCCGATCCGCGAGCGCGGTTTCGTCTTCATGGATTCACCGGGCTATGATCCCGCCTCGGTCACCGGCCAGATCGCGTCGGGCTGCAACCTCGTCGCCTTCACCACCGGTCGCGGCTCGGCGGCTGGCTTCAAGCCGTCGCCCTCGATCAAGATCGCAACCAACACCGAGATGTACCGGCGGATGACCGAGGACATGGATGTCGACGCTGGCCGGATCGTGTCGGAGGGCCGATCGATCGAGGAACTCGGCCGCGATATCTACGACATGCTGTTGCGGGTCGCCTCCGGCGAGATGTCGAAATCCGAGATGCAGGGGCTGGGCGACTACGAATTCGTGCCGTGGCAGATCGGCGCGACGATGTAGGAGCGGGAGCGCGATTCTGATTATCGGACGGGAGGCGGCTGTTTCGTGACGCTTTCCACCAGCGCGGCGGCCTCGGCCACGACGTCGTCCAGGCTGGGAGAAACGTCGATCACGTGAACGTCTTGCTCCATTGGCGTCGGTGGTTCCAGATCGAGGATCTGGCTATCGAGCAACGCAGCAGGGGCGAAATGGTCGCGGCGCGCCAGCATCCGGTCGCGGATCAGATCGTGCGCGCCGGTCAGGTGAATCACGCATAGCGCGCCGATCTCCCGGCGCAGGAAGTCCCGATTGCTCTTCCTCAAGGCGGAGCAGGCGAGGAAGACCGGCCGTCGATACTCCACGCGGGTTCGCTCCACGGCGCCGCAGACGCGACGCAGCCAGCCCTTCCGGATGAAGTCGTCGATCGGGATGCCGCAGGACATGCCGTCGATATGCTTGGCGAGATGATAGTCATTGGCATCGAGAAAGGTGCCATTGAGACGATGGGCGAGCGCTTCTCCCACCGCACTCTTGCCAACCCCGGATACCCCCATGAGCAGGAAGACGGGGTCTGATCGTGTCACGGCGTCGTCCTCCCTGTCAGTTTGGACTCATTCGCGTTGCGAGCGCCTTCTCAAGATCGACGCGTGGTTCCCAAGACCCAAGTATGTTGGCCGACATTAGCGACGGCCGGTTTCAACTTCGTTAGGTGGTGAGCGGATAAGGTGCTGTGGGGTCTCGTGGTTTCAACCCCTTGCTGTGCGGCGGGGGAGGCCGGAACGAGGCGAACCGGTTCGCCCGCCCGGCGACGAGCCCGGCGCTCCAGTCAACGGCGATGCACTGGAATCCCGAGACAGGTCTACGACGGGCCGCGTTTTCGCCGCGATGACGGTCGTTCATCAGGCCTCCCCGCGACATTCTACCGTCCGGTGATCCAGGGAAAGGCGATCAAAAGTCCGACCGCGAAGATCTGGATGGCGATGAAGGGCAGGAGCGAGCGGAAGATATCGCCCAGCGAGATTTCCGGCGGCGCGACGCTCTTCAGATAGAACGCGGCGGGGCCGAAGGGGGGCGACAGGAACGATACCTGCATGTTCATGGCGAAGAGGACGCCGAACCAGACCGGATCATAGCCGAGGTCTTTCACGATCGGCACGAAGATCGGCATGGTGAGCAGCGCGATCCCGACCCAGTCCAGGAACATTCCCAGGACGAACAGGATCGCCATCATGAACAGGATGATGATGGTCGGGTTCTCCGAAATTCCGGTGATCAGGTCGGAGACAAAGTCGATACCGCCCATCAGGTTGAAGACCCCGACGAGAGCGCTCGCGCCGATGCCGATCCAGACGATCATGCCAACCGTCGACAATGTCTGCAGCGCCGCGCCCTTCAGCATCGTAAGGGTGAACTCGCCCCGAACGACAGTCGAAAGCAGCACACCGGCCACGCCGACGGCCGAGGCTTCGGTGACGGAAGCGATGCCGCCATAGATCGAGCCCAGAACGAAGATCACCACGAGTATCGGCAGGACGATGCCCCTCAGCAGCACGATCTTCTCGCTCCAGGGGCGGGTGTCCGGCTCCGGCGTTGGCGCGAGGGCGGGATTGAGATAGCAGCGCGTCAGAACGTAAACGACGTAAAAGCCGGCAAGCATGAAGCCGGGAATGAAGGCCGAGGTGAACAGATCGCCGATGGAGACATTGGCGGTCAGGCCGTAGATGATCAGCACGATCGATGGCGGCACCATGGTGCCGAGCGAGCCGCCGGCGCAGATGACACCGATGGCAAGGTTGCGGTCGTAGCCCTGGCGCAGCATCTGCGGCAGCGCCAGCAGGCCGAGAAGTACGATCTCACCGCCAATGATGCCGCTCATCGCAGCCAGAATGACGGCGAGGAAGATCGTCTGGACGGCGACCGCGCCGCGCAGCCGTCCGCCGACCAGCTTCATGGCGTCGAACAGATCGCGCGCGATGCCCGATCGGTCCAGCAGCGCCGCCATCAGCACGAACATGGGCACGGAAACGAAGACGAAGGAGGAGACGAAAGAATAAACCCGGCTGGTGATCAGCGGGACCGCCATCGGGCCGAACCAGCCCAGCGCGAAGATCAGCGCGACCAGCAGCGTGACGAACGCGAGCGGGATGCCGAGCACCAGAAGGGCCAGCAGCATGGCGAACATGACGAGCGTCGCCTGTTCGATGCCGAGCGCCTTGAGGTCGAACAGAACGGTAAAGGCGTCCATCAGTTGGAAATCCGATCGCGATCGCGGCTGGACCGGAAATAATTGACCGTCAGGATCATGAACTGAATGGCCATCAGCACCAGTGTGGCGAAGAGAAAAAGCTTGAGATAGGCGGGATAGCTGGGGTCCCAGGCGCTGCCCGAACTCTCGAAGCGGATGCTGCCGTCGGGACGGAAGATGGCGCGCTCGACCATCAGCCAGGACGCCCAGGCAAAAAACGCCGAGGCGATCAGGCAGACGAACGAGATCGCGGCGTTGAGAACCCGTTTGGGCCGGCCGCGCACGACGTCGTAAATCAGCACCACACGGATATGCGAGTCGCGGGCCGCGCAATAAAGCCCGCCGTAGACGAAGGCGATCGCGCAAAGGAACACGGTCGTTTCATGCGCCCAGATGGTCGGGGCGTTGAAGACGTAGCGCAGGACCACTTCCTGGATCAGGATGAGCATCGCCGCGACGATGCCGACGGCGAACACGATGCCGCCCTTGTCGATCGCGCGACCCAGCCGACCCGCCTGGGGAATGACCGGGTGAGGGCTTTCCGCGTCAAGCACGGCAGCCCGCGGATCGGCTTCCTTCGCCATCGTTCTCCCCTCCCACCGATCGACGTCCGGCGGCGGGCGCACCGCCGCCGGACCAAACGAGATGTTACTTCATCATCCCGTTGTCTTTGAGGTAGCCCGTCAGTCTATCATAGACCTTCTTGGCGTTGTCGGACTTGTCGGCGACCGTTTTCCATTCGCCGGTCGCGATCGAGCGGAACTTGGCCCGCTCCTCATCCGACCAGTCGTGAACGGTTATCTTGCCGCCCTCCTTGGCGGCCTTCACTGCCTCCTCGTCCTTGGCGGCCAGGGCCGAGACCTGCTTCTGGGCGAATTCGGCCACGCTCTCCTCGAAGGCGGTCTTGATGTCTTCCGGGAGCGCGTCCCACTTTTCCTTGTTCATCGAGACTTCGACCAGCGGCATCGAGTGGAAGCCGGGATAGACCGGATGGGTCGCGACATCGTTCAGGCCCTGCGCCTGGTTGGTCGAGAACACCGAATAGTCGGCCGCGTCGATGACGCCCTTGTCGAGGGAAGTGAAGACCTCGGAGCCGGGCAGATTGACCGGCGACGCGCCCGCCGCCGCGAACACCTGCTGCACCAGACCTTCCGGCGCGCGCATCTTCAGGCCCTGCAAGTCGTCGACGCCTTCCAGCGGAACCTTGGATACGAACGCTTCGAGGCCCGGCGTGGTCGCGCCGATGAAGTGCAGACCATAGGGCTCGACCAGCTCGTTCATCAGCTCCTTGCCGCCGCCCTTCTGCATGAAGTCGAACATTTCCTGAGGATCGGACCAGGCGCCGACCGGATTGGCGATCAGGCCGAAGGCGGCGTCCTTGCCGGCGAAGTAGGAGGTGTCGGTGATGTGGCCGTCGAGAATGCCGGCGGCGATCGCGTCCTGGGTCTCGTTGTGAGCGACGATCGATTCGACCGGCAGCAACTCGACCTCGACCTTGCCGTCGGTCTTCTCGTTGATCGCCTTGGTCCATTCCTGCTGCAGCTCGAAGTTCGGGTTGCCGGCGGGATCGCTCGACTGGAACTTGAAGCTGTATTCCTGCGCCGAGGCCGCGCTTGCGATGGCGAGCGTCGCGGCGGCGGTCAGCGCGAGTTTGGTAAACGATTTCAGCATGATGTAATCTCCCTGTGATGTCTGGCTTGTTATGGTCTGTGGGTGTTGCCGACGGAATGTCTGTCTTCCGCGTGAGGATGAGATCCGGCGTTGGCAACGACGCGCCGGGAAATGGCGAGAGCTTCATGAACCACCGACTCGAGGGGTGGTGAAATGTCGAGGACGTGTACCCCTTCCTCGGGAGCGCGCGGCGGCTCCAGATCCCGAAACTGGCTCTCGATCAGCGAGATCGGCATGAAATGGTCGGGCCGCCCCGTCATGCGCTCGCGGACCAGCTCCGGGTCGCCGGCGAGATGAAGAACGCAGAGTGGCCCCACTTCGCGACGAATGAAGTCACGATAACTTTTCTTCAGCGCCGAACAAGCGATGAAGACCGGCGCATCGCGTTCGCGCCGCGCGGCCACGATCGCCCGGCAGACGCGGCGAAGCCAGTCCTTGCGGACAAGATCGTTCAGCGGAATGCCGGCGGACATGTCCTTGACGTGCTCGGCGAGATGGTAGTCGTCGCCGTCCAGGAACGTACCGTTCAGGGCCCCGGCAAGCGCTTGGGCAACCGCAGACTTGCCGGCGCCGCAGACCCCCATGATCAGAAAAACCGGGCTCGGCTGCATCGTTATCTCTATCTCCCCGGCCATTCGACGGGTCCCCCCGCATCGAATGGTAGCGCTAACATTTGTCGGATCGGGCTTTCTTAGTCAACCCTTTCGACTATCATGTGTCTTCGAAAGAAGGGGAGGGAGCGAGTTTGAGGGGTGTCGGAAAGATCACATTATCCGACGTGGCAAGGCAGGTAGGTGTTAGCGCAATCACGGTATCCAGGGCGCTCCGCAGCCCGGAGAAGGTATCGGCGGCGCTACGGGAGCGCATCCGCCTGGCCGTCGCGGAACTGGGCTACATCCCGGACGCGGCGGCGCGGGCGCTGGCTTCCGGCCGCACCGATGTCATCGGCGTCCTTATCCCCTCCGTCACCAACAACGTTTTCGCGGATGTCCTGAGCGGTATCTACGCCGGCATCGAGGACGCGCCCTTCGACGTTCAGCTGGGCAATACGCGCTATTCAGGCCTTCAGGAGGAGAGCCTGCTTCGGGTGTTTCTCAGCCAGAAGCCAGCGGGCCTGATCGTCACCGGCATCGACCAGTCGGAGGAGGCGAGGGCGCTGTTATCGACGGCCCAATGCCCGATCGTTCAGATCATGGAGACCGACGATCGGCCGATCGACATGATGATCGGTTTCTCCCATTATGCCGCGGCCGGCGCGGCAACCGCCCATCTGGTCGAGCGCGGCTATCGAAAACTGGGTTTCCTCGGAGCGCGGATGGACCCCCGGACGCAACGGCGTTTTCGTGGGTTTCGCGATACGGCAGAAGCGGCGGGCGTCTTTTCGAAAACGCGGGTCATCACGACGCCGGCCCCCTCAACGGTCACGCTGGGCAGTCGGTTGTTCGCCGATCTGGTCGAGCGCGCGCCCGATATCGACGGGGTCTTCTGCAACAATGACGATTTGGCGCTCGGAGTCCTGTTCGAGGCGCAGCGGCGCCGGATATCGATCCCAGCGGAGCTCGGCCTTTGCGGATTCAACGATCTCGAGATGATGGCGACGGCGGAACCATCGGTCACGAGCGTGCGGACCTTTCGTCACGAAATGGGGCAGCGCGCGGTCGTCATGCTCATCGAGGCAATCCAAGCGGACCTTGCGCGATCACCGCAGGTTGTCGACCTCGGTTATGAAGTCAAAGCGCGGGGCAGCACGGCGCGTTAGTGCCCGGGGCACCGGCGGGCCGGCACACCGGCCGATGGAGCAGCCGAAATGGACAGCGCCGGGGTGATCGGCTAGGCAAGGCCGACAGGGCGACGGCCTGAGCTTTGGGAGACACAGCGGCGTGCAGGATCATCCTCTGGTTCCGATCATCATGGCCGGCGGCGCGGGAACGCGCCTGTGGCCGGTATCGCGCGACACCATGCCGAAGCAGTTCATCGCACTGCTCGATGACGGCATGTCGACCTTTCAGGCCACACTTCTGCGCTTCAAGGGCGCGGCATTCGGCGAACCGATCGTCGTCACCAACCACGAATTCCGGTTTATCGTCGCCGAGCAGATGGCGTCGCTCGGCATTGCCGGGGAAATCGTCCTGGAGCCGGAGCGCCGCGATTCCGCCGCGGCCGGCGCCGTCGGGGCGCTGCTCGCGGCCGACCGCTCCCCCGACAGCATCTGCATCGTCGTTGCCGCCGACCATGCCATCGCGGATGCCGAGGCCTTCGTGAAAGACTGCCTCCTGGCCGCGACGATCGCCGCCGACGGGCCGATCATGACCATCGGCATCGAGCCCGATTGTCCGTCCACGGCCTATGGCTACATCGAGCGGTCGGCCGACGTCCTCGGCGAGCGGGCGCATGGGCTTGCCCGGTTCGTGGAGAAGCCGGTGCGCGAGGTCGCCGAGCGCTACGTCGCGGAAGGCTATCTGTGGAACAGCGGCAATTTCATCTTCGCCATCGGCACGATTCTCGAAGAGATGGAGCGTCATTGCCCCGAGGTTCTCGACGCCGCGCGCAGATCGGTCGCGAAGGCGGCGCGCGATCTCGATTTCCTCCGCCTCGATACGCAGGAATTCGCCAAGGCGCCGAAAATCTCGATCGATCACGCGCTGATGGAGAAGACGGAGCGGGCGGGCGTGCTCGCGGCATCCTTCGACTGGTCTGATATCGGCGCCTGGGACGCGATCCACGACCTCAAGGTCAAGGACGAGAACGGCAACCGCCTCGAAGGCCCCGTCGCCGTGCTCGGCACGACGAACAGTTTCCTGCGCAGCGAGGAGATGCTGACGGCCGCGGTCGGCCTCGACGGCGTGATCGTCGTGGCAACGCAGGACGCCGTGCTGGTCGCCGCCAAGAGCGAGGCCGGTCGGGTCAAGGATCTGGTCGCGGACATGAAGCGCGCCGGCCGGCGCGAGGCGAGCGAGCATCTGCGAATCTACCGGCCCTGGGGCTGGTATCAGCGCATCGATATCGGCGATCGTTTTCAGGTCAAGCACATCAGCGTCAAACCCGGCGGGCTGCTCAGCCTGCAGCGCCACCACCATCGCGCCGAACATTGGGTCGTGGTTCACGGCACCGCCGTGGTGACGATCGACGGCACCGTTTCGCTGTTCCACGAGAACGAAGCCGCGTATCTGCCGATCGGCTGCGTCCATCGTCTGCACAATCCGGGCAAGATCGACCTCAAGCTGATCGAGATCCACGTCGGCAGCTACACCGGCGAAGACGATATCGTGCGCATCGAGGACGTCTACGCCCGCGCCGACTCCAGCGTCTGAACGCACGCGCGCAGGGATCGAGGGTGCGCGGCGCGGGGCGGGCGCTGCTTGGACGGACTGCCGGCACCCTGAAAATTTTAGTCGATCCTTAACGGTGTTTGCTCTTTTCGATGCCACCGGGGCGTCGGCGCACCGCGCGTTAAGTCTTATTCCGCAGGCTCGTCGCATTCGAACGTGCCAGACGTTCCGACGCCCGAGACCCTGTGATGGCTGTACCGACACCGACGATCCTTCGCCGCAACGCGTTGCTGCTTTGCCTGCTCGCTCTGCTGGGCGCTTGCGCCAGCGGCCCGCGACTGCGTCCGATGACGGCGCATGAATGCATGACGCGGGTGATGTATTTCGAATCGAATCGCTCCAGCCCGGATGGCATGCTGGCTGTCGGTACCGTCGTGATGAACCGTCTCAACAGCGGTCTTTACCCGAAGTCCGTCTGCGGCGTCGTCGGCCAGAAAAACCAGTTCGCGCCCGGCGTTCTCAGGAAACCGATGCACAAGGGGCGCGATCTCGCCGCGAAGATGGCGACGCGGGTCCTCAGGGGCGAGCGGCATCCCCGCGTCAGCAAGGCGATGTTTTTCCACACCGCCGGCATGACCTTCCCCTACACCAACATGCATTATCTGGTCGAAGCGGGGGGTAACGTGTTCTACGAAAAGCGCAAGAATGCCCGCCGGATCGGCGACCCACCCTTTCGCAATCCGGCGCCGCGGGCGGTGCAGTACGCGCCGCGTTCGGTCTATGTCGCGGAGGCGCCGCGCTTCGCCAGGTCCGTGCCGGTTTCGCCTCGGCGCGCCGCGCCGACGCCCCACAATCCAGGCCTTGCGCCGATGAGTGTGGCCGATCTCATCGCCGCAAGCGGCGACTGACCCGAACACCGGGATTTCCCCTGCCCCGAGCCTGCCGCTCTCGCCTCTCGCCGTGAGGCGGGATAAGTGTTTGAATGCCGAGTGGAGTAATGTATACGTTGTGCGGCGCGGCGCGGTGAAGAACGGCGCCGCGGACAGGGATGCATCCGGAGATCAGATGACTAACGACCTCAAGGCCGGTCAGCTACGTTCCCGCGCGTGGTTCGACAATCCGTCCAATCCGGACATGACGGCGCTTTATCTCGAACGCTATCTCAATTTCGGCTTGAGCCAGGAGGAGCTTCAGTCGGGCAAGCCGATCATCGGCATTGCCCAGACCGGCTCGGATCTCAGTCCCTGCAACCGGCATCACCTCGAACTCGCCAAGCGGGTGCGCGAGGGCATTCGCGAGGCCGGCGGCATCGCCATCGAGTTTCCGGTGCATCCGATCCAGGAAACCGGCAAGCGCCCAACCGCCGCGCTGGACCGCAATCTGGCCTATCTCGGGCTGGTCGAAGTGCTTTACGGCTACCCGCTCGACGGGGTGGTGCTCACCATCGGCTGCGACAAGACCACGCCCGCCTGCCTGATGGCGGCGGCGACGGTGAACCTTCCGGCGATCGCGCTGTCGGTCGGCCCGATGCTCAACGGCTGGTTTCGCGGCGAGCGCACCGGTTCCGGCACGATCGTCTGGAAGGCGCGGGAGATGATGGCGGCCGGCGAGATCGATTATGCCGGTTTCGTCAAGCTGGTCGCTTCGTCAGCGCCCTCCACCGGCTATTGCAACACGATGGGCACCGCGACGACGATGAATTCGCTGGCCGAGGTGCTCGGCATGCAATTGCCGGGCTCGGCGGCCATCCCGGCGCCCTATCGCGACCGGCAGGAGATTTCTTATCTGACCGGCAAGCGCATCGTCGAAATGGTGCATGAGGATCTCAAACCGACCGACATCATGACGCGCGACGCCTTCATCAACGCGATCCGCGTCAACTCGGCCATCGGCGGCTCGACCAACGCGCCGATCCATCTGAACGGCCTCGCGCGCCATCTCGGTGTCGAGCTGTCGATCGACGACTGGCAGAGCTATGGCGAGGAAATCCCGTTGCTGGTCAATCTGCAGCCGGCGGGCGAATATCTCGGCGAGGACTATTACCATGCCGGCGGCGTGCCGGCGGTGGTCAACCAGCTGATGAACCAGGGCCTGATCGCCGAGGACGCAATGACGGTGAATGGCCGGACGATCGGCGACAATTGCCGGGGCGCCGTCATCGAGGACGAGAACGTCATCCGGCCGATCGAGCGGCCGTTGCTCCAACATGCCGGCTTCCGGGTGCTCAAGGGCAATCTGTTCGATTCGGCGATCATGAAGCTGTCGGTGATCTCGCCGGAGTTCCGCGACCGTTATCTGTCCAATCCGGACGATCCGATGGCTTTCGAGGGCAGGGCGGTGGTCTTCGACGGACCCGAGGATTACCACGCGCGGATCGACGATCCGGCGCTCGGCATCGACGAACACTGCATCCTGTTCATGCGCGGCGCCGGTCCGATCGGCTATCCGGGCGGCGCGGAAGTGGTGAACATGCGGGCGCCAGACTATCTGCTGAAGCGCGGCATCAACTCGCTGCCATGCGTCGGCGACGGGCGCCAGTCGGGCACGTCCGGCAGCCCCTCGATCCTCAACGCCTCACCCGAGGCTGCGGCCGGCGGCGGCCTGGCGGTGCTGGCCACCGGTGATCGCGTTCGGATCGACATGGAGCGCGGCAGCGCGAACATCCTCATTCCGGACGACGAGCTCCAGGCGCGTTTCGCCGCCCTTGCCGAGGCCGGCGGCTACGCCTATCCGGCACACCAGACGCCCTGGCAAGAAATCCAGCGCGGCATGGTCTCGCAGCTGGAGACCGGCATGGTGCTCGAGCCGGCCGTCTCCTATCGGCGTCTGGCGCAGGGCGGGGTGGACGGCACCGGCGCCCGTGTGCCACGCGACAATCATTGAACCGCCCTTTGATGGCGGACAGGACCAGGGAGTGAGCATGACGAAGCGTCTCGACGGCAAGGTGGCCTTGTGTACGGCGGCCGGTCAGGGGATCGGCCGCAAGGTCGCCGAAGCGTTTCTGCAAGCCGGCGCCAAGGTCTATGCGTCCGACCGCGACGCGGCGAAGCTGGACGGGTTGAAAGCCTTCGGCATCGTGGACACCGCCGCGCTGGACGTGACTGATTCCGATGCCGTCGCCGCCTATCTCAAGCGGGTCGACACGCCGGACATCCTGTTCAACTGCGCCGGTTTCGTCCATCACGGCACGGTGCTCGACTGCGACGAGGATGCCTGGGACTTCTCCTTCGATCTCAATGTCAAGGCGATGCATCGCACGATCTCCGCTCTGTTGCCACGCATGGTGGAGGCCGGCGGCGGCTCGATCATCAACATGGCCTCGGCCGCCTCGTCGATCAAAGCGGCGCCGAACCGCTACGTCTATATGGCGACGAAGGCGGCGGTGATCGGCCTGACCCGCTCGGTGGCGATCGACTTCATCAAAAGCGGCATCCGCTCCAACGCGATCTGCCCCGGCACGATCGAATCGCCATCGCTCGAAGGCCGGATCGAGGAACTGGGCAAGAGCGTCGGCGGCACCGAGAAAGCCAAGACGATGTTCATCGAGCGCCAGCCAATGGGCCGTCTCGGCACGCCCGAGGAAATCGCTCATCTCGCCGTCTATCTCGCCTCGGACGAAAGCCGTTTCACGACCGGCACCACCCAAGTGATCGACGGCGGCTGGTCGCTCTGACCCGTCCGCAGGGAGACTGAACAATGCGAATTCTGATCTTGGGTGCCGGCGGTATGGTTGGCCGGCGGCTCGTCGACAAGCTTCTCGCCGACGGTAACCTCGCCGGCCAGCCCATCGAGGCGATCGACGCATTCGACGTTGTGGAGCCAAGCTTCGACAGCGCGTCCGGCGCTATCAGGATCGAAAGCAGCGCCGGCGACATCGCCGATCCCGGGACCGTTCAGGCTCTGGTCGCCAAGCGGCCGGAGATGATCTTTCACCTTGCCGCGATCGTCTCGGGCGAAGCCGAGGCCGATTTCGAGAAGGGCTATCGGATCAACCTCGACGGGATGCATCATCTTCTGGAAGCGATCCGCGCCCAGGGCGACGCCTATCGTCCCCGGCTGGTCTTCAACTCGTCCATCGCCGTCTTCGGCGCGCCATTCGAGGATCAGATCTCCGACACTTTCCTGCAGGCGCCGCTGACCAGCTACGGCACCCAGAAGGCGATCTGCGAGCTCTTGCTGGCCGACTACACCCGCAAGGGGTTCGTCGATGGCGTCGGCATCCGCCTGCCGACGATCGTGGTGCGTCCGGGCAAGCCGAACAAGGCGGCGTCGGGGTTCTTCTCCGGCATCATCCGCGAGCCGCTGGCGGGCCACGAAGCCATCCTTCCGGTCGACGACGAGGTGCGCCACTGGGTCGCGAGCCCGGCGGCGGCGGTCGGTTTCCTCCTCCATGCCGCGACGATGGACACCGAAATCCTGGGGCATCGCCGTTCGCTGACCATGCCGGGCCTGTCGATCACCATCCGCGAGATGATCGAAGCGCTGCGCGAAGTGGCCGGCGACGAGGTGGCCGGCCGCATACGGCGCGAGCCGGACGCCACGATCGAGAAGATCGTTTCGGGCTGGCCGCGCGATTTCCGGGCGGACCGAGCCGTCGAGGCTGGTTTTGTCGCCGACACCGACTTTGCCTCGATCATTCGCGCCCACATCGCCGACGAGGCCGGCCGCGAGGGCGCCCAGTGATCGGCCATCACCCGAAGAGGAACACACCATGACGGATCGCCCGCGTATCGGCTTCATCGGCGTCGGCCTGATGGGCCACGGCATGGCCAAGAACATCCTCGAAGGCGGCTACCCGCTGACGGTTCTCGCTCACCGCAATCGCAAGCCGGTCGACGATCTGACGTCGCGGGGAGCCGAGGAGGCCGCGAGCGCCGCCGAGATGGCCGAAAAGGCGGAGATCGTCTTCCTGTGCCTGCCGGGCAGTCCGGAGGTCGAAGCGACCGTTGGCGAGATACTCGACGCAAAGGGCGCGACGACGACGATCGTCGACAGCTCCACCAGCAATCCGGTTTCCACCCGTGCGCTGGCGGAGCGTTGCCGCGAGGCCGGTGTGACGCTGATCGACGCGCCCCTGTCGCGAACGCCGAAGGAAGCCTGGGAAGGCACGCTCGACACCATGGTCGGCGCTTCGGCCGAGGATTTCGAGCGGGTTCGTCCCATTCTCGACTGCTGGGCGGGCAAGGTCGTCAACGTCGGCGAAACCGGCGCCGGCCACACCATGAAGCTTCTCAACAACTTCCTGTCGCTCGGCTATGCCTCGCTTTATTCCGAGGCACTGGCCATCGGGGCGAAAAACGGCATCGACGCCAAGACGTTTCACGGCGTCATCAGCGGCGGCCGGATGGATTGCGGCTTCTACCAGACCTTCATGCAATACGTGGTCGAACGCGACCGGGATGCCCACAAGTTCACGTTGCGCAACGCTCACAAGGACATGCGCTACGTCGTCTCGATGGCGAATGAGAGCGGCATCGCCTCGCATGTCTCGTCGAGCGTGAAGAACGGCCTGGCGACCGCCGAGGCGATCGGCCGCGGCGACGACTATCTGCCGATGCTCTCCGACGTCGTGGCGGAACTGAACGGCATCGCGGTCCGGAAGAACTCGACAGAATGAGCGCAGGAGCGCAGACGCTGATGCGCCGTAAGCAGGGAGGCTTGCACTGACCAAGCCGGACACGACCAGCGACAGCGCTCGCAGAAGGACGGCCACAATCACCAGGCCGGGCGGTTCGCGGCCACGGCCGACGCTCCAGGGCGTAGGCAAGATGCCGGCGCGCGAGCGGGCCTATCACGAACTGAAGTTCCGGATACTCGAAGGTCGCCTGCCACCCGGCACCACGCTCCTGGAGACCGAGGTCGCCAATCTTCTGTCGCTCAGCCGCACGCCGATCCGCGAGGCGCTGATCCGATTGGAGGAGGAGGGTCTCGTCGCGGTGCGGCCGCGCCACGGCATTACCGTCAAGGCGCAATCGCTCGACGATCTCGCCGATATTTACGAGGTCTTTTCCACCCACGAGGTCAAGGCCGCGCAATTGGCCGCCCGCCGCGGTCTCTCAAAGACCGAAGCCGATCGGCTGCACGCGCTCATGGGGCAAATGGAGCGCGCCACGCAACGCGACGACATCGAGCAATGGTCGCGGCTGGACGACATCTTCCATGCCGAGATCGTCTCGTTCTGCGGCAATGCCAGACTGCAGGCGACGCTTCGGCAATATTGGGATCAGCAATACCGCGCCCGCATGGCGATCATGCCGCTCCGCCCGCGTCCGACGCAATCGGACGAGGAGCACCGGGCGATCGTCACGGCGATCCTGAGCGGCGACGAGGCCGAAACCAGGCGCCTGCATCAAGAACACCGCGACCGCGCCGACCAGCAGGCGCTCGAACTCCTGCGCCGCCAATCCGGCACACTCCCGGGTGGCGAGGCCAAGGGAATCTAGCGCTCTTTCGATCCGGTTTTTTGCCGTCTTCCGGTATGCCGGTCACAACTCTGTCCGTCCAGGAGCCAAATCATGAGCCTTGAAAACATCACGCTGATCGGTACCGGGATCATGGGCGCGCCGATGGCGCGGAACATCGCCAAGGCCGGCTTCCGCGTCACCGTCTGGAACCGGACGCGCGCGAAAGCGGATGCGCTCGCCGGTGTCGCGACCGTCGCCGCCGATCCGCGTGAGGCCGTGGCCGAGGCCGACGCCGTCATCACGATGGTCGACAATTCGCCGATCGTCACCGAGATCTATTTCGGCGAGCACGGCGTGGTCGAGGCCGCGCCCTCGAACGCGTTGTTCATCGACATGTCCTCGATCCAGCCGAGCGTCGCGCGCGACCACGCGGCCTCGATCGAGAAAGCCGGACGGCGCCACATCGACGCGCCGGTCTCGGGCGGCGAGAAGGGGGCGATCGAGGGAACGCTCGCCATCATGGCCGGCGGTCGGGCGGAGGATTTTGCCGAAGCGGAACAGGCCTTGAAAGCGATGGGGCGGCCCACCCATGTCGGCGTCCACGGCGCCGGCCAGGTCGCCAAGCTTGCCAACCAGGCGATCGTCGCCGTCACCATCGGCGCCGTCGCCGAGGCGATGCTGCTCGCCCAGGAAGGCGGCTGCGACCCCGCCGCGTTGCGCGACGCGCTGATGGGCGGTTTTGCCACCTCACGCATCCTCGACCTGCACGGCGAGCGGATGACCGAGCGCAACTGGGTTCCCGGCGGGCCGCTGGAACTGCAATTGAAGGATCTGGAAAACGCTCTGGAAGTGGCACGGGAGGCAGGGCTGACCCTGCCGCTGACCGAAAAGGCGCGCGACGCCTTCCACGCCCTCGCCAAGGAGATGGAGATGGGCCGTCACGACCACGCCGCCTATCTGCGCTGGCTGGAAGCAATCAATCCCGGCAAGCGGCTCGGCACCGGACCCGATCGCGATCCGGGCGCCAACGCCTGATTCCCGCTATCGACGCCGGCGCCGCGTCGCCGGCCGCGATCAGTGATGATTGCGGCGGGCGAGGGCGCGTTCCCAGTCGAGCGCATGGCCGACGATCTTGCGCAAATCGTCGTATTCGGCCCGCCAGCCGAGCTCGTTGCGCGCGCGTGTGGGGTCGGCGACGATCGCGGCGGGGTCGCCGGGCCTGCGGCCCCGTAGGCGAATCTCGAAGTCCTTGCCGACGACATCCTTGACCGCGTTCAGCACCTCCATAACCGAATAGCCGCGTCCGTAGCCGCAATTGGCGACCATGCTGGACCCGCCGCCACGCAGCCTTTCGAGCGCGAGG
>NZ_JALHBS010000047.1 GCF_024195285.1 Aurantimonas marianensis
TGGGCTTTGACGAGGTCGGTGACATGGATGTAGTCGCGCACGCAGGTGCCGTCGGCGGTCGGATAATCGGTGCCGTAGACTTCCAGGAAGCCGCGTTTGCCGAGCGCTGTTTCGGACGCGACCTTGATCAGATGCGTCGCGCCCCTGGTCGATTCGCCGGTGCGTCCCAGCGGGTCGGCACCCGCCACGTTGAAATAGCGCAGCGCGGTATAGCGAAAATCATGCGCGAACGCCGTGTCGCGCAGCATGATTTCGGTCATCAGCTTGGACGCGCCATAGGGCGATTCCGGCAGCGTCGCGGCCGCTTCGGTGACGGGGATGGTGGCGGGTGACCCGTAGACGGCCGCGGTCGAGGAAAAGATGAAATGCTTGACGCCGCCGCGGACCGCCGCCGCGATCAGGGCGCGCGACTTGACCGTGTTGTTCTCGTAATAGCCAAGGGGATCGGCGACGGATTCCGGGACGATGATCGAGCCGGCGAAATGGATGATGGCGTCGATGTTATATGTCGCGATGGTGCGATCGAGGAGATCGGCATCGCCGACATCGCCGACGACCAGCGTTGCCTCGGGCGGCACCGCCCAGTCGAAGCCGGTGGACAACCGATCGAGAACGACGACCGTCTCGCCGTGATCCAGGAGTTCCCAGGCCATGTGGCTGCCGATATAGCCGGCGCCGCCGGTGACGAGTATCGTCATGATCGGGTCCTGTCCTCATGTTTCCCGCGCGGCGCGATTACCCGCGACATTGTCGCATGTCATGGGTTTATGGATTCATGACCACTACTGTCGCCCCCATATCGGGCGCTACGAACCCAAGCAACCGATCGGGGTCGGCCCGCAAAGTTGACTTGACCTTAAGGACCCGGCCCGCTAGTGACGGACATCAAATTGGGGCGTGGCTTGACCGCGCCCGTTTGTTTTCGCCCATTTCGCAACCGACTGACAAGAAGATGGCCCGGGCCTTTACGGCGCGAGAGCCGATCGAACGAACGGAGATAAAATGTTCGCAGTCATCAAGACCGGTGGCAAGCAGTACCGCGTTGTCCCCGAAGACCAGTTCACCATCGAGCGTCTGCCTGGCGAGGCCGGCGATCTCGTGACCTTCAAGGAAGTGCTGATGGTCGGCTCGACCGTCGGCGCGCCGTTCGTCGCGGGCGCCTCCGTGACCGCCGAGATCATCGGCCAGACGCGCGGCAAGAAGGTCATCTCCTTCAAGAAGCGCCGTCGGCAGAACTCCAAGCGTTCGCGCGGCCATCGCCAGGATCTGACGCTGATCCGCGTCGCCGAGATCCTGACCGACGGCAAGGCCCCGTCGAAGACGTCGGCCGCCAGAACGAAGCCTGCCAAGACCGCAAAGCCGGTCGAGGCGACCGACGAAGCCGCGAAGCCTGCGAAGGTTGCCGAAAAGGCTGCGGAGCCGAAGCAGGCGGCAGCATCCGCGCCGGCGAGCCTGTTCACCGCGCCGAAGGGCGATGCCGACAAGCTGACCACGATCAAGGGCATCGGTCCGGTCGCCGAGAAGCAGCTCAACGAGCAGGGCATCACCACCTTTGCCCAGATCGCCAAGCTGAGCGACAAGGACGTTGCGCGGATCGACGAGCATATGCCGTTCAGCGCCGCCCAGATCGAGGACTGGCGCGAGCAGGCCAAAGAGCTGGCGACGAAATAAGACCCGGGGCGGATTTTTACCGCGAACCCGATCCGGTAGCCTGACAGGCAAGGAGACAGACGATGGCACATAAGAAAGCAGGCGGCTCGTCGCGCAACGGTCGCGATTCCGAATCCAAGCGCCTCGGCGTGAAGAAGTTCGGCGGCGAAGCCGTAATTCCAGGCAACATTCTCATCCGGCAGCGCGGCACGCGCTGGCATCCGGGTGCGAATGTCGGCATCGGCAAGGATCACACGCTCTTCGCCAAGGCCGAAGGTAACGTCGCGTTCCAGCACAAGGCGAACGGGCGCACCTACGTAGCCGTACTGCCGAAAGCAGAAGCCGCCGAGTGACCGGAGCTTCAGAGCGCCGGCGTTCCAACGACCCGGCCCTCTGATCCCTCCGAGACGCATCGGACTTCAGAGCGACAAAAGGGGAGATGGACCGCCATCTCCCCTTTTCGCGTCTCGGGAAGGACGATGCGATGACCGAGGAATTGCCCGCCGAACGGGATGACGTCTCGATTGAGTCAGGACGGCTCCGGCTGCGCCCCCTGGCGATGAAGGACGCGGAGCCGCTGGCCAGGCTCGCCAACGATCACCACCTCGCGGCGATGCTTGCGCGCATCCCGCATCCGTACCGTGTCGCCGACGCGCGCGCGTTTATCGCCGACCACGGGGCGGAAATCGTCTTCGCCCTGTGCCTGAAGAAAGATGACCGGCTTGTCGGCTGTTGCGGCTTGAAGCCCTCGGGCAGGCAAGGGCACGCCGAACTCGGCTATTGGGTCGGCCGGACCTATTGGGGGCGCGGCATCGCGACCGAAGGCGCCCAGGCGGTCATCGATTATGGCTTTTCCCATCTGCGGCTCGATGCGATCGACGTGAGTTGCCGTGTCGTCAACGAGGCGTCGCGGCGGGTGATCCGCAAATGCGGCTTTCACTTCTGTGGCAGCGGCATGATCGAGTCGGTGTCCGCGGGCCGGGTCGCGAGCGAACATTTCGTGATGGATCGCAGCTGCTGGGCGTCGCTCAAGGCCTGGGGTCGGCAATGACCGGAAGACAGGGCCGGCGTTGGCTTTGGCCGACGATTGCCGCAGGTGGCGCCGTTATATTGCTTGCGGGTGTGACGTGGTTCGCCGCGCCGTCGCGGCTTCCACGACCCGATCCCAACGGCCTGTCGTTGCCGGATTTCTTCGAGGGAACGTCGGTCTCGAAGGGCACGGTGACGACAGCCTGGGTTTTCACCGAGGCTTTTACCGCCGAATTCGAGGGCAGGCAGACGGGCGACCGGTTCCAGCTCGACGAACGCTTCACCTTCCACGATGGCGAACGCCTGCAACGCTGGGATCTGGTGCGGACCGGGCCGGGTCTTTACGGCGGTACCGTCGCGACGGAGCTGAAGACGGGGAAGCTTGGGCCGCCGATGCCGGTGGTCGGCGTTCAGACGAAGAACGGCGCCGTTCTCGACTATGACGGCCATGCGCCCGGCGGCGGGAGCACGCTTCTGCATTTTCGCCACGAAATGACCGGCCGTCCCGACGGGACGATCGCAAACCACGTCATCGTCTCGAAATTTGCGATTCCACTCGCCACCTCGGATGTGACCTTCGCCAAGAGCCGGGCTGAGCTCGCGCCGTACTGAACCGGAAACACAGGGTCGTTTCCAACGGCCGCCCGGCCCGCTATGACAGGCGAGCCGGACTTGCCGCAGATCAAGAAGACGAAAGACAACCGCTATGAAGTTTCTCGACCAGGCCAAGGTCTATATCCGCTCCGGTGATGGCGGTGCCGGCTCGGTTTCGTTCCGCCGCGAGAAATTCATCGAATTCGGCGGTCCGGACGGGGGCGACGGGGGCAGGGGCGGCGATATCTTCATCGAGGCGGTGGCTGGCCTGAACACCCTGATCGACTATCGCTACCAGCAGCATTTCAAGGCCAAGACCGGCGGGCATGGCATGGGCCGCAACCGCACCGGTGCCAAGAGCCCCGACGTGACGCTGAAGGTGCCGGCCGGAACCCAGGTCTTTGCCGAAGACAACGAGACGCTGCTTTGCGATCTCACCCATGTCGGCGAGCGCCATCGGCTGGCCGCGGGCGGCAATGGCGGTTTCGGCAACGCGCATTTCAAGACCTCGGTGAACCAGGCGCCGCGCCGCGCCAATCCCGGTCTGGAGGGCGAGGAGCTGACGATCTGGCTGCGGCTGAAGCTGATCGCCGACGCCGGTCTGGTCGGGCTTCCCAACGCCGGCAAGTCGACGTTTCTCGCATCCGTCACGCGGGCGCGACCGAAGATCGCCGATTATCCGTTCACGACGCTGCATCCCGGCCTCGGAGTTGCGAAGATCGACGACGCCGAATTCGTCATCGCCGATATTCCCGGCCTGATCGAGGGCGCGCACGAGGGCGTCGGCATCGGCGACCGCTTCCTCGGCCATGTCGAGCGCACCAGCGTCCTGTTGCATCTTGTCTCCGCCAGCGAGGACGATGTCGCCGGCGCCTATCGCACCGTGCGGCGCGAGTTGGAGGCCTATGAGCACGGGCTGGCGGAAAAGCCCGAGATCGTGGCGCTGTCCAAGGTCGACACCCTGACCGACGAGGCGCGGGCGGAAAAGCTCGCCGAACTGGAGGCCGTGGTCGGAAGGCCGCCGCTGGCGCTCTCGGCGGTCAGCCGCGAGGGCATGACCGAGGCGCTGCGCGAAATGAAGAGCCGCATCGCCAGTCTCGCCCCGGCCGCCGACGCGGAGGAGCCCGATCGTTTCGCCGAGGCGCGGGCCGCCAGGGAGGAGCGATGACGAACCTGCTCGAGGGCTACGCCCGCATCGTCGTCAAGATCGGCTCCTCGCTTCTCGTCGATCGTGAAAGCGGACTGAAGCGCGCCTGGCTGGAATCGCTCGGCGAAGATATCGCTCGTCTCAGCGGCGACGGGCGGCAGATACTCGTCGTCTCGTCGGGCGCGATCGCGCTCGGCCGCAAGCTCCTGAAAATGCCCGCCGGCCCGCTGCGGCTGGAGGAAAGCCAGGCGGCCGCGGCCGTCGGGCAGATCGCCCTGTCACGAACCTATTCGGAGATTCTCGGCCGCCACGGCATCGAGACCGGGCAGATCCTCTTGACCCTCGGCGACACAGAGGAGCGGCGGCGCTATCTCAACGCCCGCGCGACGATCTCGACCTTGCTCGGTTTCGGCGCGCTGCCGGTGATCAACGAGAACGACACCGTCGCCACCTCGGAAATCCGCTATGGCGACAATGATCGGCTGGCGGCTCGCGTCGCGACGATGATGGGCGCCGATCTGCTGATTCTCCTCTCCGACGTCGATGGTCTTTATACCGCGCCGCCCGCCCTCGATCCGGCGGCGCGGCATATCCGGCTGGTCGAGAGGATTACACCGGACATCGAGGCGATGGCGGGCGCGGCCGGGTCGGAGCTGTCGCGCGGCGGCATGAAGACCAAGATCGATGCCGGCAAGATCGCCACCGGCTCGGGCGCCGCGATGATCATCACGGCGGGCGACCGGCTGTTTCCGCTGAGCGCCATCGAGCGCGGCGAACCCGCGACGCTGTTTCGCGCCGCCGGCAATCCGGTAACGGCGCGCAAGCGCTGGATCGCCGGGCATCTCGGCTCCGCTGGCGGGCTCGTCGTGGATGCTGGTGCGGTCAAGGCGCTGTGCGCCGGCAAGAGCCTGCTGCCGGCAGGAATCGTTTCCGTCGACGGCGAATTCCGGCGCGGCGACACGATCGCGGTTTCCGGGCTCGATGGCCGCAGGATCGCGCGCGGCCTCGTCGCCTACGATTGTGATGACGCGCGGCGGATTGCCGGATTGCGCTCGGCGGAGGTGGCGACGGTGCTCGGCTATGAGGGCCGCACGGCGATGATCCATCGCGACGATCTGGTGATGGAGGCGGCGGCGGTGGATCCGGCCGACGAATCCCTTCCCATCGCGTGAGCAGGACGAAGAGCGAAGAGGTAAACATGCTCGACAGGAGTGCAACGGAGGCGGGCTCGATCGAGGCGTTGATGGCCGCGATCGGCCAGCGCGCGCGCCGTGCCGCGCGGAGCCTCGCCACGGCGCCGACGGAAGCGAAGAACGCCGCGCTGGAGGCGATGGCGGATTCGATCCTGCAGGCGCGGGACACGATCCTGAGCGAAAACCGCGCCGATATCGAGCGGGCGAAGGAAAGCGGCATGGCCGCGTCGTTCATCGACCGGCTGACGCTGGACGAGGCGCGTCTCGGCGCGATCGCCGACGGTATTCGCGCGGTCGCCGCGCTGCCGGACCCCGTCGGTGCGACCATCGCCGCCTGGGAAAGGCCGAACGGTCTAAGAATCGAGCGGGTGCGGACCCCGCTCGGCGTCGTCGGCGTCATCTATGAGAGCCGGCCGAACGTCACCGCCGACGCTGGCGCCCTGTGCCTGAAATCCGGCAACGCGGTGATCCTGCGTGGTGGCTCCGACTCGGCCCGGTCGTCGGCCGCGATCCACGCGGCGCTGGTGGCTGGCCTGGTTCATGCCGGCCTGCCGGAGGACGCGATCCAGATCGTGCCCTCGACCGACCGCGCCGCCGTCGGAGAAATGCTGAAAGGTCTCGGCGGTGCCATCGACGTGATCGTGCCGCGCGGCGGCCGCTCGCTCGTCGCCCGCGTCCAGGACGAGGCGCGGGTGCCGGTCTTCGCGCATCTGGAAGGTCTGTGCCACGTCTATGTCGACGGCGCGGCCGATCTGGAGATGGCAATCGATGTCGTCGTCAATTCCAAGATGCGGCGCACCGGCATTTGCGGCGCGGCCGAAACGCTGCTGGTGGACCGGGCGGCGGCGAACACCCATCTGTTGCCGATCCTCGAGGCGCTGCGCACGGCGGGCTGCGAAATCCGGGCCACCGACGAGGTCCGCCAGCGCTACCCCACCGCCGAGCCGGCGGGCGAGGAGGATTTCGACACAGAATATCTCGACGCGATCATATCGGTTGCCCTGGTTGACGGTGTGGACGGGGCCATCGCCCATATCGAACGGCACTCGTCCCACCACACCGAGGCGGTCGTCACCGCAAATGAGGCTGTAGCGGCGGCGTTTTTCGCCGGAGTCGATTCGGCTATTCTCCTGCACAACGCCTCGACCCAGTTCGCCGATGGCGGCGAATTCGGCATGGGCGCGGAGATCGGCATCGCCACCGGCAAGATGCATGCGCGCGGCCCGGTCGGTGTCGAGCAGCTGACCAGCTTCAACTACCGTGTCCGCGGGACCGGCCAGACTCGCCCGTGAGGCAGACCCAAGCGCGTGCCGACTGGCCCCGTGGTGTCGACCCGGCGGCGCTCGCCATGCCACACACCGAGGCGGGCATGGTCGTCGGGCTGTTCGGCGGCTCGTTCAATCCGCCGCACCAGGGCCATCGTCTGGTCGCCGAGATCGCCCTTCGACGCCTGCGACTCGACCGCATCTGGTGGATGGTCACGCCCGGCAATCCGCTCAAGGACAATGGCCATCTGCGCCCGCTCGGCGAGAGGCTGGCGGCGGTCGAGGCACTCGCCGGCGGGCCTCGGGTCGATGTCACCGCCTTCGAAGCGGCGCATCGCATCCGCTACACCGCCGAGACGCTGGCGCTCTTGCGCCAGAAACGACCCGGCGTCCGCTTCGTCTGGATCATGGGTGCCGACAGCCTCGCCTCGTTCCATCGCTGGCAGGACTGGCGGCGGATCGTCGCGACGTTTCCGATCGCGGTGGTCGACCGCCCGGGATCGACGCTATCGGTCCTGTCGGCGCCGATGGCGCAGGCCTTCGCCTATGCCCGGCTGGCCGAACGGAAGGCGGCAGCGCTGCCGTTCAGAAAACCGCCGGCCTGGGTGTTTCTGCACGGCCCGCGTTCGCCGGTGTCGTCGACGGTCCTCAGAAGCGGGGGCGGCTAGGCGCGGTTAGCGAAGGTTATCCGATGGACCCGCCGACATTCGCCTGCGAGATTCTCCGCGCGGGCTGATAAACCAATCAAGCATTGGTTATGGCCGCGCGGCACGATAGCCGGCGGTGTTCGCCACGTGACCCGGTTATTCCGCCGCGGATTGATGGCGGGCGATCAGATCCGTCTGGACGTGCTGAAGATGCAGACGCATGCCGGCGGCCGCGGCCACGAGATTGCGCTCCTCGATCGCGTCGACGATGGCCTCGTGCTCGGCAAAACTGTGGTGATCGGCCGGCGGCTGCGGAAGATCGGTCCGCAGGCGGCCCCATACCACCGTGCGCCGCACGAGGTTGATCGTATCGAAGATGGCGAGAAGCAGGGCGTTCTTGCCGGCTTCCGCGATCGTGCGATGCAGCCGGTTGTCCCAGTTTTCGTACTGCCGCCAGGTGGCTGCCTCGCGGGCGCTGGAAACGCAGAGCCGCAGCGCCCGAATGTCGTCGGCGGTGGCGTGCAGTGCGGCCTCGCGCGCCAGTTCCGGCTCGATGACCAGGCGCGCCCGCATTACCTCCGCCGGGCTGGTCTGATCGGCGATTGCCGCAATTGAGGCGAGTTCCGCCACCGGCCGCGCGCCGACGAATGTGCCCTTGCCGACATGGCGCCAGAGCTCGCCATGTTCCTCCAGCACCGCCAAAGCCTTGCGCAGATCGCCCCGCGACACCCCGACCAGCTCGGCGAGTTCGCGTTCCGGCGGCAGCCGCGCGTTGAGCGCGAATTCCTTCTGCGCAAGGTAGGCGCGCAGCTGCACCAGCGCGCTCTGGCCGCCGTTTCGATCGGTTGCTGGCGGGGGGAAGACACCCGGCTCAGACATTATTAATTCGTCCGGCTTGCGAATTCGGTCAGATGATTCCGTCTTGATCATTCCAACCTTATGCCTTAACCAATCAGGTATTGGCAAGGGAGAATGGCCCCGTCAGCGGCCGGTGCGGCACGTATGAGGCAGCAACCGAAACAAGCCAATTGGGAGGACATCATGAGAATTTGGACGAAGATAACCGGAACGCTCGCCGCAGGGGCAATCGCCGCGACGATCGGCCTCGGCGTGCCCGCCGCAACCGCGCAGGAAAAGGTCCGCGTGGCACTTGGCGACGTCGTGTCGGTGGAAACGCTGGCCTTTCTCGTCGCGCTCGACCGCGCCAAGGAAAAGGGTCTCGACTACGAGCTGACCTCCTTCGCCGAGGAGGAGCTGGCGATCCAGGCGCTGGTCAGCGGCCAGGCCGACATCGGCGTGGGCACGCCCTACACGATCATCCAGAAGGCCAAGGTGCCGCTGCGCGCCATCTTCCAGATGTCGCGGCTGGTGTTCTTCCCGGTCGCGTCGAATGAATACAAGAGCTGGCAGGATCTCGACGGCGAACCCTTCACCTTCCATGCACGCGGCACCGGGACCGAGGCGATCGGCAACATCATCGCCGAGCGGGAAGGCATCGAATTCGGTCAGCGCAACTATGTTCCGGGATCGGAAAACCGCATCATCGCGATGATGAACGGCACGATCAACGCCACCATCGTCGATCTCGCCAACAAGAACATCCTGATGGCGAAGGCCGGCGACAAGTTCCAGGTCCTGCCGGGTCTCGACGCCAAGCCGAGCGACGAATTGGTCTTCGCCTCGCAGCAATGGCTTTCCGAGCACCCCGAGCAGGCGGATCTGCTTGTCGAGGAGCTGCTGCGGCTCTGGAAGGAGATGAACGAGGATCCCTCGATCATCGAGACCGAGCGGGCCAAGCGTGATCTGCTTTCCGATCAGCCGAAGGAACTCCTCGACGAGGTCACGCCATTCTACACCGAGGGCGTCGAAAACGATCTGTTCGATCCGAAGGGCGGCATGGATACCGCCAAGGCTGATTTCGAATTCTACACCAAGGCCGGCCAGCTAGACGGCCCGGCCGACAGTCTGAAGGTGGAGGATTTCTGGGACCTCGGCCCGCTCCAGCGCGCGGAAGAGAAGCTCGGTGGCTGAGCATCGCCCCTTGGAGGTGGAGCCAGCCGGGCTCCGCCTCTCCCGGTTCCTGCCCCATGGGATGGGCGGGCAGCCGGCCGCCCTTCGCGACAAGCAGCCCAACGCTGCGGCGTCGTTTCTCGCTCATCCGCTGACCCTGCGGGTCCTCTCGGTAACCGTGTTCTGCGTCGCCTGGCAATGGGCCGGCCTGGTGCCGATCAGCCCGGCTTTTCCGACCTTCACCGAAACGATGGCCGCACTCTGGGAGATGCTGGCCGACGGCTCGCTGATCACGGCCTTTTCGATCACATTGCAGCCGCTGGTCCTCGGCCTGATCATTTCCGCCATCTTCGGCGTGGCGATCGGTGTCGCCATGGGCCTCAATTCCAAGGCCGAATGGGTCGCCTCGCCGATCTTCATCGTCGCGCAGGCCGCGCCGCTCGCCGCGCTCATTCCGCTGATCGTGTTTTCGTACGGCATCGGGCTGACGTCGAAGACCATCGTCGTCTGCATCATGGCGATGCCGGTGATCGTGCTGAATTCCTATGCCGCCGTCCGCCACACACCAGCATCGCTGGTCGAGATGGGCCGCTCGTTTCTCGCCCCGCGCTGGAAGGTGATCACGCGGATCATCCTGCCGGCCGCCAGCCCCGTGATCTTCGCCGGGCTTCGGCTCGGCGCCGCCTCGGGCTTCATCGGCGCCATCCTCGCTGAATTGCTGATCACGCCGACCGGAGTCGGCGACCTGATCACCTACAACCGTTCCATCGCGAACTATCCCGGCATGTATGCCGCGATCCTGTCCATCATCGTGTTTTCCGTGCTGTTCATCGAACTGATCGAGCGCGTCGAGGTCACGATCTTTCGACCCGAAAAGCGAGCCATTTCGTGAACGCCATCGCTCCCCTTGCCTTCGCCGCTCCGTCGAAGGTCACCGATTCCGTCGTTGCTGTCCGGAACGTCAGCAAGCTTTATCCGGGCGGTGTCCAGGCGCTGGAAGACGTCAGCGTCGACTTTCCCCGCGGCCAGCTCACCTCGCTGCTCGGCCCGTCCGGCTGCGGCAAGACCACGCTCTTGAAGATCATCGCTGGCCTGTTGCCGGCGACCTCGGGCGACGTTCTGGTCAATGGCAAGCCTGTCGCCGGTCCCGGCCCCGAGCGCGCCTTCGTGTTCCAGGATTTCGCGCTGATGCCCTGGGCCACGGTACTGCGCAATGTCGCCTTCGGGCTGGAACTGCGCGGCACGCCGAAGACCGAGCGGGAGGAGATCTCCCGCAAATACATCACCCAGGTGGGACTTTCCGGCTTCGAGGAGCGCTTCCCGCACGAGCTGTCCGGCGGCATGCGCCAGCGCGTCGGCCTGGCGCGGGCCTTGTCGGTCAATGCCGACGTCCTGATGATGGACGAACCGTTTTCGGCCGTCGACGAACAGAACCGCCGCAAGTTCCAGGAGGATTTGCTGACGCTCGTCGCCAACGAGAAGAAGACCTTCATCTTCGTCACCCATTCGATCGAGGAGGCGGTCTACGTCTCCGATCGCATTGTGCTGCTGTCGCCGCGCCCCGGCCGGATCGCCGAGATCATCGAGCCGGACATCAACCGCGACGGCGACGCGGACGCGATCCGCCGGCATCCGGTCTATCTCGACACGGTCGACGCCATTTGGCAGTCGCTCAAGACCTATCTGGACTGAGGCGCGACATGGTCATCTTCGGACATCGCATTCCCATGGTCGGCTCGCTGATCCTCTGGGCGATCCTGTGGGAAATCGTCGGCCGGCTGGAAATCACCATCCTGCTGCCGCCGCTGTCGGCCGTTCTCGTCACGCTCGTCGAGATTGTGCCCACCCGCAGCTTCATGTCGGCGCTCGGCGTCACCGCCTATGCCTTCGTCATCGGCAATGTGATCGCGATCGGGGTCGGTGTGCCGCTGGGCATTCTGATGGGCCGCTCGATCATCGCCGACCGGATCTTCCTACCCTGGGTCAACCTCTTCCTGTCAGCGCCGCTGACCGCGCTGGTTCCGGTGATCATGGTGCTGTTCGGGCTCGGCCAGACGACGATCATCCTCACCGTCGTCCTGTTCGCGATCTGGATCATCGTCCTCGATTCCCGCGCCGGCGTGCGCTCGATCTCGCCCTCGCTGGTCGAGATGGCCCACAGCTTCGGCGCCAATCGCTGGCAGGCCTTCCGGGGCATCTATGTCTGGGCGGCCTTGCCTGAGATTCTCGCCGGCATCCGCCTTGGCGTCATCCGCGCGGTGAAGGGCGTCATCATCGGCCAGATCCTGGTCTCGATCGTCGGCTTCGGCGCGCTGTTCAAGCTCTACGGTTCGCGCTTCCTGATGGAGCATTTCTGGGCCGCGCTTCTGGTCCTGTTCGCGCTCGCCTTCATCCTGGCCGAAAGCCTCGCCTGGCTGGAACGGCGCGTCGAATTCTATGCCGCCAGCCGCGGCTGATTTCTAACCGTCATCAATCAAGGAAAATCGCTCATGTCCCCCGTCTTCACGCCCGCCGCGATGCCGGCACTACCGGTCCGCGGCTCTACCGAGACGTTCCCGGTCCGGCGGGTCTATTGCGTCGGCCGCAACTATGCCGACCATGCGATCGAGATGGGGCATGACCCCAACAAGGAAGAACCGTTCTTCTTCCAGAAGAACCCGGACAATCTGACGACAAGCGGCACGTTTCCCTATCCCGGCAAGAGCAACGACGTGCATCACGAGATCGAGCTCGTCGTCTGTCTCGGCAAGGGCGGCGAGGACATTTCGGTGGAGGACGCGCTGTCCTGCGTTTATGGCTACGCCGTTGGTCTCGACATGACCCGGCGCGACCTGCAGGGCGTGGCCAAAAAGCTCGGCCGCCCGTGGGAAGTCGGCAAGGCGTTCGAGGAATCCGCGCCGGTTTCCGAGGTCGTTCCGGCATCGGAAATCGGTCATCCGGATTCGGGCGCGATCTGGCTCAAGATCAATGGCGAAACACGCCAGAACGGCGACCTCAACCAGATGATCTGGAAAGTGGCGGAGTCGATCTCCTACCTGTCCGGCCTGTTCCGGCTGGCGCCTGGCGACGTCATCATGACCGGCACGCCGGCCGGCGTCGGCGCGGTACAGCGCGGCGATGTGCTCGAAGGCCATATCGACGGGATCGGCGATCTCAAGGTGACGGTGGCCTGAACTCTAAGGGGAAAGCGAGGCGAGGGGAATCGCGTCGCTCCGCGAAGAACGGCTGCGCTAATCGAAGGTGCGGTCGTTCGACATGATCCGGCGCATAGCACGACGGTTTCTCACGACGCTCTTCCCCGCCGTCGCCGGCCTATCGCCGGCTGTCGCGCAGAACGATCGCGACCTGAGTTGCGACGAACTCTGGTATGCCCGAAACGCGATCTACGCCGACCCGGGGTACTGCTTCGAGGCCCGGCGTGCGCAGCGCGTCTTCGGCCGCAACTGCTTCCCACCCTATGGCCCGCTCCCCGCCTCCGACGAGCGCGGGGTCGCCGCGATCCAGCACCGGGAGAGGCGGTACGGTTGCCGGTAGCACGATGGCGCTTTAGGCGCATCGATAAGTTGCGGAAACATTCTTGCCCCCGGTAAGGTAAGTCTGTTCCGCGTTCCAAGGGTCTTCCTGATGTCGCGTTTTCGAGGCCTTTGGACGGCTCTATGTCTGGCGCTCCTTGTGGCCGGGTGCGCTTCGCGCCCGCCAGGTGGACTGTCCGGCGGAGACGAAACGCCTGCTGTGCTCGCGCCGCAGCCGCTTCGCGGTGCTGGTCTCGCCCTTCACCGTTTCTGGCTTTCCACCGGCGCCTACGCGCTTGCCGAGCGCTTGCGGGAACCTGGCGAGGCTGTCGAACCAAATGGCGAGGCGGCACCCGGGAAAGCGGCGAGATCGCCAAAGCGCGGGGCGTTGCAGGTAACCTGGTATGGCCATTCGACCGCTCTCCTGCGGCTCGGGAAGACCACCATCCTGACCGACCCCATCCTTGCGGGAGCCGTTTCGCCCTGGAGTCCGCTTCCGGTTCTTTACGGTCGACCCGCGCTCCAACTCGATGGGCTACCGAAGATCGACGCGGTGGTGATCTCCCATGGGGACTTCGATCATCTGCATGAACCATCCCTGCGTGCGCTGGCCGCGCGCTTTCCGGACGCCGTGATCGTCGTTCCCGACGGGCTGCAGCATCTGGTGGCTGATGACGGCTTTCGCCATGTCCACGCGCTGCCGTTGAACCGGCCCCTGCGCGTCGGCGCAGTGACCGTCACAGGCCTTCCGGCCGTCCATGCCACGCGGCGCAATCTCTTGGGGATCCGGGACGGCGCGGCTTTCTCGTGGGAGTTCGCCGGTCGCGGGCATCGCGTGCTGTTCATCGGCGATACCGGCTACGGCCCGGTCTTTTCGCAGATCGGTCGCCGGCGCGGTCCCTATGATCTCGTCCTGGTGCCGATCGGCGCATCCGAGCCGCAGCTTCTCGTCGGCGAGATGCATATCAGCCCGGAAGAGGCAGTCCGGCTGGCGGACGATCTTCGGGCCAGGGTGGCGATCGGCATTCACTGGGGTACGTTCGCCCTGTCGCCGGAGCGGCGGAACGAACCGGCGCGCCGGTTCCTTCGGGCCGGCGCCACGAGGAAGGCACGCACCCTCGCGATCGGAGAGACCGCAAGCATCCCATGACACATCCCCGGTGCTTTCCGACCATCGCGTTGTCACGCCTGCCGCGAGCGCTGTTCACAATGCTTTTGCTGGTGGCGCTCGCCGGCTGTGTCACCCGTCCGGGAGCCAACGAGCTGGGTCCCGAGCCGCCGCCCCCGGCGATCCGTAAATGCTGCAGCAACGTCGAACGCTATCCCGACTGGCTGGTGGCGGTGCTCGATCCGATCGCGCCGGCGATCGGACGATTCGTGGCCGCCGTCGAATGGCGCGACGGCCATCTGAACGCCAGAGACGGGGCGGTCCAGCTCCTAAAACAGCATCTGCAACCGCTCGACATCGTCCTTGTGACCTCGGCCGGGCGGCTGACCAACGCGACCCTGCCGGGCCTGTTCAAGCATTCGGCGATCTATCTGGGATCCGAGGCGGACATGCGCCGGCTGGGCGTCTGGAGCGATGCGGTCGCGCGGGCGCAGGCGCAGGGCATCCTCGCCGGCAAGCGCTTCATCGAGGCGGATCAGAACGGCGTGCACCTCAGCTCGACGGAGACCGTCCTCAATGTGGACTATCTGCTCGTGCTGCGTCCGGCGCTCGGCTCCCGGGTCGAACGACGCCGGGCCATGCGGTTCCTGCTCGGCGCCGTCGGCCAGCCCTTCGACTTCCGCTTCGACGCGGATACGGCCGACTGCGTCTACTGCAGCGAACTCGTGCGCCGCGCCTTTCCGGGGCTACCGGTAGAGGCGCGTCACATCTACGGCAGGCACGTCTTCGTTCCCGACCAGTTCGCCGACCTCGCGGCGTCCCGACCCTCGCTGCTGCGGCCAGTCTTTTATCTGGTAGGAGACCGGGACGGGTGGGAAAGACGTTCGCCAGCCCGGCTGCGCGGCGACCTCGAGCGCTACTGGGCGGCGCAGCCCTGACCGCGAACGGGGCTGTGAACCCCCGGACCCCAGCCGCTTGACCGAGATCAAGGAGCCCGCCGCCGGCTTCGGCAGGATGGCTGAGGGGACGCGGCAGTCGCGCCGGCCTTGCGAAGCAACAGGGAGAGACTATCGATGACGCGAACGACATCTGCCGTCGCAGCGGCGACCTTGGCCCTTACCGGGCTCGGCGTCACGTCTCAAGCACTCGCCGGCGACTGCACAGGGCGGGTGACCGGTGTGCGGCCGATCTCCTCCTATGATCACCAGAGCGGCGCGGGCTTCCTCGCCGTCAGGCGCGAGCCGTCCGCGCGCGCGCGCCAGATCGGGGAGGTCTACGCCGGCGATCTCGTCTCGGTCTATGACCGAAGCGGCAACTGGTACCACGTGACCTGTATGGAAGGCGATTGCGAGAACCCCTACTGGGGCCCGGCCAATCCGTCCGGATGGGTCTCCGCCCGGTATGTCCGGGCACGCGGCGTTTGCCCCTGAAAAGCGGCGCCGGTCAGGCGCGGCTGGTGCGGCGGACGCGGGATGACCCGAGGCTCGACTCCGCCCGGCGGCGTCAGGAGTTCTTGGTATCGCGGCCGTCCGGCTCCCTGGCGACGCCCTTGAACTTGCCGTCGGACTGTTTGACCTCCATGAACTCGCCGGTCCGCTCGTCCCGCTTTTGGTGGGTGCCGTCCTCTCGTTCCACCTGGGTGCGGCCGGTTACGGAACCCTTGCGATAGCCTTCGCCGGTGTTGGTCGCCATGTCGATCTCCCGTGATCCGGCAAGCGGCCGGATGGATTGCCAGATTGCGTCGATGTGAGACAACGCCGGGGAAGCGGGTTTGTTGCGCGCTGCACTTGTTTTGCCTGGCGCGGGATATTCCTCACGTCACGCCGCGGGGCCTGACGAGCCCTTGCCGCAGTCTCTAGCGCGGCCGTAATGTGCTTCACAAAGGGCGCGAAATCGGACGCCAGCATGGCGCGGCCTTGGTTCCAGTCGCGCAGCGTGCCGTCCCTCCAAGAGAGTGCAAGCGCGGGGCAAATCGTCCTGGGTGGGCTGTCCGGCGATCGCCGGGCCGCCGGCGATCAGCGGGTCTCGTCAAGACGAACGTAAACGCTTTCTTCGGCGCTCGGCTGCTCGGCAACGGTAAACAACGCCATCGACAGTCCCGCCAGCACGAGCATAAGCGTGGCTCCGGCGAAAAAAGCCTTCATGTCGTCCGCTCCTCGGGCAATTGAGTGTCAGCGTCATGGTCGCCGGTAACCTTGCGATACCAGATGCTGTGATGCTCCTTCGCCCAGTTGCGGTCCACATTGCCGGACCACATCGCCGAGAAGGCTCCGACCATTCCGATCGTGCCGATGTAGATGTGACCGAAAATGAGCGCGATCATGAGCAAGGCGATGACCACATGCGAAATCTGTGCGGTCTGCATGGTGTCATAGCCAAAGAACAGGAAGGGATACATCAGCACGAGACCTGAAACGAGCAAGGCGGAACCGCCGAGGACAACGCCCCAGAAGACGATTTTCTGGCCGGCATTGAACTTGCGGGCAGGGGGATTGTTGCCGTCGTCACGAAGCATCCCGCCGCCGCGCTTGAGCCACTCCCAGTCGAGGCGGGTCGGCAGGTTATGGAGCAGCCAGAATACCACCATCACGCCCACGCCGATCACGAACGGCACGGCGGAGCCCATGTGAAGCCAGGCGCTCCCCCAAGCGAGATCGCTCAGGGCCGCTTCGCCGATCAGCGGCAGCAACACGGGCTTGCCGTACAGGATGACGAGACCGGTCAGCGCCATGACCACGAAGGCGGACGCCGTCATCCAGTGATTGGCGCGCTCGGTCGCCGAAAAGCGCTCGATCGTCGTGCCGGCTTCTCCTTCGGCGATCTGGATCCGGCCGCGCGCGAAGAGAAACAGCCCGAGCGCGGCGAGCGCGCCGAAAATGATCCAGCCGCCGCCATAGCGCACCGGATCATTGTGCAGACCGCGCCAGGTGCGCCCGCCCGGTTGCTCGAAGGAGGCGGCATTCTCGTAAGGCAGGGAGGAGATGCCTTCGATGCGTCTAGCCTCGGGCAGGATGGGCGCTTCGCTTTCGCCAATCTGGAGCCACGAGGAAGTAAGCTGGCGCGGCGCCGCCACCCCATCGCGAAATACCAGGTCGACGCCACCGCCGCCGCCATCGGTATCCACAGACTGGCCCCGAGTGGTGCCCGCCCGGACGCGGTCTCCCAACAGGTTCGAACGCGCGATCAACGTTTCGGCGGCGACGAGCCGGCTTGCCGCTCCGTCGCGCGAAATCCCCGCGACGGAGACTTCCGGCTGAACCAGATTCTCGCCGGTAAAGCTGATCACCACCACCACCGTGAGAAGCAGACCGGCGATGAGGGCCACGATGCCGCCGGCTATGCGTGCTGCTGACATGTCCTCAGCTCTCCCTGCGTTCAGGTGGCATCGGAGGCATGATAGGCGGTCGTCCACCCCCATGCGCCGGAGCCATACCCGCGATGATCGGCACGCTCGCGGTAGATGTCGGAAATGACGTCACCATCGCCGGCCAGCAGCGCCCGCGTCGAGCAGACCTCGGCGCAAAGCGGCAGCTTGCCTTCGGCGATCCGGTTGCGTCCGTATTTCTCGAACTCGGCCTGCGAGCCGGTTTCTTCCGGACCGCCGGCGCAGTAGGTGCACTTATCCATCTTGCCGCGGGAGCCGAAATTGGTGTCGCGGGGATATTGCGGGGCGCCGAACGGGCAGGCGTAGAAGCAATAGCCGCAACCGATGCAGGTGTCCTTGTCGTGGAGGACGATGCCGATGTCTGTCTGATAGAGCGTAGAGACCGGGCAAACTGCGATGCACGGCGCGTCCGTACAGTGCATGCAGGAGATCGCGATCGACTTTTCGCCGGGGTTGCCGTCATTGAGGGTCACGACCCGGCGGCGCACCATTCCCCACGGCACTTCATTCTCGTTCTTGCAGGCCGTCGCGCAGGCGTTGCACTCGATGCAGCGCTCTGAATCGCAAAGAAATTTCATGCGAGCCATGGGATGCTCCTCAAGCGGGTTCGATCCGGCAAAGCGACGCCTTCGATTCCTGCATGAAGGTGACGACATCGTAGCCGTAGGTCATCGCCGTGTTGGCGGCTTCGCCGATGACATAGGGCACGGTGCCCTCCGGATAGCGCTCGGCGATGCTTTCGCCCATCCACATGCCGGCGAAATGGAAAGGCAGAAAGACCGTCCCTTCTTCGACCCGATTGGTCAGCATCGCGGCGACGCGGATGCGGGCACCCTCCGGTGTCGCGACCCAGACCGCGGCACCATCGGAAATCCCGGCGCGCGCCGCATCGGCATGGTTGATCTCGGCGAACATCTCCTGCTGGAATTCGGCGAGCCACTTGTTCGAGCGGGTCTCGTCGCCGCCCCCCTCGAACTCGACCAGCCGGCCGCTGGTCAATACCAGCGGAAACTGGACGCTGTGATCGTTCTTCTGGACCGACCAATAGGCCGTCGGCAGCCGGAAATCGGTGCGGTCGTCATAGGTCCGGTATTTCGGGAGCAGGTCGCGACGCGGCGTGTAAAGTGGCTCACGGTGGATGGGAACCTCGTCCGGAAACGTCCACACCACCGCCCGCGCCTTGCCGTTGCCGAAAGGGGCGAGACCGTTCTTGATCGCCACCCGCTGCAGACCACCGGACAGATCCGTTTTCCAGTTGATGCGCAGTATCTTGTCCCGAAGGGCGTGGGTCTCCGAGAGTTCCTTCTGGTCGCTATCGTTTTCCTTGCCTCCGCTGAACTCGGCCTCGCCGATCTCGGCGTTCTCGTCGCCAGCGCCGGCCTGTTTCGCCGAACCCTCGTCGCGCTTCTCCTCCTTCTTGTGAGCAAGATAAGCGGCGATCGCGGTCTGTGCCTTGGCGGACATGTCGGGGAACTGCCGCCGGACCCGATTTTCGACCATAGCCTCGGCGGTCGCCTCGGCTTGCGGCTGTTCCGGCTCGTCCATCCGCGATAACAGCTGTCGGGCCTCGCCATCGCTCGCTTCCAGCAACGCGGGATGGTAGCTGCCCATGCCGATCGATGCCATGACGAGCTGCTCCCGCGGCGTGAGCTCACCCAGATATCCGAGCTGGTCCAACACGGCGACGGTCATCTCGGGATAACCGTCCCGGATCGGCGATCCTTTGGGATAGCTGTCCTCGGCAAGCAGGCTCTTGCCGTCGCGCTCGACGCCCCACCGGGCGCGGAACGGCAGCCCGCCTTCGGCGACGGACTTCGACTGGTCATAAAGGATCGGCGTGCCGGGATGCTTCATCTCCGGCGTTCCCCAGCAGGGCCAGGGAAGGCCGTAATATTCACCCTTCACCGGGCCGCTCATCCCCATCAGGGTGGTCGGGTGGAACAGCTCCTGGTTCTGCATGTGCAGTTTGAGCCGCTCGGGGCTCTGGCCGGTGTAGCCGATGGTCCACATTCCCCGATTGATCTCGCGCAGGATGTCTTCGGCAACCGGCTCGCCATTCTCGACGCCGATGTGTTTCAGCAATTGATCGGCAAAACCCAGCTTTTCAGCGAAGAGCCGCGCGATTTCGTAGTCGGACTTCGCCTCGAACAGCGGATCCACGACCTTTTCGCGCCATTGCAGCGACCGGTTGGAATTGGTGACCGATCCGGCGCATTCCATGGTCGACCCGGCGGGAAGAAGGTAGACGCCGTCGGTGCGCTCACCCATGACCGCGGAGACCGTCGGTACCGGATCGACGATGACCAGGAGGTCCAGCTTCTCCAAGCCTTTCTTCAGGTCCGGCCCACGGGTCTGGGAGTTCGGCGCGTGTCCCCAGAAGATCATGGCACTGAGGGGGTTGGGCTGCTGGATGTTGTCGGCGGCCTCGAGCACGCCATCGAACCAGCGCGAGACGGGCATGCCCTTCCGCTCCATCAGCTCCTTCGAAGCGAACCGGTCCCGGACCCACTCATAGGGGAGATCCCAGACCCTGGCCCAGTGTTTCCATGCGTCTTCGCTCAGGCCGTAATAGCCGGGCAGGTTGTCGCAGACGACGCCAAGATCCGTGGCGCCCTGGACGTTGTCGTGTCCGCGAAAGATGTTCGCCCCACCGCCGGACTTGCCGATGTTGCCCAGCGCCAGCTGGAAGATGGATGCGGCGCGCGTCTTGTTGTTGCCGATCGTCGACTGCGTCAGGCCCATGCACCAGATCAAGGTTCCCGGGCGATTCCGGGCGACGATCGCCGCGACGCGGCGGATCTGGTCCTCCGGAATGCCGGTGATGTCGGCCACGACATCGAGCGGATAGTTTGCGACTTCCTTGCGGATGTCCTCGAATCCGAACACGCGCTGCTTGATGTATTCGACGTCCTCCCATCCCTGCTCGAGAATATAATTCAGAACGCCCCACAAAAATGCCACGTCCGTGCCCGGCCGGATGCGCACATACTCGTCGGCATGAGCGGCGGTGCGGGTGAAACGGGGATCGACGACGATGAACCTGGCGCCGTTCTCCTTGGCCCGCAGCAGATGCTGCATGGAAACGGGATGTGCCTCGGCGGGATTGCCGCCAAGCAGGAAGATGGATTTGGAATTGTGGATGTCGTTGAAGGTGTTGGTCATGGCGCCGTAGCCATAGGTGTTGGCGACGCCGGCGACGGTGGTCGAATGACAGATACGGGCCTGATGATCGGTGTTGTTGGAGCCCCACAAGGCGGCGAACTTGCGGTGCAGATAGGCCATCTCGTTGGAAAACTTCGCCGACCCGAGCCAGTAGACCGAGTCCGGCCCTTTCGTCTCGCGAATTTCCAGCAGCCGATCGCCGATCTCCTCGATCGCCTGCTCCCAACTCACCCGAACCCACTTGCCGTTTTCGAGCTTGGTCGGATATTTCAAGCGTCGCTCGCCGATGGCCAGCTCTCGGGTCGCCGCGCCCTTGGCGCAATGGGTGCCGAGATTGATCGGACTTTCGAAAGCTGGCTCCTGCCCGATCCAGACGCCGTTCTGGACTTCCGCCCAGATGGAGCAGCCCACGGCGCAAAACGGACAGATGGTCTTCTTGACCTGCGTGCCGGTTTCCTGAGCGGGTTGATCGGCAGTCCGCGCGCTTACGATTCCGCTGCGCAGGGCGCTCGCTCCGGCAAGGCCTACGACGGCCAACCCCGAGTTCCGCAGGAAGCTGCGACGGGAAACCGTCGCGGCGCCAGACCTCGGCGTGTTGCGGCAAGGGCTGCCGGCGGCGGAAGCTTTTTTCTGTAGCACGGTAACGATCCCTGGACTGGCGCCTCAGAAGCGCGACAGCTCGTAATAGCGGCGGATATGGCCGTTCTCCCGATACCCTTCCTCGCTTTCGACGCCGCGCGGCTCGTCCGCCACGGCGTCCGCTCCGACGAGGAGACTGCCCACGACCAAGCCGCTCCCCGAGATGCCGCGCAGGAAGGCGCGGCGCCCTCGTGAAACGGGAACGATGCTGCTGCGATTGTCAGCCGGATTTTTCTTCATCCCGACCTCCATTTTCTCCGTCCAACCCAGCCAGAGATATCGCTCGCCAATCGTTCGTCTAGGTTACCTTTCGAGATGGTAATCGAAATTCCAGACTGCGCGTGGGCCCCGATCTTTGATGTGCTCGTCGACGAGCAAAACCCTCGCGGCGGCAGTCTTCGCGGCTCGCACGACCGGCTTTGCAATCGCTTGTTCAGAGACGACCCGTTAGCCGGCACCACAAAAACCTCGCCCCCTGGTCCGGGAGGGTCGAAGATCAGCCGATCAGGAGGCACGACAGTCTTGTCACCGGGTGGCGACCGGTGCCCGTCGAATGCGCGGGCTGAGAGGCCGCGAAGCACGTCAGGGCCGGACGGCGACGCAAAGGGCACTGAGACGCTGGTGAGAGCAAGGATGGCCGGCAGCTACCGTCGTCCAAAACATGGAAAGGATTGGTGGGCGCGACAGGGATTGAACCTGTGACCCCCTCGGTGTGAACGAGGTGCTCTCCCGCTGAGCTACGCGCCCCGCCTGGGCGACCGTAGCCGCCGGGAAGGTGCCGCGATATAGAGCCGCCGGGCCGTGCTCGTCAATATACGGCATCGCGACGACGCCAGGATTCAGGATAGTCGCGCCGGTGCGCCGATCAGACGGCCGGCGAGTGCGGCGTCCAGATGCGCGTAGTCGTCGAGAATGAAGCTGGCCCGAGCGCGGGCGTTCGCATCGGGTGCATAGCCGAAATCCACCAGGATCGATGGGATACCTGCCGCAACGGCGGCGTCGATGTCGGTCGAGGTGTCGCCTATCATGATCGAGGCATCGCTACGCCCTCCGGCGCGCTCGATGGTCCCGGTCAAATGCGAGGGATCGGGCTTGCGCCGCGCAAAGGTATCGGACCCGCAGATCGCCGCGAAACGATCGGCGAGGCCGATTTCGGACAGAAGCAAGCGAGCGAAGCGTTCGTATTTGTTGGTGCAGACAGCGAGCCTGAAGCCGGCCTCAACCAGCCGGTCCATCGCTGCTACAGCGCCGGGAAACGGCGCCGAGGCGACAGCGATGTTCGCCTCGTAATGCGCCAGAAACCGGGCCGTCTGCTCGTTCAGCTCCTGGTCGGGAAGAGGACGGTCGTCCCGCCGATAGGCTTCGTCCAGCATGACGCGGGCGCCGTGTCCGGCATAGGGTCGGACCATGTCGAGGGACATCGTCGGCATCCGGGCCGCCGCAAGGCAATGGTTGAGGCTCGCGGCGTGGTCCGGCGCGGTGTCGACCAGCGTTCCGTCGAGATCGAAGACAGCGACTCGCGCCATGAATGAATGCCCCTTTTGCCCTTCCGGTGGCGACACATCCATCGCCGGACCCGCAGTCTCTTCGCCCGGCGGGCATCGGGGGTCAACTGGCCGCGCGGCCCCCGGTTGATCGACAGCCAGGCCGAGAAAGGCTAGAGCAACGGCGTAACCAGGGAGGGACCCGAGGCTGATGACGGACGCGGCGAAACTGAAGACCATGGCGGGTGAGGCGGCGCTTGGCCATGTCGAGGACGGCATGCGGCTGGGTATCGGCACGGGATCGACGGCCGAGGCCTTCGTCCGGGTGCTTGCCGATCGTGTGCATGCCGGACTTGACGTGGTCGGCGTGACGACGTCGGACCGCACCGAAGCGCTTTGTCGTGAACTTGGCGTGCCGACCGCCACGCTGGAGACCGTGCCGCAGCTGGACCTGACCATCGACGGCGCCGATGAAGTGGACGACCGCCTGCGTCTCATCAAGGGGGGAGGCGGGGCGCTGCTGCGCGAGAAGATCGTCGCGGCCGCCTCCGACCGGATGCTGGTGATCGCCGACGCTTCCAAGAAAGTCGATACGCTCGGCGCCTTTCCGCTGCCGATCGAAATCAACGGCTTCGGAATGATGGCAACCTATCTCGCCATCCAGAAGGCCGCCGCCAACCTCGGGCTCGAGGGCGACATGATCCTTCGGCGGCGAGGCGCGGATCCGTTCATCACGGATAGCGGGCACTTGATTCTCGATGCATCTTTTAGCCGCATTCCCGATCCAGAAGCGCTTTCGCAGGCGCTGCACCAGGTTCCGGGTGTCGTCGAGCACGGCCTCTTCATCGGTCTGGCGAGCGAGGCGATCCTCGCATCCGAAAACGGGATTGAAACGCTGACCGCGTGAGCTGTGCCGCCAGCGGCCAGCCGCTCTTGCCAGAACCGATTGAAATCCAATACTCAAGCGCCGGATGCAACAGCGCGGATCGGCGCACGAGAGAAATCGAACGGAGACATAGGTTTCATGATCTTCAGCGAATTGACGCGCCAAACCCGCTCGATGGTCGCGGCCATGGTCTTGATGCTGCCGGCGACGGCGCTGGCGCAGGAAATCTCGGACTCGCACCTGGCCGCCGCCCGCGTGGCGATCGAGGCCATCGACGCCACGGACCAGTTCGACAATATTCTTCTCAACGCCGCGACGCAGATCAAGTCCGAACTGATCGGTAACAATCCCGACCGCCAGACCGCGATATCCGATATGGTGGACGAGAAGGCCCTGGCGCTCGCGCCGCGGCGCGGCGACCTGGAAAACGAAATCGCCCGCGTCTATGCCAAGCTGTTCACCGAGGAGGAGCTGCGGCAGATCGGCGAGTTTTACAACTCGGAAGCCGGCAAGAAGCTGTTGGCGCAGGGTCCCCTGGCGACGCGCGAGATGCTCGGCGCCGCCGAGGTCTGGAGCAACGGCATCATGCGGGATCTGCGCGAGAGCGCGATCGAGGGCATACGCCAGATCGCACCGGCCGCGAATGCGGCCCCGGCCGCCGCGGATGCGGCTCCGGCCGCAGCGGCGCCTGATGCCGCGACCCCGGCTCAGTAACAAGGCGGGGCCTTTCCCGGGTTTGATGATAACGGCAACCGACCGATGATGCGAAAGGGGTGGTCGTTCGGCCACCCTTTTTGCTAACGCCAATGACCAAGGGGGCCGCAGCCGGCGGCATCTCTTCCAGGGCAGGCTGGTGAGGCTCGATCCGGCCAGGTTGCAACAGACGGAATCGACGCGTGACCCAGACATCCTATGACTACGACCTCTTCGTCATCGGTGGCGGCTCCGGCGGCGTTCGCGCGGCGCGCCTTGCCGCGCAGATGGGCCATCGCGTGGCCGTCGCCGAATATGACGACCTCGGCGGAACCTGCGTCAATCGTGGCTGCGTGCCGAAGAAGCTGATGGTCTATGCCGGCGAATACGCCGAACATTTCGAGGACGCGGCCGGCTATGGCTGGACGCTTGGCGACACGTCTTTCGACTGGAACGTTCTGAAGCGGAACCGCGATGCCGAGGTTCGCCGCCTCAACGGCATCTACGGGGCCAACCTGGAAAAGGCCGGCGTCGAAGTTCTCCGCGACATCGCGGTTTTCGACGATGCCCACACGATCCGCCTGGTCAATGCCGATCGCACGGTCACCGCCGACAAGGTGTTGATCGCCGTCGGCGGCTATCCCAACCCGCATAGGGCGCTGGAGGGGCACGAACTCTGCATCACCTCGGACGCGGCCTTCGATCTCGCCGAACTGCCGGAGAAGATCATCATTGCCGGCGGCGGCTACATTGCCATCGAGTTCGCATGCATTTTCAACGCCCTCGGCGTCGAGGTCACGGTGCTTTATCGCGGCATGGAGATCCTGCAGCACTTCGACATGGACGTGCGCCGCCTGCTGCACGCGGAGATCGAGAACAAGGGCATCAAGATCATCACGAAGACGATCTTCGAAAAGGTGGAACGCAAGGAGGACGGCAGCCTTCGCGCCGCCTTGTCGAATGGCTCCTTCTGGGAGGGCGACCAGATCATGTTGGCTCTCGGGCGCTTGCCGAGCACGGAGAAGCTTGGCCTCGACAGGGCAGGCGTGCAAACGGATAGAAAAGGCTGCGTCCTCGTCGACGACCACTTGAAGACCAGCGCGGACAACGTCTACGCCCTTGGCGACGTGATCGACCGGGTGCCGCTGACGCCGGTGGCGATCCACGAGGCAATGTGCTTCATCGAAACCGTGTTCAAGGACAATCCGACCCAGCCGGATTACGTGAACATCCCCACCGCCGTCTTTTCGCATCCGCAGATCGCGACAGTCGGCATGTCGGAAGACGAGGCGGAAAGAACTCTCGAGAATTTCGACGTCTACAGGACGATCTTCCGGCCGATGCGGAATATTCTGGCTGGCCGCCCGGACCGCATGCTCATCAAGCTGGTGGTGGACGCGGCCGACGACACGGTGGTCGGTGCCCATATTCTGGGTCCGGAAGCTGGCGAGATGGCCCAGTTGATCGGCATCGCGATCAAGGCCTGCGTGAAAAAGGCCCAGTTCGACGCGACCATGGCCGTGCATCCGACGGCGGCCGAGGAACTGGTGACGATGTACGAGCCGACCTACCGGGTGCGCAAGGGCAAGAAGGTCGCCGCCTGATCGCCGCCATGACCCGGTAGAGCCGTTTCAATGGACATCCACGAAGATCACCCGGACCTTACGCGGCTGGCGGCCGAGGGGCGAATCGTCGCCTATTTCGGCTACGGGTCGTTGGTCAACCGGCGCACGCTGCGCACCAAGTTTCTCGGCATTCGCCGTGCCCGTGTCGAGGGCTGGCAGCGGTTCTGGCTGCCGCGCGAGGCGAGTGCCGCGATGGCGCTGCTATCGGTTCATCCCTCCGACACCGATGCGGTCGAAGGCGTGGTGGTCTACGATCTCGCCGACCACCTGCCGTCGGTCGATGAGCGCGAGGCGGGTTATAGCCGGCGCATCGTCGATCTCGCACGATTGCAAATCGAGGAGCCGCCGGTCACCGGCGTGCCGCTCTACATCTATGAGGCGCATCGCGGCGCCGCGGATGCCAGCGATATGCAGGCGGCTATCCTGCAGAGCTATCTCGACGCGGTCATGCAGGGATTTCATACGCTCTACGGTGCGGCCGGACTGCGGCGCTTCGTCGATGAAACGCATGGCTTCGAGACAGCTGTTCTGCGTGACCGGGCAGCGCCGCGTTATCCGCGAGCGGTCAGCCTGGACCGGGATGAGGCGGATCTTTTTGACCGCCTCGTTGTCGATCGCGGCGCCCGGTTCGTCGATCCGGATTGAATCCACGGCGAGACAGGCGCCGTGCAAAGGATGACAAAGCGGCGTAGAAATGTTTAAACGCCGCCGGCGTGTCGGGGCGAGCGAGCCTGTCAGCCGGGATTTCGGATCACGATAAGACAAAAGACGACCGGGAAGTGCCCGGTCAGGAGACATGGTTATGGCGAAGGACTGGACACCATCGAGCTGGCGCTCAATGCCCATCGAGCAGGTGCCGGACTATCCGGACCCGATGGCGCTGGCCGAAACCGAAAAGCGTCTGGCGAGCTTTCCGCCGCTGGTTTTTGCAGGTGAGGCCCGCAAGCTGACGCGCGCACTCGGCGAGGTTGCCGAAGGCCGGGCCTTCCTGCTGCAGGGCGGCGACTGTGCCGAGAGCTTCGCCGAACACGGCGCCGACAACATCCGCGACTTCTTCCGCGCCTTCCTGCAGATGGCGGTGGTGCTGACCTTCGCCGCATCGCAGCCGGTGGTGAAGATCGGACGCATCGGCGGCCAGTTCGCCAAGCCGCGCTCCTCCGGCAGCGAGACCAAGGGCGGCAAGACGCTTCCGTCCTATCGCGGCGACATCATCAACGGCATCGAGTTCGACGAGGGCTCCCGCATCCCCAATCCGGAGCGGCAGGTGATGGCCTACCGTCAGTCGGCCGCGACGATGAACCTGCTCAGAGCCTTCGCTCAGGGCGGCTATGCCAATCTCGACAACGTCCATCAGTGGATGCTCGGCTTCGTCGCCGGCAGCCCCGAGGCCGAGCGCTATCGCCAGCTCGCGGATCGCATTTCCGAGACGATGAACTTCATGCGCGCGATCGGCATCGACGCGGAAAACCATCCTTCGCTGCGCGAGACCGATTTCTTCACCAGCCACGAAGCCCTGTTGCTTGGCTATGAAGAGGCCTTGACCCGCGTCGATTCGACCTCCGGCGACTGGTACGCAACCTCCGGCCACATGATCTGGATCGGCGACCGCACGCGCCAGGAAGATCATGCGCATGTCGAATTCTGCCGGGGCATCAAGAACCCGATCGGCCTGAAATGCGGCCCCTCGATGGAAGCCGATGGGTTGTTGCGGCTAATCGACAAGCTGAATCCGGAGAACAAGGCGGGTCGGCTGACGCTGATCACGCGCTTCGGCCACGAAAAGGTCGAGGCGCATCTGCCGAAGCTGATCCGCGCGGTCGAGAAAGAGGGACGCAAGGTGGTCTGGTCGTGCGATCCGATGCATGGCAACACCATCACGCTCAACCATTACAAGACGCGGCCGTTCGACCGGATTCTCGCCGAGGTGCAGGGCTTCTTCGACGTTCACCGGGCCGAGGGAACCCATGCCGGCGGCATCCATATCGAAATGACCGGCAAGGACGTGACCGAGTGCACCGGCGGCGCGCGGCCGGTCCTGGCCGAGGATCTGTCGGACCGCTACCACACTCATTGCGATCCGCGGCTCAATGCCAATCAGGCGCTGGAGCTCGCCTTCCTGGTCGCCGAGCTCCTCAAGAAGGACCACGCCGCGAACGCGCCGAAGCAGGCGGCGAATTTCTGACGCGCGGCCGGAGACCTTAGCTTAGGTGACGGCCAATGCAGACGGATGAGATCCTTCGAACCGGACGCTGCCTGTGCGGCGGCCTCCGGTTCGAGACGCGGGGCGCGGTCAGACCGGTCATCTTCTGCCATTGCGAGCAATGCCGCCGGCAATCGGGTCTGCATTATGCCGCGACAAGCGTTGCCGACGACCATCTGTCGGTCACCGGCGAGACGCTTGCCTGGTACCGGTCGTCATCCGACGCGCGGCGCGGCTTTTGTTCGATCTGCGGCACGCTGCTGTTCTGGAAACACGATCGTCTCGACCAGACATCGATCCTGGCCGGGGCATTCGACCAGCCGAGCGGGCTTGTCGCGTCGCATCATATCTTCACCGCCAGCAAGGCCGATTTCTACGGCATCGGCGACGGGCTCGAACAGTTTCCCGAACGCGATGGCCGAACGGTGGTCGGCTCCCAGAGTAGGTGAAGGCGACGGCGAATGGTAAACGCTGTGTCGGCTTTGCGGTGGCTGACGTTGCCGCCCAACTGGCATTAGCTTCGAGGCGATCAACGGAGTTTACGTGATGGCGCCTCTTCCCAGCCTCTTCATTTCCCATGGATCGCCCGATATCGCGATTGCCGAGACCGAGGCGACGCGGTTTTTGCGCGGCCTGGCCGCGGACCTGCCGCGGCCCAAGGCGATCCTCGTCGCCAGCGCGCATTTTGAAGCGGAAGACAGTGTCCTCGTTTCCGGTGATGAACGGCCGGAGACGATTTACGATTTCGGCGGGTTCGATCGGCGCCTCTACCGGATGCGCTATCCGGCACCGGGCGACCCGGCGGTTGCTGACCGCGTCGTCCAGGCCTTGTGCGAACGCGGCTTCGCGGCGGAGATTGCGACCGAACGCGGCTTCGATCACGGCACCTGGGTGCCACTGATCCTTGCCTATCCGGATGCGGATATTCCCGTCGTGCAGATCTCGGTCGATCCGACGCGGGGGCCGGCGCATCACCTCGCGCTGGGCGAAGCGCTGGAGCCGCTTTGCGATGAGGACATCCTCATCATCGGGTCGGGCTCGTTCACCCACAATCTGCGCGAGGCGTTCGCCCGTATGCAGCAAGGCGAGCGGCAGACGGAAACGCCGGCCTGGGTCGCCGATTTCGCCGACTGGATGAGCGAGCACCTCCTGGCCGGCGACCGGGACGCGCTCACCGATTATCGCGCGAGGGCGCCTTTTGCGGTCGAGAATCATCCGACCGACGAACATCTGATGCCGCTATACGTGGCGATCGGCGCGGCCGGAGCGGATGCGACGGCGAGGAAATTGCACGACAGCCGCGACTTTGGCGTGCTCTCCATGGAGGCCTTCGCCTTCGCCTGACGGGCCTGCGGCAAAGCGAAAGGAAGTGGGCAATCGCCTATCGGACGGACCAGAGTGTCTTCGATCTCGATACCCGCGCCGGTCTACCGGCGGACTTGCGCGACTTGCTGGATCGCTATCCGCGCGAGATCTGAACCGCGCATCAAAATCTCGGCGCGACGGCGCGCTTTCGGCTGCGGCGGCACGACATGTTTCGCGAGCCTGGTGGCGCGCTTAAAGGGGCGTTGTACCAGCAGCGCGAGGGTACGGTCGCGATGGAACCCTTTCGGCAATGGTTCGCGCCGCCGCTAGAATTCTTCCTTACCCAGATGGAAGACCACCACGGAATCGAGGATCAGCATTATTTTCCGGCGTTCCAGCGGGCGGAACGCAAGCTCGCTCACGGATTCGAACTGCTCGAGGCCGATTACGATGTGATCCACCAGGATCTCCTGGCCACGGCCGAGACGGCCAATCGTTTCCTGGCGGTTGAAATCGTCTCTGACGAAAAGCCCGGCGACCAAGCACGCAGGGCCACGGATGCCCATGCCCATGCCAGCGAGCGCTTATTGAGCCGTCTCGTCCGGCATCTTGCCGACGAAGAGGACCTGATCATTCCTCTGATTCTCGATCGGGGAGAGGCTGCGATCGGGATTTGAGCGTACGGAAAGCGTCGAGGCAAATCGCGATGATCGGCTCCGCTCAGCGCGGGTCGGATCGATCGGGCGACACCTCGAACCGGGCGCCAATCACTCACCGCGCCGGTTCCGCGCGCGCCGCATGAAAACCGGGCCCCACTGTCGCCATGCGAACCATCCGGCGAGTGCCACCGCGATGACGATCAGCACGATTCCGACACCGCGCTCCATCACCTGAAGATGGGCGAAGACCGAGCCGATCGAATAGCCGAAGACGTAGCCGGCCGTCGTGAAGATGCCGGCCCACAGCGCCGCACCGAACAGGTTGAGGACGACGAACCGCGTGATCGAGATCCGCGACAGGCCGAGGGCGATGAGACCCGGCATTCGCAGGCCGTAAATGTAGCGGTTCACGATAACGAAATAGGCCTGATAACGTTCGACCAGTTCGAGCGCCTTGGCGAACTTCCGCCGGCGCCGCCACCGCGCCACCCAGCGGTGATTCGATGAAAAACGGGCGAAGAGAAAGACCGAGAGATCGCCGACGAAGGAGCCGGCGAAGGCCAGCGCGATCATCATCTCGAACGGATACGACCCACGATAGGCCAGAAAGCCGCCGATAATCGCGAAGACCTCGCCCTCGAAGAAGGTTCCGGCCAGGACGATGATCGGTCCGAACTGTCCGATGAGGCTCAGGATTTCATACACAGCGGCTCCGCGCGTGAGGAGTACGACGGCCCAGGCGCGATCGACCATCCCGTCGCAGTTCGACGTGGCGCGCTTGTCGCAGAGTTTTGAGGCGCAAAAAAGTGGAAATTCGCGGCGACCGGCATCGCCAGCGCGCCGTATCCTCTTCATGTCGCCTCGTGCCGATGGGCTCGCGCCCGCGAGCGCGGCTTGTTATGAGGCCAGTCGACGGTTGCGGAAATGCCATTCGTCCGTCTGCATGATGATTTGTCGCAGGGGAGCGGGCAAAGACGTGAAAGCTATCGACGACCATTTGACGCTGGCTATCGCCCAGTTGAACCCGACCGTCGGCGATGTGTCGGGCAATCTCGCGATGGCCCGCGATGCCAGGGCCGAGGCGGCGGAGAAGGACGCCGACCTGATCCTCTTCACCGAGCTCTTCATCGCCGGTTATCCGCCCGAGGATCTCGTCCTGAAGCCGGCCTTCATCGAGGCGTGCATGGAGGCGGTCGAGGCTCTGGCCAGAGACACGGCGGATGGCGGCCCCGGCGTTGTCATCGGTTGTCCGCTGCGCACCGGGGAGGGGCTGTTCAACGCCGTGGCCGTCCTCGATCAGGGCCGCGTCGTCACATGGCGCTCCAAGGTGGATTTGCCGAACTACGGGGAATTCGACGAAAAGCGGGTGTTTCAGGCCGGCGAGATGCCCGGCCCGGTAAATTTCCGTGGCCTCAGACTTGGCATCCCGGTGTGCGAGGACATCTGGGGCGATCTCGGCGTCTGCGAGACTCTGGCCGAATCGGGTGCCGAGATCCTGCTCGTTCCGAATGGTTCGCCGTTTTATCGCGGCAAGATGGACGTCCGGCACCAGGTGGCGCTGCGCCAGGTGATCGAGACCGACCTTGCGCTGGTCTATGCCAACCAGGTCGGCGGGCAGGACGATCTGGTCTTTGACGGCGGTTCCTTCGCGTTCAACGGTGACCGCGGTCTCGCTTTCCAATTGCCGCGACTGGAATCCGGCGTTTTCGTCACCGAATGGCGACGAGGGGAAACGGGCTGGACCTGCCGCGACGGCGAGACGGCGGTGATGCCCGACGCGGATGAGGCGGTGTGGCGGGCCTGCGTGTTGGGTTTGCGCGACTATGTCGACAAGAACGGCTTCAAATCCGTTGTGCTCGGCCTGTCCGGCGGCATCGATTCGGCGATCGTCGCTGCGCTCGCCGTCGACGCGCTGGGCGCGGAGCGAGTCCACTGCGTGATGCTGCCCTACCGCTACACCGCCGCGACCAGCCTGGAGGATGCGGCGGTCTGCGCCGAGGCGCTTGGCGTTCGCTACGACATCGTGCCGATCGCCGATCCCGTCGAAGGCTTCACCAGCGCATTGGCCGAGATGTTCGCCGGCCGGCCGGCCGATATCACCGAGGAAAACCTGCAAAGCCGCACACGCGGAACCATCCTGATGGCGATCTCCAACAAGTTCGGCTCGATGGTCGTCACCACCGGTAACAAGAGCGAGATGAGCGTCGGCTACGCGACGCTCTACGGCGACATGAATGGCGGTTTCAACCCGATCAAGGATCTCTACAAGACCGAGGTATTTCGACTGGCGCGCTGGCGCAACGCGCACCGGCCCAAAGGAAGTCTCGGGCCGGACGGCGTCGTGATTCCCGAGCGGATCATCGATAAACCGCCCTCGGCCGAGCTGCGCGAGGATCAGAAGGACGAGGATTCGCTACCGCCCTACGAGGTTCTCGATGCGATCCTTCAGCATCTCGTGGAGCATGATGGCGGCGTCGACGCGCTGGTCGAGCGCGGATTCGACCGGAACACCGTGCGCCACATCGAGCGGCTTCTCTACATCGCCGAATACAAGCGCCGGCAATCGGCGCCGGGCGTGAAGGTGACACGCAAGAATTTCGGCCGTGACCGACGCTATCCGATCACCAACCGCTTCCGGGACGGTGCCTGAGATGTCCGAGATCCCGCCGCTCGATACCGTTGCGACAGCCACGCTCGCCGTCGGCGCGCTGTTTTTGCTGCGCTATTTCCTGGCGATGCGGCGGATCTGGAAAATCGCCGGACACCGGCCGAGCTTTCAGTTCGGCGATTATTTTCGGGCGATGCAACGCCATGCGTTCGGGGCGGCGTTGGAACCGGAACGACGCTACGCCGCGCGGCAGCTCATTTTCGGCATCGTGTTCGCCGCCGCCGGGTTGCTGCTGTTCGCCTGGCTGCTGGCGACCGGCGCGCCCGTCGGCGTGAATGTCTGACCCGCTACGAGCCCTCATTCGTACAGGATCGGCATTCTTCACGGACGACGGCGCAAGCCAGCGACCAGATTCGGTCGGATGAAGCAGAGTTTTGGACGCACGGGCGACCACGACTTTACAAAGCCGCCGCGATGGCCGATGGCTGGCCGCAACAGCAACGGACGAGCGGGAAGGGGCTGCGATGGCATTGGATATCTCGATCGGCGGAGCCGCGTCCCTGATTATCGGCGCCGGCGCGTCCGATCCCCGTGCCGCCTCGCGGTGTGGTGTGGAACGGGCCCGTCCGGCTCGCGGTGGTCGGCCCGACAGCGCCATCGCCTCCTGATCGCGGGTACGCCCCGTCGATCCGCACATCTCCCGGGAACGCCGCGCCGCGCGCCCCAAAATCCAAGAACCGTCTCATGTCCACTTCCGATTTCCGCTCCCGCGTCGCCAGCGCGGAGGACGCGCTCCGCGCGCTGTTTCCCGAAACGCCGCTGCAGCTCAACGAGCATCTGTCTGCCCGCTATGGCGGCCGCATCTTCCTCAAGCGCGAGGATCTGACGCCGGTCCGCTCCTACAAGATCCGCGGCGCCTTCAACTTCATGCGCAAGCGCATCGCGGCTGGCTCGGCAACCGGCAAGTTCTGCTGCGCCTCGGCCGGCAATCACGCGCAAGGGTTCGCGTTCGCCTGCCGGCATTTCGGGCTCAAGGGCCGCATCTTCATGCCGGTGACGACGCCGCAGCAAAAGATTGACAAGACCCGCATCTTCGGCGGCGATGCCGTCGAGATCGAACTCGTCGGCGACTTCTTCGACGACTGCTACGCCGCAGCCAAGGCCTATTCCGCCGAGACCGGCGCGCCGATGGTGCCGCCGTTCGATCATGAGGATATCGTCGAGGGCCAGGCCAGCGTCGGGCTTGAGCTCGAGCGTCAGCTCGCCGGCGAGACGCCGGACATGCTGATCCTGCCGGTGGGGGGAGGCGGGCTCGCGTCGGGCCTGACCCGCTATTTCGAGGGCGAGGGGGCGCCCGAATTCCACTTTGTCGAGCCGCTCGGCGCGCCGAGCCTGCGGACCAGCCTCGCCGAAGGCAAACTGGTCCGCCTGCCGCAACTGGACGGTTTCGTCGACGGGGCGGCAGTCGCCGAAATCGGCCGGTTGCCCTTCGAGACGCTGCGTGGCTTCGGGGCCGACCGGGTGATCCTGTCGCCCGAGGGGCGGCTCTGCCAGACCATGCTGGAGATGCTGAATGTCGAGGGCATCGTGCTGGAACCGGCCGGCGCCCTGGCGATCGACGCGCTTCGAAGCCTTGGCGAGAGCGTGCGCGGCAAGACCGTGGTGCTGGTGGTCTCCGGCGGCAACTTCGATTTCGAGCGCTTGCCGGACGTCAAGGAGCGGGCGCTGCGCTTCGAGGGCCTGAAGAAATACTTCATCCTGCGGCTGGCGCAGCGGCCGGGCGCCCTGAAGGATTTTCTCGACTATCTCGGACCCGACGACGATATCGCGCGTTTCGAATATCTGAAAAAATCGGCCCGCGATTTCGCCTCGATCCTGATCGGCATCGAGACCAAGGATTCGGCGAATTTCGCCGGTCTCCTGAAGCGGTTCGAGGAGGGCGGCGTCAGCTACCAGGATATCACCGACAACCAGATCCTCGCCGATCTGCTGATCTGATCGGGAGGGCCGGTCGTCATTCCATTGCCGGAGGAACCGCCGATGACCGGCGTCGTCATTCTCGCCGTCACCTATATCCTCTCGCAGTTCTTCCGGTCCTTTCTCGCAGTGCTCGCGCCGCAACTGACGCGGGATCTGGGGATTGGCGAGGCGGCGCTCTCGAGCGCCGCCGGGCTCTGGTTCATCGCGTTCGCGCTGATGCAGTTTCCGGTCGGATTTGCTCTCGATCGTTATGGTCCGCGCCGCACGGTGGCGCTGTTTCTTCTCGCGGCGGCAGGCGGATCACTTCTGTTCGCGCTGGCCAAGGGCGCGACCGCGATCATCGTCGCGATGACGCTGATCGGAGCCGGCTGCGCGCCGATCCTGATGGCGGCGTTCTTCATTTTCGCGCGAACGTTTCCACCGCGTCGCTTCGCAATGTTCGCTTCCTTGTTCCTCGCCTTCGGCCTTGGCGGCGGCGTGCTCGGCTCGGCTCCGCTGGCGCTCGCCGTCGATGCGGTCGGCTGGCGGCAGGTAATGGCCGGGCTAGCGGCCGTGACGACCGTTTTGGCGGCGGTCATCGTCAGCCTGGTGCGTGATCGGCCCGCCACGGAACCGGCGGATCAGCACGGTGGTTCGCTGCTCGACCTGTTGCGGATGCGCGAACTGTGGCCGTTGATGGCGATGGCCTTCGTGGCCTACGCGCCGGCCGCGAACCTGCGGGGACTTTGGGCCGGCCCCTATCTTACCGACATCCACGGTTTCGATCTGGCCGGGGTCGGCAACGCGACATTGGCAATGGCCATCGCGTTGATCGTCGGCACGATTGCCTATGGACCGCTCGACGTCGTCTTCCGGACCCGGAAATGGATTCCCGTCGTGGGCTCGTCGCTCAATATTCTCGTGCTGGCAGGGCTTGTCCTCCTCGGCTCCGGAGCCGCCGGGACCGCGGTGACTCTCTTAACCGCGATCACGCTGTTCGGCGCGAGCTACACGCTGATCCTCGCGCACGCGCGCAGCTTCATGCCACCCGAGCTCCTCGGGCGCGGAATCACACTGATGAACTTCTTCTCGATCGGCGGGGCGGGAACAACCCAGTTTCTGTCGGGCGGTGTTTTCGCCCTGGCGGGAGCCAAGACGTCGTCCGGGACGGCCTATGCCGCCGTTTTCGCCTTCTATGCCCTGTTGCTTGCAGCGGGGCTGCTTGCCTATCTCTTCAGCCGCGATCGTCCGCCCGAGAGCGACGGGCTGCCAACATCCGGTCGACGATGACGCACGCGCCTGAGAGGTCGCGTTTGGGCGGCAATGCATGGAACCATGCCTTGCATCACATGGCTGGCGTGTTAGGGTAATCACCCCGGACAGGGCTCCCGGAGGGATGGCGAACGTGGCGACACCTGATTGCCAGTGGACGGATCGCATCCCAGCCAACTCATCTTAGACCGCAGGGTTGTCGTGGAGGGTTCCGCGGAGCTTGTGCGTGAAAATGAAGTTTCGCCGATGAAAGCGAAATGGGGGGAGCCACATCATGCTTGATCGACCGGCCGCGCCAGCACCACGCAGGCGCGACACCGCCAAGCCAAAGGGACGCCAGCTGGACGAAGCGGCGCATCGCGAGATTCGCGATCTGCTCGCGGATCGGCCGCGGCGGCGCGACCTCCTGATCGAGCATCTGCATCTGATTCAGGATCGTTACGGCTGCCTGCAAGCCAAACATATCCGGGCCTTGGCCGAGGAAATGCGGCTTAGCCAGGTGGAGATCTACGAGGTCGCCTCCTTCTACGATCACTTCGACGTGGTCAAGGAAGGCGAGCCAACGCCCGCGCCGCTGACCATCCGGGTCTGCGATTCGGTCACCTGCATGTGCATGGGCGCCGAGGAGGTGATTGCCGGACTGGAGGCTGAGGTCGATCCGGCCAAGGTGCGCGTCCTGCGCGCGCCGTGCATGGGCGGCTGCGATGTCGCGCCGGCGGCAAGGATCGGCGACCGCGAAGTCGGCCACGCCAGCGCGGCGGGATTGCTCAAGATGGCCGAGGCTGGCGAGACCGGCGTCCTGAAGCCCGACTACGAAGGCCTGGCGGCCTACAGGGCGAAGGGCGGGTACGGAATTTGGGAAAAGGTTCGTTCCGGCGCGCTCGCCGCGGACGCCATTATCGAGAAGCTCAACGATGCGTCCTTGCGCGGCCTCGGCGGCGCCGGCTTCCCGGCCGGCAAGAAATGGGGCTTCGTGCGCGGCTATCCTGGCCCGCGTCTGATGACGATCAATGGCGACGAGGGCGAGCCCGGCACCTTCAAGGACCGCTATTATCTCGAACGCAATCCGCATCCGATGTTCGAGGGCGCCCTGATCGGCGCGCATGTCGTGGAGGCGGAGCGCATCTATCTTTACATGCGCGACGAATATCCGGCCGTGCTGGAGATCCTGCGGACAGAGATCGCCGCTCTGGAGGCGGCCGGACTGGTCGCGCCGGGCTTCATCGAGCTGCGGCGCGGGGCAGGTGCCTATATCTGCGGCGAGGAAAGCGCGATGATCGAGTCGATCGAGGGCAAACGCGGCCTGCCGCGCCACAGGCCGCCCTATATCGCCGAAGTCGGCGTGTTCGGTCGTCCGACGCTCAATAACAATGTCGAGACGCTCTACTGGGTGCCGAAAATCCTCGAACACGGAGCCGAGTGGTTCCGTGCGCAGGGCAAGCCCGATCATCCCGGCATGCGCTCCTGGTCGGTCTCCGGCCGGGTCAAGAGCCCGGGCGTGAAGGTTGCGCCGGCGGGTGTTACGATTCGCGAACTGATCGACGATCACTGCGGCGGCATGGCCGATGGCCATACGTTCAAAGCCTATCTGCCGGGCGGCGCATCGGGCGGGATTCTGCCGGCGAGCCTCGACGACGTGCCGCTCGATTTCGGCGGCAAGCTCGCGGAACTGGGTTCGTTCGTCGGCAGCCACGCGATCGTGGTGTTTTCCGAGGCCGACAATATCAAGGACGTGGCGCTGAACCTCGTCGATTTCGTCACCCATGAAAGCTGCGGCCAGTGCACCCCGTGCCGTGGTGGCACAGAGAAGATGGGCAAGCTCTTGAGGACCGAAGGCAAGCTCGACGAGGCGACGATCCGCGATCTCGAACAAGTCATGCGTGATGCCTCGATTTGCGGGCTCGGGCAGGCGGCACCGAATCCGGTGAACCATCTGCTGCAATATTTCCGGGAGGATTTGTCATGAGCGGTTCCGACAAGAACAACGGCACGGCGAATCCGGCCGACACGAGCAACATCTCGCCCGACAACTCAACGGGCCGCGCGGCCTCCGCCGACGGGGGGCACGTCGCCTGCGATCATGCCGACAGGCTCGAGACGCAAGCGGATCGGATTACCTTCACTCTGGACGGCCAGTCGGTTTCCGCCCTCAAGGACGAGACCATCTGGCAGGTCGCCAAGCGCGAGGGCAACCGGATTCCGCATCTGTGCTATCTCGACAAGCCGGGATACCGCTCGGACGGCAATTGCCGGGCCTGCATGGTCGAGGTCGAGGGCGAGCGGGTGCTGGCGGCGTCGTGCCAGCGCAAGGTGGCCGACGGCATGGTCGTGAAGACCGCGACCGAGCGCGCGAAAAAATCGCGCGAAATGGTCTTCGAGATGCTGGCCGCCGACATGCGCCCGCCGGAGGAGAGCCCGGACAGCCAGTCGTCGTTCTGGAATTGGGCGGCGGATTTCGGGATTACCGGTTCGAAGCGCTTGCCATCGAAGTTCGACGGCCTGAATCCGTCGCCGAATGCTGCGGCCGGACCGGACAGCGTGGCGGCGTCCACTACCCACGGCATGCCGGACAACACCCCGGGCATCCACGACGTCTCCAACCCGGCGATCGCGGTCAATCTCGATGCCTGCATCGCTTGCAATCTGTGTGTTCGCGCCTGCCGCGAAGTGCAGGTCAACGATGTGCTCGGCATGGCGGACCGCGGCCACCACGCGGTGCCGGTGTTCGACATCCACGACCCGATGGGTTTTTCGACCTGCGTGACCTGCGGCGAATGCGTGCAGGCCTGTCCGACCGGCGCTCTGTACGAAAAGACGCTGATGGATACGGACGGTCGCAAGCGCGTCGTCACCGAATTCGACAAGGTGACGGATTCGGTCTGCCCGTTCTGCGGGGTCGGCTGCCAGACGACGGTTTATTCCAAGGACAACAAGATCGTCCTGGTCGATGGCCGCGATGGACCGGCCAACGAGAACCGGCTCTGCGTCAAGGGCCGCTTCGGCTTCGACTACGCCATGTCGAAGGACAGGCTGACCAAGCCGCTGATCCGCCGCGACGACGCGCTGAAGCGCGGCGATATCGACATGCGTTTCATGCAGGTCTCCGACGTATTCCGCGAAGCGACCTGGGAAGAGGCGATGGAGCGGGCCGCAACCGGCCTCACCAGGATTCGCGACGAGGATGGCGGCGGCGCGATCGCCGGTTTCGGTTCGGCCAAGGGCTCCAACGAGGAGGCGTATCTCTTCCAGAAGCTCATCCGGCAGGGCTTTGGCACCAACAATGTCGATCACTGTACGCGACTTTGCCACGCTTCCTCGGTGGCGGCTTTGCTGGAAGGTGTCGGATCGGGCGCTGTCTCCGCGCCGTTCATGGACGCCTTGAAGTCGGACTGCGTCATCGTTATCGGCGCAAGACCGGGTCAAAACCATCCGGTGGCCGCGACCTATTTCAAGCAGGCGGCCAAACAGGGCACCAAGCTGATCGTGATGGACCCGCGCGGCCAGGAACTGATGCGCCACGCCTCGCACGGGCTGCGCTTCAAACCGGGCACCGACGTCGCGCTGCTCAACGCGATGCTGCATGTCATCATCGAGGAGAAGCTCTACGACCAGCAATATATTCAGGCCAATGTCAGCGGCTTCGAGGCGCTGAAGGAGAAGGTCAAGGATTTCGCGCCGGAAGCGATGGCCGAAGTCTGCGGCATCGCGGCGGATGTTATCCGCGACGTGGCGCGCATCTATGCGACGTCGGAACGCTCGATCATCTTCTGGGGCATGGGCATTTCCCAGCACACCCATGGCACCGACAATTCGCGCTGCCTGATCGCGCTGGCGCTGATCACCGGCCATGTCGGACGTCCCGGCACCGGGCTGCATCCGCTGCGCGGGCAGAACAACGTGCAGGGTGCGTCGGATGCCGGACTGATCCCGATGTTCTTTCCCGACTACCGGTCGGTCGAGAATGTCGATATCCGCGGCGAGATGGAGGATTTCTGGGGCCGAACGCTCGACCCCAAGAAGGGCCTCACCGTGGTCGAGATCATCGACGCCATCCATGAGGGCTCGATCAAGGGCATGTATGTCATGGGCGAGAATCCGGCGATGTCGGATCCCGACCAGATCCATGCGCGCGAGGCGCTGGCCAAGCTCGACCATCTGGTGGTGCAGGACATCTTCCTCACCGAGACCGCCTGGCATGCCGACGTCGTCCTGCCTGCCTCCGCCCATGCGGAGAAACTCGGCACCTACTCCAACACCAACCGTCAGGTGCAGATCGGCCGGCCGGCGATCGACATGCCGGGCGAGGCACGGCAGGACTGGGAGCTGATCGTCGAACTCGCCAATCGCTCGGGGCTCGACTGGTCCTATGACGGCGTGCCAGCGGTGTATGAGGAAATGCGGCAGGTGATGGCCTCGCTGAACTACATCTCCTGGGACCGGCTGGAGGCGAATGAGAGCGTCACCTATCCGTCGAAGCCCGACGGCGAGGAACAGTGGGTGGTCTTCGACGACCGTTTCCCGACCGCAGACGGGCGCGGCCGCATCGTGCCGGCCGATCTGCGCGCGCCGGACGAGGTCCCCGACGAGGAGTTCCCGATGGTGCTGACCACCGGGCGGCTGCTGGAGCATTGGCACACGGGGTCGATGACCCGCCGCGCCGAGGTGCTCGACGCGATCGAGCCTGAAGGCATCGCCGCGATGAACCCGCGCGAGATCGCCCGGCATGGCCTCCAGGCCGGCGAGATGATCGCGGTCGAGACGCGGCGTGGTACGATCGAGGCCGTGCTGCGGGCCGATCGGGAAGTCGCCGACGGGATGGTGTTCATTCCGTTCTGCTTCAACGAGTCCCCGGCGAACCGGCTCACCAATCCGATGCTGGACCCCTACGGCAAGATCCCTGAGTTCAAGTTCTGCGCGGCGAAGGTGTCGGCCGCGTCGATGCGCGAGGCGGCGGAGTAGGGCAGGGTTCTGGCCGCTGGCCGCCGGGCAGTCGGCGGCCAGGCAGCAAAACGCCGACGAAGCGACCCTGTCGTTTCGTCGGCGTTGTTGGTTCCGGGCGGGTTCGCGAAGCGTTACGGCGTGAGCAGGATCTTGCCGCGATGGCGAGCCGCTTCCATCATCTGATGCGCCTCGGCCGCCTGTTCGAAGGGCAGCACCGCATGGGTGTTGGTCTTCAAAGTGCCGTCGGCGAACAGCGGCCAGACTTTTTCCTTGAGATCGGCCGCGACCGTCGCCTTGAACGCATCGGGACGGCTGCGCAGCGTCGAGCCCGTGTAGGTCAGACGCTTCAGCATCACGGGCATCAGGTCGATCTCGACTTTTGATCCCGCGTTGAAGGCGAGTTGAACGATTCGACTGTCAGCTTTCGCCGCCTTGATGTTGCGGGCGATGTAGTCCCCGCCGATGATGTCCAGGATCAAAGACGCGCCGCCGGCCGCGCGCACGATTTCGACGAAATCCTCTGTCCTGTAATTGATCGCGCGTTCCGCGCCATTGGCGCGGCAGAATCCCGCGTCGTCGTCGTTCGCGCAGGTCGTAAAGACGCGCATGCCGAGCGCGGCGCCCAATTGCGTGGCGGTGGAGCCGATGCCGCCAGCGCCGCCGTGGACCAGAAAGATCTGGCCCTTGGCGGGCCCGCGCCCGAGGAAGCAATTGCTCCAGACGGTGAAGAAGGTTTCGCAGAGACCCGCCGCGTCGATTTCGCTGACGCCGTCCGGTATCGGCAGGCAATGGCCGGCGTCGATCGCCACATATTCGGCGTAGCCGCCGCCATTGGTCAGAGCGCAGATCCTGTCGCCAACCGACCAGGCCGAGACGTCCGCGCCGACAGCGGCGACTTCGCCCGAGACTTCGAGGCCCAAGAGGTCGGACGCGCCCTTGGGCGGCGGGTAGTGGCCGCGCCGCTGCACCAGGTCCGGGCCGTTGACGCCGGCGGCGGTGACCTTGACCAGCACTTCGTGAGCGGCCGGAGCCGGAAGCGGACGCGAGCCGACTTCCAGAACATCGGGGCCGCCGGCCTCGCGCATTTCGATGGTCTTCATGGCGTCTAGCATCAGGTATCTCTCCTTGGTCACCCATCACGCATGATGGCCCCGCATGGGGGGCCATCTCCTTGTCGGATGCTTTAAAGGGGAAGGGGACGCCGTATCAAATCGTGAGACCCCGCCCCACCGGCCCGGGAATGCCCGGCTCAGCCCTTGAGCAGTTCGACGAGGGTCTTGCCGAGCTGTGCGGGGGAGGGCGAGACGCGGATGCCGGCGGCTTCCA
>NZ_JALHBS010000048.1 GCF_024195285.1 Aurantimonas marianensis
GGATTTCACCACATTGGCTACCCGCGAGGCCAATTGCCGCGAGGAAGTCCGCCTCAACCGGCGGCTCGCGCCGCAGATTTTTCTGGGAACGGCGCCTCTCTCCGAAAACGTCATCGGCGCCCGGGCGAACGCACAGGAGGGCCGACCACACCACGAGATACGATCCTCAGAGCTCTCAGCCTTTTGCGGCTATCCACGCGTCAAAGGGGGAAGGTTCATGAGCGCGGCCGAGTTCGGGAAGCTGCTGCCTGTAGCGGGTTACGATCCAGCGGATTAGTTCGGCAGGATCGTCGATGCAGCAACGGTTCCCGTCATGGCTGTCTTCGTTCGCGAGGAGTCACCGCTATGATGCGGCGTTGCGCGCCGGATGCTCCGCATTCTTGATGGTTATGTGGAGCGAGCGTGCGATCCGCTCGGCGCGTTCGACAACATGGGCCGCTCCAGCCGGTGTGCAGGTCTCGGCGGCGGTTTCGCGGAAGAGTTCCAGCCAGCGTTCGAAATGCTGCCAGGTTACCGGCAGGCCCGCATGTCTGACAACCGGACTGCCGTGATAGCGCCCGGTCATCATTGCGACCGAGGACCAGAAATCGACCATCCTGGCCAGATGCGGCTCCCAGTCGGAGATCCGTTCAGCAAAGACGGGCCCGAGCATCGGGTCGGCGCGCACCTTGGCATAGAAGCGTTGAACCAAAGCCGCCAACCGGACCTCATCCAGCCCGGTCTCCTCCATGATGCCGGCGGTCAGCGCCGGCCGGGTCGAGCGGATCGATGGAAGTATGGCTGGGTTCCGCGGCATGGGGACTCCGGTCGAACAGGGTTGTATTTCCGTCTAATGCCGTTAATAGGTATTGTAAATACCACTTATACAGATCTGGACGGCTATGCGCCTCACCTCCTTCACCGATTACGGACTTTGGGTGCCCTTGCGCATTGCCGGCGCGCCGGGGCGCGGTGTTTCCACCGCAGAGCCGGCGCGGGAATTTGTCGATGATCTGTCCGTGATATCTCGCCGTTTCACCATCGCGGCGGTCCACAACCGCCGGCGGACAGACGCATGAGCATGGTCACCATCACGGCGGACAGCTTCGTGGTCGACGTCGAAATTCTGGCGGAAGCCTTCGCGCTCGATCCCGCGACGGTGCGCGCGCGGATGGCCGCGGGAGAGATCACCAGCCGCTGCGAGACCGGGATCGATGAAGACAGCGGCCGCTTCCGGCTGACCTTCTATCATGGGCGCTGGGCGCTGAGATTGACTTTGGACGCACAGGGCCGGATTCTGTCGCGGTCGACATTTCTGCCGGGGGCATCCCAGCGGCGCCGGGTGTGAGCAGGGATACGGCCTGCCTCGACGGACCGGGTGCTATGGGCGACGTGGATCGGCCGACTTGGGTCGGATCATGTCCTGACCGGCTGTAAGATCGCGAAATCGCACCCCTCATCCGCCTGAAGCACCTCCTGGGCATAGATCTTGTCGTAGCCGCGCCGCTCGGACGCCGGTTTCGACGGCGATCGGAAGCTGCTGCGCCGCCGTTCCAGCTCGTCATCGTCGACCAGCAACTCGATCGTCTTGTTCTTGACCGACAGCTTGATGCGGTCGCCGGTGCGAACCAGCGCCAGCGGTCCGCCGATCGCCGCTTCCGGCGTAACGTGAAGCACGATCGTACCGAAGGCGGTTCCCGACATGCGCGCGTCGGAAATACGGATCATGTCCTTGACGCCCTTTGCCGAGAGCTTTTTGGGGATCGGCAGATAGCCGGCTTCCGGCATGCCGGAATCGCTGCGCGGCCCGGCATTCTGCAGGACCAGTATATCACCCTCCTCCACATCGAGGTCCGGTTCGTCGATGCGCTTCGCCAGATCGGCGAGCGATTCGAACACCACCGCGCGCCCTTCCTTTTCGAACAGCCCCTTGTCGGCCGCCGAACGCTTCAGGATGGCGCCGCCCGGCGCGAGATTGCCGAACAGCGCGACGAGGCCGCCTTCGGGTTCCAGCGGTTGCTCGGCGCTGGCGATGACCTTGTGGTCGACGGGGCCTGCATCCTCGCGAAGCCGGTCGCCGAGCGTATCGCCGGTCACCGTCAGACAATCGAGATGCAACAGCGGTTTGATCTCGCGCAGCACCGCGCCCACGCCGCCGGCGAAGAAGAAATCTTCCATGTAGTTGGCGCCGACGGGCTTGAGATTGACCAGCACCGGCGTCTCGTCGGACAGCTGATTGAGCCGCCGCAGCGAAACCGGAATGCCGAGGCGTCCGGCGATCGCCGTCAAGTGAATGATCGCGTTGGTCGATCCGCCAAGGGCGAGCAGGATTCGCAGGGCGTTCTCGACCGATTTTTCGGTGATGACATCGCTGGGACGAATGGGTTTGTCGATCATGCGCGCGGCCGCGAGACCCGTCGCCTCGGCGGCCCGCAGCCGATCGGCATGGACCGCCGGGATTGCGGCCGTCCCGGGCAGCGACATGCCGAGGGTTTCGGCGATGCAGGCCATCGTCGATGCCGTGCCCATGACGGCGCAGGTGCCGGCGGTGGTCGCCAGACGGCCCTCGATGTCGCCGATCGCATCGCCGGAGATCTCACCGGCGCGGTATTTTCCCCAGAACCGGCGGCAGTCGGTGCATGCGCCAAGCCGTTCCTCGCCGTAGCGCGAGGTCATCATCGGACCGGCGACGATCTGGATCGCTGGCAGGTTCGCCGATGCCGCCCCCATCAACTGCGCCGGCACGGTCTTGTCGCAGCCGCCCATCAAGACGACGGCATCCATCGGCTGGGCCCGGATCATCTCCTCGGTGTCCATCGACATCAGGTTGCGAAACTTGAGGCTCGTCGGATTGAGAAAAACCTCGCCGAGCGAGATCGTCGGAAACTCGATCGGCAGCGCGCCGCCGAGCAAGACGCCGCGCTTCACCGCCTCCAGCATTTCCGGAAAATGCCGGTGACAGTTGTTGAAGCCGGAAAAACTGTTCGCGATCCCGACGATCGGCTTCTTCAGGACCTCACGGGAATAACCCATCGAACTGGCGAAGGAGTTTCTCAGATAGAGCGAGAAATCCTTGTCGCCGTAGTTGGTCAGGCCGCGCGCGAACCCTCTTGCCTCGTCTTCACTCATGTTCAGCGCGCTCGCTCTTCCAGCTTGATCTTGACGTATTTCGTCTCGAGATAATCGCCGATGCCGAAGGAGCCGCCCTCGCGCCCCATGCCGCTTTCCTTGACGCCGCCGAACGGCGCTTCCGCGGTCGCGAGCAGCATCTCGTTGACGCCGACCATGCCGACTTCGAGATCTTCATAGGCCCGCGTCGCGGTGCGGAGATCATTGGAGAAGACGTAGCCGGCGAGACCGAAAGGCAGCGCATTGGCCCGCTCCATCACCTCGTCATAGCTTGTGAAGGTGGTCAGCGGCGCCACCGGCCCGAACGGCTCCTCACGCATGATGCGGGCGTCGTCGGGAACGTTGCCGAGGACGGTGGGCTCGAAGAAGAAGCCGCGGTTGGCTTCGGCCGGGACGCCGCCGCCGGCCAGAACCTCGGCGCCCTGCTGCCTGGCATCCGCGACGAGCTCCTGGATCGTCTCCAGTCCGCGCCGATTGGCGAGCGGCCCCATCTGGACCCCTTCCTCCATTCCGCGTCCGACCTTCAGGGATTTCGCGACTTCGGCGAAACGGCGGGCAAACGCCTCGTATTTCGACTCGTGGACGTAAAAACGCGTGGGCGAAATGCAGACCTGGCCGCAATTGCGGAACTTGGTATTGGCGCAGACCTCCGCGGCCTTTTCGGCGTCGACGTCGTCGAAGACGACGACCGGGGCGTGGCCGCCCAGTTCCATCGACACCTTCTTCACGCCGTCGGCGGCAAGGTGCAGGATCTGCTTGCCGACGGGCACGGAACCGGTCACCGAGACCTTGCGCACGATCGGCGAGGCGATCAGGCGCCGGGCGATCATGTCGGATTGGCCGGTGAGGAAATTGACCACCCCGCTCGGGACGCCGGCGTCGTGGCAGGCTCGCACCAACGCCGCGCAAGAGGCGGGTGCCTCGCCGGCCGGCTTGATGATGATGCTGCAGCCCGCGGCAAGCGCGGCGGCGATCTTGCGGGCTGGTAGCAAGGCCGGAAAATTCCAGGCGGAGAATGCCGCCACGACCCCGACCGGCTGGTGAATCACCGCCATGCGGCTATCGGCCGTGCGGCTCTCGATGAGCTGCCCATAGATGCGCTTGGTCTCTTCCGAATACCATTCGAACTGATCGGCCGCCGCGTTCACCTCGCCCTTGGCTTCGGCCAGCGGTTTCCCGGTTTCCAACGACATCAGTGTCGCAATCTCTTCGGCGCGTTCGCGAATGAGATCGGAGGCCTTGCGGATCAGCTTGGCGCGCTCCCAGGTCCCGGTCCGGCGCCATACGGAAAAGCCGGCCTGTGCGGCCGTCAACGCAGCATCGATATCGGCGTCGGTTGCCTCGGCGATGGAGCCGAGCGTATCTTCCGTGGCCGGATCGGTGACAGCCCGAGTTGCGCCGTTCGCGGCGCCACGCCAGGCGCCGTCGATGTAGAGTTCCAGATCACGATACATGGCCGGTTCCATTCAGATTTTCTGTTCGAGATAGCGGGCCTGGACGTCATCGACCCAGTTGCCGACATTCCAGGAGCCATAGGCTCCCATTTCCGCGATCGGATCACGACCGGCGTAGACGGGGATATGCACCAGCGACAGGCCGTCATGAGCATGGGCTTCGTCAAGCGCAGCGCGCAGAGTATCCCGTGTCGTGCCGCCGAATAGGGCCTTTACGCCGGCGAAGGCGCCGGCCATCGCGACATAGTCCACCGCGACACTGTCGTTGGTGCGAAATTCCTGCCCATACTGGGCGTATTGCAGGCTGGTTATGGCCCCCATCCGGCGATTGTCGAACAGCGCGACCATCCCCTTCACGCCGTGCTCGACCGCATCGATCAGGATCTGCGGGTTCATCATGAACGAGCCGTCGCCGGTGAAGGCGATGCCGTAGCGTGCCCCCTTCACGCCTGCGGACCCCAGCAGCGCCGAGGCGGCAAAGCCCATATAGGACGCGCCGGTTTCGGTGAACGTATCGCCGACCGTATCGTCTTCGACGATCTGAAAACCGTTGGCCTGGACATCGCCGGCATCGAAGAACTTGGCGGCTCCGATCCGCTTGGCGAATTCCGCGACGGTATGAATCGCCGCCGGCTGCGTCAGCACAGGCTGCTTCCAGACCGAATCCTCCAGCGGCGCCGCACCTGTCCGCTCGCGCTTGAACGCCCTCCACTCGGCCTTCTTGTCCGCGCAAAAGCGGAGCCATTCGCCGCGATCGTCTTTCAGGGCCGGCTTTTCGCGCAGAACATCGAGCAGGCGCCCGGCGACGCATCCGATATCGCCGGGCAGAGGCAAGGTGTTGGCGTAGTGGGTGACATCGGCGATGGCGCCGTTGATGTTGATGACCGCCTTGGCGTTGGGATAGCCGACGCCGGAGCAATCGGCCTGGCAGACACCGCGCGAGCCCACGAAGACGACCAGATCGGCCTCCTCCATGGCATAGTTGCCGCTGATCGTGCCTTTCGAACCGCCAACATGCATGTTCTGCGGGTGATCGTCGGGCAACACGCCGGTCGAACCCGGCGAAAGGACGACCGCGGCGCCGATCGCCTCGGCCAGGTCGCGAACCGCGGACGCGTGCCGACGGGCTCCGCCGCCCGCCTTGATCACGACCTTGCGGTGGCGGCCAAGCAGTGCCGCCGCGGCCGCATAGGCTTCCGCACCGGCCGGCGCCACGGCAGGAAGCGCCATGCGACCGGGAAGCGTCTCGACATTCAGCTTCATCGATTGCGGCTGCGTGTTGATGGGCAGCAAGATGAAGAACGGGCCCGGCATGTAGGGGTGATGCACGCAGTTGGTTCCGCGCCGCATGCACTCGCGCAGGGATTCCGGCGTATGCAAGGTGTGGGACTGGCCCATCAGCGCCGTGATCTTGCCGAAGATCCCCTGTTCGGGTTTCGGCACCTGCTGCATGTTGTAGCCTTCGCCGCGCGTCGTCTCGTCACCATAGATGTGGTACACGCCGACGCCGTTGGACGCGGCGGCCAGCGAGCCGGCCATGGCCTGCAGGCCGCCCGGCCCGATCGAGGTGACCACGGCCGGTGTCTTGCCATACTGCCAGGCGTGCGCCGTGGCGGCGTGCGCCATCTCGACCTCGTTGCGGCAATTGATCACCGTGACGACGCCGGCTTCGCTGTAAATTCTCAGAACATTTCCCAGATCGGTCGATCCATGCCCGAAAATCGCGAAGTAATGCGTCACACCCTGCTTCAGCAGCCCGATGACCAGCGCCTCGGACAAGCTGGTCTCGATCGGCATCTCGATATCAGGCGCGGCAAGAGCTGCATCGACGCTGTCATGGCAAGCGAGAAGCTCCGCCCTTCGCCTGATCTGGCTTTCCTCGTCCCCGGATCGGAACTCACTGTTAAGCATTGCTGGCTCCGACTTTCATCTTATTCCGTCTTCTGGCGAAAAACTCTCCCGACGTCTGCAGCGCGATGATGAACGCCGCGAGACCGAAGAACAGCAGCGCGGTTGGCGACGTGTAGAAGATGGCGAGATCGCCGCCGGAAAGGTTCATGGCCGTGCGGAATTCGCCTTCCAGCGTCGGCCCGAGCACCAGGCCGAGGATGATGGGGGTCACGGGAATTTCGGCCTTGATCACCGCGTAGGCGAGCAACCCGACGATCGCCATCGTGTAAATGTCGAAGATGCTATTGCGCACGGTGAACGCCCCGATGCCGCAGAGGACGACGATAACGACCGCCATCAGCCGGGGCGGCACTCTCAGGACATGGACGAACAGCCGGATCCCCACCAACTGCATGAACAGGATCGCGACATAGGCGACGACGATCGAGACATAGATTCCATAGACTTCGGTCTGGTGATTGAGGAACAGCGCCGGTCCCGGGACGATGCCGTGGATCTGCATTCCGGCCAGGACGATCGCCGTTGCCGGATCGCCAGGGATACCGAGTGACAGCAGCGGGATCATGGTGCCGCCGGTCACGGCGTTGTTCGCGGTTTCGGGCGCGACGACGCCCTCGATCGCGCCCTTGCCGAAACGGGAGGGATCCTTCGAAAAGCGCTTGGCATGATCGTAGGCAAGAAAGGAGGCGATCGGGCCGCCGGTGCCCGGAATGGCGCCGATGACGGTGCCGATCGACGAACAGCGGATCATCAGCCAGAAATTGCCCGCGATCAGCCGCAATGAGGGCAGTTCGGCACGAATGTCGCTCATCCGCGCGGGCGGCGCGATGCCTTTGCGGTGCTCATCGAAAACCTGAATGATGAAGGGAACGGCGAACAGCCCGATCATCGCTACCAGAAGGTTGACGCCCTGCAGCATGGTTGTGGTCCCGAAAGTCATGCGCGGCACCCCGTCCATGTTGTCGAGACCGATCGTCATGGCCATCAGGCCAAGCAGCCCGGCGATCAGCCCGCGCAACATCGACTTGCCGGCCATGCCGCAAATCGTCGACAGGCCGAACACGACGAGAGCGAAGATTTCGGCCGGACCGAACGACATCGCCATGCGCGACACGAGATTGACGGAAACGACCATCACGATCAGGCTGAAAATGCCTCCAAAGGTGGAAACGATCACAGCCATGCCGAGGGCGATGGAGGCGCGGCCCGTCTTGGCCATCGGATAACCGTCGATGACGGTGGCCGCGGCCGACGGCGTGCCGGGAATGCCGAGCAGAATGGCCGAGACCGACCCGCCGGTCATGCCGCCGATATAAGTGCCGAGCAGCAGCCCGATAGCCGGCACCGAGCCCATGCCGAAGGTGAGAGGCAGCGCCAGCGCCAGCGCCACGGTGAAGGTCAGTCCGGGGATGGAGCCGAAGATCAGCCCGATGAAGGAACCCAGGACCACCGCACCAAGGCTTTCAGGTTGCATCGCAATGACGGCCGCTGTCAGAAAGCTGTCCATGTCAGACCATCAACCCAAATTGATCCACGAACCGGTCGCCAGATAGACGCCAAGGATCTTTCCGAAGATCAGCCAGCAGGCGAAGGTAACGCCGAGGCTCATGGCCCCGATGCGCAAAGGCGACCGGTCGCTCGTGCAAAACAGCATGATCGACGCCACGACGACGAAAGTGGCGAGAACGAAGCCGATGCGTTGCATCAGAAATCCGTAGGCAAGAAGATGCGCAACGGTCAGGATCGGTGCGGCGAGATCGCCGCCGCCGCCCTGTTTTTCCGCTCGCGCGTCGTCCGCCGACACATCGGCCTCCAGCGCACCGGCACTATCACCGCGCTTGCGCAGCGCGGCGACCGTCAGCCACAGCGAGAAGAGCGCCAGGAACGCTCCCAGCAGGAGGGGGAAAGCGCGGGGACCGACGTCCCCGCCTCCCGTGCCCGGCGGTATCGTGCGCCAGACAATCAGCATCCAGACCGAAGCGAGAACAAGGAGCAGCGTGCCGGTTACGACATCACGCATTTTTTCCGACATCTGCCCCTCCCCGAAACGAAGTCTGCCGGTTTATTTCGTCATGCCCAGTTCGCCGAGGAGCTCGGCGTAGAACTTATCATCGCGGGCGATGATTTCGCCAAATTCCGCGCGCGACTTGAAGGCGGGCTCGAAGCCGATATTCTTTGATGCCGCGACGAATTCCTCCGACTCGGCCGCAGCCTTGGCCGCCGCCTCGAGCTTCGCAATCACCTCGTCTGGCGTTCCCTTGGGCGCCGCCAAGCCGCGCCACATCGAGATGTCAACGTCATAGCCCTGGCTCTTGGCGGTCTTCACATCGGGCAAGACGCTGACCGGCTCTGCCCCGGTCGAACCGAGGACAGTCAGATCACCCGACTGGACATAGGAAAGAAACTGGCCCGGCCATTGGATGGCGGCATCGATGCGGCCAGCCAGCAACTCCACGGGCGCCTTGCCGTCCCCGTAAGAGACGTAGTTGACCTGATCGGCGATGCCCATGGCGTCGAACAAGGCGGCCGAGGTCAAATGGGTAAACGAGCCCTTGCCGGAGATGCCGACATTGATCGTCTTGCCGCCTTCCTTGACGGCCTGGGCCATCTCCTCAAGCGTCTTCCATCCCGACGAGGCGTTCACCGCAAGCACCGGCACTTCAACCGACACTTGGGCGATGGGAGCGAATTCCTCATAGTTGAACGGCAAATTGCCGAGGTGATACGTCGTGTTGATGGAGTTCGAGTTCCAGACGATGTTGTAGCCGTCGGGACGTGTCGACTGGACGTGGGCATAGCCGATGGCGCCGCCACCGCCCGTGCGGGCGACCGGCACGACAGGCGAGCCGAGTTCACGTGACATCAGTTCCGACAACAGTTGCGCCGTGGTGTTGGCGGTGCCGCCGAACAGCACGGTCATTTCAACGGGCTTTTCGGGGTACTCCGCCCGCGCTGGAAGACTTCCGGCGAGTGTGACCGCAGCCACTGCGACAGCGAAGAAACCGCCACTCGATTTTAACGATTGCATGTTGTTCTCCTCCCAGTAATGCGCGCAGCGACGTCCCGCCGCGCTGAAATTCAACGTCTCCGGACGCACCTCCGGCCAGCCGGGCGAAAGTGTCCGGCCGATTCGAAAGCGCTGTCAGGGCCGTCAGTTGGCCATCTCCAGTTTGGCGGATTTTTTCTCTTCCAAACCCTGCAAGATGGATTCCGGTGTCGCCGGCAGCGCGGTAATGCGCACGCCGATCGCGTCGTAAATGGCGTTCATGATGGCTGGCGCCGTCGGCACCAGCGCCGGTTCGCCGATGCCCTTGGCGCCGAGCGGACTGCGCGGGTCGCGGTCTTCCACAAGCATCGTGTTGATCTGCGGAATGTCGAGCGACGTCGGCAGGATATATTTGGAGAAGCCGTGGGTCGTCGTGTGGCCCCGATCAAGCTGATAGTCTTCCATCAGCGCCTGACCCAAGCCTTGCACGATGCCGCCTTCGATCTGCCCCTCCACACCGCGAGGATTGATCGCGCGGCCGACGTCGTGAACGGCCCACATGCCCAGCACCTGAACCTCGCCCGTCAAGGTATCGACCTCGACCTCGGCGACCTGGCAGCCGAAGACATAGGCCTGCCAGGGAGCACCGGAGCCGTCTACGGGATCGAGACCGGTGCCATGGGCCGTGAACGAGCCGGAGCCGACGGGCACGACCCCCCGCTTCTTGCAGAGAGCCACGGCCTCATCGACGGTCATCCGGTTGTTGGTGCCCTCGGCCCAGATTTCGCCGTCGAACGCCTTGATCGTCGCGGCGTCGACCTGCCAGTGATCGGCCAGTTCGGCATCGAGTTTGGCGCGGGCGTCGCGGCATGCGATCGCGACGCTATTGCCGATCATGTAGGTCTGGCGCGTCGCGCCGGCGTGCGCGGCCTCGGGCGAGCGCGCCGTATCGTTATCGCCGATCGTCACGTCGTCGGGCCGGATGCCGAGCTCTTCGGCGGCGACCTGCGCAAGCACCGTCAAGATGCCCTCGCCGATCTCGGTGACGCCGGTGACGACTTTCGCGGTGCCGCCGTCGTCCATTTCCACCCAGGCGCCCGCACGGTCGATCGTCGCGGTCCGGGCGATGCCGTACCAGGATGCGGCCATGCCGCGGCCTCTCGCCCAGCGTTTCATCACGCCACCTCCTGCTTGCGGTCCGCCGCCGGGCGAAAACGCGCGCCGAGGGTGCAGGGCTGGCGCGTATCGGGACCGCCGAGATCGGATCGCGTGCCGCCGCGCCCCGTCGGCGCGCCTGTTTCCCATCGGCAGAACGTCTCGGCGGTTTTCAGCACCTCGCCGATGGAAACCGTGTCGAGCCGCTGCCCGGTATGGGTGCGCGACCCAACCGTCATCATGTTCCGTCGCCGGATCTCGAACGGATCGAGCCCCAATCTTTCGGCGCAGATGTCGAGGTGGGATTCGGTGGCGAACTGCGCCTGCATGGCGCCGAAGGTCCGGAACGCGCCCGACGGCGTGTTGTTGGTGTAGACGCCGAACGTGTCAATTTGCGCGTTGGCGATGTCGTATGGCCCGAGCGACAGAATCGCGGCCTTGCGCATGACACCTTCGGTGGACATGCCGTAGGCGCCGCCGTCGCTGATCATCTTGAACGAGACGGCCGTGATCCTGCCGTCGTTCTTAAGGCCCATCCTGTAGGTCACCTTCGAGGGGTGGCGCTTGGCCGTGGTGACGATCGATTCCTCGCGGGTGAAGACAAGGCGCACCGGGCGTCCGCTCTTCATGGCGGAGAGCGCCAGCATGCCTTGGTAGATCATGTCCTCCTTGCCACCGAAGCCGCCGCCGACCGGGCTCATGATGAAGCGGACCTTGTTGATCGGCTTGTCGATGATGGTCGACAGCATGTGGCGATGGTGGGTGATGTTCTGGCTCGGGGAAACGACGGTGACCACGCCGTCGTGATCGACATAGGCAAGCCCCGCCTCGGGCTCGAGATAGGCGTGCTCGACCTGTTGGGTCGAATAGCTGTTCTCGACGATGAGATCGGCATCGGCGAAGCCCTGCTCCACATCGCCTTTGCGGATGGGGATGTGCTTGACGACATTGTCCTGGGCATAGTCGTGCACGACGACCGCGCCGGGACGCATCGCCTCCTCGGCATCGAAGACGCCCGGCAGTTCCTCGTAGGCGACCTTGATCAGGCCGAGCGCCCTGCGCGCGATTTCCTGGGTTTCCGCCGAGACAGCGGCGACCGCCTCGCCGACATAACGCACCTTTTCGCGCGCCATCACCGGCTGGTCGTAGACGAAGACGCCAAACCCATCCTGGCCGGGCACATCCTGATGGGTGATCACGCATTCCACGCCTTCCAGCGCCTCGGCGGCGGACGTGTCGATCGACAGTATCTTCGCGTGGGGATGCGGACTGCGCAGCACCTGCATGTGCAGCATGTCCTGCATCGTCATGTCGCCGGCGTATTTCAGCGCGCCAGACACCTTGCTCGGCGCATCGAGCCGACGGACATTGTTGCCGATATAGGAGGCGCCCGCGCCGTCCGCGTCGAGCGCGGTGGCGGGAAGACGGCCGTTCATGACGTCGCGGGCCAGTTCGACCGCCTCGAAGATCTTCGTGTAGCCGGTGCAACGGCAGATGTTGCCGCCGAGCCGTTCCTTGATCTCTTGAAGGTCGGCGAACGGATTTTCGCGCAACGCCGACGTCGCCGCCATCACCATGCCCGGGATGCAGTAGCCACACTGGCTCGCACCGGTCTTGTGAAAGGCCTGCTGCAAGGTGGTCAGCTCGCCGCGCGGGGCGAGCCCCTCGATGGTCTGGATGTCCGCGCCGTCGGCTTTAACCGCCGGCATGAGACAGGATTTCACCAGCTTACCATCGACGAAGACCGAACACGTGCCGCACTCGCCAGCGCCGCAACCTTCCTTGCTGCCAGTAAGGTTGATCTCCTCGCGCAGATAATCGAGCAGGCGGTAACTGCCATTGAGCGGCCGGACGAATTTGCGGCCGTTGACGGTCATGGTCAGGACGCGGTCAGACATGGGCTGCTTCCCTCTGCTCAGCACTTGGAACCGGCGCGCCGCACGCAACGAGCGCGTCTTCCAGCGCGGCCTCGACGAAGCCGGTCACGACCCGCCGGCGATAGGCGACCCGCGAGCGCGAAGCGACGCGCTCAGCCGGCATCACGCTGGCTTCGGCCACCAACTTGCGGGTGATGGGCTGGCCGATCAGCATGGTCTCGATATCGTGCAGCCGGACGGGCACGGGACCGACCCCGCCGAGGGCCAGCCGGACGTCTTCGAAGACGTTGCCCACGGCATTGGTCTTGACCAGCGCGACGGCCGAGACCCTGGAGATGACGAGAGAGCGTCGCTGGCCCACTTTTTGAAACGAGCCGCCATAGCCTCGCATCGATTCGCAGATCACAGCGCTGATCAGTTCGCCGGGTCGCATCGCGGTGCGGCCGGGACCAAGAATGAATTGGCCGATCGGGATTGTGCGCCGGCGGATTTCGCCACTTTGCAGAGACGCTAGCTCCACATCCGCGTTCAGCGCGAGCAACGGTGGCACGCCATCCGCCGCTGGAGACGCATTGGCGATATTGCCCGCCAAGGTTGCCTGCTCGCGCACCTGGTCGTCGGCGAACCAGATCGCGCAATAGGGCATACAGGGCAGATGCTCGCGCAGGACGGGGTCGGTCAGAAAAGCCTGAAAGGCGACATTGGCGTTGAGCCGAACCCGGTTGCCGTCAAGTTCGTACCCCTGAAACTCGCGGACCCGGCTCAGATCGACGACGATCGAATAATGCACGTCGCCGCCCCGGCCCTCGCGGGCATAGGGCAGGACATCCGTCGCCCCCGCGATGACCTTGCCGTCGGTCGGCAGCGCGCCGACTGCCTGAAGCGCTTCCCGCAGGTCGCGCGGCGTAACGTACTCCTCAAAGGAAAACATTGTCTCGACCTTCGATCCTGATCATTCCGCCGCGATCGACTGGGCTTGCGCCTGCTTGTTGCGGACGACCACCTTGATCGCGTCTTCCACACGGTCCTTGGCGTAACGCAACGCCTCGGGCAGGTCTTCCATCGCGAAGGTGTGGGTGTGGATTTGGGTGGCGTCGAAGCGCTTCTGACGCATGAAGGCCTCGGCGCGGTGTGTCGCCGCCTTGCCCTCGCCCCGGATGCCGTAGACATAGATGTTGTTGCGGACCAGATAGGCTACGTCGACAGGCACCGGCGCGCCGGGGAAGGCCGCCAGGCAGATCTTGCCGCCGCGATTCAGCATCTGCGCCGCCTCGTTGACCGCGTTCGGCGCCCCCGAGCATTCCACCACATAGTCGACGCCCTTGCCGTCGGTCAGACGGCGAACGGCTTCGACCGGGTCTTCATTGCGCACATTGATCACGTGGTCGGCGCCGAGGCGCTTGCCGATCTCGAGCCGGTTGTCACGGGTTCCGGTCAGGATGACCGGCTGCGCGCCGAGCGCCTTGGCGACGGCGGCGCCCAACAGGCCGATCGGGCCCGGTCCGCTGACGACAACACTTTCGCCCGCAACGAGACCACCGAGTTCGGTCAGACCGTACATCGCGGTTCCGGCGGTAACGACGAGCGTCGCCTCTTCATCGCTCATGGAGTCGTCGACATGCACCAAGGTGTTGATGTTGTTCACCTGGTACTCGCAGAAGCCGCCATCGGTCGTAAAACCGTTGGCGCGGTGGCCCTTGTCGACGTCGCCGTAATTCTTGCCGTAGTTGTGGCAGGACGTGTACATGCCCTGGCGGCAGCGCTTGCACTGGCCGCAGCCGGCGTGAATCTCGACCGTGACGCGCTCACCGATGGCGTATTCGTCGACGCCCTGCCCGAGCGCGACCACGGTTCCCATATACTCGTGGCCCGGTGTGAAATTCTTGTTAAACGGCGCGCCACCCTCGATCTGTGCGGGCGGGCCGTGATGGATGATCTCGAGGTCGGTGGCGCAGATGGCGACCGCGTCGATGCGGACCAGAACTTCCGCTTTCTTGGGCGAAGGAACGGCCTTGTCGACAAAGGTCAGCTGACCCGGATCGCCCAGAACCCAGGCTTTCATCGTCTCGGGAACCGGATAGTCCGGGTGGGTCTTCACACCTTGTTCCATAGCCATCTCTTTTCCTCCCACGACGTCGCAACTGACCGAAACGACTGCTCTTAAAATTGGCCGACACGCAGCCTGTTGGATAATCTGCGGGCGCACTCGATCACCGCCCGGATCATGTGGGCGCGGTACTCGGTGGTCGCCCTGCTCTTCGGGATCGAGACGCTGATCGAGCCGAGCACCGCGCCGCTGCCGTCGCGCAGGGCCGCGCCGTAACAGATGACGTTCGGCTCCAGTTCTTCCTCGTCGACGGAGAAACCCGAACGGCGCACGATCCGCAATTCCTCGATCAGTGCGGAGAGCGAGGTGATCGTCTTTGCGGTAAACGGCGTCAGGCCGCTGTTGGAAACCACGCGCGCCAACTCGGTCTCGGGCAGCCAGGCGAGGATCGCCTTGCCCGTCGCCGTCGCGTGCGCCGCGCGCATCTTCCTCACCTCGTCCGGCTCCACATGGGTCGGCATCAACGACCCGAATTTCAGCCTGGTCATCAATATCGAGTCGCGCAGCACCGCGAGCTGCACGCTTTCGCGCAAGTTGACATTCAACTCCTGCAACTCGTCGCGAACGAATTCGCAAAGGTCGAATTCGCGGCTGGCGAGCGCCGCCAGATCCGCCAGTTTCGAACTGAGCATGTAGCCGCGGCTCCGGCCGGCATGAATGACGTAGCCGCGCGTCACAAGCGTCGCCACCAGATGATGGCAGGTCGACAAGTTGAGATCGGCCGCCCTGGCCAGTTCATTCAGCAAAATCGGACGGTCCTTGCCGGCGATCAGCTCGATCAGCTTCAGGGCGCGGTCCACCGATTGGATGACCCGCCCTTCGGCCGACTTCTTTTTATCGGCGCCGGAAGGCTCTTCATATTTGTCGTCGGGCTTGGCGGGAGACGACGACATTGGCTCGGCTTCGCTCATCTTCGGAAGGCCGTCGGCCCCTCTCTTCAAGTTGGTCGCAGACTACGGGCGATCTGGCTTTAACGTCAAATAAAATCCACATCGTCGAATTATTTTTCATAATGTGAAATTTGATTGGATTTTGTTGTGGTCTATATCGTGCCCGGGTAACAGACTTCGCCTCCACTCCGCCGGGCGGCGGAGGCTCGGAGGCGGGCAATCAGCGGGAGCCGGGGGCGTTGGTGAATTATCTGGTGTATGTCAGCCAAGCGCGGCAGGGGCTCGACGCCGCGGATCTCAGAGCGATCCTGTCGACGAGCCGAAACTACAATCCACTTCACGGCATTTCGGGGATGTTGCTGTTCGCCAGCGGAAGGGACGGCCGGCGCGGCAGCTTCATGCAGCTTCTCGAGGGCGATCGCCGCGCGATCGAAACCCTGCGCACGACGATCTTTGCCGATCCGCGTCATCACACCAAGATCGTCGTCGAACAGGGCGAGAAACCCGAACGCGACTTCGCTGACTGGTCGATGGCCTTCAGGAACGTGACCCGCGAAGATCTGACCGGATATCCGGAATTCGCCGATCTGGGGAGCGATCATTTCTTCGCGCGCTGCGAAGCCGGCGCGACCCATCGCTCACTGGAGTTTCTCAAGGATTTCTGGGCAGCCGAACCCCGGGAAGACGTTCCTTGATGCCGCCGGCGAACGTTCGCCATTAGAGACCGCCGGCGCTCGGCAGAAGAGACGTCAGCTGCGGCTCAGTCTATCTGCAGCGGAACGACTTTCCCGGTGTCGATGGTGACGGCCCGGTCCATGCGCGCGGCAAGTTCGTGATTATGGGTTGCGATCAGGGCCGCCACGCCGGACTGGCGCACCAGCGCCGTCAGCGCGTCGAAGACGTAGCCCGCCGTCGTCGGATCGAGATTGCCGGTCGGTTCGTCGGCAAGCAGCACATGCGGTGCGTTGGCGACGGCCCGGGCGATCGCGACGCGCTGCTGCTCGCCCCCCGACAGTTCGGCCGGGCGATGGTCGGCCCGCTTGCCGATGCGCATGTAATCGAGCAGCTCCCGCGACCGCTCAGCCGCTTCCGCACGGCTCCGGCCCAGAATCATCTGAGGCAGCATGACGTTCTCGAGCGCGGAAAACTCCGGCAACAAATGGTGAAACTGGTACACGAAACCGATCGAGCGACGGCGCATCTCGGTCCGCCGGTCGTCGCCGAGACTGCCGCAAGCCTCGCCATCGATATAGACCTCGCCGGCATTCGGCCGTTCCAGCAGGCCGGCGATGTGAAGCAGAGTGGACTTTCCCGCACCGGACGGCGCCACCAGAGCCACCATCTCGCCGGCGCTGATGCCGACATCCGCCGCGTCCAGAATGGTCAGGCGATCATCGCCCTGCTTGTAGTGCCGCTCGACCTGTTCGAGCCGCAGCGCAAAACTCTCAGCCATCATTCGTACCGCAACGCTTCGACCGGATCGAGCCGCGACGCCTGCCACGACGGCAGGATCGTCGCCAGAAACGACAGACCAACCGCCATCGCCACGACCAGCACCACCTCGGTCGGGTCGATCTCGGCGGGAAGCCGGCTAAGGAAATAGAACTCGGGATTGAACAACACCGTCCCGGAGAGCCAGGAGAAGAACTGCCGTATGTTCTCGATGTTCAGTCCGAACAGCACTCCCAGAATCAGTCCGGCGAATGTACCGGCGAGACCGATCGAGGCGCCGGTGATCAGGAAAACGCGCATCACCGCGCCCCGGGTCGCCCCCATGGTCCTGAGGATCGCGATATCCCGCCCCTTGTCCTTGACCAGCATGAACAGGCCGGAGATGATGTTGAGGGCGGCCACCAGGATGATCAGCGTCAGGATGATGAACATGACGTTCCGCTCGACCTCCAGCGCCGAGAAGAACGAGGCGTTCTGGTCCTGCCAGGTGACGGTGTAGTTCGGACGCCCGGCCGCCGCCTCCACCTTGGGCTGCAGCGCGCGGACAGCATCCGGATCATCGACGAACATCTCGATCGACTGCACCTGTTCCTCCTGATTGAAGAACAGCTGCGCTTCCGACAACGGCATATAGACATAGGCCGCGTCATACTCCGACAGGCCGATCTCGAAGATCGCAGTGACCGGATACGCCTTCACCCGTGGCGTTGTCCCGAGAGGCGTCACGTCGCCCTCGGGCGAGATCAAGGTGATGTTGTCGTTCAGCCGTAGCCCCAGCGACTCGGCCAGCCGGATGCCGATCGCCACACCACCGCCGGTGTCGAATTCGGCCAGCGTGCCCTGCCGGATGTTCTCCGACACTGGGGCGAGTTCATCGAGATCGGCGCCGCGCACGCCCTTGACCAGCGCGCCGGTGTTCGATGTTCCGGCCCCCGAGGCCAGCACCTGCCCCTGCACCAAGGGCATCGCGAAATCGACGCCCGGCACCGTCGCGATGCGCTTGGTGACCTCGTCGTAGTCACGGAGCGGCTGATCGATCGGAAACATGATGACATGACCGTTGACGCCGAGAATGCGGGTCAACAGCTCGCCGCGAAATCCGTTCATCACCGACATCACGATGATCAGCGCGGCCACGCCCAGCATGATCCCGACAAAGGAAAAGCCGGCAATCACGGACACCCCCGCATCTCGGCGCCGCGATCTCAGATAGCGCCCGGCCAGCATCCATTCGAAGCGCGAGAACGGCCGGGTCGAGATGCGGCCCTCAGGCGCCGCACGGGCTGCAAATGTGGTTTCGCTCACGCCAGTACCCGCCCGACCACGGCGGTGAGCGGCAGCGTATCGCGCTTGCCGGTCGCCCTCACCTTGACCTCCGCCTCGCCCGCCTTGGCGCCACGCGGACCGACGATCACCTGCAGCGGCAGGCCGATCAGATCCATGCTGGCGAATTTGACTCCGGCGCGCGTGTCCTGATCGTCATAAAGGACGTCGAGATCGGCGGCCTGGAGCTGGCGGTAGAGGTCATCGCAGGCAGCGTCGCAGGCGGCATCGCCCGGCTTCATGTTGATGAGGCCGACATCGAAGGGCGCGACCGATTTCGGCCAGATGATGCCGTTCTCGTCGTGCGAGGCCTCGATGATCGCCGCCAGCAGACGACTCGGCCCGATGCCATAGGAGCCCATGTGAACCGGCACGTCCTTGCCGTCCGGGCCGGTGACCACCGCTTTCATCGGCTCGGAATATTTGGTGCCGAAATGGAAGATGTGACCGACCTCGATGCCGCGTGCGGCGATCTTCTGATCGTCCGGCAGCCCGTCCCAGGCGGCGGTGTCGTGCATCTCGTCGGTCGCCGCGTAAGGCGTGGTCCAGGATTTGACGATCTCGGCGAGACCGGCCGCGTCGTCGAAATCGACATCCTCGCCGGGCACGTGGAGATCGAGATAATCGCGGTGACAGAACACCTCGCTCTCGCCGGTCGAAGCGAGGATGATGAACTCGTGGGAGAGATCGCCGCCGATCGGCCCGGTATCGGCCCGCATCGGGATCGCCTTCAGCCCGCAGCGCTGGAAGGTCCGCAGATAGGAGACGAACATCCGATCATAGGCGGTCTTGGCGCGCTCGAAGTCGATATCGAAGGAATAGGCGTCCTTCATCAGGAATTCCCGCGAGCGCATGACGCCGAAGCGGGGCCGCACCTCATCCCGGAATTTCCACTGGATATGGTAGAGATTGAGCGGCAGATCCTTGTAGGAGCGGACGTAGGACCGAAAAATGTCGGTCACCATCTCCTCGTTGGTCGGCCCGAACAGGAGATCGCGCTCGTGGCGATCCTCGATGCGCAGCATCTCCTTGCCGTAATCGTCATAGCGGCCGCTCTCGCGCCACAGATCGGCAGGCTGGATCGTCGGCATCAGCAGTTCGATCGCCCCGGAGCGATCCTGCTCCTCGCGGACGATTCGGCAGACGCGGTCGAGCACGCGCTTGCCGAACGGCAGGAAGGAATAGATCCCCGCCGCCTGCTGGCGGATCATGCCGGCGCGCAGCATCAACCGGTGGGAAACGATCTCCGCTTCCTTCGGGGTTTCCTTGAGAATGGGCAGAAAATATCGCGACAGGCGCATGAGGTTTCCGGTGAAATCGGTTGCCGCGGCGCCATGGCCGCACGGTCGCGTCTTAAACGCTTGATCCCTGATTGGAAAGACGGCAACGCGTTGCCGCGCGTGGGCGACTGATCGGGCTGACGGCGGCATGATCGTGACGGCTGCGCGCTCAAAAAGTGACACAGCCGTAAAATTCGCGTGACATTCGTGGCGGTGCTGGCTAACCTTCGCTTGCACAAAAAGGCGCCGGCAAGGCGCCATATTTGCGGTCTAGTCTTGGGAGGACGCGGTTTCCGGCGCGGCAGTCGTCGCAGCCCCGGTCAAAGTCACCGGCGGGAAATCCAGGCACGCGACCTAGAATGCAAGGTGAAAGCCTTGCATTTTTTTTGCGTCCGCGCTCCTCCGCCGGCCGGCATCAGGTGCCGGGAATAATGTGCGGAAGATCGTCCGGTCCGAAGCCGTAAACCTGCGTCACGATGTAGAAGACCGCGAAGATCGCCGTCGCGAGGAGCGTCGTCTGCGCGAGCTTGCGCCCCATCCGTGCGTTGGATGGCGCGCTATGCGCGGTCCCGAGGATCACGTCGTCGTCGTCGATCTGCGAGCGCACGCCCAGTGGCAAGATGACAAACAGCGAAACCCACCAGATGATGAAATAGATCGCGATCCCCGAGATCCAGCCCAACGTCACACCTCCTCGAGTTCGGTCAGCGTGCCGAACATGTCACCGGGATGGATGAACAGAACCGGACGCCCATGGGCTCCGATCTTCGGCTCACCGTCGCCGAGGACCCGCGCCCCGCCGGCGACCATCCGGTCCCGCGCCGCCTTCAGGTCGGCCACCTCATAGCAGATATGGTGCATGCCGCCTTTCGGATTCTTGGCGAGAAACGCGGCGATGGGCGACGCCTCGCCCAGCGGCTCGAGGAGCTCGACCTTGGTGTTGTCGAGCTCCACGAAGACGACCGTGACGCCGTGCTCTGGCAACGCCTGCGGCTCAGACACGGTCGCCCCCAGCGTCTCGCTATAACGCCGCGCCGCCCTTGCCAGATCGGGCACGGCCAGAGCCACGTGATTCAGTCGACCGAGCATGGCGCTTCCTTTTACCCGTTTCAGGACCGCGTGACGAACACCGTGACGATCGGCTTCTTGCCCCACGCCTCGAAAGCCGCGCCCCGTACCGCGCGGCGGACCGACTCGCCCAACTTGTCGAGATCCTTGCGGCGGCCTCGCGGCGTGCTCTCGACAGCGCCGGCGGCGGCGTCGATCAGGAGTTCCTCGATCTCCTCGCCGGCTGCATCGTCTTGCGGCAGACCGAGCGCCACAAGGTCGGGGTCGTCGCGCAATTCCAGCTTGCTGTCCAATTCCACCAGCACCGCGACATGACCGACGAAGGACAGCCTGCGGCGCTCGTTGATGCCCATGGCCTCGGCCGTTCCGATCAGGCGCCCGTCCTTGTAGAGGCGGCCGACAGGAACCTCGTGGACGACCTGCGCGGCGCCGGGCGCCAGCTGGACGGCGCGTCCGTTGCGCGCCTCGACCACCTGCTTGATCCCCAATTCCCGCGCGAGCGCCGCGTGGGCGGTCAGATGCGCCGCCTCGCCGTGGGCCGGAATGGCGATCGCCGGACGCACCCAATCATACATCTGGCACATCTCGCTGCGACGCGGGTGGCCAGAAACGTGGACGAGTTTCTCGCCATCCTCCAGCACCTTGACGCCGCGTTCGATCAACGCGTTCTTGATGTCGATGATGAGCTTTTCGTTGCCCGGGATCGATCGCGAGGAGAAGATCACAAGGTCGCCCCGCGACAGCGCGACACTCGGGTGCTCATCCCGCGCGATGCGCGCCAGCGCGGCACGGGACTCACCCTGACTGCCGGTCAGCACGATGACCGCCTTTTCCGGCGGAATATAGCCGAAATCCTGCTCGCCCAGGAACGGCGGAATACCCTCCATATAGCCGAGTTCGGTCGCGACATCGATCATCCGGCGCATCGAGCGCCCCATCAGCAGCACCTGCCGCCCGGCATCGCGAGCCGCCGCCGCGATCGAGCGGATACGTCCGACATTGGAGGAGAAGGTCGTGACGGCGACCCGCCCTTTCGCGCCACGGATGATCTCGGCCAGCGAAGCCGAGACCGCCATCTCACTCGGGCTGTCGCCCTCGCGAAGCGCGTTGGTGGAATCGGCGACCATGGCGAGGACGCCTTCATCGCCGATCTCGCGCAGCCGCTTCTCGTCTGTCGGCGCGCCGAGCGCCGGTGTCGGATCGATCTTCCAATCACCGGTGTGAACGACCGTGCCGGCCGGGGACCGGATCGCCAGCGCCACCGGCTCGGGAATGGAGTGTGTGACGTTGATAGCCTCGATCTCGAAAGGACCCACGGCAAATCGGTCGCCTGCGGAGAACAGCTCCACCGGGATCTTCGGCGCGCCCGGCTCTCCTTCCCGCTTGGCCGCCAGCAGTGCCGCCGTGAAAGCCGTGGCGAAGACCGGAACCTTCAGCCTCGGCCAGAGATCGAGCAGCGCACCATAGTGGTCTTCATGCGCATGGGTAATGACAATCCCCTTCAGCGCATTCTTCTGCTTTTCCAGAAACCGGATATCGGGAAGAACGAGATCGACCCCCGGAAAGTCGGGACCGGCAAAGGAAACGCCGCAATCGACGACGATCCACTGGCGGTCATCATCCGGCCCATAGCCGTACATGGCGAGATTCATGCCGATCTCGCCGATGCCGCCGAGCGGCACAAACATTAGCTTGTTCAAACTTCTCTCTTCTTTCAAGTCATTGCGCCGCCCGGTCATGATCGACCCACGGGGCTCGTTCGGAGTCGTCTTGGTTACATTCGTCGTTGTTCGATTGCCGTCCTAGTGGATGGAATTCGACATTCGATGCCCCCGTGCGGCTGTCTGGGAATCAAATGTCGAATTTGAAACATCCATGCGAGTCATAGGGTTGCTAGTGGTCCTTCGATTTCGACATTTGCTCGCCAGGGCGCTCCAACGGCGACGCAAACGTCGAAATCGAACCACTAGACGGCGGAGACCGGTGGCGCCATGCGCTCGTCGCTCTCCAGAAAAAACAGATCGCCCGCCGAAACCGTGGTTGCCTCGCCACCTTCACCCCGCAGGACCAGCCGACCGCGCTCATCGAGCGCCTCGAAGCGCCCGGTCAGCACGCCGTCCGTCAGATTGACGCGGCAGGGCCGGCCGATCCCCGCGGCATGGGCCAGCCATTCGCGCCTGATCGCGGCAAATCCCTCCCCACGCCGGAAGACTGCGAACGCCCGTTCCACCTCGTCCGCAACGCACGCAAAGACCGTGTCCAGGTCGTCGACAACGCCTTCTCGCGCCAGGCTCGTCACCTCGTTGGGCGTGCCGTCGGGGACGTGGAGAATATTGACGCCGCAGCCGACAACGACCGCCATCCGGCCGTCGGCGAGCCGCTCGCTTTCGAGGAGAATTCCGACCGTTTTGCGTCCTTTGACAAGGACGTCGTTCGGCCATTTCACCGCGACCGCCCCGTCATCGGCACCCTTGAGCTTGGCGAGCCCGTTGCGCACGCCGAGCGAGGCGACCAAAGGCAGGTTCGACAGATGTTCCAATGGCGCCGGGTCGATGACCAGCCAACTGGCATAGAGGTTTCCCCGCTCCGAGACCCAGGCGCGCCCTCTGCGGCCGCGTCCTGCCACCTGCCGTTCGGCCGTGACCCACAAACGCCCCGGATCACCAGCGCGCGCTGCCTCCAATGCCACCGAATTAGTCGAGGCGACTTCGCCGAGGGCGAGACGCCGCCGCATTGCTTTCGTGCCCGCCGGCACCGTCAGAAGAACGTTCGCGCCGCAGCCTCGGCGGCGGTGAAGATCGGTCCCCCGATGAAAAGATAGACCGGGAAGATGAACAGCGCCGCGGCCCACAGGACCAGCCGCAGTTCCATCGCCATCGGCACGAACTCGGTCGATGGTTCATCGAACCACATCAACTTCACGATCCGCAGATAATAGTAAAGGCCGACGACGCTCGCCAGTACGCCGATGACCGCCAAGGCGTAAAGCTCGGCCTCGACCGCCGCCATGAACACGAAATATTTGGCGAAGAAACCGGCCAGCGGCGGCAATCCGGCGAGCGAGAGCATCAGGATCGTCAGGAACAGCGCCATCACCGGGTTGGTCTTCGACAGACCCGCCAGATCCTCGATTTCCTCGACCACGCCATCCTTGCGCCGCATGGCGAGGATCACGGCAAAGGTGCCGAGCGTCATCGCCAGATAGATTGTCATGTAGATCAGGACGCCTCGGACGCCTTCGACACTGGCGGCCGCGAGGCCGACAAGGGCAAATCCCATATGGCCGATCGAGGAATAGGCCATCAGACGCTTGAAATTGCGCTGACCGATAGCCGCGAAGGCGCCGAAAGCCATCGATGCGATCGAGATGAAGACGATGATCTGCTGCCAATCCACCGCCAGCGGCTCGAAGCCCCGCACAGTGAAGCGGGTGATGAGCGCCATGGCGGCGACCTTCGGCGCGCCCGCAAGAAAGGCCGTGATCGGAGTCGGTGCGCCCTCGTAGACGTCGGGTGTCCACATGTGAAACGGCACCGCCGAAATCTTGAAGGCAAGGCCCGCGAGCACGAACACCAGGCCGACGACAAGACCCAAGGAGCGTCCCTCGCTGGTAATCGCCGATGCGATCGCGCCGAATTCGATCTGGCCGGTAAAACCATAGACCATCGAAGCGCCGTAAAGCAGCATGCCCGAGGACAAGGCGCCAAGGACGAAATACTTCAAGCCGGCTTCGGTCGAACGGGCCGAATCCCGATTGATCGCGGCGAGAACATAGATCGCCAGGGATTGCAGCTCGAGCCCGAGATAGAGCGTGATCAGGTCGCCGGCCGACACCATCACCATCATTCCGGTCGTCGACAACACGATCAGCACCGGAAACTCGAACCGGTTGAACCGCTCGCTCTCGGCGAAACCGACCGACATGATCACCGCGGCCGCCGAGCCGACGAGCACCAGAACCTTCATGAACCCGGCAAACGGATCGAGCACGAAAGAGCCGCCAAAGGCCTCGCCATAGGGCGTGACGAAGACAAGCCAAAGCCCCGCGATGATGATCAGCGCGACCGACAGGCCGGTTACCGTCTGGGCGCTGCGCTCACCGGCGAAGACACCGATCATCAAAAGAAGCATCGCGCCTCCCGCCATGATCAGTTCAGGACCGACGATCGGCAGACTGGAGGCGATCATTTGCGAATACATGTGCGTCCGATCCCCGCTGTTACTTCGCCAGGGCGACCGATTCGGCCGCCTCCAGCGCTGCGGTGTAGGTATTGAGCATCGACTCGACCGATGCCGCCGTCACGTTGAAGACCGGCATCGGATAGACGCCGAAGAAAATCACCAGGGCGACGAGCGGATAGAGCAGGATCTTCTCGCGCCGCGACAGGTCGAGGATCGCGCGCAGGCTCTCCTTCTCCAGCGCGCCGAAGATCACCCGCCGATAGAGCCACAACGCGTAGGCCGCCGAAAGGATGACGCCGGTGGTCGCGAAGATCGCCACCCAGCTGTTGACCTGGAACACCCCGACCAGGGTCAGGAACTCGCCGACAAAGCCACTCGTCCCGGGCAGCCCGACATTTGCCATGGTGAAGATCAACATCGCGGTGGCGTAATGCGGCATCCGGTTGACCAGGCCGCCATAGGCACTGATCTCACGGGTATGCATGCGGTCATAGACGACACCGACACAAAGGAACAGCGCGCCGGAAACCAGCCCGTGCGAGAGCATCTGGAAGATCGCCCCCTCGACGCCCTGGCTGTTGGCGGCGAAGATGCCCATCGTCACGAAGCCCATATGCGCGACAGAGGAGTAGGCGATCAGCTTCTTGATGTCCTCCTGCATCAGCGCCACCAGCGAGGTGTAGATGATCGCGACGACCGAAAGCGTGAAGACGAAAGGCGCGAAATCGGCCGAGGCCAGCGGGAACATCGGCAGCGAGAAGCGCAGGAAGCCGTAACCGCCAAGCTTCAAGAGAATGCCGGCCAGTATCACCGATCCCGCCGTCGGTGCCTCGACATGGGCGTCGGGTAGCCAGGTGTGAACCGGCCACATCGGCATCTTCACCGCGAAGCTGGCGAAGAAGGCGACCCATAGCCAGGGCTGCATCGATGCCGGGAAGTTATGCTGCAGTAGCTCCGGAATCGAGCTGGTGCCGGCGTTCCAATACATCGCCATGATGGCGATGAGCATCAGTACCGAGCCGAGGAAGGTGTAGAGGAAGAACTTGTAGCTCGCGTAGATCCGCCGCTTGCCGCCCCATACGCCGATGATCAGGAACATCGGGATGAGGCCGCCCTCGAAGAAGACGTAGAAGAGCACGAGATCGAGCGCGCAGAAAACGCCCACGACCAGCGTCTCCAGCACCAGGAAGGCGATCATGTACTCCTTCACGCGGGTCTGCACGGACTCGTAGCTCGCGAGGATGCAGATCGGCATGAGGAAGGTCGTCAGGATCACGAACAGCATCGAGATGCCGTCGACACCCAGGTGATAGGTGATCCCGCTGCCGAGCCAGTCCAGCCGCTCGACCATCTGGAAATCCGGGTTCGCCGTGTCGAATTCGACCCAGATCCAGAGCGAGACGACGAAGGTAAAGACCGTGGTCAGCAATGCGACGGTGCGGATATTGCGCCGCGCCAGCTCGCTCTCATCCCTGATGAACAGGATCAGCAGCGCGCCAACCAGCGGCAGGAAGGTGACGGTCGAAAGGATCGGCCAGTCGCTCATCAGTTCGCCCCCCCGAGCATCGTCCAGCTGACCAGCGCAGCGACGCCGATCAGCATCGCGAAGGCATAGTGATAGAGATAACCGGTCTGCAGGCGAACCACGCGATTGGTGACATCCAGGACACGCGCCGAGACCCCGTCGGGCCCAAGCCCGTCAATGACCTTGCCGTCGCCGGTCTTCCACAGAAAACGTCCGAGCGCCTTGGCCGGGCGTACGAAAAGAAAACCGTAGAGCTCGTCGAAGTACCATTTGTTCAGGAGGAACTTGTAGAGGCCGCGGTGTCGCTCGACGACTTGGTGCGGCAGCTCGGGCGAGCGGATGTAGAAAAGCCAGGCGATCGCGAAGCCGATCGCCATCATGACAGCCGGCAGGAAGGCGATGGCGAAGGGCACGTCGTGGAGGTCGTGGAGCACCTCGTTCTCGGGCCCCGTATACAGCGATGCGAGCCAGAACTCCTCATAGCCCTCACCGATGAACGCTCCGGCGAAGAGCAGTCCAGCAAGGAGCGCGCCGGCGGCGAGCACGAACAGCGGCACCAGCATCACCATCGGCGATTCGTGGATGTGATGCATGACGTCGGCCGAGGCACGCGGCTTGCCGTGGAACGTCATGAAAATCAGGCGCCAGGAGTAGAAGCTGGTCAGCAAGGCGGCCATGACCGTCAGGCCCCAGCCATACGTGGCGAAGGCATTATCACCGACGAAGGCTGCCTCGATGACGGCGTCCTTGGAAAAATAGCCCGCCGTGAACGGAAAGCCGGTCAGCGCCAGCGTGCCGATCACCATCAACCAATAGGTGGCCGGGATGTGCTTCTTGAGGCCGCCCATACGGCGCATATCCTGCTCGTCGGAAACAGCGTGGATGACGGAGCCGGCGCCGAGGAACAGCAGCGCCTTGAAGAAGGCGTGGGTGAACAAGTGGAAGATCGCCACGCTGTAGGCGCCGACGCCTAGGGCAACGAACATGTAGCCGAGCTGCGAACAGGTCGAATAGGCGATGACCCGCTTGATGTCGTTCTGGACCAACCCGACCGTGGCGGCGAAGATCGCCGTCGTCGCGCCGATGAAGGTGACGAAGGTCAGCGCGGTGTGACTCAACTCGAACAACGGTGACATCCGGGCGACCAGGAAGACGCCGGCCGTGACCATCGTCGCGGCATGGATCAGCGCGGAAACCGGCGTCGGACCTTCCATCGCGTCGGGCAGCCAGGTGTGGAGCCCGATCTGGGCGGATTTGCCCATGGCACCCATGAACAAGAGCAGGCAGATGACGGTGAGCGCGGCGCCCATCGACAGCGAGTAGCCGGCGAAGTCGAGGACGGCGTCGCCGAGCGCGGGAGCGGCCTGGCCCCCCTCGCCGCCCATCTGGCCGGCAATGTCGGCGGCACCGGCGAAGATGGTGTCGAGATTGAGCGAACCGAACAGCACGAAGACGCCGAAGATGCCGAGCACGAAGCCGAAATCGCCGACGCGGTTGACGATGAAGGCCTTCATCGCCGCGGCGTTCGCCGACGGCTTCTTGTACCAGAAGCCGATCAGGAGATACGAGGCGAGACCGACGCCCTCCCAGCCGAAGAACATCTGCACGAGATTGTTCGACGTCACCAGCATCAGCATGGCGAAGGTAAACAGCGACAGATAGGCGAAGAAGCGCGGCCGATGCGGATCGTGGTGCATGTAGCCGATCGAATAGACATGCACGAGCGAGGAGACCGTGTTGACGACGACCAGCATGACCAAGGTCAGACGGTCGATCCTGAGCGACCAGGCGACGTCGAGGCCACCGGACTGCATCCATTGGAACAGCGTCAGCCGCAATGTCTCGCCCTCGCCGAGGCCGAACGAGATGAAGCCGATCCACGACAGGACCGCCGCGACGATCAGGAAGCCGGAGGTGATATATTCGGACGCCTTGGCGCCGATCGCGTTGCCGAAGAGGCCGGCGATCAGGAAGCCGGCGAGCGGCAGGAGAACGATGGTCTGATACACGCCCGATCAGCCTTTCATCGTGTTGACGTCATCGACGGCGATGGAGCCGCGATTGCGGAAGAAGACGACGAGAATGGCGAGGCCGATCGCGGCCTCCGCCGCCGCGACGGTCAGCACGAAGAGTGCGAAGACCTGCCCGACCAGATCGTTGAGGAAGGCGGAGAAGGCCACGAAATTCAGATTGACGGCCAGAAGGATCAACTCGACGGACATCAGGATCGTGATGATGTTCTTGCGATTCATGAAGATGCCGAAGACGCCCGTGACGAACAGGATCGCCGCGACGGTAAGGTAGTGTCCGAGACCGACTTCCATTGCGTTCATTCCCTCGTCCTCAGATGCCCTTGCCGCTTTCGACCTTGCGGATTTCGATAGCCGTCGCCGGGTTGCGCGCGACCTGTGCGGGGATCGACTGACGCCGGATTCCCTCCTTGTGGCGCAAGGTCAGAACGATCGCACCGATCATCGCGACGAACAGGATCAGGCCGGCAAGCTGGAAAAACAGGATGTAGCGGGTGTAGAGCACCGCGCCGAGCGCCTCGATGTTCGACATGACGGCCAGCGGCGGCGTCGGCATGGCCGTCGCGACGGACAGCTGCGGGTCGTAATAGTTGCCGGTAACCGCGATGATCAACTCGGCCAGCAGCACGATGCCGATAATCGCTCCGAACGGCGCGTATTGCAGCGCGCCACGCTTCAACTTGGCGAAGTCGACGTCGAGCATCATCACAACGAACAGGAAGAGCACGGCGACGGCGCCGACATAGACGACGATCAGAATAAGCGCCAGGAACTCCGCGCCAGTCAGCAGGAACAGCCCGGCGGCGCTGACGAAGGTGAGAATCAGGAACAGCACCGAATGGACCGGATTCCTGGAGAACACGACCATCAGCGCCGCGCCGACCGCGATCAGCGCGAAGATGTAGAAGAATAGTGCCTGAAGGCCCAGCATCCTCGGGCTCCTTGTGATGGTATCGGGCGCGGCCCGACGGTCCTCGCCCCTGCCCCGTCGATCTTGTCAAATCAGGCGGAGAATCGCGTCCGGTCTGGCGATCCTCCGGCCAAAAAAACCCCTGCCCGCTTAGCGGTAAGGCGCGTCGAGCGCAATGTTGCGAGCGATCTCCCGCTCCCAGCGGTCGCCGTTCGCCAGCAGCTTTTCCTTGTCGTAGTAAAGTTCCTCGCGGGTCTCGGTCGCAAATTCGAAATTCGGCCCTTCGACGATCGCGTCGACCGGGCAGGCTTCCTGGCAGAAACCGCAATAGATACACTTCACCATGTCGATGTCGTAGCGCACCGTCCGGCGGGTGCCGTCATTGCGTCGCGGTCCGGCCTCGATGGTGATCGCCTGGGCCGGGCAGATCGCTTCGCAGAGCTTGCAGGCAATGCAGCGCTCCTGGCCATTGGGATAGCGCCGAAGGGCGTGCTCGCCACGAAAACGCGGGCTCTGCGGTCCCTTTTCGAACGGGTAGTTCACCGTCGATTTCGCCGCGAAGAAATACCGCATCGACAGGCCGAAAGCCTTGATGAACTCGACGAGAAACAGCGATTTGACGGTCTGGGCGATGGCGTTCAAGAGACTCTAGCCTCCCAAGTTCGAGGCGACGACCGGCCCGGCGAACCAGCCGACGACCGGGAAGAGAACGAGCTGCGAAATGCGGGCGATATTCAGTGCCGTCCCGGCTCCAAGGCGTTCGGCGGGCCGGCGCCGAGCCATGACATCGATGACATAGCCGAGAACGAAGAAGTCCGCGAGGCCGATGGCGAGGCCGAGCACGGCACCGAGGATCGCGGGATCGGTCATGCGGCCGCGGCGCCCCAGCCCATGAACTGTACGACGAAGGCAACGATCGCGACCATGGCGAGCGAAAGGGGCAGGAACACCTTCCAGCCAAGCCGCATCAACTGGTCATAGCGGTAACGGGGTACGAAGGCCTTGACCATCGCGAACATGAAAAAGACCAATGCGACCTTGGACAGAAACCAGATCACGCCCGGAATCCAGGTGAACGGCACGAAATTGAACGGCGGCAGCCAGCCACCCAGGAACAGGATGGTCGTCAGGCTGCACATCAGCGTAATCGCCGCGTATTCGCCGAGCATGAACATCATGTACGGCGTCGAGCCATACTCCACCATGAAGCCGGCGACGAGCTCCGATTCGGCCTCCGGCAGGTCGAAGGGCGGCCGGTTCGTCTCGGCCAGCGCCGAAATGAAGAACACGATGAACATCGGGAACAGGCCAAGCCAGTGCCAGTCGAGGAAGGTATTCGGCAGGCCGACCATGGTTCCGACGCCGGTCTGCTGGGCCAGGACGATGTCGGTGAGATTGAGCGAACCGACGGCCAGAAGCACCGTCACGATCACGAAGCCGATCGAGACCTCGTAGGACACCATCTGCGCGGCGGAGCGAAGCGCGCCGAGAAAGGCGTATTTCGAGTTCGACGCCCAACCGCCCATGATGACGCCATAGACTTCGAGCGACGAGATCGCGAAGACGTACAAAATACCGATGTTGATGTCGGCGATCACCCAGCCCTCGGCGACCGGCACGACGGCGAAGGTAGCGAGCGCCAGCGTTACGGCGACCAGGGGCGCCAGCAGGAACACGACCTTGTCCGCGCTGGCCGGGATCACCGGTTCCTTCAAGACGAATTTCAGCAAATCGGCGAAGGACTGGAACAGCCCCCAGGGCCCGACGACATTGGGACCACGACGCATCTGCACCGCCGCCCAGATCTTGCGGTCCGCCAAGAGGATATAAGCGACGAGGACGAGCAGGACGACGAGAAACAGAAGACTCTGCGCCAGAATGATCAGGCCCGGCCAGACATAGAGGGAGACGAATTCAGCCACTGTCAGCCGTCCTTTACTCTGCCGCTTCGAGGTGTTCGGCCCTTGCGAGCTGCGAGCACTCGGCCATCACCTTCGATGCGCGGGCGATCGGGTTGGTCAGATAGAAATCCCCGATATTGGACGCGAACATCCCCGCCGCCAGTGGTTTCGCTCGATCGGCCAGCCCGGTGATGACCGACGCGTCAACCGATTCGATCCGATCCGAGCGCATGAAGGCGTGCGACTGATACAGTTCACGGCGCAGGGCCGCAAGCGAATCGAAGGGCAGCGTCTCGCCGAGAACGGCTGACAGCGCCCGGATGATCGCCCAGTCCTCGCGCGCGTCGCCAGGGGGAAAAGACGCCCGGCTGCCGACCTGGGCCCTGCCCTCGACATTGACCCAGGTGCCCGACTTTTCGGTGTAGGCCGCGCCCGGCAGGATCACGTCGGCGCGGTGCGCGCCCCGGTCGCCATGGGTGCCGATGTAGACGACGAAGGGTCCGCCCGCGATCTCGATCTCGTCGGCGCCGAGATTGAACAGAACGTCGACCTCGCCGCCGGCCATCTCGGCCGCGGTCCTGCCACCCTCGCCTGGAACGAAGCCGATGTCGAGGCCGCCCACACGTGATGCCGCCGAATGCAGCACGTTGAAGCCGTTCCAGCCATCCGTTACGGCGCCGATTTCGCGGGCCAGCGCCGCGATGGAGGCCAGCACGTCGGCCCCATTCTCGCCGACGAGTGCTCCCTGCCCGACGATGATCATCGGCCGTTCGGCGTTCTTCAAGGCGTTGAAGAAGCCTGGGTTCGCGCCCTCGAGGTCGCTCAGCGTGTCGGTGCCGGCGCCGAGATAGATGGTTTCGTAGCGCAGATCGACATTCTCGCCGATCACCCCGATCGGGAAGCCGCCCATGCGCCAACGCTTGCGGATGCGCGCGTTGAGCACCGACGCCTCGAAGCGCGGATTGGCGCCGACGATCAACAGTGCATCGGCATTCTCGATGCCGGCAATCGTCGTGTTGAACAGGTAGGAGGCGCGGCCGTCGGCGGGATCCAGCTTCGCCCCGTCCTGCCTGCAATCGAGATTCGTCGAGCCGAGCTCGCCCATCAGACGCTTCAGCGCCCACATCTCCTCGACGGCGGCGAGATCGCCGGCGATCGCGCCCAGTCGCGCACCCTCGACGCCATCGACCTTGGCCTTGATCGCGGCAAAGGCCTCCTGCCAGCTGGCCGGACGCAGGCGGCCGTTCTCGCGTACATAGGGCTTGTCGAGCCGCTGGGTCCGCAGACCGTCCCAGACGAAGCGGGTCTTGTCGGAGATCCACTCCTCGTTGATGTCCTCATTGATGCGCGGAAGAATCCGCATGACCTCGCGGCCGCGCGTGTCGACGCGGATCGCCGAGCCGACGGCGTCCATCACGTCGATCGTCTCGGTCTTGGTCAGTTCCCATGGCCGGGCCTGGAATGCATAAGGCCGCGAGGTCAGCGCGCCGACCGGGCAAAGATCGATGACGTTGCCCTGCAGTTCCGACGTCATCGCCTGTTCTAGGAAGGTGGTGATTTCGGCGTCCTCGCCGCGGCCGACGAGACCCAGCTCGGAAATACCCGCGACCTCGGTGGTGAAGCGGACGCAGCGCGTGCAGTGGATGCAGCGCGTCATGATCGTCTTGACCAGCGGGCCGATATATTTGTCCTCGACGGCGCGCTTGTTCTCTTGATAGCGCGACGAATCGACGCCGAAGGCCATCGCCTGGTCCTGCAGGTCGCATTCGCCGCCCTGGTCGCAGATCGGGCAGTCCAGCGGATGATTGATCAGCAGGAATTCCATCACGCCCTCGCGGGCCTTCTTGACCATCGGCGTGTTGGTGAAGACCTCCGGCAACTCGCCGTTCGGCCCCGGCCGCATATCGCGTACGCCCATGGCGCAGGAGGCGGCGGGCTTCGGCGGACCACCCTTCACCTCGACCAGGCACATGCGGCAATTGCCGGCGATCGACAGCCGCTCGTGGAAGCAAAAGCGCGGAATCTCGGCGCCCGCCTCCTCTGCCGCCTGCAGCAGCGTGTAGTGGTCCGGGACCTCGATCTCTTTGCCGTCGACTTTGAGTTTGGTCATAGACCTATCCTGCTTATTCCGCCGCTTCGAGCACAGGCCGGCGATCTGCGTCGGCATTGCGCGAGAACTCGTCGATCCGCCGCTCGATTTCGGCGCGGAAATGGCGCACCAGCCCCTGGATTGGCCAGGCGGCCGCATCGCCAAGCGCGCAGATCGTATGGCCCTCGACCTGCTTGGTCACGTCGAGAAGCATGTCGATCTCGCGCTTCTGGGCATTGCCGATGGCCATGCGCTCCATCACCCGCCACATCCAGCCGGTGCCCTCGCGGCAGGGTGTGCATTGGCCGCAGCTCTCGTGTTTGTAGAAATATGAGATTCGGGCGATCGCCTTCACGATGTCGGTGGAGCGATCCATGACGATGACGGCGGCGGTGCCGAGCGAGGTCTTGATGTCGCGCAACCCGTCGAAGTCCATCGGCGCGTCGATGATATCCTCGGCCGGAACCAGCGGTACGGAGGAGCCGCCGGGGATGACCGCGAGAAGATTGTCCCAGCCGCCCTGGATGCCGCCGCAATGCTTTTCGATCAGTTCTCGGAAGGAGATGCCCATCGCCTCCTCCACCGTGCACGGACGCTCGACGTGGCCGGAGACGCAGAACAGCTTGGTGCCGGTATTGTTCTGGCGGCCAATACCGGCGAACCAGCCGCCGCCACGACGCAAGATCGTCGGCGCGACCGCGATCGATTCGACGTTGTTCACCGTGGTCGGGCAGCCATAGAGCCCAACATTGGCCGGGAACGGCGGCTTCAGGCGCGGCTGGCCCTTCTTGCCCTCCAGGCTTTCCAGCAGCGCGGTCTCTTCACCACAGATATAGGCACCGGCGCCGTGATGGACGATGATGTCGTAATCCCAGCCGCACTTGTTGTCCTTGCCGAGCAGCCCGGCCTCATAGCACTCGTCGATGGCCCGCTGCAGCGCCTGCCGCTCGCGGATATATTCGCCGCGAATGTAGATGTAGCAGGTGTGCGCGCCCATCGCGAAACCGGCGATGACGCAGCCCTCGATCAGCGTGAACGGGTCGTTCCGCATGATCTCCCGGTCCTTGCAGGTACCGGGTTCTGATTCGTCGGCGTTGATGACGAGGTAATGCGGGCGCGCACCGGGCTCCTTCGGCATGAACGACCATTTGAGTCCGGTCGGGAAGCCGGCACCACCACGTCCGCGAAGGCCCGATTCCTTCATCTCGTTGATGATCCAGTCGCGGCCCTTGCCGATGATGTCGGCCGTACCGTCGAAATGCCCGCGCTTCATCGCGGCCCGCAGGCTCTTGTCCCGCAGACCGTAGATGTTGGTGAAGATGCGGTCCCTGTCGTGAAGCATCTAATGTCTCCTCGTCCGCATCATTCCGTGCCCTGGGACCCGGCCGCCCCACTCTGCAAGGCCCTTGCCTGGGCCGTCCAGCCGTCGCGCACGGCGCGGCCCCGAAAGTTCAGATAATCGTCGACCCAGGAAAGCTCCGCATCGCTCCATTTGGCGATTTGCCGGAAGTGAAAGACGCCGAGTTCGTTGAGCTTGGCCTCGATGACCGGACCTATGCCCTTGATCTTTTTCAGGTCGTCCGCCGTGCCCTCCGGCTCGGTCAGAAGACCGGAGGGTTTCTCGCCGGCTTCGTCCGCTGGCCCGACGTCTCCCGCAGCGGCCGCATCCATGGGCCCGGCGTTGGTATCGGAAGTCGCACGGCGCTTGCCCTCTAGCTTCGCGGCGTCGTCTTTTCCGGAGAGGTCGACCTTCGCGTCTGTGACGCCCGGCCCTCTCGACGAATCGTTCGGAGCCAGCGCGATATCCGGGACCGTCGCCGCACGGGCTGCCGCCTCCTTCCGGCGGAGCGTGCCGCCAGCGGGCGCCGCCGCATTCGGGCTCTCAGCCGAAACCTGACCGGCTTCCGCCGCATCCCGCTCGGCTTCTCCGGTCTCGCCCTCGACCGCGCCGCCGGTGCGGCCCGCGCCTGGCCGACGGCCATTTGCGGTCAGTTTGTCGCTGACATTCTGCTCGGCCGACTGCGGCACGTTATCATCGTTCGCCTTGCCCGGCGCCGCAATCGTCGGATCGGTTTCAGGTGCCCCGGTATCCGGCCTTCCGGCTTCCGACGGCGGGGTCGTGGTGGCCGGTCCTGCGCCGGTGCCCTTGAAAGGCGTGCCCCCTTTCGGCGCCTCGGATTTGTCAGACGGCAAATCCTTGATCAGATCGTCGTAGTCGCCAGTGAGGCTGGTCAGGCCGCCGATTGGAGCCGACAGGTGGCGTCCGTTCTGCGGTCCCGGCTCGACCTCCCCGCCGCGCCCCGCCTCGAACAGATCGATGATCTCCTCGAGCCGCTCCGGCGTCAGATCCTCATAGGTGTCCTCGAAAACCATGACCATCGGCGCGTTGACACAGGCCCCGAGACACTCGACCTCCTCCCAGGACAGGGTGCCGGCCTCGTTGCGATGGAAGGGCTCGGGATGTATCTTCGACCGGCAAACGGCTTTCAGATCCTCCGCGCCGCGCAACATGCAAGGCGTCGTGCCGCAGACCTGGACATGCGCCCGGGTGCCGACCGGCTTCAGCTGGAACTGTGTATAGAATGTCGCGACCTCGAGCACCCGAATGAGCGGCATCGCCAGCATGTCAGCGACGTGAACGATCGCTGACTTGGTGACCCAACCCTCCTGGTCCTGCGCCCGCATCAGGAGGGGAATCACCGCCGACTGCTGACGACCCTCGGGATATTTACGAATCGTCGCCTGCGCCCAAGCCGCGTTTTCGTCGGTGAAGGCGAAGCCATCGGGCTGGACGGCATCTTCCGCGAGACGTCTGACAGACATCGGACCTCGACTCTGCAACCGGTTCAACATGCGATATTGCGGTGCGTTCTATCATACGAACGGCAAAAGGCCAGTGGCTAAGGCCGCATGATTCCGCTCTCGCTCGATTGTCGGGGCGGCGACGATTCAGATGTCCAGAAGCGCCTCGACCGAAACCATGTATCCCGGCGGAGAAAGATCGATCACGGCATCGGTGCCAAGGATCAGCGTGGTGATTTCGCCCACCCCCGATTGCCGGCGATCATGAATCACGCGCTTTTCGTCACCGTCCGTAGACGATCAGATAACGCACGATGCTCGGGACCGACGCTCAGCGGTCGACCTCGCCGAAGACGATGTCGAGCGAGCCGAGAATAGCCGAGACATCGGCGAGCATGTGCCCCTTGCACATCACGTCCATCGCCTGGAGATGGGCGAAGCCCGGCGCCTTCAATTTGCAACGATAGGGCTTGTTGGTGCCGTCTGCGACCAGATAGACGCCGAATTCGCCCTTCGGCGCCTCGACAGCGGCATAGACTTCGCCCGCCGGCACATGGAAGCCCTCGGTGTAGAGCTTGAAATGATGGATGAGCGCTTCCATCGAGCGCTTCATCTGGCCGCGCGACGGCGGCACGACCTTGCCTTCGGCCGACGACACCGGCCCGATGCGCTCGGCGCCCGCCAGCAATTCGACGCACTGCTTCATGATCTTCACGGATTCGCGCATCTCGACCATGCGGATCAGATAGCGATCGTAGCAGTCACCGTTCTTGCCGACGGGGATGTCGAAATCCATCTCGCCGTAGCACTCGTAAGGCTGCGACTTGCGTAAATCCCAGGCCGCGCCCGAGCCGCGCACCATCACGCCGGAAAACCCGAGTGCCCAGGCATCGTCGAGGCCGATCACGCCAATATCGACATTGCGCTGCTTGAAGATGCGGTTGTCGGTCAAAAGGCCTTCGATGTCGTCGCAGACCTTCAGGAACGGATCGCACCAGGCGCCGATGTCGTCGACGAGTTGCGGCGGCAAATCCTCATGGACGCCGCCTGGCCGAAAATACGCCGCGTGCATGCGCGAACCGGAGGCGCGCTCATAGAATACCATCAGCTTCTCGCGCTCTTCGAAACCCCAGAGCGGCGGCGTCAGCGCGCCAACGTCCATGGCCTGGGTCGTCACGTTGAGAAGATGGGAGAGGATGCGGCCGATTTCGCAATAAAGCACGCGAATCAACTGCCCGCGTCGGGGCACGCCGACCTCCGCCAGCCGCTCGATGGCGAGGCAGAATGCGTGCTCCTGGTTCATCGGCGCGACGTAGTCGAGCCGATCGAAATAGGGAATCGCCTGGAGATAGGTCTTGTGCTCGATCAGCTTCTCGGTACCGCGATGCAACAGACCGATATGCGGGTCGACGCGTTCGACGACTTCGCCGTCGAGTTCCAGCACCAGCCGCAGAACGCCGTGGGCGGCGGGATGCTGCGGCCCGAAATTGATGTTGAAGTTGCGGACGTCGATCTCGGCCATGTCTAGCTATCCTGCCCGGCAGCGAAGGCTGCCACGACTTCCGGCCCGGTCATCTTACGCGTCGCATCTGCGAATCTGTAAGTCTCGGGCTTTTCGTCGATAAAGATTTCCTCGGTGAACGCGAAGCGCGATGGGTCGTCGAATCCCTGCATGGAGACGGCCGCGTGACTGCCGTCCCGCATTCGCCAGAGGAGGCTCGATCCGCAGCTTTTGCAGAATAGCCGCTCGGCCCAATCCGACGAAACATATCGACTGAACTGCGTCTCGTCCTCAAGAGTCACTTCCGTACAAGGAACGGCCATGAATACGCCGCCGCTCCACTTCTGGCACATGCGGCAATGACAGACATCCATTTCCATTTTCTGCGGTTTTGCGGTGAACCGCGCCGCACCGCACAGACATCCGCCCTTAAGCGCCTCGCTCATGTCCAAACCTCAGTTCGGTTTTGCCTTCTCATCACCCGGCAGCACGTAGTCGGTCCCCTCCCATGGCGAGAGAAAGTCGAAATTGCGGAATTCCTGCCGCAGTTCGACCGGCTCGTAGACCACCTGCTTGCGCTGTTCGTCGTAACGCACTTCGACGAAGCCGGTCAGCGGGAAGTCCTTGCGCAGCGGATGACCCTCAAAGCCGTAATCGGTGAGGATACGGCGAAGATCGGGATGGCCGGTGAACAGAATGCCGTAGAAATCATAGGCCTCACGCTCGAACCAGTCGGAGCCGGCAAAAACGTCGCAGACCGATGGCACGGGATCGTCCTCGCCGACACGCACCTTCACCCGGATGCGTTGATTCTGCCGTGGCGACAGCAGATGATAGACCACATCGAAACGCTTTTCCCGTTCGGGATAATCGACCCCGCAGATGTCCGTCAGATTGACGAATTGGGTCTGCGGATCGTCGCGCAAGAAGGTCAGTACCTGGACGATGTCTGCGGGCGCGACGACCAGCGTCAGTTCGCCATATGCCATCTGATGCTCGGCGAGGCTGTCGCCCAGCGTTTCGGCCACGTAGTCGGCCAGATCCTCGGTCGCGAATTCGCGCATCACAATCGTCAACCTCAGCGCTCGATGGTGCCGGTGCGGCGGATTTTCTTTTGCAGCAGAAGCACGCCATACAGCAGCGCCTCGGCGGTCGGCGGACAGCCCGGCACGTAAATGTCGACGGGCACGATCCGGTCGCAACCGCGGACCACGGAATAGGAGTAGTGGTAATAGCCGCCGCCATTGGCACAGGAGCCCATCGAGATGACGTAGCGCGGCTCCGGCATCTGATCGTAGACCTTGCGCAGCGCCGGCGCCATCTTGTTGGTCAGCGTGCCGGCGACGATCATGACGTCGGACTGGCGCGGCGAGGCCCGCGGCGCGAAGCCAAACCGTTCGGCGTCGTAGCGCGGCATCGACATCTGCATCATCTCGACGGCGCAGCAGGCCAGCCCGAAGGTCATCCACATTAGCGATCCGGTCCTGGCCCACTGGATGGGATCGTCGGTCGAGGTGACCAGGAAGCCCTTGTCGGCCAGCTCATTGTTGATGTCGGTGACAAATGGGTCATGCGTCGGGGCGACGGCGCTCGCGCTCGCGGTCCCGGTCGACGGCGCGTGCGCCACAAGCGGCCGGTAACCTTCACTCAATCCCATTCCAGGGCCCCCTTCTTCCACTCGTAAATGAAGCCGACCGTCAGAACGCCGAGAAAGACCATCATCGACCAGAAACCGAACCAGCCGAGGGTGCCGAAGCTTGCCGCCCAGGGAAACAGGAACGCGACTTCAAGATCGAAGATGATGAAAAGGATCGACACGAGGTAGAATCGCACGTCGAATTTCATCCGCGAATCATCGAAGGCGTCGAAGCCGCACTCGTAGGCGGACAGCTTTTCGTCGTCAGGCGCTTTGAAGGCGAGCAGAAACGGCGACACCAATAGCGCCAGACCGATGACGAGGGCAACGCCGACGAAGATGACGATCGGCAGATAGGATGCAAGCAACTCCGGCATCTCGATATTCCAATCCCTGACGGACAGCTTGAAGATCGCGACGGTCCAGACGACGACCGCCGCCGCGCGGTGCCACCGAGGCGTATGGCACGCTGCCTCCCGGTCGCTGTTCAACGCGGCGAAGAGACCGGGCGCTTCCTCGCATTGCGGCGAGGATTATCGCCTTCCTTCTGTTGAGGCAAGGCTTTGAGAGCCAATGGTCGACGACCATTCACGACGGGACTTGCGAGCAGCGGTTTCGGGCACGTAAAGCGGTGGCAGGCGCACCTCTGGTGTTCCGGGTCGCGCAAGCGCTAGATTGGCGATCGCGGCGCGCGGCAGCCGGAATGCGACGTGTGTCGGCAAGCGTCCGGCGCAGCAACGACGGAGAGAGCGATGACACCCCGTGAGGTGCCGCAATGGCAGTCCATGCGAAGCGCGCAACGCGACGGCAATCGCATTCTCGTGACGCTTCGGGCGAGCGAACAAGGCCCGGCGGAAGTCGACACAGTGCGCTGGACGACGCCACGCAACGCGCCGGAAAAATGCTGGGTCGCCACGGATTGCGATCCGCAATGCCCCGTCACCTATCAGGACGACGAACTTCTGGCCTGGATGCCGATGCCGGCGCCGCCATCGGGCAAGACCGCGAGCGATCCCGTAGTAGACTGGCCGGAGCCGGCCCTCGAAAGTGACTTCCAAGAGGCGGCCGGATCGGGAATTTGAGCGCCGAGGTGACGCGGACCCGGCCGGTCCGCGAGCATGAGGCCGCTCTCCCCCATCGGGGAAGCGGCATCGGTGTCGATTGTCGTGGATAAAATGGCGCGAGTGACGGGGCTCGAACCCGCGACCTCCGGCGTGACAGGCCGGCACTCTAACCGACTGAGCTACACCCGCGCTCGACCGCTTGCTGCGGCTTGTGAGGCGGTCGTTTACGGACATCCCCCTATGCTGTCAAGCAGAACCGGGCAAAGTTTCTCGGGCTATTCGCGGGAAGCTCGACGCGCTCGCGACGCCGGTCATTTTCGCTGTCGCGGCCAGTGGCCACCAGGCGGTGAAACGGGCCCCTGTTGCGAGGCGCCATTGGGCCGTCGCGCACAACGACCGGCTTGCCAGCAAGTCCTCGAACGCTTAGACGAAGCATCGGCGGGCGATTAGCTCAGTTGGTAGAGCGCCTCGTTTACACCGAGGATGTCGGGAGTTCGAGTCTCTCATCGCCCACCACGCTCTTGCCGGACCGAGCACAGGCGCGATTTTGGCGGTCGAACCCGCTACCTGCTCAGCTGGCGCAAGCCCTGCCCCGGCTACGCTTGCGGGATGGGCGATCGAGCCCTCGTCCCGGCAGGCAGACGACCGGGGCTCGCCAAACGGCCCCCCACCGCCCTTCAAGTCAAAATCTCGCGTCTCCCGCCTTCGGGTTCGATCTGCCTGCCGCGCGAGGACCTGAACGCAATTCGGCCGGGCGCTGACGCCCGGCCGACATTCGAAAAGATCGCGATATGTCATCGTTATCGGTTGTTGACGGCGTCCTTGAGGCCCTTGCCGGCAGCGAATTTCGGCACGTTACGCGCCGGGATGTCGACTTCGGCGCCGGTCGACGGGTTGCGCCCCTTCGATGCGGCGCGGTGGGACACGGAAAATGTCCCAAAGCCTACCAGACGAATATCATCGCCTTTGGCCATCGCGCCCTGAATGGCTTCGAAGACAGCGTCCACCGCGGAGCTGGCCTGCTGCTTGGACAGTTCCGACTTCTCCGCGACAGCAGAAACGAGCTCATTTTTGTTCATTAGGATACCCTCCTGATTCTTTTGGCAATAACGACTCCGTGAGCACGGTGCGCGACCTTCGCGGATCGAAACGCCTTCGGCAACGGCAAGATGCCCGATTTCTCGGGCTTTGCAAAAAAAATGCCGCCGAAATCGGCGGCATTTTCAACAAATCTTAACGGTGCGCCTAGTGGGCAACAGCCGTGGCGCCGTCCTCGACATCGGCGCGGCCCGTCAACGGTTCGTCGGCCTCGGACCATTCGACCGGCGTAAGCTCCCTGACGAGCGCGTGCTTCAATACCTCGCCCATCCGCGCGACCGGCACGATCTCGAGCTGATTCTTCACGTTGTCGGGGATTTCCGCGAGATCCTTGGCGTTCTCCTCCGGGATCAGGACTTTCTTGATACCGCCGCGCAGCGCCGCCAACAGCTTCTCCTTCAGACCGCCGATCGGCAACACCCTGCCGCGCAGGGTGATCTCACCGGTCATGGCGATATCCCGGCGCACCGGTATGCCCGTCATCACTGAGACGATGGCGGTCGCCATCGCGGTGCCGGCCGACGGGCCATCCTTCGGCGTCGCGCCTTCCGGCACATGGACGTGGATGTCGCGCTTGTCGAACAAGGGCGGCTTGATGCCGTAATCCAGCGCCCGCGAACGGACATAGGAAGCAGCGGCGGAGATCGACTCCTTCATCACGTCCTTGAGATTGCCGGTCACGGTCATCTTGCCCTTGCCCGGCATCATGACGCCCTCGATCGTCAGCAATTCGCCGCCGACCTCGGTCCAGGCAAGCCCGGTCACCACGCCGACCTGATCGTCGAGCTCGGCTTCACCGTAACGATACCGGGGCACGCCGAGGAAATCGCCAATGTTGGCCGCAGTGACTTCAACCTTGGCCGCTTCACCCTTGAGGATCTGCGTGACCGCCTTGCGGGCCAGCGTCATCAGCTCGCGCTCGAAATTGCGTACGCCAGCCTCGCGAGTGTAACGCCTGGCGATTTCCTGCAGGGCGTCGGTGCCGACGGAGAATTCCTCCTCCTTTAACGCGTGATCGCGGATCGCCTTTGGCAACAGGTGCCGCCGGGCGATCTCGACCTTCTCGTCCTCGGTGTAGCCGGCGATCCGGATGACCTCCATGCGGTCCAGCAGCGGACCTGGAATATTCATCGTGTTCGCCGTGGTCACGAACATCGTCGAGGACAGATCGTATTCCACCTCGAGATAGTGATCCATGAAGGTCGAGTTCTGCTCGGGATCCAGCACCTCCAGAAGCGCCGACGACGGATCGCCGCGGAAATCGGCGCCCATCTTGTCGATCTCGTCGAACAGGAACAGCGGGTTGGTCTTTTTGGCCTTCTTCATCGACTGGATGACCTTTCCGGGCATCGAGCCGATATAGGTGCGCCGATGACCTCGGATCTCGGCTTCGTCGCGCACGCCGCCGAGCGCCATGCGCACATATTCGCGTCCCGTCGCCTTGGCGATCGATTTGGCGAGCGACGTCTTGCCCACACCCGGAGGGCCGACCAGGCAGAGGATCGGGCCCTTCAGTTTCGACTGCCGGCTTTGCACCGCGAGGTACTCGACGATCCGCTCCTTGACCTTTTCCAGCCCATAATGATCGCCGTCGAGGATCGCCTCGGCCTTCTTCAGGTCTATCTTGGTCCGCGACTTGACGCCCCAGGGCAGACCGAGCAGCCAGTCGAGATAATTGCGCACCACGGTCGACTCGGCAGACATCGGCGACATCTGCTTGAGCTTCTTCATTTCGGCGTTGGCTTTCTCGCGCGCCTCCTTGGAGAGCTTGGTCTTCTTGATCCGCTCTTCCAGCTCGGCCATCTCGTCGCGGCCTTCCTCGCCGTCTCCGAGCTCCTTCTGGATCGCCTTCATCTGCTCGTTGAGGTAATATTCGCGCTGGGTCTTCTCCATCTGGCGCTTGACGCGCGAGCGGATACGCTTCTCGACCTGCAGCACCGAAATTTCCGATTCCATGAAGCCGAGCGCTTTCTCCAGCCGTTCGCGCACGCTGACCAAGGTCAGCATGTCCTGCTTCTCAGCAATCTTGATCGCCAGGTGCGAAGCCACCGTGTCGGCGAGCTTGGAATAGTCGTCGATCTGGCCGGCCGCACCAACGACCTCGGGCGAGATCTTCTTGTTCAGTTTGACGTAGTTCTCGAACTCCGACACGACCGATCGGGCGAGCGCCTCGATCTCAACGGGATCCTCGTCCGTCTCCGCGATGATCCGCGCCGAAGCTTCGTGCCACTCGGTGCGCGGACTGAAGGTGTCGATATGGGCGCGGCCGATGCCTTCGACGAGAACCTTGACCGTCCCGTCCGGCAGCTTCAGCAACTGCAGAACGTTGGCGACGGTGCCAACGTCATAGATCGCGTCGGGCGCTGGATCTTCGTCGCTCGCGTTCTTCTGCGTCGCAAGCAGGATCTGCTTGTCGGCGCCCATCACCTCTTCAAGTGCCTTGATCGATTTTTCCCGACCGACGAACAGAGGAACGATCATGTGCGGGAACACGACGATATCGCGCAACGGCAGGACCGGATACAGCAAAGCCTCACCGGCTCCCTGGCGTTCTGGCATCTGAGTCATGAGTTTCCTTTCCACGGCATATGCCGTCTACGGCCGTCCGCTTCGAGCCTTCGTTAAGCACTCGTGGCCGACGCCTTCATCGATCGTCAATGTGGGCGCCAATGGCCGGCAATTCAAGCGATTCGGAGCATAACCGAGCCGCAAACCAGTTGCCCGACACCAAAAAAGCCCGCCCCGGCGGGAAGCCGGGACGGGCTCTCATGCCGTCCGCCGATTCCCGAAAATCGAGACTGTCAGGCGCTGACGTTTTCCTTCTCGCCGTTGCGCTCGGCATAGATGTAGAGCGGGCGGGCGTTGCCCTCGATCACATCCTCGGAGATCACGACCTCCTGCACACCTTCGAGCGTCGGCAGATCAAACATCGTGTCGAGCAGCATCGCCTCCATGATCGAGCGCAGACCACGGGCGCCTGTCTTGCGCTCGATCGCCTTGCGGGCGATCGCCTTCAGCGCATCCTCATGGAAGGACAGTTCGACATTCTCCATCTCGAACAGGCGTTGATACTGCTTGACCAGAGCATTCTTGGGCTGTTCCAGAATCTGGACGAGGGCTACCTCGTCGAGGTCCTCGAGCGTCGCCAGAACCGGGAGACGGCCGACGAATTCCGGGATCAGACCGAACTTCAGAAGGTCCTCGGGCTCCACCTGACGGAAGACGTCGCCGGTGCGCCGTTCGTCCGGCGCGGCGACATTCGCGGCAAAGCCGATGGAGGTCTTGCGGCCACGATCGGAGATGATCTTGTCGAGGCCGGCGAAGGCGCCACCGCAGATGAAGAGGATGTTCGCGGTATCGACCTGCAGGAACTCCTGTTGCGGATGCTTGCGCCCGCCCTGCGGCGGCACGGAGGCGACCGTGCCCTCCATGATCTTCAACAGCGCCTGCTGCACGCCCTCTCCCGATACGTCCCGGGTAATCGAGGGGTTGTCCGACTTGCGGCTGATCTTGTCGATTTCGTCGATGTAGACGATGCCGCGCTGCGCCCGCTCGACATTGTAGTCGGCCGACTGCAACAGCTTGAGGATGATGTTCTCGACATCCTCGCCGACGTAACCGGCCTCGGTCAGCGTCGTGGCGTCCGCCATCGTGAACGGCACGTCAAGGATGCGCGCCAGAGTCTGGGCCAACAGGGTCTTGCCACAGCCGGTCGGACCGATCAGCAAGATGTTCGACTTAGCCAGTTCGACGTCGTTGTTCTTCGCCGCATGGGCAAGGCGCTTGTAATGGTTGTGCACCGCGACCGAGAGCACCTTCTTGGCAAAGGACTGGCCAATGACATAGTCGTCCAGGACCGCGATGATCTCCTGGGGCGTGGGCACCCCCTCGCGGGACTTCACCATGGAGGATTTGTTTTCCTCCCGGATGATGTCCATGCACAATTCGACGCATTCGTCGCAAATGAAAACCGTCGGGCCGGCGATCAGCTTACGGACTTCGTGCTGGCTCTTTCCGCAGAAAGAGCAATAGAGCGTGTTCTTGGAATCGCCGCCGCTCGCTTTGCTCATTCGTCTTTCCTTCCGATCCGGTCCCCTCCAGGGATCCGTTTCTCATTGTCTTTGCCGAGCGTACCCCCAACAGGGCAGGCGGCAAAGCGACTTTGCCCCGAAGGGTCGCGGAACAGGCGTCTACGCACTTTTGCACATCATCCGACATAACGTCGATTGCTTGAGTGGTCCTTAACGCGTCGTCCGGCAATATCGAACGCGGAGTGTGGCCGCGACGTGGCAAATGGTATTTGCTACTTGTTTACATCGGCCTCAAGGGAGGCCCGCGACGAATACACCGTGTCGATCAGACCGAACTCCTTGGCCTCGTCGGCCGTCATGAAGTGGTCACGATCAAGCGTCCGGTCAATGGTCTCGTAGTCCTGGCCGGTATGCTCGACATAGACCTCGTTCAGACGGCGTTTCAGCTTGATGATGTCCTGCGCGTGACGTTCGATGTCCGAGGCCTGCCCGGAGAATCCGCCCGATGGCTGATGCACCATGATGCGCGCATTGGGCGTCGCGAACCGCATCTCCTTCTGCCCGGCGCACAATAGCAGCGAGCCCATCGACGCCGCCTGACCGATGCACAAGGTCGAGACCGCCGGCCGGATGAACTGCATGGTATCGTAGATCGCCATGCCGCTCGTTACGACGCCGCCCGGCGAGTTGATGTAGAGCGCGATTTCCTTTTTCGGGTTCTCGGCCTCGAGAAAAAGCAGCTGGGCGCATACCAGCGTCGCCATCGAATCCTCGATCGGTCCCGTGATGAAGATCACCCGCTCCTTGAGCAGACGCGAAAAGATGTCGTAGGCGCGCTCGCCGCGATTGGTCTGCTCGACCACCATCGGGACGAGATTCATCGCGGTTTCCAAGGGGTGCTTCATCAGTCGTCGTCTCGCTGCTTGTTCGGGTGGAGCGGCGCCGGACGGCCCCGCCTTTAAGAATCGATGATCGTGTCCGACGCCGTAGATAGGGCTTGGCAAAGGGCCGATGCAAGCCGTCAGCCGACGGCATTCTCGCAGTTTGGTTCGCCAACGTCGCGGATATGACGCAACTTCGCCGCGCCGACGTCAGCCACGGTCTCCGCCGGCGCTATCGATGTCGCTGTCGCTGGGCGGAATCGGATGGCCCGCCGCGTCGGTGGAGCCGTAGTCCGAGCCGCTGGTCTCCTGCGTCGCTCGCCCCGCGTCGCTCGACCTGGGCCCCGCGTCGATCTGGCGCCTTCCCGGCGCGACCATCTCCTCGGCCGCTATGCGCACGGGCGGCGCCTTGCCGGCCCTGTCCTCTCCGAACCAGACCGTCATATGCGGGAACGGAATTTCAATGCCACGTTCGTCGGCAAGGCGCTTCACGATCTCGCGATAGGCGCGACCTACACCCCATTGGGTGCTTGGCTTGGTCATGACACGGGCACGCACGACGACAGCCGAATCGCCAAGCTCCTGTACACCCCACATGTCGAGATCACTGATCAGATTGGCACCGACCGAGCTTTCCTTCAGTTCCTCGAAGGCGTCGTGCATCATCTGCTTCACGTCCTCGACATTTTCCCGATACGCGACCCCGATATCGGCGACGTAATAGGCGAAATCCTTGGAGTAGTTGGCGACCTGATCGACCGACGAGAACGGGATGAGATACCAGGTTCCGTCGACGGTCCTGAGCCCGACCGAGCGCACGGTGAGCTGTTCGACGACGCCGGAAACACCATTTAATTCGACGATATCACCCTCGTTCATGGCATTCTGGATCTGGATGAAGGCGCCGGTGATGATGTCCTGCACAAACTTTTGGGCACCGAAACCGATCGCCAGACCGACGACACCCGCACCGGCGAGCAGCGGCGCGATATCAATGCCGATTTGCGACAGGACCAGCATCGACACGATCACCACCATGGTGATGGTGAAGGCGTTGCGAAACAGCGAGAGCAACGTGCGTTCCCGCGCGGTCGGAACCGAGCCGAAATTCGGATTCATCCGATATTCGATCCAGGACGAGACGCCGATATAGAAGGCCACGCCGATAGCCAGGATGACGCCGGCCCCGATGAGGCTGCCCATGACGCGCTGGCTCAGCAGGCCGCCCAAACCGAAGCGGAAGCTGAACAGATGCCACGACTCCAGTATGACCCCGAGAACGATGAGGACGACGACGACCCGAACCACGGTGAGCATTTTCGGGATGAACGCATTCACGCGCCTTTCCAGCAGCGGTATCCGCTCGCGCCAGCCCTGCGGGATCGGAATGCCTTTGGCGATTATCCGTGACAGGATGGAGACGATCAGTCCGCCTAACGCCATCGCGCCGATCGACTTGAGGGTCGCGGTGACGACGAAGCTCAGACCTGAATCAGGACTTTGCAGCCACACCACGAACAGCGCCAGCACGAAGCCGATGGCCAGTATCCACCAGACCTGTCCGATGAACGCGTTGAAGCGCGCGCCGAAGCTCTTGTCGCCATGGTGCTTGGCGCGCTTCAGGCGTTCGCGGACGATGCCGCGGTTCTTCAGGATCAGGCCGACCGCGAGGAACAGCGACAACACTACGCCGATGAGCCGGGTGGCATCGGCTGCCGCCACGCTCGAAGACTGCTGCACGATCGGGGCGACGAAGAGAAACGTGTAGCCGAGAATCGAGATCAGACGGGAAATCCAGAAGTACCAATAGCTCGCCTGGCGGTCTGAAAACGGTGTCAGGCGAAGCTTGGGATAGGTCGGGGCAACGAATGTCCCGAGCGCCACCTTGATCATCTCGATCAAAAGGAAACCATTGAGGAACAGGGCCTGATTGAGGCCCGGCCGACCGCCGAAGAAGATGGTTGCCGCCACGTAGCCGGCCGCCCAGCTACCGACGATCGATACCGCGTCTACAAGGGCGGAAAGAAGCAGAAGCAGCAATTTGCGCACGGGGCCCGACTGCGAGGCTTCGGCCGCGAGCCGGCGAAAAATGGGCGTCTTCAGCAGACGGCTCGCAGCCAGGACAAGAAACACGACGATGGCAACGAGACCGACCGGCAAGGTCGCCACAAGGACGTTCGGGAGGTCGATAGCACCAGCACCGGCCAGTATGGCGAGCGCCGAGCTTGCGCTTTGCCGCAGATTTCCCCAGGTCTCGGCGACACCGCCGATGAGGGCCCGGGTGGATGCGGCGATCTCTCCGGGCAACGTTCCGATGACCGGCGCTCCGCCAGGCTGGGCGGCGCCATTCGTGCCCTCGGCTTCTGGCGCCTTGTAGGCCGCGGCTTTCAGTGATTCGACGAGTTTGGCGCGAGTCTCGTCGTTCTCCAGGATTTTGATCAGATCATCGAGATTGGCTGTATCGCCGGATCCGGCGGTCGCCGACGTGGTGCTGGAAAGCCCGGGAATCTGCGCCGCGCTGGTCCCGGCCCATAACCCGAAGCCAAGAAACAGTAAGGTGACGGCAAACGTCGTAAGTCGTTGCATACCGGAAATAGCCTGTGTCGTTTGGCGTGAGCTGACGCCTTCCGCTCTCGAGCCCGATCTATCGACCTGGGCTTTGACGAGACTGAGGCCCAAGACCGACAGCGCCACGCAAAAAGGGGCCGGCTTTCGCCGACCCCACGTTACATTTCGCTTCACAAAATAGCGCGCATCAGGAGGCGAGCGCCGCTTCCTTGTCATTATCGTCCTCGGCCATCAGATCTTCCTTGCTGACGGTCTTGTCGGTGACGTCGACCTCGGCAAGGAGGTGATCGACGACCTTCTCCTCATAGAGCGGCGCTCTGAGGCTTGCCACGGCGTCCGGCGTCTTCTGGAAGTACTCGTAGACCTCCTGCTCCTGTCCGGGGTAGCGGCGAACCTGCTCGAACATAGCGCGCTGCAGCTCCTCGTCGGTGATCTGCACGCCAGCCTTTTCGCCGATTTCCGACAAGACCAGGCCAAGCCGGACCCGACGTTCGGCCAGGCGACGGTACTCGGCCTTAGCGTCCTCCTCTGTCGTGTCCTCGTCCTCGAAGCTCTTGCCGTTCTGCTTCAGCTCGTTTTCGACCTGGGTCCAGATATTGGTGAACTCGGCTTCGACGAGCTTCTCCGGTAAGGCGAAGTCATAGGTTTCGTCGAGCGCATCGAGCAGCTGCCGCTTGACCTTCTGGCGTGTGGCAAGGCCGTACTGGCTTTCGATCTGCTCGCGCACGACCGTCCGCAGCCGCTCGAGCGATTCGAGCCCCAGTTTCTTGGCCATCTCGTCGTCGATCGCCGTCTCGACCGGCGCCGAGACCTCCTTGACAGTGACGTCGAAGGTGGCGGCCTTGCCGGCGAGATGGGCGGCGCCGTAATCCTCGGGGAATGTCAGCTCGACCGTCTTCTCGTCGCCCGCCTTGACGCCGACGAGCTGCTGCTCGAAGCCGGGAATGAACTGGTTGGAGCCCAGCACCAGATTGGAATCGGTGGCCGCACCGCCGTCGAAGGCTTCGCCGTCGATCTTGCCGACGAAGTCCATGGTGACACGATCGCCGTCCTTGGCCTTGCCCTTCTTGGGCTCGTAGGTCCTGGCGTTCTCCGCGATCCGCTTGACCTGTTCGTCGATCTCCTCGTCGGAAACCTCGACGACCGGGCGCTCGATCTTGATGCCCGTGGTGTCCTTGAGCTCGATTGCCGGGAGCGTCTCGTAGGCGAGCGTGAACTTGAAGTCCGACTGGCCGCTCAGAACCTTCTCCGCCTCGCCCTCGTCCTCGGTCATCCCGATCTCGGGCTGCATGGCGGAACGCTCGTTGCGCTCGGCGATGACCGTGCGAGGCGTTTCCGTCAGGATCTGGTTGACGATCTCGGCCATCATCGACTTGCCGTACATCTTGCGAAGATGTGCGACGGGGACCTTGCCCGGCCGGAAACCCTTCAGCCGCACCTGGTCCTTGGCCTCGTAGAGCCGTGTCTGGAGGCGCGCTTCAAGATCCGAGGCGGGCACGACGATCTCGATCTCGCGCTTCAGCCCCTCGGCCTTGGTCTCCGTTACCTGCATTCTCGATACCTTCTTGATCTTGCCAGGGCCGACCTGTGCCGACCGAGCCCGTTATGAATTCCTTGAAAGCGCCCGAATGGTGCGGGTGGAGGGACTTGAACCCCCATGCCTCTCGGCGCTTGGACCTAAACCAAGTGCGTCTGCCAATTCCGCCACACCCGCATGGTGCGCCGAACAATGGGCGACGCGAGGCGCGCGCCTCTATATCACCGGCATTCCGGCCACGAAAGGGCAAATTTGGCTTGAATCGGCCGTGCGCCCTGTTTGGAGAAGACCAGCGCCGACCGACGCCGATTGAGGACCGACGCGGCCTGATGCCTCACACGATGCTTAACCGCAGCTTAACGAAACGCTCACGCAGCACGCCTCGCAGAGCCCGAATGTCCCGATCCTCTCATCAACATATTGATTTCGCTCGTGTTGCGCCATATTTTTGTTGCGTTGCACAAATTGCAAAGCTGCCATGCGTTTGGACGGCTGGCATCCTTCGATCCGGCCGCCTAACTTCCTGGTCAACGAGGCGACGCTGAGGGATCAACCGGGCCGCTTCAATCGATTAAAGTCAGACAACCAGGTGAAGACAATGAACATCGTCCGCTCTTACAACAACTGGCGCCGCTACCGCGAGACGGTCAACGAATTGAGCCGTCTGTCGCAGCGCGAACTCACCGGCTTCGGCATCGCCCGCGGCGACATCAGCGCGATCGCTCGCCGCACGGTCGGCTGAACGGCCACCTGACCCATTCGGTTTCGCGACGGCCCATCCTCCTCCCAGGGCCTAGCGGATAAAGGTCCGCCCATCTTCCTCCCAGAATGGGGCGGATCTTTCAAAGACGCCCGCCGGGTCCTCCCCCCGGCGGGCGCCATAAAGATCAAAGTTTCGCCGAGGGTTGTTCCTCCCAGACCCCGAGGCGGACAAGTGCCCGCGCATCCTCCTCCCAGCGCGGGCATCTCTCGGTCGGCCGTCGGGTCCTCCCCCCGGCGGCCGATGAGAGGGAAGTTTCGCTGAAGGTCCACCTCCTCCCGGGCCGGATGCGGATTGTAGCCTGCGCATCCTCCTCCCAGCGCAGGTACGTTTGAAACCCGTCGGGTCCTCCCCCCGGCGGGTTTCGTCGTTTCCGGGCGTGGTGGGCGCCTTTATTGTCGTCCAATGCTCTCGACGCGCATCCGACCCTTTCGGGATGGCGCACCGGCTGCTAGAATCTTTTCCATGTCGAACAAACCCATTCATGTCGTCGGCGGCGGGCTCGCCGGCTCCGAGGCCGCGTGGCAGATCGCCGAGCGCGGCATCGCAGTGGTGCTCCACGAAATGCGGCCCGTGCGCGGTACCGACGCACACCAGACGGATCGCTTCGCGGAACTGGTGTGCTCGAACTCATTTCGCTCGGATGACAGCGAAACCAATGCCGTCGGCGTCCTGCACGCGGAAATGCGGCTGGCGAACTCGCTGATCATGCGCGCGGCCGACGCCCATCAGGTGCCGGCCGGCAGCGCGCTCGCCGTCGACCGTGAAGGGTTCGCGCAGGCCGTCACGACGGCGATCGAGGACCATCCTCTGATCCGGATCGAACGCGGCGAAGTCGAAGGTTTGCCGCCCGAGGAATGGGGCCCCAGCATCGTCGCCACCGGTCCGCTGACAGCGCCCGCCCTGGCCGAGTCCATTCGCGCCGCGACGGGATCGGATGCGCTGGCCTTCTTCGACGCGATCGCGCCGATCGTCCATTTCGATTCGATCGATCTGGACAAAGCCTGGTTCCAGTCGCGCTACGACAAGGTCGGCCCCGGCGGCACCGGCAAGGACTACATCAACTGCCCGCTCGACAAGGAAACCTACGAGCGCTTCGTGGCGGCGCTCATCGAGGGTGACCGCACCGAGTTCAAGGAATGGGAAGGCACGCCCTATTTCGACGGTTGTCTGCCGATCGAGGTGATGGCGGAGCGAGGCCCCGAGACACTTCGCCATGGCCCGATGAAGCCGATGGGTCTGACCAACGCCCACGAGCCCGACATCAAGCCCTATGCGGTCGTGCAGCTGCGCCAGGACAATGCCCTCGGCACGCTCTATAATATCGTCGGTTTCCAGACGAAGCTGAAATACGGCGCCCAGGGTGATATCTTCCGAATGATTCCGGGCCTCGAAAACGCCGAGTTCGCCCGACTGGGGGGCCTGCACCGCAACACCTATCTCAACTCGCCGGTGCTGCTCGATGCGACGCTGCGGCTCAAGGCCTTGCCGCATGTGCGCTTCGCCGGCCAGATCACCGGCTGCGAGGGTTACGTCGAATCGGCTGCGGTCGGCCTGATGACCGGGCGTTTCGCGGCCGCCGAGCGGCTCGGCGAGACATTGACCCCACCGCCGCAGACGACGGCGATGGGCGCGCTCGTCGCTCACATCACCGGCGGTCATCTGGCTCACGAAGAAGACGGCGGCAAGCGTTCGTTCCAGCCGATGAACGTTAATTTCGGCCTGTTCCCGCCGCTCGACCCCGGAACGATCCGGAAACCGGAAGGCCAGAAGCGATTTCGCGGCAAGGAAAAGGCGATCGCCAAGAAGAAGGCGATGTCAGCGCGTGCCCTCGCCGACTATGCCGCCTGGCTCGGGCTCGATCCGGTCGCCGCCGCCGCCGAGTGACGTTTTCGCCGCGGCGCCAGCAGGCACTTCGACCGCTTCGGCCTGCCAGTCGGCGGCCCGGTAATAGAGCGCCAGGGTCGCCGAGAGGATCGCCCCGGTGTCGCGGGACAGCGACAATTGGCGCAGCGCCAGCCGGATTCGACGCCCGCTTGCGCTCGTGACATCGACGATCGGCGGCGCCAACCGATAAGGGTCGGTGGTAAAGACGGTTTCGGGCAGCGCGGCGATCGCATCCGCCAGATCGACGCGATCCGCGACGGCGCCGATCCGGATCGTGAGTTCCGAGCCCGAAATCGCGAGCGCGACGTCGCCTGGTCGCGCCGGCATCACGCGTTTTGCTCCGCCGACGCCCTCGGTGACCGCTACAGCGCGTTCCAGCACCGCGCGATCGAAGCCGGCGAGATCGACGGCAGCCCCGGCGTTGGCGGCGAAGCTGCGAACCTCGCTCAGTGGCGACGGAGCAGCCAAGCCTAACTCGGCGAAGACCATATTCATTTCCGTGCCGGGGCTGCCGCGCTTTGCCTCGGCGTAGCGCGCCGCTGCCCCGGGATCGAGAAAGGGCAGAATTCGGTCGAGTTCGCCGGCCTCTTCCAGCGCATAAAGACGCGAGCGCAACCGGACCTGTGCATTCGCGGGGCGATCGGCTGCGGGGATTCCGGACCCGACCATTCCGTCGCTCCAGCCGAATTCGGTCACGATCAGGCTGGTCTGACTTCGCCCTACCGTGCTCGCCGCGCCCCAGGGTCCGAACGAGGACAGTGCCAGCAGCATGATCGGAACCGACGCCATCCACCGGATATCGCCGCGCGTGCGGGGTACGGCCTCCAGGCCAACCACGATCGCCGCCGCAACCGCGGCAAGAGCCAGATAGTAGCGCTCCAGCGTCACGCCCTCGGCCAGGATCCGCAGCGAGACGGCATAAAAGAGGAATGCGAGGGGGACGAGCAACGCCAACGCCCAGATCCGCGCCAACAGACGCGTCGGCCATGCCCCGCCCGCAATGAAGGGATCGCTTGCGATCCGCAGCGACAGCAGGAGGAATGCAAACGTGGCGACGATCCAGCCAATCTCGTTTTTCGGCACCTCCCCCGTGACGAGGATTTTCGCGGCGTAGAGATGCAGCACGATCGCGGTAGCCAACACCAGCGGTGCCGCCACCCAGTCGACCAGGATCCGCACACCGGCAATCAGCCGGTCATCGCCAGTGATCGCGATCGTTTCGTCGAAGTCACGCGGGATGCGCCCAAGGGAAAACAGCGGTCCGATCAGGGCGAAGGCGGTCACATAGATGTGCTCGTAGGCGTCATTCGGCAGTCCGACATCGAGCAGAAACCGAATCATTTCCAGAATTGCGGACAGGCCGAGCACGAAAAGCAGCACCGACAGAAACGCCAGCGCGACGCCGACGATGGTCCCCAGGGAGAAGACCCAGAAGCGGCACGCGTCGTGCCGTCCGATATAAGGTGCCAGCGGAACGGCAAGAGTTGCGGCGAGGATCAAGGGTGGCGCGGTGACACCAAGGTCAGGCCCGAACCAGATCACGAGTCCGACGATCAATGCGGCCGCGATCGGCGAGACAACCCGTACTGACACGGGCAAGCGCCGTGTCTCGGCGAAGATCGCCGCAACGACGGAACTCGCAGCCGCCCCGTAAAGTGCGGCGAGGAGCCAGACGAAATCGGCTTCGTTCGGCACATAGATGTTCCGAACGGCGAGGTTGGAGACAATTGCGATCGCGACGACCAACAGCGTCGCGACCGGGAAGCGAAGGGCCGCGGAGCCGGCCCCTTCCGCGAGCGATTGCGTGAATCGGCCGAACCGGCCCGGGACGCGTTTCAATCTGCCGATCATGACGATCCCCGTTGCGTCCCAGTCGCCCGTTTCCATATTGCAACGGACCGGACAACCGTCTCACGCGATCAGATACGCATCGTCCGCCAGCAGAGAAAGGTCTTTCTCAGCGGGCCGATCCCGACAGGTGTATCAAGCGCCGCGAGCCCCGCCTGTTCGATCCGGTCGAGATACGAAGCCGCCAGCGCCGCTGGCAGGAAGGCAGGGCGGACCGCTCGTGGCATGTCCGCCAGATCTTGCCGCCAAGCGCGATCATGGTCACGACCGAAGGCGACCATTGCGGCCAGGGCCCGACTTGATGGTTCGTCCTCGCCCGCGACGAGATCGCCGGCCGTGCATCCCGCCGCCGCCAGCAGATCGGCCGGAAGATAGACCTGTCCCCGCGCACGATGCACCGGCAGCGACCGCAGGACGCCCGCGACCATCGTTGCGACGCCGGCATGGCCCGCGGCGTCGCTGAAACGATCCGCCTCGCCCCGCGACAGGATCATCGCCGCCAGCATGATCAGCGTCGAAGCGGTTTCGCCGGCATAGGCCTCGAACGCCTCGCGCGACGGCATCGGGTCGTCATAGAGATCGAAAATCCGGGCATCGAGCAGGCGATCGAAGGCGGAACGGGGCAATTGGTGGCGCTCGATCGTCTCCGACAGGGCCGCCGCGACCGGGTGTGCGGCCGCACCCTCGCCGTCTCCCGACAGAACATCCCGCCACCATTGCAGCCGAATCTCGCCCGGCATCGGCTGACTGACCTTATCGCGAATCCGGGCGATCTCGACATCGAAGGCATAGAGCGCCGCGAGGCCCGACCGCTTGTCGGCCGGAGCGAAGGCCAGCGAGATCGCCCGGTCGCGGTCCTCCGCCTCGACCAGGCGGATGCATTCGTCGGTGCTCTCGCTCATTCGAGATCAGTCGACCGCGACGAGCGCCGCGGCCACCGGGCGGCGTTCGGCCAACATGACATTGAAAGTCCGAACGGCTGCCCCGGTCGACATTGGATCGCATGAGATTCCCGCCTGCCTCATCCGGTCGGCCAGCGCTGGCGGCAGGCGCCGAATTTCGCGGCCGGTTCCGAACAGGAGGAAGCGGATATCGGCCGCGTCCTCGAAGATCTTGGCCAGCCGATCCCCAGCGAACGGCTTTTCCTCGGTCGCACCCCAACCGTAGATGCCGGAGGGAAGGCACAGGATCGAGCCGCGATGCGACATCTCGGCAAACCGGAATCCGCCATTGCCGTAAGCTTCGATCGGGGCGCGGCCGGGAAAATGCGCGGCCCGCATTTCGATACCCTTCGCCATGGTCCGGTCAGCTTTCGCGCGCGGCCGGGATACCTGTCCGCGCGGCTGCGTTCTCCTCGCGGTCGGCCTGGAAATCGGCCGGGCGCAGCTTGAACAGGATGAGAATCGGCCCCGCAACGAAGATCGAAGAATAGGTGCCGATCACGACGCCGAACAACATCGCCAGGACGAAGGAGCGAATGACCTCGCCGCCGAAGATCGCCAGGGCGGTAAGCGCCAGCAGGGTCGTCAGCGCGGTGAGAGTGGTCCGTGACAAGGTGTCGTTGATCGACTTGTCGAACAGTTCGATCAGCGACAGCTTCTTGTAGCGACGCAGATTCTCACGAACGCGGTCGTAGACGACGACGGTGTCGTTCAGCGAGTAGCCGACGATGGTCAGGATCGCCGCGATACTGGACAGGTTGAATTCGATCTGCGTCACGACCAGGAAACCGATCGTCATGATGACGTCGTGCAAGGTGGCGACGATCGCCCCAATCGCAAATTGCCACTCGAAGCGTATCCAGACATAGACAAGGATCGCCAGCATGGCCGCGAGAACCGCGATCGTGCCGGCCAAAGCCAATTCGCCGGAAACCGTCGGCCCGACGACCTCCACCCGGCGGAAGTCATAGTCGGCCGAGAGCGCGTCGCGCACTTCGTTGACCGTCGCCTGTTGGGCTGCGTCGCCGCTTTGTCCATCGGCGTTCTGCGAACCGATGCGGATCAGCGCTTCTCTCGGCGAGCCGAATTCCTGCACCGACACGTCGCCAATCGGGCGTCCGGTCAAAGCCGAGCGGATGCCGCCAATGTCGGCCGCCTCTCCCTTGGCCTGCACCTCGATCAGCGTTCCGCCGGTAAAATCGATGCCGAAATTCATGCTGAAGGTCGCGAAGCCGACCAGCGCGGCGATCGAGGCCGCGAGACTGGCCGCGAAGGTCCATTTGCGAATGGCCATGAACGGGATCTTCGTCACGTCCGGCACCAGATGCAGGAAGCCCTTCGGCAATTCCTTCGGGCGCTTGCGGCGGACCCACTCGGCGACCAGCCAACGGGTCAGCGTGAAAGCGGTGAACACCGTGGTGACGATACCAAAGGCAAGCGTCACCGCGAAGCCACGGACCGGGCCGGACCCAAGCGAGAACAGCACGACCGCCGCGATCAGAGTGGTGATGTTGGCGTCGATGATCGTCGCCAGTGCCTTCTGGAAACCGACGTCGATCGCCTGCACGACCGAGCGACCGGTGCGTCGCTCCTCGCGGATGCGTTCGTAGATCAGCACGTTCGAATCGACCGCCATGCCGACAGTCAGCACGATGCCGGCAATTCCCGGCAGCGTCAGGGTCGAACCAACGACCGACAGGAGCGCTACTATCATGACGACGTTCGCGACCAGCGCGATGTTGGCGATGATGCCGAGAAACCCGTAGGCCGCCAACATGAAGGCGACGACGAGGATCGAGCCGATGATGCCGGCGATCTCACCCGCGGCGATCGAATCGGCGCCCAATCCCGGACCGACCGTCCGCTCCTCGATGATGTTCAACGTCGCCGGGAGCGCGCCGGCACGCAGCAGAACCGCGAGGTCATTGGCGCTATCGACGGTGAAATTGCCGCTGATCTGGGCCTGGCCGCCAAGGATGGGCTCGCGGATATTGGGCGCCGACAAAACTTCGTCGTCGAGAACGATGGCGAAGGGACGCCCGACATTTTGCTGCGTCACCGCACCGAATCGTTGCGCGCCCTGCGTGTCGAAGCGGATGTTGACGACAGGCTGGTTGGTCTGGCTGTCGAATCCGGCCTGCGCGTCGGTGAGATTCTCGCCCGAGACCATCACCTGGCGCTGGACCAGGATTGGCTGGGGCGGCTGGTCATTCGTGTAGCGCAGTTCCGAGCCGGCGGGCGCGCGGGCGCCCCTTGCGACCTCGTCAGCCGAAGCGCTTTGATCGACGAGCCGGAAGGACAGCTTGGCGGTCTGATTGAGCAGCGCCTTCAGCCGTTGCGGATCCTGCAAGCCGGGAACCTGCACCATGATCCGGTCGTCGCCCTGGCGTTGGATCAGCGGTTCCGTCGTGCCGAGCTCGTCGACGCGGCGACGCACGACCTCGATCGAGTGCGCGACCGCCGTGGACGTTCGGTAGGCGATTCCCTGGTCGGTCAACGACAGGCTCAGGACACCGGGCTGGGGTTCGGCGACCGCCACTTCCGTCACCGTACCGCCGCTCAGCAGTCCGCTCGAAAGCGGCTGGGTCAGCGGTTCCAGCGCCTGGCGCGCGGCGTCGGACTGCCCCGGATCGCGCAGCCGAACCGTCACCGTCGTGCCGGAATCACTGAGTCCCGAATAGCCGATGCGCTCGGTGCGCAAGATCTGGCGCGCGTCGTCGCGCAAGGTTTGCAGACGCTCGCCCACCAGCGACGGACCGTCGATCTCAAGCAGGATGTAAGACCCACCCTGCAGATCGAGCCCGAGCGTGATCTTGTCGTCAGGCACGAAGGACGGCATCTGGTCGAGCGTCTGGGATGAAAACAGGTTCGGGGCAGCGTAAACCACCCCGAGAGCAACCGTCAGCCAGATTAGGATCGTTTTCCAGCGCGAAAAATAGAGCATAGGGGTCCCGAAAGGGTCGACGGTCGCTCCAGGGGAGCGCGATCCGTATCAAGCGTTCAGTCGACGCGGCCTGGACACGCACATGGCGTGTCTCGGACTAAATTAAGGCCGTTGCCTCGTTTGCTCAAGCAAAGCGGCTATTTGGTGTTCGCCGCCGCCGGTTCACCCTTCACGCGCACTTCGGCGACCATCGCCTGCACCAGCCGCACGCGCACCTGCTCGGAAATCTGCACCTCGAGCTCGCCGTTATCCAGCACCTTGGTCACCTTCGCGACGATACCGCCGCCGGTCACGACCGTATCGCCGCGGCGAATGTTGCTGAGCATCTCCTGGCGTTTCTTCATCGTCGTACGCTGGGGGCGGATGATCAGGAAATACATGATCGCAAAGACCGCCACGAACGGCAGCACACTGATCAGAAGATCGCTTCCACCGGCAGCGGGCGCAGCTGTCTGGGCAAAAGCCTCGGACACGAACATCAGGAACCTCTCAGGAAATGGGGCGGCGCAAGGCCTTTACGATCAGCGCGGAATATACGATCGGTCGCCTCGAATGCAACAAGCCGGCGAAAGACCCGGCGGGCCGCAACGAAAGAGACGAGATTTCCTCATGGATTCCGCCGAGTTCACCCACCTGATGCAGACCATTGACCGGATCGCGCGAAGTCTTGAGCGACTTGCGCCGCCGCCAGCCGCCGCGCCAGATTTCACCGCGGCCGATTGCTTCGTATTCGAACCGCCTGCCGCCCTCGCGCCGGTACGGAGGGTTAACCGCGTCCCCATCGAACTGCTCAGGGGCATCGACCGCTCGCGCGACATTCTCCTGGAAAACACCGAGCGCTTTGCCCGCGGGCTTCCCGCCAACAACGCGCTCTTGTGGGGCGCCCGCGGCATGGGAAAGTCGTCTCTGGTCAAGGCCGCGCACGCCGCGGTGAACGCGGCCCTTCCCGCAGGCGCCGCACGCCTCAAGCTGATCGAGATCCACCGCGAGGATATCGATCATCTGCCGCAACTGATGAGTCTGGTACGCGAAGCGCCCTGCCCGTTTCTTCTCTACTGCGACGATCTCTCCTTCGACATGGGCGACAGCGCCTATAAGTCGCTGAAGGCGGCACTGGAGGGTGGGGTCGAGGGTCGGCCCCCTAACGTGCTGTTCTACGCGACATCGAACCGGCGCCACCTCTTGCCGCGCGACATGATCGAGAACGAGCGTTCGACCGCGATCAATCCCGGGGAAGCGGTCGAGGAGAAGGTCTCGCTCTCGGACCGCTTCGGCCTCTGGCTCGGCTTCCATCGCTGCAGCCAGGACGAGTATCTGGCGATGATCGACGGTTATCTAGCCGCGTATGACATTGCCGCCGACCCGGAGATGCTTCGGCGCGAGGCACTCGAATGGTCGACGACCCGCGGCAGCCGGTCAGGGCGCGTCGCATACCAGTTCGTCCAGGATCTGGCGGGGCGGCTCGGCAGGCAACTGACCACGCAAGACGGCGCCTAGGGGGCAGATTCCGCTTCATCGACGAAACTTGGCGACAGCTGCCGGTCCCGAATCACCCGGCATGCGCCGCAACGCATGGCCAGGCGGTAGGCGCCTGGAGGTCGGCGTCTATTGCAGATACTTGGTCGGATCGACCGGCGCCGAGTTCTTGCGCACTTCGAAATGCAGGACCGGAACGTCCGTGTCGCCGCTCATGCCGGACTTGGCGACCTCCTGGCCGCGCCGCACCTTCGCGCCGCGCTCCACGGAAATCGAATCGGCGTGGCCATAAACGGTAACGAGGCCGTCGTCGTGTTTCACAAGCACGGTGTTGCCGAATTCCTTGAGGCCATCGCCGGCATAGATCACCACGCCATTCTCGGCCGCCTTGACCGGCGTGCCGCGTGGCACGGAGATGTTGAGACCGTCATTGCGTCGCGACCCGACTTTCTCGCCGAATCGACTGATTACGCGCCCTTGAACCGGCCAGCGGAACTGGCTGATCCCAGTTGCGTCGGGCGCGATGGCGGCCACCTTGGACTCGACTTCCTTATTGTCCGTCGTTGTCGGCTGCGGCTGCTTCGAGACCACGTCGGCGGAAGGGCGGCCCGCCTTCTCGGCCGTTGCCGGCGGCGTGTAGGGCTCGGGCGCGGTGCTGTCGGTCCGCGGCTTGGCGACCTCCTTCGTCGGCGCAGTGACTTTGGTGTCGAGGCTGGCGACCTTGGGCTCGGCGACTTTTCCGCCAGGTACGCTGAGCTTCTGACCGATGCGGATGGTGCTGTCGTCCAGGCCGTTCGCACGCTTGATGTCGGATACCGAAGCTCCGGTTCGCCGGGCGATCGACAACAGCGTATCGCCGCTTTCGACCGTCACTTTCGCGCCGTCGTCAATCTGCCGTGGCGCAGGCTTGGCGATCCGCGCCGCCTGAGCTCCGAGTGTCGATGCCGGCGCGCCTCGTCCCGCTGGCGGCGTCGCAGAGGGCGCCACGGCGGCGGGAGTCGAAGCCTGGGAGGCAGGAGCGGAGGTCTGATAGCTCGGCGGCGGCGGAGGCGGCAGCGTGTTGCGCTGCACAGAAGTGGTGGGTGCGCGATCGGACGATGGCGTATATCCCGAAGAGCGGCTGATACTGGCCGTATTCAACTGATCGACATCACCCGGATAAGGCTGACTGGCAGCCGCCGTGCGGGTCGGCGTGCGCGGCACCGCTCCCGTGTAGAAGCCGTCATCGAAACGCGCCACGTCTGAGCTGCACCCGGCGGCAAACCCCGTCAAGCCGACCACCGCAACGGTTCGAACCATATTCAGTCGCAGAGATTTCAGCACATTGATTCGCATCGTCGTCCCTTGAACAGGCGGGATTACTCTCGAGACCATTGAAGCGCGTTAATCTTACTGCCGGGTTAAATCACCGCGCGACCGACGGTATTTCTTTTGGAGCAACCCCCTAGGCTCAGGACCTATTAATCGGTTGCGATAGCGATGCGGGGATGATTCCGTTTGCGGCATGGAGGTGCCGCGATGGATGACCTGATCTGGTTGACCGATGCGCAGATGGCGCGCATCGAGCCACACTTTCCGCTCTCGCACGGCGTGCCGCGAGTGGACGATCGCAAGGTCATCTCGGGGATCGTGTTCGTCATCAAGAACGGGCTTCGCTGGCGTGACGCGCCGAAGGCCTACGGACCGAACAAGACGTTGTATAATCGCTTCATTCGCTGGAGCCGGATGGGAGTGTTCGACCGCATCTTCGCTGATCTAGCCGCGCAGGCCGACGAGCCCGAAGAGGTTGCAATCGATGCCACGCATTTGAAGGCTCACCGCACGGCTGCGAGCCTTCTAAAAGGGGGGTGCTTCCCCGCCGTATCGGACGCACGAAAGGCGGCTTGAACTCGAAGCTGCACGCGGTGTGCGATGCCAAAGGCCGCCCGATCATCCTGTTGCTGACCGAAGGTCAGACCAGCGACTATCGCGGGGCAGCGACCATGCTGCCTGCGCTGCCGAACGCTACGCGCACGCTGATCGGGGACAAGGGCTACGACGGCGATCGGTTGCGCGATGCCATCCGCGCACGTGGCATCAAACCATGCATCCCACCCCGCAAAGGTCGCAAAAGCCCCGCTACCTACTGCAGGTGGACCTACAAGCGTCGCAACGTGGTCGAGCGCATGTTCGGTCGTCTCAAGGACTGGAGGCGCATTGCAACGCGCTACGACCGCTGCGCCGAAACCTTCTTCGCAGCCATCGTCATCGCTGCGACATTCGCCTTCTGGATCAATGAGTCCTGAGCCTAGCCAGTGGCTTGCACCGCCCATCCGGCTACAGCACCTCCGCCGTTCCGAACGCCAGCGGCTGGTAGCGGACCGGCCCGAGATCCTCGCGCTCGAACCGGCTTCCGACCTTGCGCAGACGCACCAGCGCCTGTTCTTGGCCTGCCTCGCCGAGCGCGCAGATCAGCACCCCGTGCGGACGAATCTGGTCGAGGAACAATCGCGGCACGGCCGGAAAGGCGGCGTGTACGATCACACGATCGAAGGGCGCCCCGGCGGCGAAGCCGTCGCTGCCGTCTTCGCGGAACAGAGAGACGTTGCTGACGCCGACCAGTTTCAACCGCCGGCTTGCCGCCTCAATCAGGCGCCGATAGCGATCGAAGGATGTGACGTGGGCGCAAAGGCGCGCCATCAGCGCCGTAACGTAACCGCTGCCGGTGCCGATCTCGAGAATATTCTGGTCCGCCTCGATCTCCAGTGCCGCCACCAGCCGCACCGCGAAGAGCGCGCCTGGCATGGTCTCCCCGCAATCGATCGGCGCGGACCGATCGTCATAGGCATTCTCAATGCTGTCAGGCAAAAAGAAGCGCCTGGGCACGGTCTCGATCGCCTCGAGCAGCTTCGGATCGGCGATCCGGCGGGTACGCAGGCTCAGGAGAAATGCCGCAAGGTCCTCGCGGTCCCGTGCCTCCGGCCTCACCGAAACAGATCTCCCAGTCCCTTGCGCAGTGCATGGGCGGTCAGATCGAGGTGCAGCGGCGTCACCGAGATTTTTCCGGCTGACAAAGCCGCGATATCGGAGCTCTCGACTTCCTCCCCGGCCTGGCGACCGAAGGTCAGCCAGAAATACGGAAAGCCGCGGCCGTCGCGCCGCTCTTCCATGCCGAGCGAATAGTCGAGCTTGCCCTGGCGGGTGACCTCGACCCCGCCTACCGCATCGGCCGGCACCGCCGGAAAGTTGATGTTGACCAGATGGCCGGGTGGCATCGGATAGCTGGAAAGCAAATCGAGGACAGCCGGGGCGTGTTGCTCGGCCGTGTCCCACAATGTCTCCCGGTTGCCGCCGCGGGTAAATTGCTGGCTCAGCGCCACCGATTTCAGCCCAAGCATCGTGCCTTCCATGGCGCCGGCCACGGTACCGGAATAGGTGACGTCGTCGCAAATGTTCTGGCCGGCATTGACCCCCGAGAGCACCATATCCGGCGGAGAACCCATCAGTCGCTTGACCGCCATGATCACGCAGTCGGTCGGCGTGCCCGAGAGCGCGAACCGCTTTTCGGAAATCTTGCGCAGACGCAGAGGTGAGGAAAGCGTCAGCGAGTGCGACAGGCCGCTCTGGTCGGTCTCGGGCGCAACGACCCAGACATCGTCGCTCAGCGTTCGGGCAATCCGCTCCAGGACCTGGAGGCCCTCGGCATGAATGCCATCGTCATTGGTGAGCAGGAGTCGCATCAGGCCGACCTCTCGATCCGTTCGATCCCGCCCATGTAGGGTCGGAGCACTTGGGGCACCGTGATGCTTCCATCGGCGTTCTGATAGTTTTCCATCACCGCGATCAGCGCGCGCCCGAGGGCGACCCCGGAGCCGTTCAGCGTGTGGACGAAGCGCGGCGACCTCTCGCCGTCCGGCCGGTAGCGCGTTCCCATGCGCCGCGCCTGGAAGTCGCCGCAGACCGAGCAGCTGGAGATCTCCCGATAGGCGCCCTGCCCCGGCAGCCAGACCTCGATGTCGTAGGTCTTGCTCGCGGAGAACCCCATATCGCCCGCGCACAGCGTGACGACGCGATATGACAGGCCGAGTCGTTTCAGCACCTCCTCGGCCGAGGCGGTCATACGCTCGTGCTCATCGAGGGATGTCTCGGCAGCCGTGATCGATACCAGCTCGACCTTGTAGAACTGGTGCTGGCGCAACATGCCGCGCGTGTCGCGGCCGGCCGAGCCCGCCTCCGAGCGAAAGCATGGCGTCAGCGCCGTTACCCGAGTCGGAAGGTCGGCCGGGTCGAGAATCTGCTCCCGGACGAGATTGGTCAAGGGCACCTCGGCGGTCGGGATGAGCCACCGCCCGGCGGTCGTATGGAAGAGGTCCTCGGAGAATTTCGGCAATTGTCCGGTGCCGAACAGCGCTTCGTCGCGCACCAGCAGCGGCGTCGCCACCTCCTCGTAGCCGTGCTCGCCAGTATGCAGGTCGAGCATGAATTGGCCGAGCGCGCGTTCCAGTCGCGCCAGCCCACCTCGCAGGACCGTGAAGCGTGCGCCGGAAATCTTCGCCGCCTGCTCGAAATCCATCATGCCCAGCGCTTCGCCGAGTTCGGCATGCTCCTTCGGCTCGAAGTCGAATTCGGGCTTCTCGCCAAAGCGGCGAATCTCGACATTGGCGCTCTCGTCCAGCCCGGCTGGAACATCGGCGGCCGGCAAATTCGGAATACGCGCCAGCGCGTCTTCAAGCGACTGGTCGATACGCCGCTCGGTCTCCTCGCCCTCCTGGATCGCCGCCTTGATCTCGGCAACCTCACGGATGAGTTTTTCGGCGGCGTCGGAATCGCCCGAGCCCTTGGCCTTGCCAATGGCCTTCGAAGCGTCGTTGCGCCGGCCCTGAAGCTGTTGAAGCCGTGTCAGATGTTCGCGACGAGCCTCGTCGAGCCTGATCAGTTCGGCCGAGGCGGGCGCGGCACCGCGGCGTGCGAGCGCTTCATCCAGCTTTTCTGGATTCTCGCGTATCCATCTGATATCGAGCATGTAATTCCCGTTCCCGACCGGTAAGCGACGGGACCCGGTTCCAAGGCGTCGAGGTCGGCCTTACGTCTCGCTCTCACCGAGTTTTTCGGCCCGCCTCTTCTCGATCATCCGCGCCGCAAAGATCGACACCTCGTAGAGAAGGATCGTTGGCAGGGCAAGACCGATTTGCGACATCGGATCGGGCGGGGTCAAGATCGCGGCGGCGATGAAGGCCAGCACGATGGCGTATTTTCGCTTCGAGGCAAGACCGTCGGCCGACGTGATTCCGGCTCTGACCAGCAAGGTGGCGACGACCGGCAGCTGAAACACCAATCCGAACGCGAAGATCAGCGTCATGATCAGCGACAGATATTCGGAGACCCGTGGCAGCAACTGAATGGCCGCTTGCCCACCGGTACCCGCCTGCTCCATCGACAGGAAGAACCACATCACCATCGGCGTGAAGAAATAATAGACCAGTGACGCGCCGAGCAGAAAAAGCAGCGGCGTCGCCACCAGAAACGGCAGGAACGCGCCCCTCTCCTCCTTGTAAAGGCCGGGCGCCACGAATTTGTAGATCTGCGCCGCGATCAGCGGGAAGGCGATGAAGAAGCCGCCGAAAGCCGCGATCTTGACCTGGGTAAAAAAGAACTCCTGCGGCGCGGTGTAGATCAGCTCGACCTGCCGGTCGTGAATTCCGGCCCAGATCGTCGCCGTCTGATAGGGCACGACCAGGAAATTGAAGATCTGCTTGGCGAAAAAGAAGCAGAAAATGAACGCGAGCAGAAATCCGGCAATGCTCCAGATCAGCCGCGTTCGCAATTCGATGAGATGGTCGATCAACGGCGCCGAAGAGGCCTCGATATCGCTGTCAGTGCGTGTCACGCGACGTCCTCGGTTGTCTTTTTCGCCGTGGGCTTGGCCTTGGGTGGCACCTTGGCCTTGGCAGCAGGCCCTCCCTTAGTGGCCGGCTTGGCTTTTGTCGCACGCTTGACGGGGGCAATCGCTCCGTTTCCGGAGGCCGCGGCCGGCTTCGCATTCGCGGCTGGCGCAGGCGCCGGCGACGAACGGCCGGCTTTCGCGGTCGCGCCGACCTTGTCAGGCTTGTCGGGACTCGCGTCGGCGGTGGGGCTCGGGACCGCTGGTTCCGGCGCCTTGGCGGCTGCCTTGAGCGAGGAGCGAATCTCCTCGCCCACCGCCTTCATCGGGTTCATCGCCGCGCGGACATCCTTGGTGGGATCCAGTTTGCGGATATCGCTCACCGTCGACCGCACGTCATCGAGTTCGGCCTCGCGCAACGCGTCGTCGAACTGCCGCCGAAAATCCCCGGCCATCGAGCGCAACTGCTTGGTCGTGCGCCCGAATGTGCGCAGCATGCGTGGCAGATCCTTGGGGCCGACCACGACCACGAGGATCACGGCGACCATCATCAGTTCGGCCCAACCAATATCAAACATCGCAAGGCCTCGAGAGCGACAACCAGGAACGATGGCGAGCGGGCACGAGCAGAATCCGGTCGCCGGACGGTGGAGCGATCAGACGATCAGTTGACCGTCTTCTTGGTCGCCACGTCGTGCCGTACGACGTCGCCCTCGGTGTGATCGAGCGTCCGACGCTCCTGCGCCGTCTCCGTCTTTTCCGCGTCCTCGTCCGACATACCCTTCTTGAAGCTCTTGATGCCCTTCGCCACGTCACCCATCAGCTCGGGAATCTTACCGCGACCAAACAGGAGCAGCACGACCGCAAGGACGATAAGCCAATGCCAAATGCTGAAGCTACCCATAACAATTCTCCATGGAACGCGTGAGCCGTTCGCTCCCGCCAATCTAACGATGATCCGGGGTCTTTTCAAACACGATAACGTCTTGCAAATCAACGGAAACAACGACATCGCGTTTACCGTCTGGTACGATTCCGGCGCGCATGCGCGATCGAAGCGGATAGTCGAGCCCCTCGATCGCGACGGTCATCAGGTCGACACCGCCGAGAAAACGGCGGGCGACGATGCGCCCGAGCACGCCGCTCGACTGTTCCTCCAGACGCAAGCCCATGAGGCGCAACGCCACCGTCACCGGCGTACCGTCGGACAGAAGCGAATCCGCGACCGGGCCGAGCGCCGTGACGACGCGGCCGCCGCGCACTTCCCCCTCGATGACGTTGAGCTCGGAAAAAAAGCCGGCCGTGAAAAGGTCGGCCGGGCGGCTGTAGAGTTGCGCGGCGGTCCCCACCTGCACGAGCCGACCGTCGCGCAGAAGCGCGATTCGGTCGCCCATCCGCATCGCCTCCTCGGCATCGTGCGTCACGATGATCGCCGTCGCCCGGCTTTCGCGCAGGATCTGCAGCGTATCGGTCCGCACGACGTCCTTGAGACGGCTGTCGAGGCCCGAAAACGGCTCGTCCATCAACAGGACCGTCGGTCGCGGGGTCAACGCCCGCGCCAGCGCCACCCGCTGCTGTTCACCGCCGGAAAGGGTATGCGGATATTGGCGCGCGACATCGGCGAGCCCGACCCGCTCGAGCGCCACCATCGCCTCCCTCTTCGAGGCCGCGCCTGAAAGCGCCGTCAGGCCGAAGCGGACATTTTCGGCGATGCTCATGTGCGGGAACAGGGCGAAATCCTGGAACATCAGGCCGATGCCGCGCTTTTCCGGCGGCACGAACGCATCGGGGCCGGCGATCTCCTGGCCGTTGAGCACCAGGCGGCCGGCGGTTTGACGCTCGATTCCCGCGGCAATGCGGAGCATCGTCGTCTTGCCGGAACCGGACGGCCCGAGCAGGCAGAGAATTTCGCCAGGTTCGGCCGTCAGGCTGATCCCCGACAGGATCGTGGTCGATCCCACGGTGTGGACGATGTCTTCAAACCCCAGGCGCGCGGCGAAGCTGACGCCGGCACTGGTGCGTCCGGCGCTCTTTGTCGATGGAGCGATGGCGGTGCTCTGTTGATCCTGCACGCTTCGGCCTGTCCGTCCGTTCGTCGGCAAAGCCACGCGGCCCGCCAATTCGCGACCTCGGTAGCCGGTCGCTACGGGAACGGCAACAGCGTTCGATGTCCATCCCGACACGCTTCCCGCGTTTACCGCCCAGATCCCGATGACATAGGATCGATCCGACCCGATTTCACATGCGAGCGCGATTCTTGTTCGTAAGCTAGAAACTCGGACCTATAGTCGCAGGCCGTTGCCAGAGGTTACGCGTCAGGCGGAGACGCTCACCAACGCGTCGTATTCGGCCCGAAACGCCGGCATATCGTCGTTCGTCGCGCGTGCGGAAATGGCCGATTCCGCCGCTTCGGCACGTCGCTGCGCGTCGCCGGACAACGGCCGCGCCGCACCCGCGATTTTTCGCATTTCGTCGAAATCGCCATTGCAATGGAGGACCACATCGCAGCCCGCGTCGAGCGCTCTCGCGCTCAGTTCGGCGAGATCGCCCGCCAGCGCCTTCATCGAGATGTCATCGCTCATCAACAGGCCGTCGAAGCCGATTTCGTCGCGGATCACGCTTTCGATGACCGTGGCCGACAAGGTGGCCGGGTGGACCGGGTCGATGGCGCTGTAGAGGATGTGCGCGGTCATCGCAGCCGGCAGCGTCTGGAGGGACCGGAACGGCGCGAAATCGGTGCGCGACAACTCGTCGCGCGGCGTCGTGACCACCGGCAGCGCGAGATGACTGTCGGCATTGCCGCGGCCGTGGCCGGGAATATGCTTCATGACCGGCAAGACGCCACCGGCGATGAGGCCGTCCGCCGCGGCCCCGCCAAGCGTCGCCACCGCTTCGGGATTTGTCGCATAGGCGCGGTCGCCGATCACCGAGTGCGCATCCATCGTCGGCACATCCACGCACGGCACGCAATCGGCGTTGATCCCAAAAGCCATCAGGTCATCGGCGAGCAGGCGGCCTTGCAGCCACGCGAGGCGCTGTCCGGCCGCCGGGTCGGACGCATAGACCCGCCCGATCGAGGCAGCCGGCGGATATTCCGGCGCCAGCGGCGGCCTCAAACGCTGTATCCTGCCGCCCTCCTGATCAATGAAGATCGGCGTCGTATCCCGGCCGCCAAGGTCGATCAGTTCGGCGACGAGGTCCTCGATCTGAGATGCCTCCGAGACGTTTCGCGCAAAGAGAATAAACCCCCACGGACGCTCGTCGGCGAAGAACCTGCGCTCGTCCGCGCTTAGCCGACGCGCCGCCGGCGCGGCGATCCAGGCCTTCGATCCGCTCATCCGTGTCTCCGATGCAAGAGCGGACGGCGAGGCTGCTCGGCCTGGCTGTCCTGCGTTATGGTCATGGGAAGAAGCGGCCGGGCCGGAGGCCCCGCCGAGAAGCGTGACAGCGCCGGCGCTCAGCGCGCCACGAAACAGCTGCCGCCTGCTGATTTCAATTCGCTGCAAAGGGTCGACGCCTCGGACTTCGATCTGGTGGCGATCCGCACGCGATAATAGGTCCCCTTACCGGGGATGTCCGCCGACTGGATCACGAGATCGCGCTGGCCGATGACCTCGGCATAGCGCTGCCCGAGCGTCTGCGACGTCTGCTTGGCGGCGGCCTCGTTGGGCTGCGACGAAATCTGGACGTAATAGCCGTCGGCGACCGGCGTCTGGGCCGCGGAAACAGGGGCCGGCGTCGCGGCGGGAGCGGCTGCGATCGATCCTACCGTCTCAGGCGCGGTCGTCGCCACGGCGACATCGGCGGTCAAGCCCCCCGCGTCCGACATCGGTTCCGGCGCCGTTACCGCAGCAACCCTGACCGGGGCGGAATTGTCGCTTCCCGGTCGCAAGACCGGCACGGGAACGCCGGACGACGACTGACCGACGACGCTGGCGTTCGCCTCGGCAGACGATAGCGCGGCACCCTCGGCGGGAACCATCGACCGGGATGATGCTTCGATCAGCGCCGCACCATTGCCGCGCATATCGTCCATGGAGGTCTCGGGAACCGTATTCGCCACAACGAGCGTTCCATCGGGTCGAACCGTCATGGTGCGCACGCGGCGGGGCGTCAGCACCGCGATCGGCGAGCCGTCACTCGCGGCATCGGCGATGCGCACCGGTTCCGCGGCGCGGGCGCTGCTGATCGGGTTCAGATCGACGCCCGGAAGGTCGACCGGCTCCTCGGCCGCCGTGACGAGGGTCTGCTGCGCCGGGACGATGTCGGCGTCGGCGCTTTGCACGCGTTCGTAGACCGCCTTGTTCTGGTTCGGGATCGCCCGGCCGCCGGGATCCTTGGGAGCCACTTTGACCGGATCCGTGTCGGCCCGCACGATCAACATATCGCCGGAGTCACCGGCAATATCGCCCGACGCCCAATAGGCCGCGGCGGCACCGACGACGGTGATCGCCAGCACGCTGGCGGCAAGTCCGGGCATGCGAGGTGAAAAGCGGGCGCGGCTCGCCGCTGCCGGCGCGAAAGCGGACGACATCGCATCCGCGACGGCAGGCCGGTCTTTAACATTGGCCGCGGGCACCTTGGCGGCGGACGCATCCTCGGTTGCCTTCGGATGCCGAACCGGCGCCGCCGCGTGACCCACGGGCGAGCCGACATCCGGCTCCGCCCCACCAACGGTGGGAAGCGTCGCCGCGACCGCCCGAGGCGTCGGATTCATCGCGGCGAGTTCGCTGGCGATCAATTCGTCGAAATCATCGAAGGGCTTGTCGGCGACGTCTGGAGACGGAGCCGTATCGCGGCGCGCTGGCGCAAAGGCCTCACTGTACTGCAAACCGATACCGCGAGGATTGACCGGCGCCGAAAGGGCGCGCAGCGCAACTTCCAGATCGCTGACCGGCATCGCCTCGATCCGTTGCATCGAGACACTGCCGGCGTCGGCTTTCACACCCCGATTTGCTAGCGGCGACGCGATCATTGCTGGATGGGAGATTGCGGCAGCAGGCTGGCCGGAGTGCTGCGTCGACTCCCGCGCGCCCTCCTCCTGGAAAGATGCATTCAGTTCCGCATCGAGGGCGCCGACCAGGTCGTCAATGTCGACACTCAGCGAATCCGCCGGCTCATCGGCCGGGATGCCCGGCGCGTCGGACACGGAAAAGCCGCTCGCATCGCCCACGGACGGGAGGTTCTCACCAACCTGCGCCAGAGATGCGGGCCGGTCGCTCGCCGGCTCCGAGCCCCATGGCTCATCGATCAGCCGTGACAGTTCGGCGAAAGGATCATCCTCGATATTGTCGACCTGCTGATCGCTCCACTGATTGGAACTCGTCGTATCCGCCATCGACATATCCCCTGCCCTTCCCCTCGTCCCGGGGCTGCCAGCCCCTCTCATCACCGCTAGGAGAGGAACTTGACCAAAGCGTGATGAATCAGCGCATTTCTTCCGGTGCGTCGGCACCAATCAAGCCGAGTCCGGTTTCGAGAACAACCGCTACAGCCCTGACCAGCGCCAATCGAGCTTGCGTTATCATGCCGTTCTCAGAGTTAACAAAGCGTAAGGCCGGAAAGTCCTTGCCGCGATTGTACTGGCTGTGGAAAGCCGAGGCGAGGTCGTAGAGATAAAAGGCCAGGCGGTGTGGTTCCTTGGCCTCAGCCGCGGCTTTGACGAGCCGCGGGAACTCCGCGAGTTTGCGAATCAGCGCCAGTTCGCCCTCATCCGAAAGTCCGGCGAGAACGCTAGCATCGAGCGTCGGAAAATCGGGTAGCCGTACGCCGACCTCCGCCGCCTGGCGAAAGATCGCCGCCGAGCGGGCGTGGGCATACTGCACGTAGAAGACCGGGTTGTCCTTGGACTGCTCGGTGACCTTCTGGAAGTCGAAGTCGAGCGGCGCGTCGCTCTTTCTGAACAGCATCATGAAACGCACCGGGTCGCGGCCGACCTCCTCGACCACTTCGGCGAGCGTCACGAAGTCACCCGAGCGCTTCGACATGCGCACCGGCTCACCGTCGCGGAACAGCTTCACGAGCTGGCACAACACCACGTCGATCTGAGCCGCTCCCCCGGAAACAGCCTTTGCAACGGCCTCGAGGCGCTTGACGTAACCACCGTGATCGGCGCCCAGGATATAGACCATCTCCTCGAAGCCGCGCTCGAACTTCTCACGGAAATAGGCGACATCGGCGGCGAAATAGGTGTAGCGGCCGTCGGACTTCACCAGCGGTCGATCCTGGTCGTCGCCGACCTCGGTGGAGCGAAGCAAGGTCTGCTCGCGGTCCTCCCAATCCTCCGGCGCCTGCCCCTTGGGCGGCGGCAGGGTGCCCTGGTAGATGTAGCCCTTGCCGCGCAGATCCTCGATCGCCTCGGCGATCTTTCCGCCCTCGTCGGCATGCAAGGTACGCTCCGAGAAAAACTCCTCATGTTCGATGCCGAGCAGTTTCAGATCGTCCCGGATCATCGCCATCATCGCGTCGATGGCGCGGTCGCGGACGTGCGGCAGCCACTCGGCCTCGTCCATCGCCAACAACCGGTCCGAGAATTCGGCCTTCAAGGCTTCGCCGACCGGCGTGAGATACTCGCCAGGATACAATCCCGCCGGGATCTCGCCGATCGTCTCGCCGAGCGCTTCGCGGTAGCGCAAAAACGCCGAACGAGCGAGCACGTTCACCTGCTCGCCGGCATCGTTGATGTAGTATTCGCGCGTGACGGTGTCGCCGGCAAAGGCCATGATGTTGGCGATGGTGTCGCCGACCACGGCGCCGCGGCAATGACCGACATGCATCGGGCCGGTAGGATTGGCCGAGACATATTCGACATTGACCTTATGGCCTGTGCGCCGTCCCCGCCCGTAATCGCCGCCGGCCTTCAGAATGGCCGCCAGGTGCCCGGTCCAGAACCCCGGCTCCAGCCTGAGATTGATGAACCCCGGCCCGGCGACCTCTGGGGTCGCGACGTCCGGGTCACGGGCAAGACGCGCCGCGATCTCCGTCGCGAGTTCGCGCGGCTTGACGCCAAGCGGCTTGGCCAGGACCATCGCCGCGTTGGTAGCAAGATCGCCGTGGCTCGCGTCGCGCGGCGGTTCCACCGCAACCCGCGACAGGTCGGGCAACGCGGTTTCGCGTGCCTTCAGAATCGCTTCCACCGCTTTTCTCACCCGATCTTCGAAATCGGCGAAGATATTCATGCCTGGCCTCGACTGGTTCCGGCGGGCCGAAATGGCCGCGCGCCCGGTGACTGCCTTCGCGGCCCGGGCGTCTTACCGTCTGCTGTGTAAAGAGGAATGGCCGGCTAACGCAATTGCGGCGTCGCGTCAAACAGGCGCCGATGCGCACTCAATGCGTACGTGTCGGTCATCCCGGACAAATAATCGGCGACCCGGCGCGCCCGCTTCTCCTCCGGCAGTCGGTCGGCATCGCGGCTCCACTCACCCGGCATCAGGTCAGGTCGTTCGAACAGACGCGCGAAGAGGTCCTCGACGATTCCCTCGGCGGTCTGCATGACGCGCATGACGTGATCGTTGCGGTAGACGCGCTGAAACAGAAATTTCCTGGTCTGCTTCACCGCCCGGTCCATGAGCGGGGAAAAGGTGACGAGCGGCAGCGCGGCCGCGCGCACCGCATCGACATCGGCCGGCGCGAGATCCGCGATGCCGGCGAACGCGGTTCCGATCACGTCCTCGACCATCCGCGTAATATGGCGGCGCAGGATTTCGTGCGCCATCCGGCCATGGTCGATTCCGGGATAGGCCGCCTGGACATCGTCGAGGATCGATCCCGCCAGATCCAGTTCACCCAGATCGGCAATGTCGATGAGGCCGGCCCGCAACCCATCGTCCAGATCGTGGGTATTATAGGCGATGTCGTCGGAGATCGCCGCCGCCTGCGCCTCGAGGCTCGCGAAGCCGCCGAGATCGAGCGGAAACAGCGCGTCGAAATCGGCAATCGGCTTCGGCACAGGGGCTTGCTTGGGAGCATTCGGACCAATCAGCGGGCCGTTGTGCTTGACCAGTCCTTCCAACGTTTCCCAAGTGAGATTCAGCCCGTCGAATTCGGCATAACGGCGTTCGAGCGCGGTGACGACCCTGAGCGACTGGGCGTTATGGTCGAAGCCGCCATAGGCCCGCATCCGGCGATCGAGCGCTCGCTCGCCGGCGTGGCCGAATGGCGTGTGGCCGAAATCGTGAACCAGCGCGATCGCCTCGGTCAGGTCCTCATCGAGCAGCAGCGCGCGAGCAAACGCGCGTGCGATTTGCGACACCTCGATTGTATGGGTCAGCCGGGTGCGGAAATGGTCGCCCTCATCGGCGACAAAAACCTGCGTCTTGTGGCTCAGCCGACGAAACGCCGTGGAGTGGACGATGCGATCGCGATCCCGCTGATAGGGCGTGCGCGTCGGGCTCGCGGCCTCGACGACGAGGCGGCCGCGGGTACGCTCCGGCCGCACGGCATAGGCGGCGCGCCCCAGGCCACCCATTCCGATCCGCGCGAAATCTGTCTCATCCATGCGGAAACGATCCGTCCCGATTGACCGGCTTCATCCGGGTCCATACTTAAGTGGCAGTTCTCGAACAAGGAGCGGTGCGGTCGTTTGATCCGCGCCGGACGCCAAGATGAGCGAAACAGCGACCCATTCCGTCACCATCTCCGAAGCCGCCACCCGACGCATAGCGGCGATCCTCTCGAAGACCGCCGAGGCCGACTCCTTGCGCATTTCGGTCGAGGGCGGCGGCTGTTCCGGCTTTTCCTACAAATACGACCTCACCAGAGGACGCGAGGACGACGATCTGGTTCTGGAGCAGGACGGCGCGCGCGTTCTGATCGATCAGGTCTCGCTCGCCTATATGGAAGGCGCGGTCGTCGATTTCGTCGACGATCTGATGGGCCAGTCCTTCCAGATCCGTAACCCCAACGCGGTCGCGTCATGCGGCTGCGGCACCAGCTTCACCGTCTGACCACCGGAAATGCTGATCGCCACCTGGAACATCAATGGCGTCAAGGCCCGCCTCGACGCCCTCCTCGCCTGGCTCGACGAGCGTTCACCGGACATCGCCTGCCTGCAGGAGATAAAAAGCGTCGACGAGAATTTCCCGCGCCAGGCCATCGAGGAGCGCGGCTACCACGTCGAAACCCACGGCCAGAAGGGTTTTAACGGCGTCGCCCTGCTCTCGAAGATGGCGCCTACCGCGGTTGATCGTGGCCTGCCGGGCGACGAGACCGACGAGCACGCCCGTTACATCGAAGGCGTTTGGGAGACCGACAGCGGCCCGCTCCGGGTGGCCTCGCTCTACCTGCCGAACGGCAACCCGATCGACACGCCGAAATTCGCCTACAAGCTTGCCTGGATGGAGCGGCTGATCGCCCACGCACGGGCCGCGCTGGAGCGCGAGGAGCCGCTGGTGCTCGCCGGCGACTACAATGTGATTCCACAGCGAGCCGACGCGGCGTTTCCGGACAATTGGCTCGGCGACGCGCTGTTTCAGCCGGAAAGCCGCGCCGCCTTCCGGCGCCTGATGAATCTGGGCCTGACCGATGCCCTGCGCGCCTCCACCGACGCGGACGGCACCTACACGTTCTGGGATTATCAGGCCGGCGCCTGGCAGAAGAATAACGGCATCCGCATCGACCATCTGCTGCTGTCGCCGGAGGCACAGGAGCGGCTCGTCTCCGTCGGCATCGACAAGCATGTCCGAGCTTGGGAAAAGCCCTCCGATCATGTTCCGGTCGTCGTCGAACTCGCCGATCAGCCTTGACCGGACGAGCGCCCCCGCGGCCGGGCGGAAAAGCTCAGTTCTTCGTGCTGACGACGTCAGCGGCCGATGCCATCTGCTGTTCGGCATAGGCGAGCGCGGTTCGTCTGTCAGCTTCCGATGCCAGCGAGAACGCCTCTTCCTGAAGCCCGCGGATCCAATCCTGATCCTGCGGCGATGCCTTCCTGAGCGCCATGGTCAGCATGGCGAGCCCACGGACGGGCGCGGCCGGGAGCGATATCTTTCGGCCCTCGAAGAGCAAATGACCGAGCAGGGCTTGCGCACCCACATGCCCTTTGTCGGCCGACAGCTTCAGCCAGCGCGCCGCCTGCCGTGGATTGGCTTTGCCGCCCTCGCCGTGAAGCGTCATGCGGCCGAGTTCGAACTGCGCCCTGGCGTCGCCGAAAAACGAGGCCGCATGAAAATAGAACTGGCGGGCGCGTGGCAGATCCACCGCGACCGGGCTGTTGACAATTCCTCGCCGGAGATAGTCGGCCAGCGCCACCACAGCGCTCGAGACATAGGCTGCGTTGGGGAATCCCCCGCCATCATCGTCCTGTTCGCGAACGATCTGCTCGAAGATCTTGTAAGCCTCGTAATCATTCTCCGGAACGCCGTCGCCCTCGGCATACATCTTGCCGAGCTTCCAGCGAGCACCCGGATGTCCCTTGTCGGCGGCGAAGCGCAGTGCCTCGAAAGCCTCCAGTTTCTCACCGCGCTGATAGGCCTTGAAGCCGAAGGAGAACAGCTCCAGCGAGCCGGCGTCCGGATCGACCTTCGCCTCCGGATCGAGAGCAAGGCTCCGCCCGCCGCCTGCGACAAGAGCCGTGGCGACAAGCGCAACCGAAAGGATCAATCTAGACGTCCGCATAGCAGTGTTTTTCCGCGGCTCCGCCGGGATGGGTCACCGCGCCATAACGCGCAGTTCCAACCAGTTCCGCATATTTCCAGATGGCGCCGGACTGAAAATCGGTCTCACGTGGTTGCCAGCCCTCGGCCCGTTGTTTCATATCGTCATCCGACAGGCCGACGTCCAGTGTGCCGTCGACAGCGTCGATGGTGATGATATCGCCGTCCCGCAGGAGCGCGATCGGACCACAGACGGCCGCCTCCGGACCGACATGGCCGACGCAAAAGCCGCGCGTCGCGCCGGAAAACCGCCCGTCGGTGATCAACGCGACCTTGTCGCCCATGCCCTGCCCGTACAAGGCTGCCGTTGTCGACAGCATCTCCCGCATACCCGGACCGCCCTTCGGTCCTTCGTAGCGGATGACGAGAACCTCGCCTTCCTTGTACTGGCGCTTCGAGACGGCCTCGAAGGCCGCCTCTTCGGAATCGAAGCAGCGAGCCGGACCGGAGAACTTCAGGTTCTTCATGCCGGCGACCTTCACGATCGCGCCATCGGGCGCGAGATTGCCCCTGAGACCGACGACGCCGCCGGTCACCGTGATCGGCTGGTCGGCCGGGCGCACGACATCCTGATTTGGATTCCAGGCGACCTTCGCCATGTTCTCGGCGATGGTGCGACCGGTGACGGTCAGACAATCGCCGTGCAGATAGCCATGCTCGAGCAGCGTTTTCATCAACAGCGGAATACCACCGGCCTCGAACATGTCCTTGGCGACATAGCGTCCGCCCGGCTTCAGGTCCGCCACATAGGGCGTCTTCTTGAAGATCTCGGCGACGTCGAACAGATCGAACTCGATGCCGCATTCGTGGGCCATCGCCGGCAAGTGCAGCGCCGCGTTGGTGGAGCCGCCCGAGGCCGCGACCACCGCCGCGGCGTTCTCCAGCGACTTTCTCGTCACGATGTCGCGCGGCCGGATGTTGCGGGCGAGGAGCTCCATGACGATCTCGCCGGAGGCGTAGCAGAACTTGTCGCGAATCTCGTACGGCGCCGGGGCGCCGCAGGAGTAGGGCAGCGCCAACCCGATCGCCTCGGCCACGGTCGCCATGGTGTTGGCGGTAAACTGCGCGCCGCAGGAACCGGCCGACGGACAGGCGACCTGCTCGATCTCGTCGAGGTCGGCGTCGGACATTTCGCCGACGGAATGCTTGCCGACGGCCTCGAACATGTCCTGCACCGTCACCTGCTGACCACGGAAATTGCCCGGCAGGATGGAGCCACCATAGATGAAGACGGAGGGCACGTTCAGGCGCACCATCGCCATCATCATCCCCGGCAGCGACTTGTCGCAACCGGCCAGCCCGACGAGCGCGTCATAGGCGTGGCCACGCATGGTCAGCTCCACCGAGTCGGCGATCAGGTCGCGCGACACCAGCGACGCCTTCATGCCCTGATGGCCCATGGCGATGCCGTCGGTCACCGTAATCGTGCAGAATTCGCGCGGTGTGCCCTTCGCGGCGGTGACGCCCTTCTTGACCACTTGCGCCTGCCGCATCAGCGAGATGTTGCAGGGCGCGGCTTCATTCCAGCATGAGGCGACGCCCACCAGCGGCTGATGAATTTCCTCCTTCGTCAGGCCCATCGCATAAAGATAGGATCGATGCGGCGCCCGCGACGGCCCCTCCGTCACATGCCGGCTGGGAAGCTTGCTCTTGTCGATTGCGTGCGCGTCCATTGTCCCCTCGTACTCTTTAACCGCCGCGCGACCGGACCCGAGCCGCGCCCTGGAGGTGACGGCGTTTTGTGGCGGCAACGGGGCATTGTGTGTCGCCGCGACTATAATCGATGCACGTCTGCAATAGTGTTGCCGCGATCCCACAGCGCCGATTTCGCGCGGCCATCGACGAACGCCAAACGCCAAAAGGCGCGCCCATCGGGACGCGCCTTTTACCGTTCGCACTTGCCGTGGCGCCCTTGGGAGGCGACCGGCGGTCAGGCGTCAGAAATTCAACTTGATCGAAGCATTTCCAGCCAGCACGACGTCATCGCCCACCGTTGCATTGAAATAAGCCCCGTCGCTGATCGACTGCGAGCCGTCGGTCCAGTAGCCGACCAGGCCGCCAACGCGAATTTCGCTCCACTTATTGGCCTTGAACGACAAGCCGCCAGCCACGGTGTACAGGTCGGTATAGGTTGTCTCAGAGCCGGTGGACACGCCCCGGTCGTAGCCCACGGAAATCGCGCCGGCGATCTCATCGGTAAAGGCGCGGCCGACACCAATCGAGGCGGTGTAGCCGTCGCGCCAGTTGTAGGGAGAGACGCTCGAAGAGGTACCGCGCGCGGTCGTAATCGAACTGATCGCGGACTTGTTGGTGCTCCAGTCAGTCCAGCGGAAGGACGCGAGCAGCAGCGTGCCCTCGGCGATGCCAGTTTGCGCGTTGATGTAGAGGCTCTGCGGGCTCGTGACCTCGTTGAAGTTCGACGTTCCGCCAGCGACCGTCGTGCCGGCAGGCGGCGCCGCGTTCGGAATCACAACCTGCTGCCCCCCCGCGCCGACGACAAAGGCGTTGCCCACCGCGGCCACCGTGCCAGTGCCGTTGAACGTATCGTGCGTGACTTCCGAGCGGTAGAGAATCTGGGCGCGCAGCGCAATCTCCGGCTTCTCGTAGGCAGCGCCGATGCGATAGCCGAGATCGTAATCACTCCGGGTATCAACGGAGGTCTGGACCGGCAGCAAGACCGGTTGCCCACCCAATACCCCGATCGGAGTGTTGGAGGCGCTTGTGCCCGTGAAATTGAAGTCCTCGGCGAACACACCGCCCAGCAGGCTGAACCGGCCCATGTCGCTGGCGTAGCTGGCCCGGCACGTCATGCCGAACTCGTTTGAATCGAACTCGTTGACGAGCGTGCGCGATCCGGCCGTCGGTCCGGGCGGCAGCGCCCCTCCGGGCGAGCCCGTATAGTCCGATTCCGCCGCGAAGGAGACGATGTACGTACCGGCGCAACCGAAATTTTCGCCGCCGAAGCCGACCGCATAGGTCGGAATATTGTAAGCTTGGGCGTAATCGCCGAAATCACCGCTCTGGCCGTTGATCGAATCGAAGCCGCGCATGGGGTTCACATAGATCAGGCCTGTACGCATCGTCACCGGACCCGCCTCATACAGGATGTCGGTGTCGGCCGTCCCGCGCTGAAAGCCGCCGGCGAACGCCGTCGTCGTCAGCGCCACGCTGGCGATCGATGCGCAGGCCATCATGTTCCGGAATGTCGTCATGGTCCCCCCGTTTCACGCTCCCGTATCCAAACAGCATATGCCCAGGGAGTTGACGCAAACGTAAACGAGAAAACTGATCGACGGAATGGACCCCGCTGAGACCGGGGCTCGTTTGCGGCAGTCGCGCAACAGTCGGCTCAACATCAATCGCCACTTGCGTGAAATTATTTAAGGAATTGTTTTCTAAACAGAAAAACTCCTCTTTCCTCAACCAATGCGCCGACGTACCGCCGTCCTTTTCGCGGATCCCCTCCGGGACGGCGCGAAATCGTGGCGGCAACGTGTCGAAGATGTGACACGCATCGCGGCCGCGAGCGGTTGCGATCTTTCAGCTCGCTGGTGATTCGCGGGTGATCGTAACGCTGCGGCCGCGGGCGGACCTATCGCAACCGCTCCAGCCCCGCGGCCAGCTTCTCGACTTCGAGCCGGTAGGCGTCGCGTTTCTCCCGCTCCTGCTCGACGACGTCTTCCGGCGCATTCGCCACGAATTTCTGGTTCGACAGTTTGCGATCGATCCGCTCGATCTCCGCCCACGCCTTGGTCTCAGCCTTCTCCAGCCGGCTGCGCTCTGCCGCAATGTCGATCATGCCAGTCAGCGGCAGGGCGAAGGTGGCGCTCCCCGCGATGATCTGGGCCGACTGGTCGGGCGCGTCATCGCTGATCTCAATCGATGAAAGCCGGGCCAGTCGCTTTAACGCCGTACTGTGCCTGTCGAGCCGCGCGGCTGTCGCGGCGTCGGGCGCGATCGCCAGCAGCGCCGCTTGCGCGCCCGCCGGTACGTTCATTTCAGCGCGAACCGAACGGATCTCGGACACCACGGCGATCAGCCAGTTGATGTCGTCGGCGGCATCCGGATCGGCGAAATCGAGCGACGGCCACGCCGCATGACACAACAGCGAAGGCCGGCTTTCGGTCGTCGTCGCCCACAGCTCCTCGGTCATGAACGGCATGAAGGGGTGCAACAGCGCATAGATGCGGTCGAGCACCGACCCCATGACGATCCGCGTTTCGTTCGCGGCAGCCTCGTCGTCGCCGCCGAGAGTCGGCTTGGCGAGTTCCACGTACCAATCGCAGAACAGGTTCCAGACGAAGCGATAGAGCGTTGCGGCCGCATCGTTGAAGCGATAGGCGCCGATCGCAGCCTCGGTCTCGGCGATGGTGCGACCAAGTTCGGTGGCGATCCAGCGGTTCAGCGGCAGCGTCAGCGGCGCCGGGTTGAGCGCGGCCCCGTGGAGCGCGCCGTTCATCTCGGCGAAACGGGTAGCGTTCCAGAGCTTGGTGCCGAAATTGCGGTAGCCGGCGATGCGCTGCGGATCGAGCTTCACGTCGCGGCCCTGCGCCGCCATGATCGCCAGCGTGAAACGTAGCGCGTCGGCGCCGTATTCGTCGATCAGATCGAGCGGGTCGACGACGTTGCCCTTCGACTTCGACATCTTGGCGCCGGTCTTGTCGCGGACAAGCGCATGGACATAAACCGTGTGGAACGGCTCCTCGTCCATGAACTCCACCCCCATCATCATCATCCGGGCGACCCAGAAGAAGATGATGTCGAAACCGGTGACCAGCACACTGGTCGGATAATAGGTCGCCAGTTCCGGCGTCTTGTCCGGCCAGCCGAGCGTCGAGAACGGCCACAGCGCCGACGAGAACCAGGTGTCGAGGACGTCCTCGTCACGATGCAGGAACCCGTCGCGGCGGGCCGGATCAGCCGCCATCGCCTTGGCTTCGTCGTCGGAGATCGTGCCGTTCGTGACGTAGTGGGCGAGCGCGGCGGCGACCGCTTCCTCCTCGCTCTTTTGGACAAAGATTTCGCCGTCCGGCCCGTACCACGCCGGGATCTGATGACCCCACCAGAGCTGGCGCGAAATGCACCAGGGCTGGATGTTGTCCATCCAGTCGAAATAGGTCTTTTCCCAGTTTTTCGGCACGAATTTGGTGCGGCCCTCGCGCACGCTGGCGATCGCCGGCTCGGCCAGAGTCTTGGCGTCGACATACCATTGGTCGGTCAGGAAGGGCTCGATCGGCACCCCGCCACGGTCGCCATGCGGAACGGTATGCGCGTGGTTCTCGACACGGTCGAGAAAGCCCCGCTCCTCCATCATCGCCACGAGCATGTCCCGCGCGACAAAGCGGTCCTTGCCATCGAGCTCGGCAATCGTGCGATCGAGATCGTCCGACGGGTCGATGCCCTCCAGGAAGTCCGGGTTCTCGCCAAGCGTCACCGCTGCCGCGACGGTCAGAATATTGACCTGACGAAGATCGTGCCGCTTGCCGACCTCGAAATCGTTGAAATCATGCGCCGGCGTCATCTTCACCGCGCCGGTGCCGGCCTCAGGATCCGGATAGTCGTCGGCGACGATGGGGATGCGGCGACCGACCAGCGGCAGGATGACATGCTTGCCGACGAGGCTCTTGTAACGCGGATCGTCGGGGTGCACAGCGACGCCGGTATCGCCCAGCATGGTCTCGGGTCGTGTCGTCGCGACCACCAGATGGTCGCGCGTCTCGTACCCCGCCGGTTCGCCGTCCGAGGGTTTCCAGGCGGCGCGATTGCCCTCCCCGTCCAGATTGTAAGGGTGCTCGTAGGTCGCGCCGTCGGCCAATGGATAGCGGAAATGCCACAGATGGCCCGCCACCTCCTTCTGCTCGACCTCGAGGTCGGAAATCGCCGTCAGCAGCTTCGGGTCCCAGTTGACCAGCCGCTTGTCCTTATAGATCAACCCCTTGCGGTAGAGCTCGACGAACACATGAAGAACCGCCTTCGACAGCCCCTCGTCCATGGTGAAGCGCTCGCGGGACCAGTCGCAGGAGGCGCCGAGGCGGCGCAGCTGGCCGAGGATCGCGCCGCCGGACTCGCCCTTCCATTGCCAGACCTTCTCGATGAAGGCCTCGCGGCCGAGTTCGCGCCGGCCCGGCTCGCCGCGTTCGGCCAGTTGCCGCTCGACGACCATCTGGGTGGCGATGCCGGCGTGGTCGAGACCCGGTTGCCATAGGACGTTCTTGCCCCGCATCCGTTCGAAGCGGATCAGGATGTCCTGCAGCGTGTCGTTGAGGGCATGCCCCATATGGAGCGAGCCGGTCACGTTCGGCGGGGGTATCACGATCGAATAGGCTTCCGAGTCTTCGGCCGCCCCCGCCCCGGCCCGAAAGGCGTCGGCTTTCTCCCAACGTTCGGCAATGCGCGGCTCGATCGCCGCGGCGTCGTAAGTCTTTTCAATCATGACATGTCCGGTGGCCCCGGCACGGGGCATTGCCCGAAGGCGTTGAAGCGTGCGTACCGGTTACAGCCTCGGTTTCGCGGCTGTCAACGAAGAGCGGCTTGCGACAGGCGCCCGGAGCCCTGCGAAACAGCCTTCCTCGGCGCGGTCAGCGGCGACCGCCTCGCGCGACCCGCTCGATTTCCTCGCGGACCAGCTTCTCGACCAGGCTCGGCAGATTGTCGTCCAGCCATTCCTGCAGCATCGGCCGCAACATCTCGCCGACGGTCTCGTCGATGGAATCCAGATGTTCCTCGCGAATGACGCGCGCAAGATTGTCGAAAGACGCGGCGACGCGGCTGCTCGCCTCCTGTGAGATCAGTTCGTGGATCGGGGCACTGGCCGCATTTCCAGGAACGATCTTCGCTCCCTCCGGCTCTTCCGGCCGATCCTGCTTGACCGCGTTAGCGGCGGCAGCCGGCGGCAATACCGCCTCACCCGGACCCGCATCCGCTGGATCCCGGCGTTCTTCCATAGGCGACTCCGGCGCAATCAGGCTGGCGTTCTCGTTCAACTCCCATGTGAACTCGTTTTCGTCGAATTCGCCGATGGCGTCCGCTACATCGGCCTCGCTGACCTGATCGCTCCCGCCGACCAGCCGGGCGCTATCCGGCGACAATTCCGCGGTTTCGCCCTCGTTATCCTCGGATACGGACGCCGGCGAGACCGCCCGCAGACGCGCGGCCGATGGCGGCAACCCGTCGCCGGAATCACGAAATCCGACCTCTTCCGGCGTCGTTCCGACCGCGTGCCCGTCCGGCAAACCGCTCGCCTCGGCGGCTGGCTCAGCCTTCAGGCCAAGTCCCAACCGATCGTCGACAGCCTCGTCCGGCAGGTCGGCAACCGCGACATCCACCGGTTCGACGGGCGGCACGATCCCCAGTCGGGGACGTCCGGGCGGATTGGCGCGCTCCGACCGGGATGGCGCGTCGCCTCTCCAGACCACCGCGTCGGCCGCCAGGTCCGCGGCGTTGCCGGCGGTGTTCGCCGGTTCGCCGTGCAAGGGCTCCAGGTCAGGCGCCGTTTTCGCGACGACCGTCTCATCGCCGCTCTCGATAATTCGCCTGATCGACGCCAGGATTTCGTCCATCGACGGCTCTTTGGCCGGAAGGGCATTGCTCATGGGACGCTCCCGCAAATTCCGCGACAGGGGCCGACCCTATCGATCGAATCATGCGCGAAGCCTAATTGGAAAGAACCCCGGCGTGAATCCCGCAAGCTCCTTGGCTGAAACTATCACCAGCTTCTTGGGCGAGGCTGTCGTTGCAGCCGGGCCAGCCGCACCCCCCCCCCCGCAGGCGCCTACCGCCCGTCGGGCGTCCTCAGGCCGTACCACTTGTCGTGGACCTCCTGGTAGTGATCTTCCGGCTTGTAGGTCTTGCCGGCCAACCCCAGCCGCTCAGCCGACAGCCGGCCGAGGGCCGAGACCACGGCATAGCCTGCCACCACCGCGTCGCGCTGCGATCCGACGAGCAGGATCTGCGCCGAGATCACCTCGGCCTGGGCGTTGAGCACGTCGAGCGTGGTCCGCTGCCCGACATTGCGCTCCTCGACGACGCCATCAAGCGCCAGGCGAGCGGCGCGCGCCTGCGCCTGAAAGCCATCGATGTTGGCGCGTGCCGCCTGCAATTGTGCCCAGGCGCTGGCGACCGCCGTCCTTACCTGATCGCGGGTTCCGTCGACCTCGATCCGGCGCGGGCCGAGAACTTCCTTGGACTGGCGCACCACGGAACTCGCGCGGCCGCCCTGGTAGATCGGAATCGTCAGTTGCGCGCCGACAGTGGCGGAGATTTCGTTCTGCGTGTTGACGGTCGGCCGGCCGAGCGAGGTATTGACGCCCGGCAGATTGCCGCCACTGGTTTCGCTCAGCGCATAGGTATCGTCGACCCGGGCGGTCAGATTCAGCGTCGGCAGCAGTGCCCCTTCGGCGGACTTGACCTGAAAGGCCGCCGCGTCGACGGCCGCGAGCGTCGCCAGAATCGCCGGATGCTCGCGCTGGGAAATGGCAAAGGCCGTTTCGAGCGACTTCGGGATGGCGCGCGACGGCGTGCGGCCCGGCTGAAGATTGGTTGGCGGGCTGCCGACGACATCGAGATAGGTCGCCTCGCTGGAGGCCACCTGCGCCAGCGCGCTGTTGAGCAGCGCAGTGGCGAGTGCCTGTTGGGACTCGGCTTGCGCCACGTCGGTACGCGTGCCCTCGCCCACCTCGAAGCGCGCCCGCGACGCACGCACCTGCTCCTGCAGAAAGCCAAGATTCTGGCGGCGCAATGCGGCGATCTGCCGGTCGCGCAGGACATCCATATAGGCCGTCGCCGCGTCGAACAGGGTGTTCTGCTCGGTATTGGCGAGGTTTTTACGCGAGGCGCGAACCTGTGCCTGCGCGGCGGCGACATTGTTGGGTGTCTGAAATCCGTCGAACAGGGTCTGGTTGAGCTGGATGCCGAAACCGATCGACTCCGACCGCGTGGTCTGGGTCGAGATATCGTCCCCGAAGGTCGTCCGACTCCGCGTCGCGTTGGCTGAGCCTACCCCGCTGACGAACGGCCTGAGGCCCGCCCGAGCCTGCGGAACATTTTCGTCAGTGGCGCGCAATTGCGCTCGCGCCGCATTCAGCCCCTGACTGTTGGCATAGGCCTTCGCCAATGCTCCGGTCAGGGTTTCGGCCGCCACGGTAGTGGGGGTCGAGGAAATTACACCGGCGACAAGAGCGGCGGCAATCCAGATTCTGCTACGCAACCCGATGACTCCAAACCGCAGACAAGGCGTATCGCAAGGGAGCGATCCCGCCACAGCGACCATTCTGCTTGTCCGTCCCACAGGGGTACCATCTGATCAGTTTTCCGCCCCCTGGATCAAGAGGCAAGGCTGCGCCCGGGATGCATTGCGCGGCAACGACACATATCTGCAACGACCGGTCGCTCAGAAAACAAACTGCCGCCTCTTCTCGAATCCCGGCAGCGGCTTCACGCTGCAATTGAAGCCGAACCGATCCGAGACCACGCCGTTCTCGTCCTTGAAATAAAGCTTGGCCGAGGCGGCGTTACCGATGCCCTCCACAACCACGAGGCGCCCGCCTTCGCGCAACTGCTCGAAGAAGGTCTCCGGCAAGCGCTCGACCGCGCCCTCGAAGACAATCACGTCGTACGGGGCCTCGGACGGGTAGCCCTCCTCCAGCTTTCCCTCGACCACGACGCAGGTGACGTAGTCGAGACGCGTCAAATTTTCACTGGCAAGCGCCGCGAGTTCGACATTCTCTTCCAGGGCCACCACGGAGCCGGCGAGATGCGACAGGATCGCCGAGGAATAGCCGGAGCCGCATCCCACATCGAGGACGACGTCGTCGGGCGTGACCGCGGCGAGTTGCAGGAGCTTGGCGAAAGGCGAGGCTTCCATGATGTAGCGGCCGTCGCCGATCGACAGGTCCTCGTCGATATAGGCCAGCGGCCTGCGCGATGCGGGCACGAATTCTTCCCGCGGCACCTGCAGGAACGCCCGCAGGATGTCATGACGGGTCACGTCCGTGGTGCGGATCTGGTTGTCCACCATTTTCGTGCGGGCAGTCTCGAAATCCATGGCCGAAATCCTCGTGTCCTGCCGCATCGTCGCCTTGCGGCCGCCCGTTTCCATAGTCGCGGCTCCGGTTGCACGCAAGGCGCCACGACCGTTCGCGACAGCCTGATCCACGATGCTTCAGCGCTCGATCCGATCGATGAACCACCGGGTAAGCCGGGTCCAGACCTCGTCCTTCTCCTCGATCAGGAAAACGCCCTCGTCGGTCTCCTTGAGATCGACACCGTAAAGTCCGTCGCCGATGCAGCGAGCCGCCCTCAGTCCGGCATCCAGCACATGCGGGGGCGTTTCCCCCAGCGAGAACGCCTTGAACCCGCCCTCCAGGGGTCGTCCCCCATTGTCGTGGTTGATGATCTGCCAGTGGCTCTTGGCCATCAGGTACTGGACCGCGAACAAGGGCTCGCCGCCGAGTACGCCGATCCGCCAGTCGAAGCTGGTCGGCATGAACTTCTGGGCGATCAAGAGGTCGCTATCCTCCAGCCAGGCGTTCGCCAGCGTCACCAGGCCCGCCACGTCATCGACCTTCTTCACCCCCCGGGAGAAGGATCCGTCGGGGATTTTCAGCACCATCGGAAAGCTCAGCTCGTCCGCCGCCCGGGCGAAGTCCTCCTTGCCCCCGATCATCACCGACGCCGGCGTGGCGACACCATTCGCCGCCATCAGCTCGTTGAGATAGACCTTGTTCGTGCAGCGTATCATCGAGATCGGATCGTCGATGACCGGCATGCCCTCCTGCATGGCGCGACGGGCGAACCGGTAGGTATGATTGGAGATCGAGGTCGTCTCGCGGATGAACAAGGCGTCGAAATTGGCTAGCCGCGGCAGATCCTTGCGACCGATCGGCTCGACATCGACACCGAGCCGTGCGGCAATACGCGCCCAGTGCCGCAATGTGGCCACCGAGGACGGCGGCAGTGCCTCCTTCGGATCATAAAGGGTCGCGAAGGCGTATTTGGCTGGCGTCTTCGCCTTGGCGGCACGCCATTGGCGCGCGGTATATCGCTCCATGGCGGTCAGCAGGCGCGCCGTCTCGGCGCTGTCGAGCTTGCCGATCGAGGCAAAACCGATGCGGCGAATTCGCGGCGGCGCGGCCTTCGGTTCCAGATGGATCTCGAGGGCGGGCGCCCGGAACCAGTCGAAGATCAGCTTGGCGAACCGATCGAGGCGGGGGTCATCGGCATGGCCGAAATAGATGCGTATCGGGGAAGCCGGCGCTCCGCCCTTGTCGAGCGCCTTCGACAGCGCCGCCTCGAGTTCGGGCAAGGCGTTTTCGTAAAGCTTCCTTTCCGACAGGTCGATCATCGTCTCGACCGAGGGGATGATGCGGTGGCCCCGGGCCTCGGCGAGGAGCGAGGCGTAGTAGCCCCTGCTTTGATAGGCATAGGATCGCGACAGGTTGATCACCTTGGGCCGCTGCCCCCGGAAGAGGCCGGATCGCGCAAGATAATCGCGGCTGGTCATGATCTTGTGCGGCGTCGCGCCGTTATCGAGATCGGACGCGCGCCCGACGAGGACGACCCATTGAGACATCGGACGACCTCTTAAGCCACACGCCGGGAGAGAAAAACGGCGGCGCGCAGGCCGACCTTTCCGAAACGCGCTATCCGGTCAAATGTTTCGTAGGGAATCGGGAGGCTCGCGGCATCGGCGACGGATTCGCCACGCTCGTCCGCCACCCATGGATCGTGGATGATGATGTGGCGGCCATCATCGCCATGGGCGAGCACCCAGTGCGGCACCTTCTTGTCGAACATATGATAGCCGGAAATCAGGACGACGGCGGTCTTGCCCGCGGCGATCGCGGCGCGCAGTTCGACGAGGGTGAAGGGGCGAATGGTGACCGCAATCGCATAGGCGTCGGCGCGGCGGCGAAAATCTTCCTGGGCCAGCGCCATCACCCGCTGCTTCTCCGCGCTTCGAACCCCTTCCAGAAACAGATCACCCGGTTCCGAGACATGGATTTCGGCGTCCAGCCCGGCTTCATGCGCCGCCACCGCCAGGCCGTAGGGCTCGCAACCGCCCGGCCCCGACATCATGAAGATCGTCGTCGCCTCGCGCCAGAGACGGATCTCCGCCACCGGCTCCAGCACGAAACCGGGCACATCGCGTGCCATCGCCATCATCAGGCAGCACGCGCCGCAGGTGAAATCCGTGGTCTGCTCGTAGTAGGGAATGCCGGTCTCGATCGCCTGGTCTCCGCGCAAGGTCTTTTCAAAGCGCAACGCCGACATGTGGTCGGCATAATAGTCGAGATAGCGTCCGATCGAGCGAAAATGGCGGGACTGATAGAGGGCGATCGCCGCGGCATTGTCCGCGCGAACCTCGAGACGAAGGGCGATGCGGTCGCGATCGAAGGCCGCGGACTCGGCTGCCTCGAGTAGTCTTCTGCCGATCCCAAACCCCGACGATTCCGGTGCGACGGCGAGGGAATACAGCCGCGCAAGCCCCGTGCCGCGACGCAGCAGGATGGCGGCATAGCCGACGATCCGGCCAGCTTGAGGATCACCTCCGCCCTCCTCGGCGATGAGGACGATGGCGCTGTCTGCACTGACGAGATTGCGGAACGAGCGGCGCGAGATGCGATCGACATCGAAAGCGGAGGCCTCGATTTCGACCAGCCGATCGACATCATTCGTCCGAGCCGGACGAATTTTGATGTCGGCGGCGAGGATAGCAGGCCCGGCTTGCGCTCGCGATGGGTTCCGAATCATGTCTTCTACGTCGAGACGTTGGGCCGCTGTTTTGAATAGGCCTGCGCTCATTCCCGGCGATTGGCAAGACGGGACGCGCCTCGCCCACCGCTTTGCCGGCGGTTTCAGGCGAAAGCGACAACGGAACGGGTGCCGAAGGACGATACGACAGCGGCCCGCGCCGAGATGGCGCGGGATGCCAGATATCCGCAATCACGCGCTCACCGACGCCACTGTGCCGCGATCGCTCGGTCGAAACGGCGCGAGGACCGGATTTTCCGGATGAAATTTTCCGGCCTTGCGGAAACCCAACGAAATCCGTAGGTACGGCGCCGGTGAGGCCTCGTGGCGGAGTGGTTACGCAGAGGACTGCAAATCCTTGTACGGGGGTTCGATTCCCTCCGAGGCCTCCATTCCTCCGTGCGCCCCTCAAAACCGTCGTTGCCGCACGCTTGAATGCTCTTTTGGCAAGTCGAAGACGGGTTCTCTCGCGATGGCTGTGACGCCTGGCCCGCCCGAAAGGCGAGGGTGCATCCCCAAGGTCGAGGAGCGCTTAGCCGTGTGTGTCGCCGCCAAGGGTCGCGGGGCCGCGATCAGCAACGCCCATCGTCTGCCCGCCGACCGCCGCCGGGGCGAGCCGCCGATGGTCCGCCCGCGCTGCCGGGAGTATTATCGTGGCGCGTGACGTCGAAACCGACGCGGGCAACGGGGGAAACAAGCTCGGGGCCGGCTCGCGTGGATCGTTCGTCGCGGTGGTCGGACCAAGCGGCGCCGGCAAGGATTCGCTGCTGGCGATCGCCGCCGCGACGCTTGCTCCCGAAACCGGCTTCTTCTTCCCCCGCCGCGTCGTCACCCGCACCGCGCTCGTGGACGCGGAAGACCACGACAGCCTGACCCCGGCGGCATTCGCGGCGGCCGAGACCGCCGGGGCGTTTTGCCTGACCTGGGCGGCGCACGGCCTCTCCTACGGCCTGCCGACGGAGATTTCGAAGCGCCTGGAGGCTGGCGAGACCGTCGTCGCCAACGTCTCGCGCGGCGCTTTATGCGACGCTTCAAAACATTTCGCCCGCCTTCACGTCATCGAGATCACCGCCCCGCGCCACTTGCTCGTGGAGCGGATCGCGGCTCGGGGACGGGAAACGCCGGAGGAGATAGTCCGGCGACTGGGCCGTCCGGCGCTGCTCGAAGTGCCCCTCGGGGTCGAAGCGATCCATCGCATCGACAATGGCGGAAAAATCGACGCGGCGGCCGCCGCCTTTGTCGCCATCCTCAGGCGGATCGGCGACGACGCGCGGGCCACACCGCCTGGGTCGGCGATCGCCAATTCGCCCGCGCCACGATGACGCTCAATGAGAGCGATCCACCGAAAGCGCCGCGGCGGCTCCCTCCTCTCCGGCATCCGCATGCTCACCAGAGGCCCCTAAGATTCGACCTCTGCGCGAATTC
>NZ_JALHBS010000049.1 GCF_024195285.1 Aurantimonas marianensis
AAAGCATAGCCGAGGTCAATCCGGACAGCTGGCAAGGCGAGACATCGAGAGCCTGGGGGCCCGCAGCATGGCTTGCCAATATCAGGTATACCACTTAGGCTTCCCGTCACCTGTAGCCGGGGGCGGCGATGACCATGCAGCCAGTCGCCCATCCCCACAGAGATCACTGGAGGTCGCCGACGCGCAAGGGTCGGCGGGCCTTCCGGAGAAAGAAAGTTAGAGACAATCATGCTGGTCAATCTGAAAAATCTGGTTATCGCGGGCGCCGTGTCGCTTTCGACGCTGACGGGTCTGGCCGCAGCCACCCAGGCTCAGGACTATCCCGAGCGGGCCGTCGAATTCATTGTGCCGTGGGGTCCGGGTGGCGGCAGCGACACCTTGATGCGCATCGTCGCCAACAATGCCGAGCCATTTCTCGGTCAGCCCCTGGCGGTGATCAACATGCCGGGCGTCGGTGGCACCGTCGGCCTGACCGAGGCAAGCAAGCGGGCGGCCGACGGCTATACGATCAGCCAGGTGCATGAAGGGCTGCCGGTCGCCAACAAGACCGGCCTGACGGATATCAACTGGGATACGTTCGACCCGATCGCGCTGATGACGTCGTCGCCGCAATATCTGGTGGTGCGGGCGGACAGCCCATGGAAGACGTTCGAGGACTTCGTGGCCTACGCCAAGGAAAACCCCGGCGAGATCAAGACCGGCGTCACGCTCGGCGGCGTCCCGCATCTGCATGCGGCGATGATCGAGGACGCGGCGGGCATCGAGCTGTCCTATGTCGGCTACGAGGGAACCGGCGAGCGCATCCGGGCTCTCGTCGGCGGCAATCTGGACGCGGCAATCGGCGACATCTCCTCGTCGTTGGAGTTCGTGAAGAACGGCGATCTGCGTTTCCTGGCCACCGGCGCCGCCGAGCGCCTGGACGCCACCCCCGACGTGCCGACGCTGAAGGAACTCGGCCATGACCTCGAACTGACCATCACCCGCGGCATCGTCATGCCCAAGGGAGCGCCGGAAGAGGCGCGGAACACCATGGAATCCGCGCTCGAGAAGCTGTCGCAGGACAAGGGTTACATCGAGCAGATCAACAATGCCGGCGCCGAGGTCGACTTTCGCGGCCAGGACGAATACCGGACCTATCTGGAAAAACTCGACGCGACCATCGATCGCCTGGTGGGCCGTCTCGCGGGATGATCGCTCCGGACAAGCAAATCTCTGACGGGGATGCCGCCTACGCGGCATCCCCGAAGGTGTCCAACGAAGAGATCGCCGGCGAAGTCGCCAAACTGGCTTCCTACGTCGTCTTTCTGATCGTGGCGGCAGGCCTTTATTTCGCCGCTACCGGCCTCCCGGTATCGCGATGGGAGCCGCTCGGCGCGGGCGCGTTCCCGAAGCTCGTCATGGGTTTGCTAGCCGCCTTGTGTGTGATCGCGATCGCGCTGTCGGCTCGACGTTTGTCGCGTTGGGGAAGGCCGCACGGCCTGGCCGCCCGCATCCGCGCCTTCATCGTGGCGCACCGGCTGGTGCTCCTCGTCTTCCTGGCTTTCGGCCTCTACCTCGCCGGCCTGCGGACGCTCGGCTTCTCGATCGCGACCTTCCTGTTCCTTCTCGTCGCGCAACTGATCGTGGCGCCGCGCGACCGTCGGACGATCGTGACCGCGCTGGTGATCGCCATCGTCTTCTCGTTTGGTCTGAACTGGCTGTTTGCCGAAGGCTTTACCGTTTTTCTGCCCCGCGGCCTGTTGGGTTGAGCGCGAGGAACTTCGTAGATGGACGATTTTCTGCTCGGGCTTGTCCAGGTACTGGCTCCCGACACTCTTCTTTACATGGCGTTTGGCTCGCTGGCGGGTATCATAGCGGCGGCGATCCCCGGTTTCACCGTCACCATGGCGATCGTCCTGACGCTGCCGTTGACCTTCACCATGCCGCCACTGCAGGGCATCTCCGTCATGCTCTCGGTCTATGTCGGTGGTTACACCGGCGGGCTCATCTCGGCGGCGCTGCTCGGCATTCCCGGTACGCCCTCGTCGGTCGCCACGACCTTCGACGCCTTTCCGATGGCGCGCAACGGGGAGCCCGGTCGCGCCCTCTCGCTCGGCATCTGGGCCTCGTTCTTCGGGACGATCGTCTCGACGCTCGTTCTGATCGTCGCCGCACCGCCGCTGGCGGTCATCGCCGTTCGCCTGGGGCCATGGGAATATTTCTCGCTGATCGTCTTCGCGCTGACGATCGTCGCCAGTCTGGTCGGCGCGTCGCTGCTGCGCGGACTGATCGCTGGCGTCATCGGTCTGGCGATAGCGGTGATCGGGCCAGACCCGATGATGGGGCGGCCGCGCTTCACCTTCGATATCGAGATGCTGGCGCCCGGCCTGCCGTTCCTCGTGGTGCTGATCGGGATCTTCGCAATCAGCCAGCTGATGAGCGAGCTTGAGAATCCGGCGGCGGTCAAGGAGGATGCCGCGTTGATCTCGGGCCGGATCGATTTCCATACATGGACGGTCATGAAGGAAGTCTTGGCGCGCCCGGGCAACCTCGTGAGATCCTCGCTTCTCGGCGTTTTCGTCGGCGCCGTTCCCGGGGCCGGCGGTTCGATCGCCAACCTGTTGACCTACGACCAGGCCAAGCGGGCATCGAAGACTCCGGAAAAATTCGGTACGGGAATCGCAGACGGCGTCGTTGCTTCGGAGGCCGGCAATTCCGCGACCTCCGGCGGCGGCCTGATCCCGCTGATCGCGCTCGGCATCCCCGGGTCGGCGGTAGACGCCATCTTGATGGGCTCGCTAATGGTGCATGGGATCAGTGTCGGTCCGCGTCTGATCATGGAACATGGCGACCTCGTCTACGGCATGTTCATTGCTATGGTGGTGGCGAGCCTGATGATGCTGATCATCTGCCTCACCACGATGCGCTTCTTCCTGCGTGTCACGGAAATTCCGAAATTTGTGATCGTTCCCGTGGTCACCGCCTTCTGTGTGGTCGGCGCGTTTGCGCTCAACAATCGCATCACCGATGTCTATCTGCTCGGCTTCGTCGGATTGCTGGGCTATGTCCTGAAGAAGCTGGACTACCCCTTGGCCCCGCTGGTGCTTGGCGTGATCCTCGGTCCGATCGCGGAAACCAATTTGCGCCGCGCCCTGATGAGCGACGCCGATTGGACGACCTTCTTCACCCGCCCGATCTCGGCCTTCCTTTTGATCGCGGCGGTTCTTTCGATTGCCTGGAGTGCTCGCGCTTACATGAAGGGCCGCAAGAGCATGCTGGCGCCGAGTCAGTCATGACGTCGGCAATATCACCGCGAGGAAACCTCACCCATGCATTATCGCCATGACGCGCTTTATGCGTCCCGCCGTTCGCCCATCTTCGCCCGCAATGTCGTCTCGACCTCGCAGCCTCTCGCCTCGCAAGCCGGGCTTTCGATGCTCGCCAAGGGCGGCAACGCCGTCGACGCGGCGATCGCGGCGGCGGCCGTGCTCGCCGTGGTCGAGCCGACCGGCAACGGACTGGGCAGCGACGCCTTCGCGATCCTGTGGGATGGCAAGGAACTGCATGGCCTCAACGCGTCCGGCCGCAGCCCGGCGGCGTGGACGCCGGATCGCTTCGCCGGTCACGACACGATGCCGCTGCGCGGTTGGGAAAGCGTCACTGTCCCCGGTGCCGTCTCCGCCTGGCGCGACCTGTCGGCGCGGTTCGGCAAACTGCCGTTCGAGGCACTGATCGAGCCGGCGATCGGCTATGCCGCGAACGGCTTCCTGGTTTCCCCGATCATCGCCGAGCTTTGGGCAAGGGGCGGCGAACTCCTTCACAAGCAGCCGGGCTTTGCCGAACATTTCATGCCCGGTGGACACACGCCCGTCGCCGGTACGCTCTTTCGCAGCGACGATCTGGCGTGCTCCCTACGGCTGATCGCCGAGACCAAGGGCGAGGCCTTCTATCGCGGCGAACTCGCGGCCCGCATCGCGTCATTCGCCAGGGAGCACGGCGGCGCCATGACCGAGGACGATCTCGCCTCGCACGAGAACGACTGGTGCGGAACGATCAAGCAGCGCTTCGGCGAGGTCGATCTGCACGAGATTCCGCCGAATGGTCAGGGCATCGCCGCGCTGATGGCGCTCGGCATTTTGAAGCACCTCGGCATCGAGCGTTTCGAACCCGACAGCGTCGAGGCTTTGCACTTGCAGATCGAGGCGATGAAGCTCGCCTTCCGCGACATGTGGGCGTTCGTTGCCGACCGGGAGCATATGCGCGTGGTCGAAGCGACGCATCTCCTGAATCAAGACTATCTCGGCGAGCGGGCAAAGCTGGTCGACCCCGCTCGGGCGCAGGATTTCAAGGCCGGCGCGCCGAAGCATGGCGGTACGGTCTATCTGTCGGCGGGTGACGAGAGCGGCATGATGGTCTCGTTCATCCAGTCGAATTATTCCGGCTTCGGCTCGGGCGTCGTCGTCCCCGGAACCGGGATCAGCCTGCAGAACCGCGGACATGGTTTCTCGTTGGCCAAGGGGCATCCGAACGAGGTGGCCGGCGGCAAGCGGCCGTTTCACACCATCATCCCCGGCTTCCTGATGAAGGACGGTCAGCCATTGATGAGCTTTGGCGTCATGGGCGGGCCGATTCAGGCGCAAGGGCATGTGCAGATGGTACTGCGCACCCAGCTCTGGGGGCAGGACCCGCAGACGGCGATCGATGCGCCGCGCTGGCGGGCGATGGAGAATCTCGAGGTGGCGATCGAGGCAGCGGCGGGCGACGCCGTGCTTTCGGCGCTGGAGGCGAAGGGCCACAAGGTCGTCCGCGACACCGGCGACGCCGTCGCGTTCGGCTTCGGCGGTGCCCAGATCGTCCATCGCATTGATGGCGGCTATGTCGCCGGCTCCGACCCACGCAAGGACGGCCAGGCGGTCGGCTACTAGTCGATTGAATCTTACATTCGATAACCGCGTGCGGCGGCCCCGAAACAAATGTCCAATTCGAGAAATCCACGAGAGTCGTGAAGTTACGAGTGGTTCTTTGATTTCGGCATTTGCCCGCCAGGATGCTCCAGACGGAATGCAAATGGCGAAATTGGCCCACCAGGCGCTTGATTCCCAAGATTCGAAGGTGCGGCAATCCGTCGATCGATACAGCGCGGCCGCATCTGCGTAAATCGGAAAAAACAGCTCCTCGACCCGGGGCGAGGCGCCATCGAGGCGTTCAGGAACCGGGAGTCCCAGTACCTTGGCTCCCAAGCTCGGATCAATCGACCGGTAATGAAACTCAGCAACCGGTTCGGCAACAGCTTGCCGCTCCTGTCTCCGATACAAGCTGTGCCCATATCTCCGGGCTGCACCGTGAGAGGCTGGTCGGAGTGGCAGGATTCGAACCTGCGACCCCCTCGTCCCGAACGAGGTGCGCTACCAGGCTGCGCTACACTCCGTGACCTGCGGCGCGGTATATAACGGGGCCGCCCTCGCGCCGCAAGCGATCATTGCGATTTCGTCGGCCCGATCGCCAGTTGACCTACCGAGCGCCAACGCATTACACGCCCCCGCCGAGATGCCCTGCCCTTACAACAGCGTCAGCAGCCCGACGGAGATCGCCGGCACGTAGCTGATCACCAGCAGGCAGGCGATGATAACGAGAACGAAGGGCAACAACCGCGGCACGATCTGCTCGAATGGAATGCCGGCGACCTGGCACGCGGCGAAAAGATTGACGCCGAAGGGCGGCGTGATCATGCCGAGCGCCAGATTGACCACCATGATCAGGCCGAAATGCACCGGATCGATGCCGAAGGAGATCGCCACGGGGGCGAGGATCGGCGCCAGCACGATGATCGCCGCGGAAGTCTCGATGAACATCCCCGCGACGAACAGGAACGCGTTGACCGCGAGCAGGAAATAGACCGGATCTTCCATCACGCTGCCCAGCCACTCGCCGATCGCGGCCGGCACACCGGCTCTCGTGATCAGGAAGGAGAACAGGCCGGCGGCGGCGATGACGAACAGGATGATCGTCGAGGAGATCACGGAACGGTGCAGCACCGGCAGAAGATCGCGCGGGCTGATCGTTCGGTAGACCACCATGCCGATGAACAGCGCGTAGAATACCGCGATGACCGAAGCCTCGGTCGGGGTGAAGATGCCGTCATAGATCCCGCCGATGATGACAATGGGCATCAGCAGGGCCAGGAACGCCGCCTTCAGCGATTGCCAGAACGGCAGGCGACCCTCGTGGTCGCGCTCGCCCCAGTTGTTCTTGCGGCAATAGACGTAGACGAAAAGGATGAGGGCAAGCCCGATGAGCAGACCGGGTCCGAGGCCGGCGATGAACAGATCGCCGATCGAGACCTCGGCGCTGACGCGAGTTCGGCCGAGGTTGCCTGCAGCGCCGCCGCGAATCCCGCCGGATAGCCGTGTCTGGTCATCGCAGGAATGATGATCGCTCCGATCGCGAAGGTCGTGGCGACGGAGGAGCCCGAGACCGCGGCGAAGATCATGCAGGTGAGGACGCAGGATGCGGCGAGCCCACCCCTGATGCCGCCGACCATCGTCTTGGCGAATTCGACGAGACGACCGGAAATGCCGGCGGCTTCCATCAGGTTGCCGGCGAGAATAAAGAACGGCACCGCCATCAGCGGAAAGGAATCCAGCGTCGTCATCAGCTTCTGCGCTACGACGAGCAGCGGCAGGCTGGTGAAGAAGGCGATGCCGCCGATCGAGGCGGCGGCGATCGCGATCGCGATCGGCAGGCCGAGCGCGAAGAAGCCGACGAGGGCGAGAAGCATGAAGCCGGACATCGATGCCTCTCAGACGTCGTGCGTGGCAGGACCCTGCCGGTGGACCAGATGGCCGGTCAGTTCCTCGGCGAGGCGGGCGAGCGTCGCGACGATCGACAGCGCCGCCCCGACCGGTATCGCCGCGTAGATGAAGCCGATGGATATCTTCTGGCCGAAGAAGGGATCGCTGACGCCCGCGATCGTCTGGCGCGCGGTGCGCTCGGTCATCGCCCAACCGTACCAGACCATGACACCGAGAACGCCGAGCGTGACGCCGGCGATGGCGATGGCAAGAAACTTGCGGGACGCCGGCGGCACGCGCGCGATCAACAGATCCACCGAGATCAGCGAACCGGCCCGCAAACACGCCACCAGGCCGAGATAGACCATCCAGATCATCAGCGAACGGGCTGTCACCTCGGACCAGGTCGACGGGCGCTCCAGGACGAAACGGGTGAGAACCTGCCAGAAGGTGATCACCGACATGAGCGCGAGAAGCGCCATGGCAGTCCCCAAGGAAAGGCGCAGGACCCAGCGATCGACGGCGCGCAGGACGGTCAGCATCGATGGCCCTTGTCGTTGGTTGTGTCGAAGACGGCGGGGCCGGACGTCGCCGCCCGGCCCTGCCGCGATTCTAGCGGGACATTACTTGCCGGTGTCGCGGATGGCGTCGAGCTTGTCCTGACCGAACTGCTCGGCATATTTCGCCATCAACGGCTCGAGCGCTTTTTCGAAAGCGGCGCGGTCGACATCCTCGGTCACCTCCATGCCCGCCTCCTTCAGCGTGGCGACGCCCGAATCGGCGTCGGAGCGAACCTTCTCGCGCATCGCGGCGGCGCCGGCCCTGGCGGCTTGGCGAAACGCCTCCTTCTCCTCGTCGCTCAAGCCGTCCCAGGCGGAGGGAGACATCAGGATCAGGGCGGGCGAATAGACGTGGTTGGTCAGCGAAAGGTGCTTTTGAACCTCGGCGAACTTGGCCGAAAGGATCACGCCGATCGGGTTTTCCTGGCCGTCGACCGTACCCTGCTGGAGCGCGGTGAACAGCTCCGGAAAGGCCATCGGCGTCGGCAGCACGCCGAGCTCGGAGAAGGCCTCCATATGCACCTGGTTCTCCATGGTGCGGATCTTCAGGCCCTTGGCGTCTTCGGGCGTCGCCACCGCTTGCTTGGAATTGGTCAGGTTGCGGAAGCCGTTCTCGCCCCAGGCGAGCGCGATCAGGCCGTTGTCGGGGAACTTGTCCAGCAATTCCTGGCCGATCGGCCCGTCGAGCACGGCGTGGGCGTGGTCGTAGTCGCGGAACAGGAACGGAATGTCGGTGATCAATGTCTCCGGCACGAAGTTGCCGACAGGACCAGTCGAAGTGATGACCAGGTCGACCGTGCCCAGCTGGGCGCCCTCGACCATCTCGCGCTCGCCGCCGAGGGCATTCGCCGGGAATTGCTTGACGGTGAATTTGCCGTCGGTGAGTTTTTCGAGTTCCTCGGCCATCGCCGTGGCGCCAACGCCCTAATGCGAGGTTTCGGACAAAGAATAGCCGAGCTTCAGCTCGACGGCATCGGCTGTCGATGCCGTCCAGACGGCGACAAGCGCGGCGAGTCCGGCGGCGGTTAGCGTTCTGATCGTCATGATTCCTCCGGTCGGCGACGACATTCGCCGACAAGGGCTCCTCCCTGTGCCACGCGGTCGCCTGATGGCGCGGATTTGCGGGAAAATCCCCTACCCTGTCAAGGCAATGCGCCGAGGCCTTCGCTGCGCTGCCTGAACACCCACGAGTCTTGGTGGAAGGCGGTCAAACGACGGCGGCTCGCGCGCAATCGGAGCATAGTCCGTTGATCTCGATCGACGTGCGGCGCGGGCAAAACCCCTCGGCTTTCGCCCAACCGCGCAGTCGTTCCTCGACTACGGCATCGGAAAACTCCCAGACACGGGCGCATTGCTCGCATATCCCGAAGGCGATCGTGGCGCTCTCGTGATGATCGTGGGGATGGGCACAGGGCACGAACGCCTTCAAGCTGTCGAGGCGATGCACGACGCCGCGATCGAGCAGCGTGTCGAGGGCGCGGTAAACCTGCAGCGGCGCGCGGAAGCCCTCGTCGCGGAGCCGATCGAGGATCGTATAAGCGCTGAGCGGCTCTTCCGCCGCCTTCAGCGCGTCCAGGACCAGGGTCTGATTCCGGGTCAGTTTCGGCGCGGCGGTCATGGCGTCGTCTTTCCGGCGGATTCGAACGACCGTCCGGCAAACGCCGGCACCGGCAGCAGGCTGGCGAGGAAGAGGACGAGCGCGGCGACGACGATCGACGGGCCGGACGGCGTGTCGAAATTCAGCGAGGCGAAGAGGCCGCCGGTCGAGGCGACCGCGCCGACGAAGGCGGCGAGAAGCGCCATCATCTCGGGTGTCGAAGCGAAGCGCCGCGCGGTCGCCGCCGGGATGATCAACAGCGCGGTGATCAGGAGGATGCCGACGATCTTCATGGCGATGGCGATGACCACCGCCATCAGCAGCATGAAGAGAAATCGCGAGCGTTCCGGCCGAAGCCCTTCGGCTTCGGCGAGCTCGGCGCTGACGGTGGCCGCTAGCAGCGAACGCCAAAGCAGCGCCAGACCGGCGAGGACGACGACGCCGCCACCGAAGATCGCGAGAAGGTCGACGCGGGAGACCGCCAGAATATCGCCGAACAGGAAGCCCATCAGGTCGATCCGCATCCAGGTCATGAAGGCGATGATGACCAGACCGAGAGCCAGGGTCGAATGGGACAGAATGCCGAGCAGCGCGTCGGTCGACAGCGCGCCACGCCGCTCGAGCAGCACAAGGGCGACGGCGACCAAAGCGGCGACCGCGAAGACGCCGAGCATCAGATCGATTTCGAAGGCCGTCGACAGCGCCACGCCGAGCAGCGCCGAATGGGCCATGGTATCGCCGAAATAGGCCATGCGCCGCCAAACGACGAAGCAGCCGAGCGGGCCGGCGACCAGCGCGATGCCGATGCCGGCGAGAACGGCGCGGACGAAGAAATCATCGAACATCGGCCGCCTCCCGATCCTTCGGACGATGGGATGCGGGTCCGTCATGGTCATGGCCCTGATCGTGAGCATGATCGTGACCGTCGCCGCCTTTCGGAAGGCTGCATTCGTCGCCGATCGTGCCGTCGGCGAAACGCACCCGCCCATCCGGCAGATGGGTGTGATCGTGATGGTGCGAATAGATTGCCAGCGTTTCGGAGGCGCGCGGGCCGAACATGCGCTGGTAGGCGGGCGAATTGGCGACCGATTGCGGCGACCCCTCGCAGCAGACATGGCCGTTGAGACAGATCACCGTGTCGGTCTTGGCCATCACCACATGCAGATCGTGCGAGATCAGCAGCACCGCGCATCCCTCGGCGTCGCGGATGTCGGAGATCAGGTCATAGAGCGCGATCTCGCCCGTGAAATCGACCCCCTGGACCGGCTCGTCCAGGACAAGCAGATCGGGCTTGCGGATCATCGCGCGGGCGAGCAACGCCCGCTGGAACTCGCCGCCGGACAGGCGATGCACCTCGGCCTTGGCAAGATGGGCGATGCCGACGCGATGCAGCGCCTCGGCGACCGCCGCGCGCGAAGCCCGTACGGTCAGCGTCATCAGCCGCTCGACGCTGAGCGGCAGCGTCCAGTCGATGCTCAGCTTCTGCGGCACGTAGCCGACCGTCAGCCGGTTCGCCCTACGGACCGTGCCCTCGTCGGGCTTCAAGATGCCGATCGCGGTCTTGGCGGTCGTCGATTTGCCGGAGCCATTCGGGCCGATCAGCGTGACGATCTCGCCCCGGCGCAGCGCCAGGTCGACGCCGCGCACCATCCAGCCGCCGGAGCGGCGCACACCGACGCCGCGCATTGCGACGAGGGTCGAGTCGTCAAAAGAGGAACGAGTGGTCATTCGATGCCCGAAAACGATGGCTTGCGGAGACTTATGCCAAACGTTATAGCATTACACAACCGGTACGTAATGACATAACATATCAACGCTGGCGCCCGAGCGCGCGCCGAAATGTGTATCGTCCAGAAAGATCCCGCCATGCCGCTGCTTCGCCCGCTTTTTCTCGCCGCTGCCCTCTCCCTCCTTGTGCCCACCGTCCAGGCGCGCGACTCCGGCTCCGCGTCCGCCGTGGTCGCCTCGATCAAACCGATCCATTCGCTGGTCGCCGGCGTCATGGAGGGCGTCGGCGAGCCGGCGCTGATCGTCGAGGGCGCCGGCTCACCGCACACCTATCGGATGAAGCCGTCGGAGGCCGAGGCGCTCCAATCCGCCGATATCGTCTTCTGGGCCGGCGCCTATCTGGAGACGTTTCTGGTCAAGCCGCTCGCAACGCTCGGGGCGCAAGCGAAAAGCGTCGAGCTGGTCGATGCGCCGGGCGTCGACAAATTATCGTTGCGAGAGGGCGGGCCGTTCGAGGCCGACGCACACGAGGACGAAAGCGCCAGCGAGGCGGCGCACGAAGACGAGCAGTTCGACACGCATGTCTGGCTCGACCCGGTGAACGCCAAGGCGATGGTCGGCGCGATCGAGACGGCGCTCACCTCCGCCGACCCTGCCCATGCCGAGATCTACGCGGCCAATGCCGACAAGCTCGAGGCGCGACTGGACGGGCTGATCGCGGAGGTCGAGGCCGATCTCGCCGGCGTGAGGGGCAGACCCTTCATCGTCTTTCACGATGCCTATCAGTATTTCGAGCGCCGCTTCGCCATACCGGCCGCTGGCTCGATCACCGTCAGCCCGGAGACGCCCCCGGGCGCGCGGCGGGTCGCCGCGCTTCAGGCCAAGGTGAAGGCGGTCGGCGCGACCTGCGTCTTCGCCGAGCCGCAATTCGAGCCGGCGCTGGTCGACGTGATCATCGAGGGCACCGATGCAAAGGCGGGTGTGCTCGATCCGGAAGGCGCCGCCCTGAAGGATGGTCCGGAGCTCTATTTCGAGCTGATCGGTAACCTCGCGGCCTCGCTGAAAGACTGTCTTTCGTCGGAAAATTGAGGCGGAACGCCGCAGCGTTCCGTCCGCCGCCGGGCAACGTCAAACCTCGTCCCCCGTCGTAGCAAAGGCCGCCAAGCGCTTGTCGAAAAAGGCGCCGACGCCCTCAGGGGCATCGGCCGTCTCCCAAATATCGGCGAGGCGGCGAGCGGTCGCGGCGATCGTCGCCTCATCGATGACCGGACCGAGCGAACGGGCGAGTGCTTTTGCCCCCGCGACTGCGGTCGGCGAACAGGCGAGATAGGGCGCAATCTCGGCCTCGATGGCCGCGTCGAGATCGTCCGCCGGCAGTGCCTGGGCGAGAAGGCCGAGCGATACCGCTTCATCGGCGTCGAATAGCCGCGCCGACATGAACACCCGCCGGGCCCGCCCCTCGCCCATCCGGGCCAGCACGTAAGGCGAGATAGTCGCCGGAATCAGGCCGAGCTTCGTCTCCGTGAAGGCGAACCGCACTCCGTCGCTCGCGATCGCAACGTCGCAGACCGCGATCAAGCCAAGACCGCCGCCGAAGGCCTGGCCCTGGACGCGGCCGATCAACGGCTTCGGCATCTCGTTGAGGGCTTTGAGCATCCGCGCCAGCGCGGTCGCCTCAATGATTCGCTCTTCGCGGCTGGCGGCGAACTGCGCTCTCATCCAATTCAGGTCCGCCCCCGCGCAGAAGCTCTTGCCCTCGCCGGTGAGGACGACGACGCGCACGGCGGGGTTGGCGCCAAGCTTATCGGCCGCCTTCGCCAGTTCGGCGATCATCGCGGCATTCATGGCGTTGTGCTTGTCCAGCCGCGCCAGCGTCAGCGTCGCCACGCCGCGCGCGTCGGTCTCGACGCGGATCGTTTCGGTCACTCGCCCGCTCCTTCGGCCGCTTGTCCCTCCGGCTCCAGCGCCAGCAAGAGCGCGCCGTCCTCGACCTGATCGCCGGGCGAAACCAGAAGCTCGGCAATCGTGCCGTCGCGTGGGCTCTTCAGCGTGTGCTCCATTTTCATGGCTTCCAGAACGATCAGCGCCTCGCCCTTCGTCACCGCGCCGCCGGCTTTGGCGGAAACCAGCTTGACCAGGCCCGGCATCGGCGCGGCGATACTGTCGCCGCCCGCGCCCTCCTCGGCATGGGCACTGGCGCTCCAGCGGGCGAAGCGATGCGCCGCACCGTTAGCGAACACTGTGACGGCCTCCGGCTCCCGGGCCAGCGTCACCTCGAAAATGCGGCCATCGAGCGACGGGCGCACAGCGTCGCCCTCCACTGCCACGAGATCAAGGTTCAGGGTGGTCTCTCCGGCATCCACGGCGAAACGGCCGTCGCCGCGATCGGCAACCGCCACGTCACGGCGCCCGCCCTCCCCGTTCTCGAACCGCGCCATCTGGCGGGCAACGCCCCAATTGCGAAAGCCGCGTAAACGCGCCCAGGGATCGTCACCGGCCGTAATAACGACAGGCTCCGCGAGATGACCGAGCTGCGCCAACGCGGCGATCGCAACGATTTCCGGCGGGGCCGGCGCGATTGCCGTCAGCGCCTCCTGGTCACGGCCGATCAGGCCGGTGTCGACATCGCCGCCGGCGAACCCCTCATGCGCCGCGAGCCGGCCGAGAAACGCGACATTGGTGACCGAGCCGGCGATGCGGGTTTCGGCCAAAGCCCTGCGCAACAGCCCGAGCGCGCTCGCCCGATCCGGGCCGTGGACGATCAGCTTGGCGATCATCGGGTCGTAATGCGGCGTGATCCGGTCGCCCGCACAAACGCCGGTGTCGATCCGAACCCCCTCGCCCGCCGGAAAGCTGAGATGGGTCAGCGTACCGGTCGCCGGCAGGAAGCCGCGCCCCGCGTCCTCGGCATAGATTCGCGCCTCGAAGGCATGACCGGAGAACGCCAGATCGTCTTGGTTGAACGGTAACGCCTCGCCGGCCGCGACGCGCAATTGCAGCTCGACAAGATCGAGGCCGGTTATGGCCTCGGTGACCGGATGCTCGACCTGCAGCCGCGTGTTCATCTCCATGAACCAGAAGCGGTCGGGCCTGAGACCGTCGGAGGCGTCGACGATGAACTCGATCGTGCCCGCGCCCGCATAACCGATCGCCTTGGCGGCTCTGACCGCCGCCTCCCCCATCGCGGCGCGCATTTCGGGCGTCATGCCTGGCGCCGGCGCTTCCTCGATCACCTTCTGGTGGCGGCGCTGCAAGGAACAGTCGCGCTCGAAGAGATGCACCGCATTGCCGTGGCTGTCGCCGAACACCTGAATCTCGATATGTCGCGGCTTTTCGACATATTTCTCGATCAGGCAGTGCGGGTCGCCGAAAGACGCGTCCCCCTCGCGCCGGGCGCCTTCGAGGGCAGCGCGGAATTCCCCCGGATCGTCGACGCGGCGCATGCCCTTGCCGCCACCGCCGGCCCGGGCCTTGATCAGCACCGGATAGCCGATTTGCTCGGCCTCGCCGGCGAGGAAATCGGGATTCTGCTCCTCGCCGTGATAGCCTGGAACCACCGGCACGCCGGCGTCGTGCATCAGCTTCTTGGCGGCGTCCTTGAGGCCCATCGCCCGGATCGCCGAAGCCGACGGGCCGACGAAGATCAGCCCCGCCACTTCGACCGCCGCAACGAAATCCGGATTCTCGGACAGGAAGCCGTAGCCGGGGTGGATCGCCTCCGCGCCGGTCCGCCTGGCCGCCGCGATGATGCGCTCACCCTTGAGGTAGCTCTCGCCGACCGGCGCCGGGCCGATATGCACCGCCTCGTCGGCCATTTCGACATGCAGCGCGTTGCGGTCGGCGTCGGAAAACACCGCGACGGTGCGGATGCCGAGCCGTTTTGCGGTGCGGGTGACCCGGCAGGCGATCTCGCCGCGATTGGCGATCAGGAGGTTGGTGAACATGGTCTACTCCTGTCCGAACTCGAGATCGTCGAAGGCTATCCGCCGCATGATGCCCGGCATACGCACCCGCCTGTCGGAACTGAGGAAAACCGTGCACTCAGCATCGATGGCACAGGCGATATGGATCGCGTCCGGCAATTTCGCGTCCGTCGCCGCCCGCACTTGCGCGGCCTTGATCATGACGCCACGGGACAGCGGAACAAGCGGCAAGGTCCGGCGACCATTCAAAAAATCGAGGAGCGTGGAAATCGCCGCCGTGTCCAGGTCGCGAAACGGCTTCACGAGACATTCCGAAAGCGCCATCTCGCTGGACGTCGCGAAGACCCGCCCCGCGTCGACACTCGCCAGAAAAGAATGCTGCGCGGCGTTCAGAGTTTGCCCGCATTCGACGATGGCAATGACGGTATTGGCATCGAGGTAATATCGCTCCTCGGCTGTCACCCCCTGTCTTCCCATTCGTCGCGCAGTGCCCGGATATCCGCGACGATCTCCTCGACAGTCCGGTTGCTCGGAGCCGATCCCGCGAGCGAAAGAAGCGAACGCCGTTCCAGGTTCGGCTCGCGCGCGGATTTTTCGAGAAGTTCCCGGATCTCCGCCTCCGTCGAACGCTTGTTCGCCTTCGCGCGGGCCTTCAGGGTCTCAAGGACGTCGTCGTCCAGCTTTCGCACCGTGATCTGTGCCATCGCGACCTCCAAGTATGCTATCAGAATGATATCATACTTGCCGTTCCTACGAAATGCGGAAGGCTTCATATCCTCATCAGCCAGAACCACGTCGTCTCAATCGCAATCGTCAGCGTCGGACGGGTTTTTCGCATCCGTCGGCAACCTTGAAATTTGTGGCGAAGTATCGGCCGGATTTAGCAATGCCCAACTGAACGGACGGCTTTTCCCTGATCACGATCCGGGCTTCGGAAATTTGCGGCGAACCCTCGACAGCGTTGAACAGGCTGATTGCCGGCAGCATGTACTCCTTGCAGATTTCCGACAGTGGAGAATAGATCTCGTCGTCGAGCGGCTCATTCAGGTTGACGTCGAAGTTGCGGCCACTGTCAAGAACGATCTCCAGACTTACGACAGGCTTGTCGCCAGATGTAATTCGAGACTTCGTCTGAAGAGCGATGATTTTCGCGGAAAGCTCGTCTAGAGGCCCGGTAATATCGCTCGCCAGGGATGGCGAGGCTGCATAGAGAGCGCCAAAAATGCCCAAAACAGTTGCGACTCTCGATTTTCCGGTACCCACGACGATCCCTCCCGCTCTCATCCCGACTATGCCATGTCTCACATCCGAAACAACCCGAACCGCGTGTTCTCGATCGGCGCGTTGAGCCCGGCGGCCAGCGACAGCGCCAAAATATCGCGGGTCCTGGCGGGGTTGACGATGCCGTCATCCCACAGCCGGGCGGAGGCGTAGAGAGGATGGCTCTGGCGCTCGAACATCGCGATGGTCGGGCGCTTGAACTCGGCTTCCTCCTCGGCCGACCACTCGCCGCCGCGGCGCTCGATGCCGTCGCGGGTGACGCTCGCCAGCACCCCGGCCGCCTGTTCGCCGCCCATCACCGCGATGCGGCTGTTCGGCCAGGTCCACAGGAAGCGGGGCGAATAGGCCCGCCCGCACATGCCGTAGTTGCCGGCGCCATAGGAGCCGCCGATCAGCATGGTTATCTTCGGAACGGCCGTGGTCGCGACGGCGGTGACGAGCTTCGCCCCGTGCTTGGCGATGCCGCCCGCCTCATATTGCCGACCCACCATGAAGCCGGTGATGTTCTGCAGGAACACCAGCGGGATCTTGCGCTGCGAGCAGAGCTCGACGAAATGCGCGCCCTTCACCGCGCTTTCGGAAAACAAGACGCCGTTGTTGGCGATGATGCCGACCGGCATGCCGCGGATATGGGCGAAGCCGCAGACCAGCGTCGGGCCGTAGCGGGCCTTGAACTCGTGGAACCGCGATCCGTCGACGATGCGGGCGATCACCTCGCGCACGTCATAGGGCGTCCTGGCGTCGGCCGGCACGATCCCGAGGATTTCCTCCGGGTCGTAGGCCGGCTCTTCCGGGGGCTGGAACTCCACCGCCGGCCGCTTGTCCCGGTTGAGATGGGCGACGGCGTGGCGAGCCAGCGCCAGCGCGTGCAGATCGTCCTTGGCCAGATGGTCGGCGACGCCCGACAGCCGCGTGTGGACGTCGCCGCCGCCCAGATCCTCCGCGCTGCCATCCTCGCCCGTCGCGGCTTTGACCAGTGGCGGGCCGGCGAGGAAGATCGTACCTTGTTTGGCGACGATGATGGTCTCGTCGCTCATCGCCGGCACATAGGCCCCGCCGGCGGTGCAGGAGCCCATCACGACGGCGATCTGGGCGATGCCCTTGGCCGACATCTGTGCCTGATTAAAAAAGATGCGGCCGAAGTGATCCCGGTCGGGAAATACCTCGTCCTGGTTCGGCAGATTGGCACCGCCGGAATCCACCAGATAGACGCAGGGCAGATGGTTCTCTTCGGCGATTTCCTGGGCGCGCAGATGCTTCTTCACGGTCAGCGGAAAATAGGTGCCGCCCTTCACAGTGGCGTCGTTGGCCAGCACCATCACCTCGCGGCCCGAGACCCGGCCGATGCCGGCGATCATGCCCGCCGCCGGCACCGCGTCGTCATACATCCCGTTCGCCGCAAACAGTCCGATTTCGAGAAACGGCGAGCCCGGATCGAGCAGCCCCTCGACGCGATCGCGGGGTAAAAGCTTGCCGCGAGCGAGGTGCCGTTCGCGGGCCTTCTCGCCGCCGCCGGCCATCGCGGCCTCGGCGGCTTCCTCGACCGCCTTCAACTGCCGCGTCATCACCTTGCGGTTTTCGGAAAAGCTTTCGGAGCGCGGCGAGATGGCGGAGGTCAGGACGGACATGGAAAGCTCGTTGGCTACGGGTGACGCGGTCGTCCCGGACCATAGCCATAGACGCCCTCGCCTCGCTACCGATAGTCCGGGTTGGGATGATCGAACCGGCAGCCGGCCTCCCAGGCATCGCGGTCGTTGCCATGTCGGGGAATGCCGCCCGCGTCCTTCAGAATCCGCGCCATGTGCATCAGATTCCAGGTCATGATGGTGGCGTTGCGCTGGGTGAAATCATTGTCGTAGCCCGCCGGCTTTCCGTCGACCTCGTCGCCATAGCTCGGCCCCGGCCCGGCCTCGCCGATCCAGCCGCTATCGGCCTGGGGCGGAATCGTGTAGCCGAGATGGCCGAGCGCATAGAGGCAGGTCATGGCGACATGCTTGATGCCGTCCTCGTTGCCGGTGACGACGCAGCCGCCGGTCTTGCCGTAGAAGAAGCTCTGACCCTTGTCGTTCTTCAATCCGCTCATGCCGTAAAGCCGCTCGATCACCAGCCGGCAGGCCGAACTTTCCTCGCCGAGCCAGATCGGCGTGCCGAGGATCAGGATGTCCGCCTCCTTGACGGTTTTCCAAAGCTCAGGCCAGGCATCGGTCTTCGCGCCATGCTCCCTCATGTCTGGCATGACGCCATAGGCGATAGGATGGTCGACCGGGCGGAACTGGCTGACTGCTATGCCGTTGCGCTCCATGATCTCGCGCGGAACCGACAGGAGATCGTCCGTATGGGATCGTTCGGGGCTGGGCTTCAGCGTGCAATTGACGATCACCGCCTTGAGATCGCTGAAGTCGCAATCATGCCCCTTGCAGAGCGCTTCCTGAGGGTCGTTGAGCGGCATGGACTTTCCTTGGTTCGCGTGCCCAGAAACGGGCGTTGGAAGCAGCCAAAATCCGCGTTCGATCTCCCCCACCCGGCCGGCGCCCAAATGATGGGTCACCACCGCGCGGCTTGCGGCAACGGTTATCGAATGACCTCGATTTCGATGCCAAGGTCAAGCTCGGCCCATATTCTATCGGCGGTTATGACTTGTGCCTTTTCCCGTATCGCCAAAGCCAGACAAGCCCGATCACCGAGCGATAGGCCATATCTACGGGTGGGTGATCGAAGATCGCCGGCCAGCCGTGCCTGATCTGCATCGAAGGCGATCGCGGAGAGATTCAGGCCGGCAAACATCAAGTTCGCCGCCTCTCCGGCCATCCCATGGTCGATCAGCTTGGACAACACTTCCACGACATTGACGCTCGATATCATTCCTTCCCGGATAAATTCGCCAATCCTGTCGCTGTCCGGCTCACTCCACAGATAGGCCAGGACGGCCGAGCTATCGAGAACAACCGTCACGATTTGGGCACATGTTGAAGCGTCTCGGCCTCGTCCCGCAGAGCCTCCGCGCGCCTTTCCGCGATCAACTCATCGACGGGCGACCCGCCGCCAAAGCTGTTCTCGGCGATCATTCTTCGAACCTTATCGATCGCCGCCATGGGTGAGGTCAGCCGCAACTCTCCATCCTCGTCGACCCTGACGATGAGCTTACCGCCCTCGCCGAGCTTCATAAGGCGCCGGAATGTCTCGGGGATCACGATCCGGCCTTCCGCGTCGACCGACACACGCGTGAAGGCGTCCGCCTCCGGATGCATCGTGAACGCTTTCCGATCCGGAGTTGCCATCTTCGGGCTTTCCGCACGCGGTCTCTCGAGGGTGTTGCGGACGTGCTGATAGCGGATACCGAGGAAGCGGGCGATATCAGCCCGCTGGAAACCTCGCTCGTCCAGCGCGCGGATCTTCGCGGCCTTGGTTGGAAGACCGTTGGTGATCGTTCTCATGGTATCTTGATCCGCGTTCATGAAGCCCTCCGTCGAAAACTGCCAACCATAAACAACCTACCTATATAGGTAACTTTAGATAGGTATCTATATCTCGTCAATCCGTCTCCCGGAACAACTCGCGACCGATCAGCATCCGCCGGATTTCGCTGGTGCCGGCACCAATCTCGTAGAGTTTGGCGTCACGCAGCAGCCGACCGGTCGAATACTCGTTGATATAGCCATTGCCGCCGAGCGCCTGAATCGCCTCCAGCGCCATCTGCGTCGCCTTCTCGGCAGCATAGAGGATGCAGCCGGCGGCGTCCTTGCGGCTGGTCTCGCCGCGGTCGCAGGCCGCCGCCACCGCGTAGACATAAGCCCGGCAGGCGTTCATCGTCACATACATGTCGGCGAGCTTGCCCTGCATCAGCTGGAACTCGCCGATCGGCTGGCCGAACTGCTTGCGCTCGTGGACATAGGGGACGACCACGTCCATGCAGGCGGCCATGATGCCGAGCGGGCCGGCCGACAGCACCACCCTCTCGTAGTCGAGACCACTCATCAGCACCCTGGCGCCGCCGCCCTCCTCGCCAAGGATGTTCTCGTAGGGCACCTCGCAATCCTCGAAGACGAGCTCGCAGGTGTTGGAGCCGCGCATGCCCAGCTTGTCGAGCTTCTGCGCGGTCGAGAACCCGGCCATCTCCTTCTCGATCAGGAAGGCGGTGATGCCGCGCGGCCCGGCGTCCGGCTCGGTCTTGGCGTAGACGATCAGCGTCGAGGCGTCCGGCCCATTGGTGATCCACATCTTGGTGCCGTTGAGAACGAAGCGGTCGTTGCGCTTGTCGGCTCTGAGCTTCATGCCGACGACGTCCGATCCGGCGCCGCTCTCCGACATCGCCAATGAGCCGACATGCTCACCGGAGACCAGTTTCGGCAGATATTTTCGCTTCTGCTCCTCGGTGCCGTTGCGGCGGATCTGGTTGACGCAGAGATTGGAATGAGCGCCGTAAGACAGACCAACCGAGGCCGAGGCGCGGGAAATCTCCTCGATCGCGACGCAATGGGCCAGATAGCCCATGGCCGAGCCGCCATACTCTTCCTCGACCGTCACGCCGAGCAGGCCGAGCGCGCCCAGTTCCTTCCAGAGTTCGTTAGGGAATTCGTTGCTCCGATCGATTTCGGCGGCGCGCGGCGCGATCGTCTCCTGCGCGAAGCGGTGCACCATGTCGCGCAGCGCGTCGATCTCCTCGCCGAGCGCGAAGTTCATTCCCTTGTCGAACATATCTGCTCCTTAAAATGCCGCCGGAGCCAATCTGGCGACATCGGGGAAGACCGGCAACATTATTTCCTGACAGGGCCCCGCAAAGCGTCGCCGACTGCGCGCAAAAGGCGCGTCCGACCACAGAGGCGTATTGAAAGACCGGAGAAACCTGGTGAGCAAAGGCTGCGGTCGCGATCGTTGTCGGCGCGAGGCTCGGCTCGCGCATCTGTTGAAGATGCGGATTGAAATGGGATCCTGACGCAAGCAGGATGCGGGTATCGCCCAGAAGGCCGTCAAGCTTCTGCTTTACCGGTCGTTGGGAATGGTCAGCAGGACCGAAAGCCCCTTTGCCCCCTCGACATCGAGGCTGCCGTTCACCTTGCGGACGCAACCTTCGACGATCCGCCAGCCCAGCGACCTCGAATTGCGCAGAACCGCTTCCGGATTTTCCAACCCGGGCCCGTCATCGCTGACCCGCAGACAGATGTTGCCGCCGTCCTCATAGGCATCGATTTTCACGTGACCGTTCTCCCCGCCATGCTTCGCGGCGTTGGTCACCAACTCGTTCACGACAAGGGCAATCTCGGTGGCCATTTCGAATCCGACGGGAAACGCTTCGGCGCGGCAAGCGATCGTAAAACCCTTGGAGCCGAACGCCGAAGACAGTCTCTCGGTGAGACTGTCCAGATGTTGGCGGAGGTCGACCTGAGTGACGTCTTCCGCCTGATGCAGAAAATTATGGGCGTTGGCAAAGGCCTGGATGCGATTCGTCAAGATCCCGAGCGCTTCCTGGGTCTCCTCCGATTTGGCCTGGCGTGCCTGCATCAGCGCCAGCGACTGGATGATCGCCAGATTGTTTTTCGTCCTGTGATGGATCTCGCGCAGCAGAAATTGCTGTTCGGCCAAGGAATCGCGCAACGCTCGGTTCTGTTCCGCCAGTTCCTCGATCGGTGACCCTTGCGCCGCGTCGATGAGAGCGGCGGCGGCGCTTTTCGCGAGTTCGTCGGTGTCGCGGCTGCCGGCCACATGAAGGCCAAGCGTGACCAGCGTCCCGCCGGAACCGGTCTTCAGATCGAAGTAGTCGACCAGCTTTTGCGAGCCACTCAGACCCAGACCGAGCCCGGTGTGTGCCTGATGCCGAGCCCGCAGCATCGTCTCCACGGCCGCGATGCCGGGCCCCTTGTCCTGCACCCGGGCCATCAGCCGGGTCCGCTCTTTCGGACGGTCGAAGGCGAATTCCGCGACACCCCCGCCCCCATACTGGAGAGCGTTGCGGGCTATCTCGGAAACTGCGGTTGCGAACCGGATCTGGTCGCGCGTCGCGGCACCGGCGACCTGGGCCGCGAGGCGAGCCGTTCGGCGTGTATGCGTCACGTCCGAATCCCGCTCCACGCGAATGGAGGTGACGACGGCCTTCACGAGCGCGCTCGCGCAACGACAACGCCGCAATCGTCGGTTCCCCGCCGCCGGCGCTTGTAGATCGTCGCGGCGATTGTCATCGGGTCGCGAAAGAACAGGGAGGATGGCTCCGGCGCCCGTTCGCCGCCCCGCAATCCGTCGGTTGACAAGATCAATAACGCCCCGTTCGGCCAGTCATGCTCCGTGACGCGCGGCGCTTTGGCCGTAGAGCCGACGATGCCCGGCGTCGAGGGAATGCCGTAATGCTTCGCGTCGGGAGCCATGATCTCGCCTCGGACGTTTCCGAGCCCCATCGCCCGCAGTTTGCCGGCTTCGTGCGGCAGTTCGACGAGCAGAGCCGCCGCCCCGCGGCCGCCGCGCAGTGCCTCGGCGATGCTCCCTTCCATCTCTTCCAGCGAGGCAGCTTCCAATTCGGCGAAGGCGGCGACAGCCTTCTCGGCTTCGCTCGCCGCGGCTGGACCATGACCGAGCACGTCCATCAGCATGATCAGCGTAGTGTTGGTCCCGCAGCGGGAACCGAACGCATCGCCGCCCTGATCAAAGCCCGGCTTGGGTACGATCAGGCCCGCCGTCTCCAATGCCGCGTCCCGCTCCTGGCCGATCGCACCGATGGTGATCGCGACAGTCGTACCCCTCGGATCGGTATGGATGTCGAAGGAATCCGACAAGCGTACAATCGCTCCGAGACCGCCGCCGATCCCCCGGTCGCCTGGTTCCGCGGTCGTATACCCGTCAGCCATCGCAGCTTCGACGTCGGCGATTCCCGGTCCCTCGTCGACGGCGATGACATCCACCGCCGTCGCATCCCCGGCTCCCCGCAAGATCAGAAGAATCTCGCCACCTCGGGCATGGCGAACCAGATTGGTTCCGGCTTCGGTGATCACCAATGCCAGCCGTTCGCGGTCGTCCACCGACAAGCCGAGCATTTCCGCCGCGTGCAGGGCTTTTCTGCGGGCGGCGCCGACCTGACTGAGTTCCGTGACGGGTAGTGAGATCATCTGGCGGCACACTCCATAATGACAGTCGTCCCGCTTTCGCGGGACGATTCGACCTCGAGCCGGTCGAGCGGGCGGCGGGCGCCGCTCAGGCCGAGACCAAGCCCGTTGCCGGTCGTGAAACCGTCAGTGAGAGCCTGCTTGATGTCGTCGATGCCCGGGCCTCGGTCCGAGCATGTAGCAACGACGTGACGGAACGAGCCGTTCCCGACGGTGGCAAATGAAATCACCCCTCCACCGCCGTAGATGATTGCATTGCGGGCGATCTCGGAGACCGCGGTGACGAATTTCGTCCGCTTGATCGCGCTGGCGCCGATCGAGGTCATCGCCTTCATCGCGGCCTGGCGCGCGAAAGCCACATCGGTGGCTCGGGCGAGCCTGACGGTCACAACTTCCTCGCTCAAGGATCGGCCCAATGCTCTATGAGTTGAGGATCAGGTTGACCGCCCTGTCCGCATTCAATGCGGTTTCGACGCCTTCCAGCGTCATGCCGAGCTCGACGAGGGTCATCGCCACGGCCGGACGCATACCGACGACGATCGTGCGCGCATTCATCATACGCGCCATCTGCGCCATGGCCCCCAGCATCCGCCCGGCGAAAGTGTCGACGATCTCGAGGCTGGAGATGTCGATGACCACCCCCAATGCCTTATGGCGCGCGACCTCCTCCACGAGTTGATCCTGGAGGGCGACGACGCCTTGATCATCAAGATCGTCCCGGATCGCAACCACCACGCATCCGGTGATCGTGACGATGGGGGTGGTGCCGAAGGAAGATTCCACCCCTTAACTCTCCTTCACGGAAACACTGATCCGCTCGAAGGCATAGGCGAGGCCGCTCTGCAGATCGACGCGGGTCGTGATGTTGGGAAGTTCCACCCCGAGATTGACGATCGTCTGGGCGATCTTCGGGCTGATTCCGCAAATCACGCACTCCGCCCCCATCAGACGCACCGCAGCCGCCGTCTTCAAGAGGTGCTGGGCGACCAGCGTGTCAACCGTCGAAACGCCGGTGATGTCGATGATCGCGACTTCCGCCTCCCACTGCACGATGGAGTCGAGGAGGTTCTCCATGACCGCCTGGGCGCGAAACGAGTCCAGAGTTCCGATCAGCGGGACCGTGACGATCCGATCCCAGATCTTGACGACCGGCGCCGAGACCTCGGTCATCTCCGCCTGCTGGCGCTCGATCACCGCCTCGCGTTTTTCCACCAGATATTCGATGCCCTGCAGCACGATCTGATCGATGACGCGGGTGGTGTTCCAGATCTCAGTGTTAAACGCCTGCGGGTCTTCGTTCAAAATCGGTTGCAGCAGATCGAAGAGAGGCTGCTTGAGCGAGGCAATGAACCAGCCCATTTCCTTCGGGGAAACGCCGCGCTGCGTGCGGCTTTCCGTAGCCGCCGCCAGTGTCTCGCGGAATTGATCCCAAGCCGGCTTGTCGAGATCGAAGCTCTCGTCGACAGCGGCGTTTTCCATCGCTCCCGCAAGGGCATTCAGAAGTTCCCGGCTCTGCTGCTCGGTCTCCCGGGCGGAGACGAGATCTGTCCGTTTCACACCCTCACGCGCCTGGGCTTTCAGCCACCCGCTCAGGACCTTTTCGAAATCCGTTCGCAGCAACGCCGCCGTCGGAGATGTTTCGACTGCCATATCATGCCCTTATTATTCTGTCCCGGTCCGTCTATCGCCCGGCGCCGCGCCGCGTGCAATCCAGTTTTTCCGCATTTGGTCAGAACGCCGGGATTGGCAATAGCCTCCCATTCCTCAATGCGGCTCAGTATCGCCGTCGACGCGCAAGCGCCCCGGCCCTCACCCGACGGACCCGCGATCACCGCCGCGGCATGTTGCAACGCAGTATAACCCTTACGATTTCCCGGTCATCCGAAAGTACTATTGGCGAAGCACTGGTCATCATGGACGATGGGATTCGTTCACGCTGTTTGTCGGAGTACAGCGACCTTTTCGCTCGACTGCCGACTTCTGCTGGGATCCAATAATTCGGGAGGTCACCAATGGCATTTTTCAAGGACGGATGGACCCGTCGGCAGTTGCTCACGACGAGCGTCGGCGTTGGCGCCGGTCTCGCCATGCCGCACGTCTTCACACGTGGCGCCTGGGCGCAGGACCAGGTGTTTTGCAACGCGCCGAAAGGCGACACCGTCACGCTCGGTTTCAACGTGCCGCAGTCCGGCCCCTATGCCGACGAGGGCGCCGACGAGTTGCGGGCCTACGAACTGGCCGTCAAGCACTTAAACGGCGAAGGCGATGGTGGTCTGATCCCGCTGCTCAAGCCGTCGAATCTCAAAGGAAACGGTATTCTCGGCAAGAAGGTCGCTTTCGTCACCGGCGACACCCAGACGAAGTCGGATGCGGCGCGGGCCTCGGCCAAGCGGATGATCGAGGCCGACGGCGCGATCATGATCACCGGCGGCTCGTCATCGGGCGTCGCCATCGCGGTGCAGTCGCTCTGCCAGGAGATGGGCGTCATCTTCATGGCGGGCCTCACCCACTCCAACGACACCACCGGCAAGGACAAGCGCCGCTACGGCTTCCGCCATTTCTTCAACGCCTACATGTCGGGACAGGCGCTCGGACCGGTGCTGGCCGATGAATACGGCAAGGATCGCGTCGCCTACCACCTGACGGCCGATTACACCTGGGGCTGGACCCAGGAAGAATCGATCAAGAACGCCACCGAGGCGCTCGGCTGGAAGACGGCCGAGGCTGTTCGCACGCCGCTCGGGGCCGGCGATTTCTCGCAGTATCTGACGCCTGTCCTCAATTCCGGCGCCGATGTCCTGATCCTCAACCACTATGGCGGCGACATGGTCAATTCGCTGCGTCAGGCCGTCACCCAGTTCGACATGAAGAGCAAACAGGTCAACGGCAAGGATTTCCAGATCGTCGTGCCGTTGTTCTCGGAGTTGATGGCGCAGGGCGCCGGCGAGGCGGTGAAGGGTATTCTCGGCACCGCCAACTGGGACTGGAAGCTCGACAACGAGGCTTCCAAAGCCTTTTCCAAGTCGTTCGGCGAAGCCTATGGCCGGCCACCCTCGCAGGCTGCCCAGACTTGCTACGCGCAGACGTTGCTTTATGCCAACGCGGCCGAGACCGCCGGCACCTTCTATCCGCCGGAATTGATCAAGGCGCTCGAGGATTTCGAGTTCGACGGCCTCGGCAACGGGCCGACCCTGTATCGCGGCGCCGATCACCAGTGCTTCAAGGACGTCCTGGTGGTGCGCGGCAAGCAGGAGCCGACCAACCAGTTCGATCTCATGGAGATCGTCAAGGTGGTCCCGCGCGACGAGGTGACCTACGATCCGGAGATCTTCGGTGGCGAGCTTGGTCCCTCGGAGGTGAAGGGTTGCGCAGCCTGACGCACGGCTGACATGATAAGGCCGCCGACCGAAAAGGTTGGCGGCCCCTCAAGCTATCGCCAGGATCGAAGGATCGATCAGAGGGATCTATGGACGCCATTATTCTTCAGGTCTTGAACGGGCTCGACAAAGGTGGCGCCTACGCGCTCATCGCCCTTGGGCTGACATTGATCTTCGGCACCCTCGGGGTGGTCAATTTCGCCCACGGCGCGCTGTTCATGCTCGGCGCCTTCTGTGCCGTGGCCTTCACGAAGCTGCTGACGATCTCCGAACGCATTCGCGACGAGAGCGTGACCTTCTTCGAGGCCTATAAGGAAATTCCCTATCTGGAGATCTGGTGGGGCGATACCGGCCGCATGATCGTCGACTGGGCGGTCCCGCTATCGATTCTGATGGCCATCCCGATCATGCTTTTGATCGGCCTCGCGATGGAGCGCGGACTCATCCGCTTCTTCTACAAGCGCAGCCACGCCGAGCAGATCCTGGTGACCTTCGGCCTCGCGATCGTGCTGCAGGAGATCGTCAAGCACTATTTCGGCGCCAACCCGATCCCGCTCACCGCGCCACCGGCGCTGGCCGGAAGCGCCGACATCGGCCAATGGTTCGGCGTTACCGGCATCAGCTATCCGATGTGGCGCATCGTCTATTTCCTGTTCTCGCTCTTCATCATCGCGGCCGTCTTCGCCTTCCTGCAACTGACCACTTTCGGCATGGTCGTCCGCGCCGGGATGGCGGACCGCGAGACCGTCGGCCTGCTTGGCATCAACATCGGCCGCAAGTTCTCCATCGTCTTTGGATTGGCGGCCGTGGTGGCCGGTCTCGCCGGTGTCATGTACACGCCAATCCTCGCGCCGAACTACCATCTGGGAATGGACTTCCTGGTCCTGTCCTTCGTCGTCGTCGTCGTGGGCGGCATGGGGTCGCTGCCCGGCGCTGTGGTCGCCGGCTTCCTGCTGGGTATTCTCCAGTCCTTCGCCTCGATGACCGAGATCAAGGCGATCGTTCCGGGGATCGATCAGATCATCATTTATCTCGTCGCCGTCGTCGTCCTGCTCGTCCGCCCGCGCGGCTTGATGGGCCGTAAGGGCGTCATGGAGGCCTGATCCGATGAACAGTGTTGCTTCTCCGTCGGCATCGACCGCCGAGACCGGTCCGCACCGCTCGCCCCCGCCGGCGACGAAGCGCCGGGGCAGCTTCTTTGCCGGCGCCATGGGAGAATACGTCTATGTCGCGCTGTTCGCGGCGGCGATCCTGACCATGCCGATCTGGCTCGCGCCGATCGGCGCCGGCTATCCGGACATCCTGCAGAAATTCGCGATATTCGGCATCTTCGCGCTCGGCTTCAACATCCTGTTCGGCTTTTCCGGCTACCTCTCCTTCGGCCACGCGGCGTTCCTGGGAGCGGGATCCTATGCCGCGGTCTGGATGTTCAAGCTGCTGTCGATGAACGCGATTTTCGCGCTCGTCTTCGCGATCGTCATCGCCGGCGTGTTCGCCCTGGCCATCGGCTTCGTCAGCCTGCGCAGATCGGGCATCTACTTCTCGATCCTGACCCTCGCCTTCGCGCAGATGTCCTACAACCTTGCCTATTCGGTACTGACGCCGATCACCAATGGCGAGACCGGCCTGCAGATTTCGCGCAGCGATCCGCGCATCATCGACCGTGCCTTCGGCACCGCGTCCGCGTCGCTGCCCTCGCCAAACTTCTTCGGGATCGAACTGCAGGGCTGGGCCGGCTTCTATTTCTGCGCGATCCTTTTGATCCTCGCCTTCTTCGTTGCGATGCGGATCAAGAATTCGACCTTCGGCATGATGCTGCTCGCGATCAAATCCAACCAGAACCGCATGGCCTTCACGGGGTTCAGCACACGTCCCTATCTGCTGACCGCCTTCGTCATTTCGGGCATGTATGCCGGCCTCGCGGGCGGCCTGCTGGCCGTCACCGATCCGCTGGCCGGCGCCGACCGAATGCAGTGGACCGCGTCCGGCGAAGTCGTTCTGATGACCATCCTCGGCGGTGTCGGCACACTGCTCGGGCCGGTCATCGGCGCGGCGGTGATGAAATATCTCGAGCAGATCTTCTCCTCCTTCAACGACAGCTTCCTCTATCGGACCTTCGATTTTCTGCCCGATTGGGCACAGGAGACGATGGTGGGGATCACCAGCCCCTTCGTCGGCGAAGGCTGGCTGTTGACGCTCGGTCTCTTGTTCATGCTGATCGTGATCGTGCTCCCGGGCGGGATCATGGAAGGGCTGCGGCGGATCGGCGGGATCGCCCGCAAGCCGAAGATGGCGGGCGAAAAGCAAATGCCCGACATGCCGCACTCGGCCCATTCGGCCGCCGAATAGAGGAACCGGCATGGATATTCTCGCGATCAACGGCGTCAACAAGCGCTTCGGCGGACTCAGGGCGCTCGACAACGTCAATCTGAACGTCAAAGAAGGGACGATCCACGCCATTATCGGCCCCAACGGCGCCGGCAAATCAACGCTGCTCAATTGTCTGGTCGGACGCATTATCCCGGACGAGGGATCGGTGGACTTCAATGGTCATCGGCTGCTCGGCCGGCACCCTCACCAGATCAACCAGGCCGGTATCGCGCGGGTCTTCCAGACCCCGGAAGTCTTCGGCGAGCTGACGGTCATGGAAAACGTCATGATCCCGGCCTTCGCTTCGACGGACGGGGCGTTTCAGATCAATCTGTGGAGGCGCGCGGCGGACCGCCGTCAGGTCGCGGCGGAGGCCGAGGAAATTCTCGAGGACCTGAATCTCATCGACCAGCGCGACCAGATCGTCAATTCGATGTCGCGCGGCGACAAACGGCGCCTGGAGCTGGCCATGTGCCTGGTCCAGAAGCCCAAGCTGCTGCTGCTCGACGAGCCGACCGCCGGGATGTCGCGCGCCGACACCAACAACACCGTCGAGCTGTTGAAGAAGATCGCCAAGCGCAAGATCACCAAAGTGATCATCGAGCATGACATGCACGTCGTCTTCTCGCTGGCCGATACCGTCAGCGTGATGGCGCAGGGAACCGTCATCGCCGAGGGTGCGCCGGACCAGATCAAGTCCGATCCGCGCGTGCAGGAAGCCTATCTCGGGGGGGCGCATCTATGAGCGAGACCATTGCCACGACGGAGCGGTCGTCGGCCGCTCGCCCATTGGCCGGGACCGGTGCGACACCGTTCTTCGCCGCGCGAGATCTGCACGCCTATTACGGCGAAAGCTACATCGTCCAGGGCGTTTCCTTCGAAGTGCGCGAGGGCGAGATCCTGGCACTGCTCGGCCGCAACGGCGCCGGCAAGACCTCGACGCTGCGCACCATCGCCCGCGCCGGCCAGCCCGAACTAAAGCGCGGCGAAATCTGGCTGGACGGCCAGCCGCTGCACCAGATGCAGAGCTATCAGGCGGCCCAGGTCGGTATCCAGCTCGTTCCCGAGGACCGGCGCATCATTGCCGGCCTGACCGTCGAGGAGAACCTCAAGCTCGCCCAGATCGAAAAGCCGGTCGGCTGGCCGCTGGAACGTATCTACGATCACTTTCCGCGGCTGGCGGAGCGCCGCACCCAGGAAGGCACGACAATGTCCGGCGGCGAGCAGCAAATGCTCGCGGTGGCGCGGGCGCTCGCCCGCGAGGTGAAGCTCCTGCTGCTCGATGAACCCTATGAGGGCCTCGCGCCAGTGATCGTCCAGGAGATCGAGCGGATCCTGGAGGAGATCAAGCAACTCGGCATCACCACGATCCTGGTCGAGCAGAACGCCATCGCCGCGCTGCATCTGGCGGATAGGGCGATCATTCTGGAAATGGGCGAAGTGGTTTTCGATGGCACCGCACAGGAGATCATCGACAACAAGGAATTGCGCCTCCAATATCTGGCGATCTGACGCCCCCGATGCGGGGAGCCAGCGCTCTCCGCATCGGTGTTCCGGCCCGGCGTTACCCAGCCGCGCCGAAGACGTCGTCATAGGCGGCGACCGCGCGCCGCGCTCTGCCCCGCACCGTATCGGCATCATCGCCCGGCTTATACAGCGACGAACCAAGGCCGAAATGGCGAACGCCCACCTTCCCGTAAGCGGCGAAGTCGGCCTCCGACACACCGCCGACGACCCCGAGGGGAACATCCTTCGACAGAACGGCCGAGATCGCCTTGACGCCATCGGGTCCGAGCACGCTCGCCGGGAAGAATTTCAGCGCCGAGGCACCCGCGGCGATAGCCGCCAGCGCTTCGGTCGGCGTGAATACGCCGGGCATCGTCACCATGCCATGCTCGGCGGCGCGGCCAAGGACGGCGGCGTCGACGTTGGGACTTACCAGCAGCGTGCCACCGGCCGCGTGAAGCGCGTCGACCTGCGCGCGCGTCAGAACGGTCCCTGCCCCGATCAGCACGCCCGCCGGCGCGAGCTTGGCGGCCACTTCGATCGAGCGGAACGGGTCGGGTGAATTCAGCGGGATCTCGATGGCCGCGAAGCCCTCCTCGATCAATACCGCAACGATCGCCTCGCAGTCGGGGGGCGGCAGACCGCGCAGGATCGCGACGAGGTCGCGTTTCAGCTTCGGCCAGCCGGCCGAACGATGCTTTGTCATGACAATATCTCCGTGGCGGCGGCGAACAGGCCGCGACGGACCAGAGCGTCGGCGTCCTCGACCGCAACCGCGATGTCGGCCGCCTCGCAGGCGGCCAGATAAATCTCCCGAAACCGTCCCGCGGCGACGAGCGTCAACGCGGCGACCGACTTGAACCGAGCGATCGCACCGGCAAACTCCAGCCCGACCAGGAGTCCCGACAGGGCCGACCCGCCGTCGTCGCCCACCGCCGGATCGAGCATGCTCCCGGCGCGAATGGCAAACAGTTGGTTGGTCACCTCTCCCGGCCGGTCCAGCGCCGCAAGGAAAGCGGCCATGAAGCACCCGCCATCGAACGGCCCCTGCGGCTCCGCCACCGAATGTCGCAGGATCGTCTGAGCTGCAATGGCAGCGAAGAGGTCACCGGTCATGAAGGTCGCAAAGCTTTCGATCTGGCCACCGTCGAGACTGACCCATTTGGAATGGGTTCCGGGCAGGCAGACGATCCGGCGGCCTTCACGCCCCGACAAGCCCGCAAGCTGCGTCTCCTCACCGCGCATCAGATCCGGACGGCCGGCCGTGCGCTGGGCAACTCCCGGCAGGACGAACACAGGGCGGGAATGATCGGATACGCGTTTGGCGCGGATGACGATCCCCGCCATGGTCGTCGGCGTGTCGACATAGGGCGCCTCGATCCAGCCCTGCCGCGCTCCGACCATGCCGCAAGCGATGACGGGAAGGTCAGGCGCGGCGCCAATGGCGGCCAGATGGGCCTCCAGAACAGGACCGAAGCCGCCTGTCGCGATCGTGGCCATGCCTTCTGCGCCGCGGCATTCGGCAAGCACCGCTCCGGTCGAGTCGAGCAGCCACAGCCGGAAACTCGACGTACCCCAGTCGACCGCCGCGCAAAACGCGCTCATGGCGTCGTTTCCGGCTGACTCTCGGCGAGGAAATTTCCGCCGATAAGCCCGCCTGGCCATTTGTTGCCTCGCATCGCGTTCGCTCCTCGCCGGCATCGTCCCGCCGCAGCCTCAAATCCTTACCTCTTTGCAAAGTGCTTCTTCCATCGAGTTTTCGGCAGCCTTGCGAAGCGGCGAGACGGCTATCTGGCACAGCGAGCCCTTCCCCGCCAAGCTCGGCTCCGACCAGTGTCCCTTGCTAACGTATACATTGCGCGGGTAACGCTGATATGGCATGAGCCCGGCAAGAAGCCCGCTGGGCTCCAGACTGGCAAGGGGGGAGGACCATGAACCAAATCGATCTCGAGGGACGCACAGCGATCATCACTGGCGGCGCGCGCGGCATCGGTCTCGCCACCGCCGAGCGGGTACTCGCCAGCGGCGGCTCCGCGGTGCTGTGGGACGTAGACGGCGCGGCGATCGAGGAGGCGGTGGCGCAGCTCGGCGCACGGGCCAGCGGCCAGGCGGTGGAACTGACCGACGCCGATGCCGTCACCGATGCCGCCAAGGCAGCCTTTGCCGAGGCCGGGTCGATCGATATCCTGGTCAACAACGCCGGCATCACCGGGGGCAACGGCAAGACCTGGGAGTTGGCGCCCGACGTCTGGCGCCGGACCATCGAGGTCAATCTCGTCGCGCCGTTCCTGACCAGCCGGGCCGTCGTTCCGCTGATGATGGAAAAGGGCTATGGCCGGATCGTCAACGTCGCCTCGATCGCCGGCAAGGAAGGCAATCCCAACGCGTCGCATTATTCTGCCTCGAAGGCAGGCCTCATCGGCTTGACCAAATCGCTCGGCAAGGAACTGGCCGGCACCGGGATCCTGGTCAACTGCATCACCCCGGCGGCCGCCCGCACCGCGATCTTCGACCAGATGAGCCAGGAGCACATCGACTACATGCTGTCGAAAATACCGCTCAATCGCTACGCCGAACCGGCCGAGGTCGCCGCGATGATCGCCTGGCTCGCCTCCGAGGACTGTTCGTTCTCGACCGGCGCGGTGTTCGACATTTCCGGCGGCCGCGCCGTCTACTGAGGCGCCGACGCTTCACCCCATCACGTTAAAAGGACGGACAACGCACATGAAACTCGTTCGCTATGGCCCCTCGGGCGAAGAAAAGCCCGGCCTTGTCGACGCCAACGGCACGCTGCGCGACCTTTCCACTCATGTCGGCGACATCGCCGGGGAGGTTCTCTCCGATGCCGGGCTCGCCAAGCTGAAGGCGCTCGATCCCTCCAGCCTCCCCGTCGTCGACGGCTCGCCGCGCATGGGTCCCTGCGTCGGGCAGATCCAGAAGATCGTCTGCATCGGTCTCAATTATTCCGACCATGCGGCCGAGACCGGTGCCGAGGTCCCCAGCGAGCCGATCATCTTCGCCAAGTCACTCTCGGCGCTCTGCGGTCCCGATGACGATGTCGAGATGCCGCGCGGTTCCAAGGCGCTCGACTGGGAGGTCGAACTCGCGATCGTCATTGGCGCCAGGGCGAAATACGTCGAGGAAGCCGACGCAATGAACCACGTCGCCGGTTTCGCGATCATGAACGATGTCTCCGAGCGCGACTTCCAGACCAAGCGCATGGGTCAGTGGACCAAGGGCAAGAGCCATGACACGTTCGGTCCGCTCGGTCCCTGGCTGGTGACCCGTGATGAGGTTCGGGACGTGCACAACCTCGCCATGTGGCTCGACGTCAATGGCGAGCGCCGCCAGACCGGCAATACCAACACGCTGATCTTCAGCGTGCCGCACGTCGTGTCCTATCTGTCGCAATTCATGACGCTGATGCCGGGTGACGTCATCTCGACCGGCACGCCGCCCGGCGTCGGCATGGGTATGAACCCGCCAACCTACTTGAAGCTTGGCGACGTCATGACGCTCGGGATCGAAGGGCTCGGCGAGCAGCGACAGACGGTCATCGCCGGGTAAGGGGCAACGCTGCGGCAGTCGCGATCAGCGCCGCGGCAAGGGTCCCCGCCCCGCGGGCGGTCTGGTCCACGACCCTTCCTTGGCGGTGACACATCGGGTCACCGTCGCCGCGCCACCACCAGATGGCCAGGAGCCGGCTGCCCCTCCTGGAAGCGGACGACGATCGGTCCGCATTCCAGGCAATCGAAGCCATGCGCGGCGAGCCGGTCCACGAGATACGCCTCGCGGTGATGGAAGCGCTGGTGCGGGCCGACCATGAAATCGCGCCCTGCAAAGGTCGCCTCGGACAGCGTCTCGGTAGAGAAACCGAAGATTCCGCCGGGCGCCAGCCGTGCGGCGGCCCCGGAAAACAGCCCATCGAGGCCCCCCAGATAAGGCAGCACATCGGCGGCGACGAGCAAGTCGAAGACTTCGTCGTCGTCGAAGTCGGCGAGGAAGCCGACCGCCTCGCCGATATAGAGATCGTCGTAGATGCCCTTGTCGAAACAGGTCTCGATCATGCCTTCCGACAGATCGACGCCGATCAGTGTCGTCGCCCTATCCCGCAGCGCTTCGCCAACAAGCCCGGTGCCGCAACCCAGATCGAGCACGCGCCTGTAGGGACCGGGAGCGATAGCCGCGAGCCGGGCCGCCATCAACCCGGGCACGCCGTAGCCGAGCTGGCGCACCAGTATGTCCTCGAACGCCTCGGCATGTTGATCGAACAGCGTCGCCACATAGGCCTCGCCGGCCGATTCCGGCGCCTCGCCGAGCCCCATCGCCGCGATGCGCACCGCCGCGCCGCCATGGTCCTCGGGATCGATCGCAAGACATTCGCGATAGGCTTCGGCCGCAGCCGCGTGCGCGCCGGACTTTTCAAGCGACAGGGCCCGTTCATAGGCTTCCGTCAACGCCGCTTCGTCGAACCCGCTCATGGTTATGCTTCCTGTCTCGTATCCGCGCCGGCATGCAGCGCCGTTGCAAGCGCCCGGGCGGCTCGTTCGAGGGTTGCCGCCGGCACGCTGCAGAACACCTCCGGCAGGGTTTCGCTCGCGACGGTGTCGGCCACGGCCTCGTCGCTCAACGGAACATGGATGAAGCCGAAGCGTCGCACGCCAAGCGAGGCGGCATGGTAGGCAAGGCGGTAGAAGGTATCGTTGCAGAGATAGCCGCCGGCGTCGGTCGACCACTCGAAGGAGGCGCCGGCGTCGCGCAAAGCGGCGGCGACGTCGTTCCATGGAAGATTGGCCGGCAGCGACTGGGGACCGTCAAGCACCGCCGGTCCCGACGGGAAGCCGCCGACAGCGTCCACCCTGCCGAGTTCGCGACGATTGCGCGCGACAAGTTCGAGGCGAAGGCGTTCAGCGCGCTGGTGGAGACCGAACAGCATGACGGTCGCCGGGCGGACCGCTTCGATGGCCGCTCTCAGCCGTGGCCAGCTCGCTTCCCAAGCAACCGGCAGAACCTCGGCACGAAGTGCTCCCGCCTCGTCTTGATCGCGCTGCAGGGAAAGCGCGAGATCCTCGGTGGGGTTGCGTGGCGCGCCTGGAAAGGAGGAAAAGCCGGCGAAGAGAATAGACATGGAACGCATGAGCCTGAACGGGAATGGCGGGCGGCGCGGGAATCGCTGCGAGACCGTCCGTCCCGAAATGAAACGTGAAGCTTGCCAAAAAACTTTTACTTGCAACGCCCGGCGCGGGATAGCATTCAAGGCATGTTTGGGCAATTTCGCGAACAAAGGTAATGGACGAACTGCGTATCGGAGGCGCCTCCTCCGGGTGGTATACCGAAACCGGATACCACGATGTATCGGTTCCCTTCCTCGTCAAGACTTGCCTGCCACCGCCACAAGGCGACACGTAATGCCAGGATAAGGACTCCGATAATGGCACAAACCGGGACGGTCAAATTCTTCAATACCGAGAAGGGCTTCGGGTTCATCAAGCCGGACGACGGCGGCGCGGACATCTTCGTTCACATCTCGGCGGTGCAGGCGTCCGGCCTGCCGGGCCTTGAGGAGAACCAGAAGGTGTCTTACGAAACCGAACCCGACAAGCGCGGCAAGGGCCCCAAGGCGGTCAACCTCGAAGCGGCCGACTGACGGCGGAGGGATACGCAGGTGAAGCCGGCGCGAGAGTGCCGCGCCGGCACCAAAAGCTTGGGATAGCCCGCCGCGCGTCGCACGGCGGGCTTTTTTGTCTCTCACCGCCGTGGTGGAGTGCCGGAACGGAACAGAATCGTCTGGCACGCAGCGTGCAAGGGCTCTGCCGAATGCCTCGAAAGGGGCCTAAACGGGAGAACGTCATGCAAAGCCGAAACCGCTTGGCAACGCGCACGACCGCAGCCGCGCTGTCCTTTCTAATGCTGGCCTCCGTGCCCGCTGCGAGCGAACAGTCCCTCGACAGCGGTGGCCTCGGCGTCAGAACCGCCCAGATCATCGACTTTTCCGCTCAGGGCGAGGAATTTCTCGAGGATGGCGGCGGCATTCGGACCGCGCCCGATATCTACGTCACCGACGAGCGGGAGGAGTTTCTTGAAGATGGCGGCGGCATCCGGACCGCTCCCGATATCTATTCCACCAATGAACGCGAGGAGTTTCTGGAGGACGGCGGGTCGATCAAACTCAAGCCGAATTTCGACGTACTCACCGTGCGTGGGCGAAACCGCGCGTGGCGCGTGGTCGAGCGGCGGGGCATGTCGACCCGCTCGCAAGGTTCGTTCACGACGATCTCCACCGGGTCTTCCGGTCGCCCCGCCCTGCCCTCCCGCGCCACGACATGGAAGCGCCAGCACGGCTTCGATGCGGTGCCGAACGGACCGCGGATCATCGATGTCGCGAGCGAACGGCTGGATCGCCGTCCCATGCCGGCTTCCGGCATCGACATCATCGAGACCGGCGGCGCCAAGATCATCCGCATCGCTCCGGACTACGACCGGCATGCCGCCGCAGCTTCGGATCGAAGCGTGCCGCCCGCTCGCAAGGCGCGCGCCGGTGAGCCGTGGACGCCGCAATGGCTGAGCGCCTGCACCCGCGCCCATCCCAGCTTCGACCCGAATTTCGGCACCTATGTCGACGCGGCGGGCAATTCCCGGTTCTGCATCGGCGGTTGACTGCCGGGCCCGACGGGGCGCGGCTATCAGGTCAGAAACGGGTTGGTGCGTCGCTCGTCGCCGAGGCGTCCGCCCGGCCCGTGACCGCAGATGAAGCCCACGTCGTCGCCGAGCGGCAGCACCTTGTCCTTGATCGAGCGGATCAGCGCGGCATGGTCGCCGCCCGGCAAATCGGTGCGTCCGATCGAGCCGGCAAACAGGACGTCGCCTGCATGCAGGAACTTCGCCTGGCGGTGAAAGAAAACGACATGACCGGGCGCGTGACCCGGCGTGTGCAGCACCTCGAAGACATGCCCGGCGAGGCCGACCGTCTCGCCCTCCTCCAGCCATCGGTCCGGCGTGCAATTGCGCACTGCCCCGTCGACGCCGAACATCTGCGCCTGGGCCTCGAGGCCTGACAGCAGGAACGCATCGTCACGATGGGGACCGACGATGTCGACGCCGAGCCGCTCCTTCAGTTCCATGGCACCGCCCGCGTGATCGATATGGCCGTGGGTCAGCCAGATCGCCTCGATGGCGATGCCGGCGGCCTCGATCGCCGCGACGATCCGGTCGACATCGCCGCCAGGGTCGACCACGACGCCGGTCTTGGCCTCGGTGTCGTAGAGGATGCAGCAGTTTTGCTGGAACGGAGTGACGGGAACGATCTGGGCACTGAGTTGCATCGAAATGGGAGTCTCCTCAACCAGTTGGGCGGCGCGGTTAATCTCAAACGTTAGTCAAGATCGCGCGGCCACCGTGTTGGACAGGGGAATAACCGCCGCCGCTCCTTGGCGCAAATGCGGCTTGGCTCAAGGTGAAATCCCGGCACGGGATCTGATTTCGGCGGCGCGCGGACCTATGTGGTCGCGATCCAGATGACGTGGCGGGCACCGCGGCCCGTGCGGCTGGCGCGCACACGCGACTCGTCGACGCGGAAGCCTGCCTTGCGAAGCCGTCCGGTAAAGCCGCTGTCAGGTCCCTGCGACCAGACCGCCAGCACCCCGCCGGGACGCAGCGCGCGCCGCGCCGCCTCCAATCCCCTGAGATCGTACAGGCGGTCATTGGCGTGGCTCGTAAGGCCCTCGGGGCCGTTGTCGACGTCGAGAAGGATCGCGTCATAGGCTGCCCGGGCGCCGCGAATGAGCTCGGCGACGTCCGTCACCGCGATGCTCACGCGAGGATCGTCGAGGCTGCCGTCGAAGAGATGCGCCATCGGGCCTTTCGCCCAGGCGACCACCGCCGTCACAAGCTCGGCGACTGTGACGTCCGCGTCGCTGCTAAGATGAGAAAGGACGGCGCGCAGCGTAAACCCCATGCCGAGCCCGCCGACCAGCACGTGTGGCGTCGCCCGATCTGCGATCGTCTCGCAGGACAGGCGCGCGAGCGCCTCCTCCGAGCCCGAGAGCCGGCTGTTCATCAGCTCGTTGTCGCCCAGCATGATCGAGAACTCGGCGCCGCGCCGCATCAGCCGAAGCTCGCCCGTCGTCCCGGGAATCGACGCGCTGTCGAGCTTTTGCCAGGGGATCATCGCCGCATCGCCGTCCGATCGGCTCGCTGGGCGCCCTACTCCGCCGCCGCGCGCTGCGGATGTACGGCGGCTGTGTAATCCTCGACCAGCCGCCGCGTCGTCTCGCCGGGCGTGAACCGCCAGTCGGCGATCTCGGAGACCGGCGTCACCTCGGCCGCCGTGCCGCAGAGGAAGCATTCCTCGAAGCTTGCCAGCTCCTCCGGCATGATCACCCGCTCCTTCACCTCGATGCCGCGCCGGCGCGCGAGATCGATCACGGTGCGGCGGGTGATGCCGTCGAGGAAACAGTCGGGCGTCGGCGTATGCAGGACGCCGTCCTTGACGAAGAAGACGTTGGCGCCGGTCGCTTCGGCCACCTGACCGCGCCAGTCGAGCATCATCGCGTCGGCATAACCCTTGGCTTCCGCCGCGTGCTTGGAGATCGTACAGATCATATAAAGGCCGGTGGCCTTGGCCTTGGAGGGCGCGGTGCGCGGGTCCGGCCGGCGATATTCGGCCAGATCCAGCCGGATTCCCTTCATGCGCTGTTCGGGATCGAAATAGCTCGGCCATTGCCAGATGGCGATGGCCACGTTGATGCGGTTCTTCTGAGCCGACACGCCCATCATCTCCGAGCCACGGAAGGCGATCGGCCGGACATAGGCATCGGCGAAACCTTGCCGGTCGAGCAGTTCATTCGTCGCCGCGTCGATCTCGTCGGCGCTATAGGGCAGCGCGAAGCCCAGCAGGCGACCGGACTCGATCAAACGCTCGGTGTGTTCGCGCAGCTTGAAGACCGTGCCGCCATAGGCTCGCTCGCCCTCGAAAACGGCGCTGGCATAATGAAGTCCATGCGTCAGCACGTGGATCTTGGCGTCCTTCCAGGGCACGAACTGGCCGTTGAACCAGATTTCGCCGTCAAGCTGGTCGAATGGAACATTGCTCATGGTGCTCGCGACGCCTCTTCCGGCGTCCTCCCTATCATCGTCTGGCGGCGGTCGACTGTCGGCCGAGGGGTGGACCCGCGTCAATGTCTCTCGTCCATGCATGGCGGATCAGCGACGGTTTCCACTCCTCGCCGTCCGGTGTAACAATAGTAGGAAATTACGTCAATGGTACTGACCTAAATTATGGATGCTGCCCTGACCTCCGATGTGCGCACGGACGATGCCGCCGAAGCCATTGTGCGGGAGCCCCTGCCGACCTTCGGACATCCGGACTTCCGGATGATCGAGCTGTTGTTCTTCGCCTATCGCGAATTTACCGCCGATGCCGACTCGATCCTGGCTCGCTACGGGTTCGGGCGCGCCCATCATCGCATCCTGCATTTCGTCAATCGCGCCCCCGGCATGACCATCACCGATCTCCTCGACCTCCTGCAGATCACCAAGCAGTCGCTGTCGCGGGTGTTGCGCCAGCTCATCGACGATGGCTTCATCCGACAGATGCCGGGGGCGGAGGACCGCCGCCAACGCTGCCTCTATCCGACCGTGAAGGGGCGCGAACTGACGCTGGAGCTCTCGCGCGCCCAGGCCCGCCGGATCGAAGCCGCGTTGAGCGATGCCGCGCCCTCCGACGCAGCGCCGATCGGCGCCTTTCTCAGGCAGATGGCAGCGGATCGGCCGGCGACGCGGGAATGGTTCGCGAAGCAAGGTATCAACTGGAAAGACCCGCTATGAACGAGTGCGCAACGGAGACCTCGGGCGAGATGACATCGCTGGGAGACGATGCTCCCCACATTCTCGTCGTCGATGACGACCGTCGTATCCGCTCGCTGCTGTCGCGGTTCCTGTCGGAGCAGAATTTCCGCGTCTCGGTGGCGGCCGATGCCAGGGAGGCCCGGCGTATTCTCGAAGGGCTCGACTTCGATCTCCTGATCGTCGACGTGATGATGCCCGGCGAGAACGGCATCGATCTGGTACGGGCGTTCCGCGTCGAGCGCCAGTCGCCGGTGCTGATGCTGACGGCGCGCTCGGAGACCGAGCAGCGGATCGAAGGGCTGACGGCCGGCGCCGACGATTATCTGCCGAAGCCGTTCGATCCGCGCGAGTTGCTTCTGCGCATCAACAACATCTTGCGGCGCGGGAGCCCGGCGCCGATCCAGAAGCTGGAACATGTACGCTTCGGCCCGTTCACCTTCACGCTCTCACGCCGCGAACTGAAACGCGGCCCGGAGGTGATCCGTCTGACCGAACGCGAGCAGGAGATGATGTCGCAGTTCGCCGGCAACCCGGGCGAGACGATCCAGCGTCAGGATCTCCTCGGCGACGAGACGGATGTAGGGGAACGGACCGTCGACGTCCAGATCAACCGCCTGCGCCGAAAGATCGAAAGCGATCCGGCGAACCCCTTGTGGCTCCAGACGGTGCGCGGCATCGGCTATCGCCTGAACACCGATTGAGGCCGGAGCGTCCGTGACCCTGATCGAACGCCTCATCCAAAAGCGCCCGCGGCGGTTCGGGACGCGGTTTCGGCGTCGCGCGTGGCCGCCGCGCTGGCGATTTGGCAAACTGCCGACGATCGACATCTGGCGCGGGCCCCTGCGCCCCCTTCCGCGCATCACCCAGCGCTTCATGCCGAAGGGGCTCTATGCGCGCTCCCTGATCATCATCATCGCGCCGGTGGTTCTGCTGCAGGGCGTGGTGACGGTGGTGTTCATGGAGCGGCACTGGCAACTCGTGACCCAGCGGCTGTCGACCGCCGTGGTGCGCGACATTGCGGCGATCACCGACCTCGTCGAAGCGCAGGTCATCGAGGTCGCCCGCGACCGGCTTGGCCTCAACGTCTCGGTGCTGCCACCCGAACCATTGCCCGCCCTCGCTCCGAAGCCGTTCTTCAACATCCTCGACGGCATCCTCAGCGAAGAGATTACCAAACGGATCGGGCGCCCCTTCTGGATCGATACGGTCGGCCAGTCCAAGATCGTCGAAGTCCGCATCCAGTTGGACGGCAAGGTTCTGCGCGTCTTCGCGCCGCGCAACTCCGCCTATGCCTCGAACACCCATATTTTCCTGGTGTGGATGGTCGGCACCTCGCTGGTGCTGATGATCATCGCCATCCTGTTTCTGCGCAACCAGATCCGCCCGATCCAGGCTTTGGCGGCGGCGGCCGAAGGTTTCGGGCGCGGCCAGCCGATGCCGCCGGATTTCCGCCCGCGCGGCGCCTCGGAGGTTCGGCGCGCCTCGCTCGCCTTCATCCAGATGCGCGACCGCATCGAGCGGCAGATGGAACAGCGCACCGCCATGCTGACCGGCGTCAGCCATGATCTGCGAACCATCCTGACACGCTTCCGACTGCAGCTTGCGCTGCTCGGCGAAGGCGAGGACCAGGACGAGTTGAACGCCGACGTCGACGAAATGCAGCGCATGCTGGAGGGCTATCTCGCCTTCGCCAAGGACGAAGCCGCCGAGGAGGTCGGTGAACTCGACCTTGTGCCGGTGCTCGGAAAATTCCGGACCGAAGCCAAGTTGAAGGACAAGCAGATCACGGTCGAAATCGTCGGCGATCCGCGTCTCGCGGTGCGACCGGATTCCTTCACCCGCATGGTGACCAACGTCGTCACCAACGCCTTGCGCCATGGCGACCGCGTCCGCGTCCGCGCCCGCCATGAGGGGCGATGGCTGACCATCACCGTCGAGGACAACGGGACCGGCATCGCCGCCGAGCAGCGCGAGGAAGTCTTCAAGCCGTTCGTACGGCTCGACACCGCCCGCAACATCGACAGCGGCGGCACCGGCCTCGGCCTTGCCATCGCGCGCGACATCGCCCGCGGCCACGGCGGCGACATCCTCCTGTCGGACAGCGAGCTTGGCGGCCTGCGCGCACTCATTCGCGTGCCGGCGTAGCCCGGCTCAGAACATCCGGCCGCCGTCGGGCACATTATGGCCCGGCCCCAGCAGCACGACCTCGCCGGCCGCGTCCGGTACGCCGAGGGTCAGCACCTCCGACATCATCGGGCCGATCTGCCGCGGCGGGAAATTGACCACGGCAAGCACCTGCCGGCCGATCAGCGCCTCGGCGCCGTAATGCGCGGTGATCTGGGCGGAGGATTTCTTGCGGCCGATCGGCGCGCCAAAATCGATGGTCAGGCGAAACGCCGGCTTGCGCGCTTCGGGAAACGGCGCCGCCTCGACGATGGTGCCGACGCGAATGTCGACCTTCATGAAATCGTCGAAGCCAATCTCCGGCGCCGGACCCTTGTTCGCTGTCATTCGCCTATTCCTTCGACAATGCCTCGGCGCGGTCGCGCGCGGCGCCGACGGCGCGCCGCATCAGCAGCGCCAGGCCATCGGCCGCCATCAAGACATCGAGCGCGGCCTGGGTGGTGCCGTTCGGCGAGGTGACGTTTCGGCGAAGCTTTTCCGGCGTGTCCTCGGAACGGATCATCAACTCGCCCGCCCCGGCGACGGTGTGCCGCGCCAGCCGCATCGCGAGATCGGCGGGCAACCCCGCTGCCTCACCGGCTTTCGCCAGGCATTCGGCGAGGTAGAACACATAGGCGGGGCCGCTGCCCGAGACGCCGGTGACGGCGTCGATCAGGGCCTCGCTCTCGACCCACTCCACCGGACCGCTCGCCGACAAGAGACCGTCCGCGACGGCGCGCCCCGCGACCTCGACCCGCGCATTGGCAAAAGCGCCAGTGATGCCCCTGCCGATCAGCGCCGGCGTATTCGGCATGGCCCGAACGACCGGCCGCTCACCCAGTATCGCCTCGATCGCCGCAACGCTGGTGCCGGCGGCGATCGAAACGACGAGGCTTTCCGGTTCGAGCGCGGCGCGCAACGCCGGAAGCGCCTCGCCCATCATCTGCGGCTTCACCGCCAGCAACGCGATATCGAATGCCTCGTCAGGGACGTTCGTCTCATGGCGGACGCCATAGCGGTCGATCAATGGGCGCAAGGCATCGCCGACCTTCGGATCGACGACGACCACGCGCGACGGTTCCAGCCCGGTCTCCAGCCAGCCGCCGAGCAGCGCCGCGCCCATGTTGCCACCGCCCAGGAGCAGGATGCGCTCGTGCGCGTCGGCCATGCTCACGCTTCGCCTTCGGTCTCGAAAATCGCGCAAGCCAGCGCATCGTCGGCCATCTTGTCGGCCCACACGACGAACTGGAATGCCTGATAGAAGCGCTCGCAGCTTTCCAGTGCCGTCGCCAGCATCCGCTCGGCTTGCTGGCTGGTCGGCTCGGCGCCGCCTGACAGAAGCAGCGCGTGGCGGAACATCACCGCCCCCTCCTGCTGCCAAAGGTCGAAATGTCCGACGAGAAGCTTCTCGTTGATCAGCGCCAGCAGCCGCAGCACTTCGGAACGACGATGCGCGGGAATCTTGAGGTCGAAAGCGCAGCCCAGATGCAGCGCCTCGATATTCTCCAGCCAGGAGAACGACACCGAATAATCGGTCCAGACTCCGGCCACCGCCACCGCGATCTCGTCGTCGCCCGAGCGTTCGAACGCCCATTCCCGGGCCGCCGCGACCCATTCGATCATATCGACCGGATGAGATTGCCTCAAAGAGGCAAATTCAATCAGACTCATGCCAACGTCCCCGTATCCATTTCGGCGGGGATGCCGATTGCCGCCAAGGCGCCCCGCGGGGGTGACGCCGCCACCGCTCAGCGTCGAATCACCCTTATGAATCAGCATATAGACCGGGAGTCCTCGCGCTAAGGGGCGTTAACCAAATATTCACCACCAATCGATTTCGCTGGTCCGGGGAAGGGCTTCGCCGGGAGTCTTAAGCGACTCTCGGCAAAGGATAATCCGGCTCGGCCGTAGGCGGTTCGAAACCTGTTGATTGCCTGTGGAGAACCTGTCAGCCGGCCTTCTGCTTGGCGCTTGGCACGCGTGCCTCCAGGTCATCGAGCCGCTTCTTCAGGACCGCGTTTTCCATGCGGGCCTTGGCCGCCATATCGCGGACGGCTTCGAACTCCTCGCGCTGGACGAGATCCATCTGATTGAGGAAACGCTCGCCCTGCGCCCGGAACGCCGTCTCCACTTCGCGCCGAACCCCTTGGGCGGCGCCGGCGGCGTCGGTCATCATCCGCGCGAACTCGTCGAGCATGCGATTGGGGCCTTGCCGGCCGGGGCCTGAAGTGGTCATCGATCGTCTCCGCTGTGCTAGGTGCGTGTTCGCTGCGTTGGGAGTTAGAGAGCCCCCGCCCGGAAGACAATGGCCGGCCCGGGCGGAAGACGGCAGGCACGATACTCGGGAAAACCGGGCGACGCTTTGATCCTACCTTAGCGCCGCGACGCGCCCGGTTTGCTCACGCCACCGCTTTATGTTGCTCGAGCCACGACCCGATCCGCGCGAGGATTGGCTCTGGCGGCTGGTAGCCCGCCGTGACGAGGGCGTAATTGCCGTCCGCCTGCGGCCCGGCGATCAGGGTCGGAAAGCCGGTGACGCCGGCGCGCTGCGACAGCGCGAAATCACCCAGCGTTTCCTGCCTGGTTTCCTCCTTTGCGAACGCCGCCAGAAACGCCTTGCGATCGAAGCCCAATTCCGCCGCGAGATCGGCCAGTGTTTCGGCGTCGGTGACGTCACGGTTCTCGGCATAGAACGCCCGGGCGATCCCGTGTTCGAGCGCGATGGCTTTCTCTGGCGCGAGTTGACGGCCGGTCACGACCGCACGAGCGGCCGGTTCGGTATCGTAGACGAACCCGTCCCGCTCGAAAAAGGAGAAGTCGAAGGGCTGCCCCGAGGCGTCGCGCACATGCTCCCAATGGTTGCGGATATCGCCTTTGGCGCTTGCGTCCATCGGCTTGTCGGTAAACGGCCTCAGGCCGCCGAGCACGAGGCGGATCGCCAGATCCGGATAGCGCGCTGTGATCGCCTCCACCACCGGCGCGAAGCCCCAGCACCATGAGCACATGGGGTCGGCGAAATAGATCAGATGGGGATTTTGCGGAGACGGCGACGGGTTGTCGGACATGATGGCGGAGGGCCTTTCGGGTCATGCGTTGCGTTACAGCCTCGCGCCCTTCACCTGTCGCGCGGGAGACCTATCGGCAAGGGTTCGCGATCCACGGCCTGAGCCACCCGCGCGACTTCGAACTCCCGGCCACGCTTTCGTGAGCTGCCGTTTCGTTCAGGCGCTGTTCAGCTTCCCGATCGTTACCTAGTTACTAACATATTGGTAATGTAGGAGGTCGACATGAATTTCTTCAAGCCACTGGCTGTCAAATCCATCGCGCTGGCGCTCGCCCTGTCGGTCGCGCCGGCCACCGTGCCCGCCAATACCCCGCTCGTTGGAATATCGCAGGCCGAGGCCGGTCACTATGGCGGCGGGTCCTTCGGCGGCGGTCGACACTATCGCGGAGGTCGTTATTACCGTGGCCACCGTGGCTTCCGGGGTGATCGCCGTTACTACCGGCGCCATCGTGGCCTCGGCTCGGGCGGCGCCGCGATCATCGGCCTCGGCATCGGCGCGGCAATCGCCAGTCAGCCGCGCTACTACCGCCCGGCTCCGCGTTATTACCGCGCCGCCCCGCGCTATTACCGCACCAGGCCGGCGGCCTGGACAGGCGAGTGGTATCGCTATTGCGCGGCCAAGTACCGGTCGTTCGACGCGCGCTCGGGAACCTTCCAGCCGTATCATGGCAGGCGACGGCTTTGCCGTTGAGCGCGCAGGCGCTCGATGACCGCGTCGCGGACGCTTCGATCCGCCATCGGAATTGAACGTCCGGGCGTCACGCCGGGCAACCGCTATCGGATGCCAACGGGTCGGGTGGCGGCCTCCAGCCAGCTTCGATCCTCGGCCGACATCAACGGGGTGAGGGATAGCCTCACCTCGGCGTGATAGGCATCGACCCAGTCGACCTCCTCCCGGCTCATCAGCGTCGGCTCGATGAGCCGGCGGTCGATCGGCGCGAACGTCAACGTCTCGAAGGAATGCATCGGCAGATCGCCGCCCGCGATCGGACTTGCCGGCTCGACCAGGATCAAATTCTCGATCCGGATGCCGAAGGCCCCCTCGCGATAATAGCCCGGCTCGTTGGACAGGATCATGCCGGCCTCCAGCACCGCCATGCCGCGCCTCGAGATCGACTGCGGACCTTCATGCACGGCGAGATAGGAGCCGACGCCATGGCCAGTGCCGTGGGCGTAGTCGCAGCCGGCCTTCCACAGGGCGATCCGGGCAAGCGGGTCGAGGTCGACGCCGCGCGTGCCCTTGGGAAACCGCGCCGTGGCAATGGCGATCATGCCCTTCAACACGAGCGTGAATTTCATCCGCATCTCGGCGCTGGGTCCGCCGATCGGGACCGTGCGGGTGACGTCGGTGGTACCGTCCTCGTACTGGGCACCGGAGTCGAGCAGAAAGAGCTCACCCTCCCCAAGAGGCCGGTCGCTCCCCCGGTTAACGCGATAATGCACGATCGCGCCGTTCGGGCCGGAACCGGCGATCGTATCGAAGGAAATGTCCTTCAAGGGATGCCCGTCGCGTTCGCCATATTCGGCGCGCAACGCTTCCAGTCGCTCGGCCGCGCCGATCTCCGTAACGCTTCCCGGCGGCTGCCGATCGAGCCAGGCAAGGAAGCTTGCGACCGCGGCGCCATCGCGCCGATGCGCGGCCCGCGAACCGGCGATCTCGCCGGCGTTCTTGATCGCGCGCGGCAGCCGCGCGGGGTCCGGCATATCGACGAGCCTGCCGCCGGCCGCCGCGACGATGTTGGCCAACCGCGCGGCGCCCAATTGCGGATCGAGGCCGATCGCGCGGCCGGTCGCCTCCCGCTTCAACGCCGCCTCGAAATCGTCCGGCGATGCCAGATCGCAAAGCGCCGCAAGACGCGCGCGGATCTCGACGTCGAGCTTGTCCGGATCGACGAACAGGGTCGGGCGACCCTCGGCGCGCAGAATTGCGAAGGCGAGCATCAGCGGCGTGTGCGGAACGTCGGCGCCGCGAATGTTGAAGGCCCAGGCGATCGACGCGGGGTCGGTGAGAAGCGCGGCATCGGCCTTCGCTTCGCCGATCCGACCGACCAGATCGGCGAGCTTGTCTTCCGCCGGACGTCCGGCGAAGCGCTCGGGATGGACGACCGCCCTCGCCTTGGGCGGCGCGGGACGCTCGTTCCAAATCCGGTCGATCGGATTGGCTTGAAGCGCGACGAGTTGCCCGCCGACCGCCTCGATGGCGTCGGTCAGCGCCCGCATCTCCGACACCGTATGCAGCCAGGGATCGAAGCCGATCCGCCTGCCGGGCGCGGCCGCCTTCAAGAAGTCGGCCAAGGACGTGTCCACCGAAGAGACCGGCTCGAAAACCGCCAGATCGACCTCCGAGCGGACCTGCAAGGTGTAGCGCCCATCGACCAGAATCACGGCGCGTTCGGCCAGCACCACGGCTACGCCCGCCGAGCCGGAAAAGCCGGTCAGCCATTCGAGCCGTGCCGCCGATGGGGGAATATACTCGCCCTGGTGCTCGTCGGCGCGCGGCACGATGAAACCGTCGACGCCGGCTTCGCCGAAACCGGCACGTAGCTGGCGGACCCGCCCGGCGCTGCGCGAAAAATCGGTGGTCTGATCGAAATTTTGAAACATCGGCAGCTCTGTCGGGAAACGAAGAAAACGGGCGGCGCGATCGGCGCCGATCGCGGGACCATAGGCGCATGAAGTCGGGCGGGAAAGGTTAACAATGACTAAGCGCGCGTGCCGTTGTGCAATGCAATAACGGACAGGCACCTATGCAGGAATGACTCTACCTAGCGCGCCCTCCAGGTCGCATATTGGTCGCAAGGGGAGGCCAGCGAACCGCATCAGGAGATATTGCGATGGCCACGACGACCTATACCGAATTGTCCCACCGCGGCACCGGCCGCTCGAAAGGATTCATGCGCAGCATGCTGGATCGCATGATCGAGGCGCGCGAGCGCGAGGCCCGCCGCTACATCGAGGATCGCATGGCGTTCCTCGGACGCGATGGCTTCGAGCTCAGCGGGCGCGAGTCGCTTTTCGAGGGACGCACGCCCGAGCGTCGCTGATCCCGCGGCATCTCAAGCAGAACAGAAACGCCGGCCGCAAAGACTGCGCGCCGGCGTTTTCACGTCGTGAAGCCGCTCACTTCACTTACCGGGCTAGATGCAGCGTCACCCAGTCGCCTAGCACTAGCGTGCGCCGGTGAAAAAGCCCTTGCGCGCGAAAGGCCGCCAGGACCGCGTCCCGCTGGCTGACCAGAATCCCCGATAGAACGATGTCGCCGTGCCGCGCCAGATGCCGCGCGAATTGCGGCGCCAGCCGCATCAAGGGTCCGGCGAGAATGTTCGCGACGATCAGCTCGAACGGGGCGCGTGTGCGAACCGACGGCGCTGCGAAGCCGACTGCGGTGACGCTGGTGACGAAGGGGGCGACGCCATTGGCGACGACATTGGCCTTGGCGACCCGCACGGCCACCGGGTCGATATCGGTCGCAAGCACTGGCACGCGCGCGAGCTTGGCCAGGCCGATCGCCAGGACCGCGCTTCCCGTTCCGAGGTCGAGCGCGTTGCGCGGACGGCGCCGTGCGACGATCCGCCCCAACATCGTGAGACAGCCGGCCGTCGTGCCGTGATGACCGGTGCCGAAGGCTTGTCCCGCCTCGATCTCGATGGACAGGTCGTTGGCGGCGATCTTGTCGCGATCATGCGCCCCGTGGACGAGGAAGCGGCCGGCACGCACCGGCTTCAATGCCTTGAGAACGTCGGCCATCCAATCCTTGTCGGGAAGATCCTCGCGCTCGATCCGACCCGCCAGGGCGGGACCGACCGCCTCGGCGAAAGCCCGTTCCAAGGCTTCCGCGTCGGCGGTGTCGAAATAGGCGGAAACCTCGAACAGCCCTCTCGCCTCGTCGATTTCGCTGATGGCCACCGGCAAGCCCTGTTCTTCGAAGGCCCTGTCCAGCGCCTCGTAGACGGCCTCGGCCTCGGCCCTGCCGGCCCGGAGAAAGCAGCGCGACTGTCTCATCAGTCGGCGGCCGCGACGTTGGCGGACGCTGCTTCGGTGGTCTTGCGAGCCTTTTCGGCGCGGGCCTCGCGTTCGGTCGTCGTCGCCTTCACGATCTTATCCTGCTCGCGCTCGGGCCGGGGCGGGCCAAAGGATATGATGGTGTCGCCCTCGTCGGGCTCACCCGATCCTTCGGCCGCGGCGAAGACGAGACTTTCCGATGGCTTTATCCACAAGAGGACGTGAGTCTCCTCCGGCCGGGTTTCGGCGAAGCGCTTGTACCCGAACTCATCGGTCAACCGCGTCGCCTGGAAGATCCAGCCGTCGACGATGAGATCACGCAACTGGGCATAGCTCTTGCCGGGTTTGAACAAGGGCAAGCCGCCGATGGTGAAATTCATCGATTGACGGTCGGAGGCGCCGAAATCGCCGATCTGGAACACATCGGAACGGCCGATCTCGGGCGCGAAATCGGTACAGATCAAGGTGTTGTAGGCGTCGTTGTCGGTCGCGGCCACCATGTGGTCGAAGCGCGAGAGATTGAGCGAGTGGTGCGCCTGTTCCGACAGGATCTCGCCGTACCAGACCTCGACTTCGGCCAGCCGCGCCTCCGAGATGCGCGACCAGTTGCCGTCGGCGATGAGGACTGGAACCTCCAGTGCCTTGAGCCGCCGGGCGAAGGCGATGGTAAAGCGCGAGGCGCCGACGAAAAGGACGCCCGGCCGGTCCGCCGACCTGAGATCGAGAAGCCGTGCCAGAGGCCCGAGCGAAAAGCCGTGCAGGATGATCGTGGCGGCAACCAGAGCGAACGTATAGGCGATCATGCGGTCGCCATCGGTGACCCCGATCCGCGTGAGCGTCGCGCCGAACAGGCCGGCGACCGCAACCGCGACGATACCGCGCGGTGCGATCCAGCCGACGAGCAGCCGCTCTTTCCAGCTGAGCCCGGCGCCGATCGTCGCCACGAAAACCGCCAGCGGCCGCACCACGAACAGCACGATGGCCAGAAAGCCGACGACCCGCCATTCGAGGCTGCGGATCACGTCCATCTGCAGCGAGGCTGTCAGCACGATGAACAGGCCCGAGACGAGCAGCGTGGTGATCGTCTCCTTGAACCGCCGGAGTTCGGTAATGCTGGCGATCCGGGCGTTGGCCATGGTGATGCCCATCACGGTGACGGTCAGAAGCCCCGCCTCCTCGAGCACCAGATTGGTGATCGAATTCATCGCGACCACGGCCGCGAACAGGATCGGCGCCTTCAGATATTCGGGAGCATGGCCCCGGCTGAACAGCCAACTGAGCGCGCGCCCCGCCGCGATACCGCCGGGAACCGCGATCGCGATCGCCAGGATCACGTTGAGAATCAGGTTTTCGGCCTCGTGCGCCCCGGCGAGCACGAGGAAGGTTTCGAACGAGATGACCGCGAACAACGCGCCGAGCGGGTCGTTGACGATCGCTTCCCATCGGAGGATCGACGCCGGACGGGTCTTCAGTTTGGCGTGGCGCAAGAGCGGCATGATCACCGTCGGCCCGGTGACCACCAGCACTGCGCCGAGGATGATCGCGGTCGGCCATGACAAATTGCCGACATAATGGGCGGCGAGCGCGGTCATCAGCCAGACCAGCGGCCCGGAGACGATGACGATGCGCCGCACTGCTTTCGACGTCTCGCGGATCTCGCGGAAATTCAGCGTCAGCCCGCCCTCGAACAGAACGATCGCGACGGCGGTCGACACCAGCGGCGTATAGAGGTCGCCGAAATCCGCGCGCGGATTCATGAATCCGGTGAACGGGCCGAAAAAGAGACCGACGGCGAGCAGGATCACGATCGCCGGAATCTGGAGGCGCCAGGCCAGCCATTGCGAGGCGATGCCCGCGGCGCCGATGAGCGCGATCTGGGCGGCGAGATCATCCATGTACGATTATCCTTGCGAACGACGACGCCCAACTAGGCCGGAACGGCGCGAAGGAAATGGGCGGTGCGATTTGCCAAGCGGCGACAAGGGCCTCTGCTCTCACGGCGCCGCATGCTTGCTTCGGCCCGGGTGTCAAAGCCCGACGAGCCGATCCAGCTTGGCGCGCGCCGTGTCCGACTTTTCACCGTAGGCCAGCGTCCCCGCCAGCGCGCCATCGGCGTCCAACAGAAATGTCGTCGCCGTATGGTCCATGGAATAGTCGGGGCCGTCGCCCACCTTCGCCGAATAGACGCCCCAGCCTCTCAGCATCGCCGCGATCTTGTCCGGCGCACCGGTGACCGCGGTGATGTCCGGGCCGACGGCGCTGACATAATCCTTGAGGATTTCGGGCGTGTCGCGTTCCGGATCGACGGTGACGAAGACAAGCCGCAGGTCCTTGCCCTCCTCCTTCAGACGCTTTTGATGACCGGCAAGCTCATAAAGCGTCGTCGGACAGACCTCCGGGCAGTGGGTGAAGCCGAAGAACACAGCGGACGGCGTCCCTTTCAGATCGGCCTCGGTGATCGCCGCGCCGTTCTGATCGACGAGCGCGAAGGGCGTCCCGAAGGGTCCCTCGCCGCTGACCGGGCCGACCGGAGCGTAAAACAATACCAGCGCCGCGACCGCGACCGCGCCCGCGAGCAGCGCCACGACGGCCCAAAGACCGGCTCGAAACAGCGAAAGTCCGTTCATGTCGCTATCGTGCACGGGTATGTTCAAGACCCGGCCCGCCTCTCCCGCGCATCCGATTGATATCGGGACGCGAATAGCATGACCGCCCCGCCGGATGCGAGACCCCAACTCCAGCTTCACGATCTGTTGCCCGACGGCCGGAAGTCGGCGAAGGGATTTCGATACAGCTCGTCATGGCTCTCGACGCCGACGGCGATGACGCAGTCTGAACGGGGCCGGGCGACACACAAGAGGATATACCCCGCCACGCTCTGCCGCCGGTTCAAGGCGGTCCCTTTCGGCTGGCGTACCTTGCCCGAGATCAATCGCCCGGCGCAGGTGATGCAGCCGCCATAGCGGCAGGCGACCGGCAGGACGATCCCGGCGGCCTCGGCGGCGTCGAGTATCGGCTGGTCCTCACCAACATCCAGGACACGGCCGTTCCGATTTGCCAGCGTGACCCGCCACGTTTTCACCGCCCGCGCCGTCGATCGAGGGACCGGCCGCCGATGCGACCGCGCATCCGCGTCACATCCAGATGTCGCTGGTGACGTCGCCTCCCGGATAGCGCATTTCATGGCAGCGCGCCGGTCCGTTCGGCTCGTTGCCGAAATCCACCAGGAAGTCGGGATTGATCGTCATGCCGCCACGCTCGGTGTCGCAGTCGATCATGAACATCTGCGCCCCCTTGTCCTTCATGCCCGGATAGAACTGATTGTCCCAGGTCGAAAACAGCGATGTGGTGACGTAGAGCCGCTTGCCGTCCAGCGACAGCTGGATCATCTGCGGGGCGCCCTGCACCGTCACGCCATTGACCTCGGGCGCCTTGCCGAGCAGGCCGCCGAGCCAGACCTGACCGGTCAGCTTCGGGTTCGAGCGGTCGGTGATGTCGTATTGCCTGAGATCGCCGTGCAGCCAGTTGGCGAAATAGATGTAGCGGTCGTCCATCGAAATCAGGATATCGGTAATCAGGCTGGGCATCGGCACCGGGAAACCCGCGACATCGATCGTGGGAATGTCGATCACCTTCTCCAACTGGGGTTCGCCGGCATCGTCCTTCCACCAATGGAAGACGTTTGAGGACAAGGTGGCGGCGAAATAGCCGTGGTTCGATTCCGGGTCGTGCAGGCCGCGCACCTCCAGTGGAATCATGCCCTCGGCGCCGAGATCCACCGATTTGGCGACCTTCCTTGCCTTGAAGTCCCAGAAATGCACCGATTGTCCGTATTTGCCGGCCGCGACGTCGTCGAGATCGAAGCCCGGCATGAAGGTGTTCGGCGCGGCCCATTCCGAGCTGACCATCATGTTGTGGCGCGGCTGGTACCAGAAGTCGTAATTGTACTTCATGCCGTTGAGCTCGTTCTCCCAGCGGCCGACGATGTTGAAATTCTCGTCGAGATGCAGAAAGCCGCCGGGTCCGTTGCCGTCGGCATCGCCGAGCATCGAGATGATGATGTCCGAGCCGAGGCAATGCACCGTATGCGGCGCCGACAGATTGGTCTTCGCCTTGATCTCGTCGCCGGAAACCACCGTGTGCAGCTTCGGATTCGTCGGATCGGCCGTGTCGATCACATTGATGTTCGAGGTGCGCACGCCGGGCATCAGCAGATAGCGCCGGGATTTCGACGCATCGTCATGACAGGACGAGCAGGCGTTCCAGCCCGAATGGTGCAGCTCGTCGCCGATCCCCGGCATCTCGGTGCGCGCGACGACGCTGGAATAGGTCGGGCTATCCGGGTCGACATCCACCGTCGCCAGATAATCCGGCTTCTCCACGCCCGTCCCGACATAAAGCGCCACCGTGTAAAGCAGCTTCTCCCGCTCGGCCTGCATGGCCTCCTTCGGCGAGGCATAGCCCGGCCCGCAACAACCATTTTTCGTCATCGGATCCTCCCAAGATCGCCGGTGCGGCAGTTGACCCTTCGTCACCGACAATCAGCATGGCAGCCGGGACGGGCGTCGCAAATCAAACATCCGCATCTTCCCTTACGTTTGCCGTCGCCCGGCCTATTTCCGGCTGCCCTGTACCGGCGCGGTATCGCGGGTTATGGGCCGATGATGACGACAACGAAAGCGAACAGCCCCTTGGGAAAACCATGCGATGGATAGCGACAGCCACGGCCGCGACGACGATTTGCGCCTGCGTTCGTCCGAACCGCGCATTCACCCCTCGGCGGAGCTGAAGGAAACCCGCCTCGGCCGCTTCGTCGAGATCGGCCCGCGTGTGCTGCTGCGCGACGTCACGGTCGGCGACTTTTCCTATTGCGAGCGCGGCGGCGAAGCCATCCACGCCGACATCGGCAAGTTCTGCTCCATCGCCGCGAATGTCCGGATCAACGCGCTGGAGCACCCGATGGAGCGCCCGACGACCCACAAGATCAGCTACCGGCCGAACGAATATTTCCGCTTTCTGCCAATCGATTCCGGCTGGCGCGAACATCGCAGGGCCAAGCGTGTCGCGATCGGCCATGACGTGTGGATCGGCCACGGCGCGGTGGTGATGCCCGGAGTGCGCATCGGCGACGGCGCGGCGATCGGCGCCAATGCGGTGGTCACCAAGGATGTCGCCGCCTGTCAGATCGTCACCGGCGTACCGGCGCGGCCATTGCGCGATCGCTTTCCGCCGGAGATCGCAGAGCGGCTACGGCGCCTCGCCTGGTGGGACTGGCCGCCCGACACCCTGTTTGCGGCGATCCCCGACATGCAGGCGCTTCCGATCGAAGCGTTTCTCGACAAATGGGAGGCCGAAGGAATGCCGCCTCAGCCGGATTCGTCGGACAACAGGAAATAGATCAGCGCCGCCGCGGGCATGGCGATGCCGATAACGCAGATGCCCACCCAGCCGAAGGCTTCCAGCACCGGGCTGGACAGCGCCGAGCCGATCGCCCCGCCGAGAAAGAACGTCGTCATGTAAACGGCGTTGAGCCGGTTCCGGATGGTCGCGTCGAGCTGGTAGATCTCGCGCTGGCCAAAGACGAGATTGGCCTGCACGCCGAGATCGATCAGGATGCCCGCGGCGACCAGCGCGGCCATCGAGACGCCGCCGAACAGGGCGGCGACGAAGGCGGCGATCACCGTTGCGATCGCCGCGATGGTGCCGATGCGGGTGTAGCCACGGTCCGCGAGACGGCCGGCGACCGGCGCGGCGAAAACGCCGAGGACCCCGGCCAGCGTGAACAGGGCGACGCCACTCGGGGTGAAATTGTAGGGTTCGCGTAGAAGGATCACCGGCGCGGCGGTCCAGAACAGCGAAAACGCCCCGAACATCGCGGCATGGTAGATCCCGCGCCGGCGCAGCACCGGCTGGCGGACGAACAGCTTGCCGAGCGAGCCGATCAGCACGGCGTAGCTCCGCTCGCCATGGGGCTCGCGGCGCGGCAACAGGATCAGGCCAGCCAGGCCAAGCGCCGCGATGAGCCCCGCGGACAGGCCGAACACCCCACGCCAGCCGACATAGTCGGCAAGGAAGCTGGAGACCGGCCGGGCGAGCAATATCCCGCCGAGAAGCCCGCTCATGACGTTGCCGACGACCTTGCCGCGTGCGGCGGCGGGCGCGAGATTGGCGGCCAGCGGCACCAGCATCTGCGCCGCCGTCGAGGTGATGCCGACAACCAGCATCATGGCGAACAGCGTCGTCAGCCACGGCGCCAGGGCGAGGCCGGCGAGGCTGACGACATTCGCCGCCATGGTGACGAGGATCAGCTTGCGATTCTCGACACGATCGCCGAGCGGCACCAGGAGGACGAGGCCGATGGCGTAGCCGATCTGAGCGACGGTGACGATCATGCTCTCGGTCGAGGCCGACAGGCCGGTGTCGTCGCCAATCAGCGCGACCAGCGGCTGGGCGTAATAGAGATTGGCCGCGAGCGCGCCGCAGGCGAGCGCGAACAACACCGTCAGGACGGTGCCGAGTGCGCCCTCGCCGGTGGCGCCCGTTTGCGCGGCAAAGCTGTTTGAATTCATGCGGCTGTTTCCCTGGGCCGGAAGGGACCCGGCGCGTCGCCGCCGCAACATAGGGTCGAAGCAGGGAACGATAAGCCCCACTGACGAGCCGGCCCCGTCAAAGCGCGCTCGCCGCTTGCCAGCGCCTCGCCGGACCTTATGGTTGCCGGCAACCGCAAAACAGGATGACACGCATGCGCTTTACCGGAACCGACGCCTATGTGGCGGGCAAGGATCTGATGGTCGCGGTCAACGCCGCGATCACCCTCGAACGTCCATTGCTGGTCAAGGGCGAGCCGGGCACCGGCAAGACGGAACTCGCCTTCCAGATCGCCGAGGCGCTGGGGCTCAGGCTGATCCAGTGGACGGTCAAGTCCACCACGCGCGCGGCGCAAGGGCTCTACGAATACGACGCCGTCTCGCGGCTGCGCGACAGCCAGCTCGGCGACGAGAAGGTCAACGACATTCGCAACTATATCCGCCGCGGCAAGTTGTGGGAGGCCTTCGCCTCCGACGAGCGCGTCGTCCTGTTGATCGACGAGATCGACAAGGCCGACATCGAGTTTCCCAACGATCTCCTGCAGGAGCTCGATAAGATGGAGTTCGACGTCTACGAGACCGACGAAACGGTGAGGGCCAGGCACCGGCCGATCGTCGTCGTCACCTCGAACAACGAAAAGGAGCTGCCGGACGCGTTCCTGCGCCGCTGCTTCTTCCACTACATCCAGTTTCCCGATCCCGAGACGCTGGCGAAGATCGTCGTGGTGCATCATCCCGGCATCAAGAAGGAGCTGGTGCGCGCCGCGCTGACCCAGTTCTACGAGCTGCGCGAGCAGCCGGGCGTCAAGAAACGGCCGGCGGCCTCGGAGGCGCTGGACTGGATCCGCCTGCTCGTCGCCGAGGACATCGAGCCCAAGGATTTGCGCGAGAGCCCGACCAGCGCCCTGCCGAAGCTCGCCGGCGCGCTGCTCAAGAACGAGCAGGACGTGCATCTGTTCGAGCGGCTGGCATTTCTGGCAAGGCGGGGGTGAGTGAGGTGTCCCCATGACTGGGAACGATGGCTGATATCACGCGATTGCGTTGGTGCGGATCGCCGTTATGCGCTTGATTAGGCGCTTTCATCGTCCGCCATCCTCGGAAATAACCTGATGCCCACCCTTCCCCTCTACCAGGTCGACGCCTTTACCGACCGGCTGTTTGCCGGCAATCCGGCCGCCGTGGTGCCGCTCGATTCCTGGTTGCCGGACGCTGTGATGCAGGCGATCGCGGGGGAGAACAATCTCGCCGAAACCGCCTTCTTCGTGCCGGCCGGCGAGGCGCGCTGGGAGCTGCGCTGGTTCACCCCGGCGATCGAGGTGCCGCTGTGCGGCCACGCGACGCTCGCCACCGCCTACGTCCTCACCGAATGCCTCGGCGATACGGCCGCGACGCTGACCTTCGTGACACGGGAATCAGGCGAGTTGACCGTCACCCGCGACGCCGACGGATGGTACGTCATGCGCTTCCCGCGCCGGCACGAGGCCGGAACCGTCGACGCGGCCGATATCGACAAGCTGGCCGACGCCCTCCGCGCCCGGCCGCAGGCGGTGGTCTCCTTCGCCGTGCCGAACGACACATCCTGGCTGGCCGTCCTGGACAGCGCCGCCGAGGTCGAGGCGCTGGCGCCTGACATTCGAGCGCTCGGCGGACTGCCGCCGCGCAATATCATCGCCACCGCGGCGGGCGCGCCCGGCAACGCCGTCGATTTCGTCTCGCGCATGTTCGCGCCGAAGGCCGGGATTGATGAAGACCCGGTCACCGGCTCGGCCCATTGCACGCTGGTGCCCTATTGGGCCGAGCGGCTGGGCAAGACCGACTTCACCGCAAGGCAGGTGTCGAAGCGCGGTGGCGATCTGCGCTGCCGTCTGGATGGCGAGACCGTCGTCGTAGCGGGCCAGGGTGTTCTCTACCTCAAGGGCGAGATCGTTCTGCCGGACTGAGCGGGCAGCGTCCGCCTAACCGATCCGGACGGCGCCGTTGTCCAGAAATTCGTAAGGCGGCACATCGAGGTTGCGTGGCGCCGGGCGGCGGCGCACCCGGCCCGCCGTGTCGTAGACGGAGCCGTGGCATGGGCAGAACCACCCGTCCCACTCGCCCCGGGGCGCGGCCGGGTCCTGGCCCAGCGGGATGCAGCCCAGATGGGTGCAGACGCCGACGACGATCAGCCATTCGTCCTGGATGACGCGGGATGCATCGGTGGCCGGGTCGATCAGGCCCGGATCGCCGTCATCGGCCCTGGCCCGTGCGATCTCTTCTTGCGTGCGGCGGGCGATGAACACCGGCCTGCTCCGCCACATCGCGGTGATCCGCTGGCCGACCTCGACGGATGACAGGTCGATGTCCACTGAGGACAGAGCCAAGACGTCCGCCGCCGGGTTCATGCTGTCGATGAAGGGCCACAGCGCCACCGCCGTGCCGACCGCCGCCATCGCCCCGGTCGCGATATAAAGGACATCTCGGCGGGTCGCCGAGCTGCCGTCGGCCGGCGGCCCGGAGGCTTGAATGGACGGGGCCGGGACCACGGAACCCGCGCACATGGCGCCACCTCCTTCCCATTTTGGCGGCTTGGGCGGCGGGCCGTCACAAGCGTGAGCGCCGCTGCCATGAACCCGCTGAATGTCGCGCTCTGCGGCCTCACGGCGCGGTGCGTCCATTCAGCCGCCCAGGGGACGCGCTCGCTCCGGCACCCCGAACGATCTGATGGAACCCGCCGCCGATCGCGATCTCCCCGACAGGGTACTGATCGCCGTGCCTGCTCCTTTTTCTCGCTGCGCGCCTCGAAGCGCATTGATGTGGATCAACGCCCGGTCACTCGTTCAGCGCTACAGCATCGTTGCGGCGAGTGGTCCCGGCTTTCGGGCCGGACCTTGGTGTGTTCCCTTGAGCGACGGCGCCCTGGGCAGTTTCCGAAGGGTGTATGATAGTACCGTTTCGATGATCTGAAAGGAATATGATGATGTCCCACGTCACCCTTGCCGCGGCGGCCGTGGCCGTATCCATGGCACTCGCGCCGGGCGGCGCTTCGGCCGCGCCCGGTCATTCCTCCGAGGCCGGAGACGACGATCACGGCGCGTCCGCTCCGCTCGAGGATTTGCGTGAAATGCACCAAGGCCACGAGCACGGCCACGATTTTGAAGCGATCGAGGAGATGCCGCCCGAACAGGTCGACCGCATGATGGGGTTCATGCGCGATATCGGTATCGCCCTGCCGCCGCTCGACGCCGAACGGGGACGCCAGCTGTTCGTCGACAAGGGTTGCGTCGTCTGCCATTCGGTCAACGGTATCGGGGTCGAAGTCGGCCCTTCGCTCGACGCCGCCGAGATGCCGTCGCCGATGAACGCGTTCGAGTTCGCCGCGCGCATGTGGCGCGGCGCCCCCGCGATGGCGGCGATGCAGGAGGCGGAATTGGGTGCGGTCATCGATCTGAGCGGCCAGGACCTCGCCGATCTGGTGGCCTTTGCCCACGACGCCGAGGAGCAGAAGAAACTGACGCTCGATCAGGTGCCGGAGAAATTCCGCGACAAGCTCGCACAATAGGGCGCTTGCGCGTCTGCGACCCGGCCTCTGCCGGCAAGAAACGCCGCGCGGCGCGTGCGGGTTACGCTCGCCCGCGTCACAAGGCTGTTATTCCGCCGCTTCGACAGGCTGGGAGGCTTCGATCGCTTCCATCACCAGATCCGGCCGTCGCGCCAGCACATTCAGCAGCACCCGCGCGGGGCCGGTCGGATAGCGCCGGCCCTGCTCCCAATTGCGAAGCGTGGCCACCGGCACGCCGATCTTCAGCGCGAAATCAGCCTGCGTCAGCTTCAGCTTGCGCCGCAGCTTGGCGACGTCCGGCACCTCGATCGTGAAGGTATGGACCGTGACGTCGGAATCGTCGCCCTGAAACCATTTCAGGGCCTGTTCGAGGGACTCAGCCAGATGTTCGGCCGCTTCCTCCTCACTCTTTCTTTTCCTCATCACGTTTCTCACATCATAACCCGATCAACCGCTTGATCTTGTTGATCTTGTCGATGGCGTCCCAAGCTCGGTCCAGAATCCGCGCGGGTTTCTCCTTATACGGGCGAAGTTCCAGTTATACGGGCGAAGTTCCAGCAGCACGATTTTGCCGAAATCATCGCTGATCGCATAGGTGACTTCGAACTCTCCAAACCGCCAATCCCAAAGTGACGTCCGGTCGGCTCGCGGTGTTCCCACCGCGGGATCGGATTCGAGTCGAGCGAACATGCGATCCTTGCGATCGTCGGACAGGCCGTAGAACGCACGATCGAGAAGAAAGCGTCGGGTTTCACCGACTTCGATCTTCAGCGTCATTCTCACCCCTCATATACGCCGCTGGCGCAGTGCGATCAACCATGACGATGCTATGTCGACGACGCCGGCCGGACAACGGCTGACTTCACCACCTCTCTGCCCTACCCTCGCCTCATGTTTCTGACCTTCTTCCTCAAGCTCAAGGCCGCCGGCGTCCCGGTCACGCTGCGCGAGCACCTCGCCTTTCTCGACGCGGTGACGGCCGATCTGGTCACCTACGATGTGGAAGGATTCTATTATCTCGCCCGCGCCAGCCTGGTGAAGGACGAGCGCTTCATCGACCGGTTCGACCGGGTCTTTGCCGAAATCTTCAAGGGCGTGGAAGCGGTCTCCGGCGAGGCCGGCGGCGTCGATATGCGCGAATTACCCGAGGAGTGGCTGCGCCGGCTCGCCGAGAAGCACCTCACGGAAGACGAGAAGAAGCTGGTCGAATCCCTCGGCGGCTTCGAGAAGCTTATGGAGACGCTCAAAGAACGCCTCGAAGAGCAGCAAGGACGCCATCAGGGCGGCTCGAAATGGATCGGCACCGGCGGCACCTCGCCCTTCGGCGCCTATGGCTACAACCCGGAAGGCGTCCGTATCGGCCAGAAGGAAAGCCGCCACCGCAAGGCGGTGAAGGTCTGGGACCGGCGCGACTTCCGCGATCTCGACGACGGGGTCGAACTCGGCACGCGCAACATCAAGGTCGCGCTGAAGCGGCTGCGCCGCTGGGTTAGGGACGGGGCCGAGGAGGAATTCGACCTTCCCGCCACCATCCGCTCCACCGCCGAGCACGGCTATCTCGACGTCAAGACCCGGCCGGAGCGGCGCAACGCCGTCAAGGTGCTGCTGTTTCTCGATATCGGCGGCTCCATGGACGATCATATCCGCGAGG
>NZ_JALHBS010000005.1 GCF_024195285.1 Aurantimonas marianensis
CCGGGCCGTAGAGGTCCTGGATCGCGGCGAAATCGGCGAAGACCTTGGGGTACATCAGATAGGAGGCGAATTCCGGATCGCTCACCGGGCGCTCCAGCTTGGTTTCGATGGCGGCCCGCTCGGCATCGAGATCGGCCTCGCCGAGCAGCGAGCCGGGCCTGACGGTGATCGGCGTCTCGCCCTTCAGCACCTTCGCCTGGATATCCGCCGGCCAGCCAGACGGCGGCTGCCCGAGATCGCCATGCATCATCGCCACGACCGAATCGGGGACGGCGAGGTCCTTCTTCGGATCGAGCACGTCGGCGACGGTGAGATCCTGGCTGACCATCATCAGCGCCATGTCGCCGACGACCTTGGACGAGGGCGTCACCTTGACGATGTCGCCGAACATCCGGTTCACGTCGGCATAGGTCTGGGCGACCTGGTGCCAGCGCGCCTCGAGGCCGAGCGAGCGGGCCTGTTCCTTCAAATTGGTGAACTGCCCGCCGGGCATTTCATGCAGATAGACCTCGGAAGCCGGACCCTTGAGGTCGCTCTCGAAGGCCGCGTATTGCGCCCGGACCGCCTCCCAGTAGAAGGAAATCCGCCGGATCGCTTCGGCCGACAGGCCCGGATCGCGATCCGTGCCCTTCAGCGCCTCGACGATGGAGCCGAGGCATGGCTGCGTGGTGTTGCCGGAAAGGGCATCCATCGCCGCGTCGACGGCGTCGACGCCGGCCTCGATCGCGGCGAGCACGGTGGCGGCACCGATCCCGGAGGTGTCGTGGGTGTGGAAGTGGATCGGCAGATCGGTTTCCTCGCGCAACGTCTTGAACAGGACGCGCGCGGCGGCGGGCTTCAACAACCCCGCCATGTCCTTGATGCCGAGGATATGGGCGCCGGCCGCCTCCATCTCCTTGGCCAGCGACACGTAATATTTCAGGTCGTATTTGGCCCGATCCGGATCGAACAGGTCGCCGGTGTAGCAGATCGCCCCCTCGCAGAGCTTGCCGGCCTCGCACACGGCATCCATCGAGACCCGCATGTTCTCGACCCAGTTGAGGCAGTCGAACACCCGGAAGAGATCGACACCGCCCTTGGCCGCCTCGGCGACGAAGCGCTTGACGACATTGTCCGGGTAATTGGTGTAGCCGACGCCGTTCGAGCCGCGCAGCAGCATCTGGAGAAGGATGTTCGGCGCCTTCTCGCGGATCAGCGCGAGCCGCTCCCACGGATCCTCGGTGAGGAAGCGCATGGCGACGTCGAAGGTCGCGCCGCCCCAGCATTCGAGGCTGAGAAGCTGCGGCAGGGCGCGCGCATAGGCGTCGGCGATGGCGACGATGTCGTGGGTCCTGACGCGGGTCGCCAGCAGCGATTGCGGTCCGTCGCGCATCGTCGTGTCGGTGATCAGCACCTGCGGCTCGGCGCGCATCCACTCGGCGAAGGCCTTCGGACCGAGGGCGTCGAATCTCTGGCGGGTGCCGTCGACGATCGGCGCCTTGAACAGCGGCGGCACCGGGGCGACCTGGCCCTCAGTGGGGCGGGGCCGGTGTTTCGTCTCCGGATGGCCGTTGACCGAGACGTCGGCGAGATAGGTCAAGAGCTTGGTGGCGCGGTCGCGGCGCTTGACCTGGCTGAACAGCGCCGGCGTGTCGTCGATGAATTTGGTCGTGTAGGAATTGTCGCGGAACTTCTCGTGGCCGATGATCGCCTCGAGGAAGGTCAGGTTGGTCGCCACGCCGCGAATGCGGAACTCGCGCAGCGCCCGGTCCATGCGGGCGATCGCCTCCTGCGGCGTCGGCGCCCAGGCCGTCACCTTTTCCAAGAGCGGATCGTAAAAGCGCGTGATGACGGCGCCCGAATAGGCGGTGCCGCCATCGAGGCGGATGCCGAAACCCGTGGCGCCACGATAGGCCGTGATCCGGCCATAGTCGGGAATGAAGTTCTGTTCCGGATCCTCGGTGGTGATGCGGCACTGCAGGGCATGGCCGTTGAGCTTGATGTCCTCCTGACGCGGCACGCCCGATTCCGGCGTGCCGATCGCGGCGCCGTCGAGTATGTGGATCTGCGCCTTGACGATGTCGATGCCGGTCACCTCCTCGGTGACGGTGTGCTCGACCTGGACGCGCGGATTGACCTCGATGAAGTAGACGGCGTCGGTGTCGGCATCCATCAGGAACTCGACCGTGCCGGCGCCGACATAGCTGGTGGCGTCGGCGAGCTGGCGGGCGTATCCGGCGATTTCGCGCCGCTGGGCGTCGTTCAGATACGGCGCGGGCGCGCGCTCGACGACCTTCTGGTTGCGGCGCTGGATCGAGCAGTCGCGCTCGAACAGATCGACGACGTTGCCGTGGGTATCGCCGAGAATCTGCACTTCGACATGACGGGCGCGCTCGACGAGTTTTTCGAGATAGACCTCGTCCTTGCCGA
>NZ_JALHBS010000050.1 GCF_024195285.1 Aurantimonas marianensis
CCTCGAATTCTTCTACTTTCACAATTGCCCCTATGAGCGGCTGTGGAAGGACAATCGCCGGCGGCACACGGAGACGATTGCGACCATGGACGTGATCCACACATTCGGGTCGGACTACAAGGCGGTGTTCGTCGGCGACGCCTCGATGAGCCCCTACGAAATCGCCATGCCCGGCGGCTCGGTCGAACACTGGAACCCCGAGCCGGGCTTCGTCTGGCTGCAACGCTTTACGGCCCAATGGCCGAAGACGGTCTGGCTGAACCCGATCAAGCGCGACCATTGGGACTGGACGCAGTCGATCCAGATGATCCGCGAGGCAACCGGCGACCGCATGTTCGAGATGACCCTGAAGGGCATCGAGGAAGCGACGCGCGAACTGGCGCGCTGAGGCGTGGAAATTCGGCGCGGACAGCTGGTGGAAAAAGCTTGGGCCCCCCATATCTCGTCGAACGACAACTTGACGGGACCTTACATGGCCAATCGCCTTCGCTTCGGCGCAGTATTCGCCAGCCTCTTTCTCGCTTTCTCCTTCGTCGCGGTCGACTACGCCGACGCGCGGCGCGGCGGCAGCTTCGGCAGCCGGGGCTTCCGGACTTTCCAGTCGGCGCCGCCGACGACGACCGCGCCGAAATCCTTCGCCCCGGTCCAGCGCTCGATGACGCCCGGCCAGGCCGCCCAGCCGGGCGCCGGCGTTGCCCGGAATGGGCTGGCCGCTTCCCGTCCGGGCCTCTTCGGCGGCATGGGCGGCGGACTTCTCGGCGGTCTGATGCTCGGCGGCCTGTTCGGCATGCTGATGGGAAGCGGCTTCGGCGGCATGGGCGGCATCTTCGCCCTGCTCGTCCAGGTGCTTCTGATCGGCCTGGGCGTGACGTTGCTGATGCGGCTGTTCCGTGGCCGTACCGCCGCCTCCGCTGTCGGCAATCCCGGCGGTACGGAGCGGCGCGCCTATGAGGAAACGCCGCGGGCTGCTGGGCAGGGAAGCTTCCGCATCCCGTCGATCGGTGCGGGCGCGGCGCTCGGCGCCGGTGCTGCCGGAGCCGCGCCGAGCTCCCCCGGCGCCTCGGACGAGATCGGCATCACCGATGCGGATCTCGATACCTTCGAGCAGAAACTACAGGAAGTCCAGGCGGCATTCTCGCGCGAGGACTACGCCGCGCTTCGCCGGATCACCACACCCGAGGTGATGTCCTATCTCGCCGAGGAACTGTCCGACAACGCCACGTCGGGCCGCAAGAACGACGTAACGGCAGTCGAATTGCTGCAGGGCGCCCTCGCCGAGGCGTGGCGCGAGGACGCGCGGGACTACGCCTCTGTCGCGATGCGCTTTGCATCGATCGATGTCATGCACGACCGCCAGACCGGTGCGGTCGTCGAGGGCGACCCCGATCATCCGACCGAGACGACGGAACTGTGGACCTTCGTGCGTGAGAGTGGCGGCGAATGGAAACTGTCAGCGATTCAGGCAGACTGACCGAGCGGCGGCCGGTTCAAAAGCCGGCCGCTCTCGCCGCGGCCACGAATCCCGTGCCGATGGCAACGACCGCGATCAGCGGCAGCCGCAATGACAGGATCAGACAGACCAGTATAGCAATCCGTTCCGGCCAGCCGCCGGTCACCAGTATCGGCGTCACGATCGTCGTCAGCACCGCCGCCGGAACGGCGTTCAACGCCGCCTCCAGCCGGGGTGGCAGCGATCCGATGCGGGCCAGCAGCAGGTGTCCGCCGGCCCGCGTCAGGTAGGTGAGCGCACCCGCGAGGATGATGATCAGCCAGATGTCAGGCATCGACGCCCTCGCCCGTCGGCCGCGCCGCCGGTCTGGCGACAGCGGCGAGAAAGACGCCGGCGACGCCACCGATGGTGACGTGCCAGGGTGGACCGATGGTCAGATAGACCAGGATCGAGGTCGCCGCGCTTGCCAGTGCCACGGGATAGAACTGGCTGCGGGCCCGAAATGTCATCAGCAGCGTCAGGAAATAGACCGGCAGGATGAAGTCCAGTCCGTATGCGAGAGGATCTTCGATCAGCGCGCCGAACAACGCGCCGACGAGAGTTGCGGCGAGCCAGCCGAAATAAAGCACCAGGCCATAGGCGAAATAGAACGTCTTGGTCAGTTTCTGGCCGCTCGCCCGCGCCTCGGCGGCACCGAACATCGGGTCGACCAGAAGGAAGAACGCGGCCGCCTTCTGCGGCGCCGAAAACCGCGTCAGATGCCGGCCCACGGACGCCGAATAAAGGACGTGCCGGAAGTTGAGCGCCACGACCGCCAGCAGTACGGACCAGACCGGCGCGCCGATTCCGATCAGCTGCAGAGCGGCGAGTTGCGAGGCGCCGGCATAGACGGTGGCCGAGAACCCCAGCGTCTGCCACAACGTCAGACCGGCGCCGATGGCGATGGCGCCATAGACCATACCGAAGGGCAGCGCGGCAAAGAGGATGGGCAGGAGTTGGCGGAGCGCGGCGCGGATCTCCGATCGGGCGGATTCGGTCACAAGGTTTGCTCGGACAAGGGGGCGGAAAACGGGCGTGGAAAGACCACTTAATCAGGCTTGCTTATGCTTCCTCAAGGCGAAAGGCGCAAGCGCCGCGGATGTCGACGGCGCGTTCGCTAACGCCCCTCGCCGAGCACCTGGCGGGGAAACTCCGCCAGCGCGATGGTCCAGCGCTCGAAGGCCGCATCGAGCTGGCCGCGTGTAATGCCGCCGACCGTGGACAGGTTCAGTTCCACCACCGGCAGATTGTCCGCCGTCAGATAGGCCTTGTTGAACGGCTGCATGCGGTTGAATTCGTTGATGGCGCTGATGGCGACGTCCTGGACGTCCCAGATCGCGTAGAAGTTCATGATGGCACAGCCGGTGTGGTCGTCCGCGCAGTTCAGAAAGAACAGCTGATAGGCGACGCCGCTGATCTCGCCGACAATGACAGGATCGCCATTCTCGATCGTGGTCAGCTCGGCCTCGCCGTAGCCCCGCGCGAGGTCGAGCATGGCGGCGAGATCGTCGGCCGCGATGATCTCGGGCATATCCGACTTTGCCGGGTCAATGCGCTCGCCCGTGGCGACCGGTGCCTTCGCGGAGGGGATGTCATCGTCGACCGACACGGCGATCGCGGCTGGCGACAGGGCCGCGCCAACCAGTAAAATCGCGGTGGAGAGGCCGGTGCGCATGCGGCGCGGCAGGCGGAAAAACATGAACCATCCTTGTCTGGAGCGCGTCCAATCTCGGCATTCGCCGCGCGCTCCGCAAGATGGGTCGACGCATTGGCGCAAATTTCTTCCCTGGAACTGACACCACCCCACCGCGATATTCGCGCGTCAGTCGCGCTCGCCGCTCCGGGTACCATCCCTTCCTCCGCGCCCGATCCGCTCGAACCAGGCATCCTCGTCGATCACCTCGACGCCGAACTCGGCGGCCTTCTTCAGCTTCGAGCCGGCGCCGGGTCCGGCGACGACGAGATCGGTCCTCTTCGATACCGACCCGGCGACCTTGGCGCCCAGCGCCTCGGCCATCGCCTTCGCCTCGTCGCGGGTCATCTGCTCGAGCGAACCCGTGAAGACGATGGTCTGGCCGGAGACGGGCGAAGACGCGGCTGGCTTTTCGGCCGGCTCGATCGCCAACTGCTCCACCAGATCCTCGATGAGACGCAGATTGTGCTCCTCGGAGAAAAACCCCGCGACCGCGGTCAGCACCGCCCCGCCGATGTCTTCCAGCGCGTCCATCTCGGCGGCCGCTTCCTCGTCGCCCGCCGCCACCTTGAGCGCCGCGTCATGAAACGCCTCGAAGGTGCCGTAGGCACGCGCCAGCGTCTTGGCCGTCGCCTCGCCGACGTGGCGGATACCGAGCGAGAAGATCAGCCGGTCAAGCGGGATCGTCCGACGCGCCTCGATCGCCGCGAACAGATTGCTGGCCGAAACCTCGCCGAACCCTTCCTTGTCCTTCAACTTCTTCAGGCCGGCGGCATTCGTCGCCGCCATCTTGAAGATGTCGGCCGGGGTGCGAACGCGAAAATCCGGATCGTCGTAGAAGAAATCGATCTGTTTGTCGCCGAGCCCGTCAATGTCGAAGGCTTTGCGTGAGACGAACAGCTTCAGATGCTCGCGACGCTGGAACGGACAGGCGAACTCGCCGGTGCAGCGCCGCACGACGCTCTGGGCGCCCGAGGCGGTCACCTCGCGCACAACCGGCGTCTTCAATTCGCACGGGCAGACGGACGGAAATTCGAAAGGCTCGGTGCCGGCGGGGCGCTTGTCCGCAACGATTCCCAGCACCTGCGGGATCACGTCGCCGGCCCGCTGAATCATCACTGTGTCGCCGACGCGGACGTCCAGCCGCTCGATTTCCTCGGCGTTGTGCAGCGTGGCGTTGGAGACGACGACGCCGCCAACGGTGACCGGATCGAGCTTGGCTACCGGGGTCAGCGCGCCGGTCCGCCCGACCTGGATCTCGATCGCCCGCAACACCGTCGTCGCCTGCTCGGCGGGAAACTTGTGGGCGATGGCCCAGCGCGGCGAACGCGATACGAAGCCGAGCCGCTTCTGCAAGGCCAGATCATCGACCTTGTAGACGACGCCGTCGATGTCGTAGCCGAGGCCGGCGCGCTTCTCCTCGATCCGGTGATAATGCTCGATCAGCTCCTCGATCGTCTCGAAGCGCCGCATCAGATCCAAGACGGGAAAACCGAAGCGCCCGATTGCGGCGACGACCTCCATCTGCGTCCTTCCGGGCCCCTCGCTCGCCTCGCCCCAGGCATAGGCGAAGAACCTCAGTGCCCGGGAACGCGTGATCCCGGCGTCGAGCTGGCGCAGCGAGCCGGCGGCGGCGTTGCGCGGGTTGGCATAGACCGGCTTGCCCTCCCCGGCCTGACGGGCGTTGAGTGCGGCAAAGGCCGCGTGGCTCATATAGACCTCGCCGCGCACCTCGAAGACGGCCGGCGCATCGCCCTTCAACCGGTTCGGAATGTCGTCGATGGTCCGGGCGTTGCGGGTGACGTCCTCGCCGGTGGTGCCGTCACCCCGCGTCGCGGCCGCAACCAGTTCGCCCTTCTCATAGCGCAGCGACAGCGACAGGCCGTCGATCTTCGGCTCGGCGGTGATCGCCAGCGGCGCATCCTCGGCGAGCTTCAGGAAGCGGCGGACGCGCCTGGCGAAATCAGCAACGTCCTCGTCCGAAAAGGCGTTGTCGAGCGACAACATCGGCACTGCGTGGCGAATCTTCTCGAACTTTTCCGACACCTCCGACCCGACCCGCCGCGATGGCGACTCCGATCGGATCAGCTCGGGGAACCTGGCCTCGATCGCGTCGTTGCGGCGGCGCAGAGCATCATACGCGGCGTCGGAGACGGCCGGCGCGTCCTCGCGGTAATAGCGGCGATCGTGTTCGGCGATCTCGCGGGCCAGACGTTCGAGCTCGCTCGCCGCCTCCTGTTCGCCCAGATCCTCGACCGGCTTGTCGTTCATGGCGTCCGCGGTTCCCTGCCCGTTGCGTACGCGCCTCTCATAACCATTCGGGCTGCGGCAGGTCGAGCGCCAAGAGCTGCTCGGCGATCATCCGTCGCACAAAGGGCAACCGCGTCGCCAGCGGCATTACATAGCGCAACACGCTCAGCAGCCGTTGCGGCGGCGCGGCGATCACATCGGTCATCCGCCTTGTATCCTTCAGCACCCGCCGCACCGAAGGCAGCCGGCGCATCTCGTATTCGCTCTGGCGCCCCTCGCTGGCCAGGAAGGCGAGCCAAGCGGCATCCCAGATGCCGAGATTCATGCCGCGCCCGCCGACCGGGGAATGGACATGGGCGGCATCGCCGGCGAGAAACACCCGGCCCTTGGCCAAGCGCTCGGCATGGCGAAAGCTGACCGAAAAGCGTGATTCCCAGGTAATGGCAGCAATGCCCTCGATTCCGGCCAGCAGCGCTGCGGTGGACGGCGCGATGCCGACATAGCGGCCCTTCGTCTCGCCGAGAGGCAACAGCGCGACCGCGCCTCCGGCGCCGCCGTTCGCCGTCCTGAGATTGGCCCTTGCGGTCGCCGCGTCGATCCGACTTTCGAAGACCACGTCGGCCAGCGCGAACTCCGCCGGATAGCCCTCGCCGTTCCACGGAATGCCGATATCCTCGCGAACCGCCGAATGGACGCCGTCGGCGCCCAGCACCAGATCCGCCCCAACGGTCTCGCCGTTGGACAGGCGGACCCGCGGCGCGTGGGTATCGGCCAGCGAGACGAAGGCCGTGTTCCATTCGACGGCGATATCGCGGGCGGCGAGCCACTCGATCATCAATCGCTCGGTGCGCCCCTGCGGCAGAGTCAGGATGAAGTTGTGGCGCGTGCGCGCCGGCTTGGTCGAAATCCCGAACAGACGCTTTCCATCCAAGGAGATCTCGGCATTCTCGATGCGGCTGCCCTCGGCCAGCAGGCGTTCCGTGATCCCCGACGCGGCGAGGATGTCGAGCGTCGTCGGCAGGATTCCGAGCGCCCGCGACTGGGCTTCGTCCGTCGACCCTCCACCGGCGTCGACGATGCGAGGGTGAAAACCGCGCCGACGGAACTCGACGGCCGCCGCGAGCCCGACCGGGCCGGCGCCGACGATGAGAACCCGTTCGGGCCTCGTCATCTTCAAGCGCCCGCGCCGATCAGCCGTTCGGCGGCGGCACGGGCTTCGTCGGTCACGGTCTCGCCGGCGAGCATACGGGCGATTTCCTCGCGCCTTCCCGCCTCGCCGATCGGCGCGACACGGGTGGCGACCCGGTCCTCGCCGGCATCGGCCGCGGCCTTCGAAATCAGAAGATGCGTCGCCGCGCGGGCCGCGACCTGCGGCGCGTGGGTGACGGCGAGCACCTGGACGGTTCCGGCGAGCCGCGCCAGGCGCCGGCCGATGGCGTCGGCGACGGCGCCGCCGACGCCGGTGTCGATCTCGTCGAAGACCAGAGTCGGCGCCGATCCCCGGTCGGCGAGCGCGACCTTGAGGGCCAGCAAGAAGCGCGACAGCTCGCCGCCGGACGCAACCTTCATCATGGCGCCCGCACGAGTACCGGGATTTGTGCGAACGTAGAACTCGACCGTATCGATGCCGGCGGCCGAGGGCCGGTCCGGATCGCTCGCCATCTCGACCAGAAACGCGGCGCGGTCCAGCTTGAGGTCGGGAAGCTCGGCCATCACGGCGGCTTCGAGCAACCGCGCGGCGGTCTGGCGTCGTTCGGACAGCGCGGCGGCAACGCGGTCGAACAGCGTCCGCTTCTCGGCTACTTCCGCTTCGAGCCGGGACAGACGCTCCTCGCCGGCATCCAGATCGGCCAGGTCGCCGATCATCTTGGCCGTCAGGTCAGGCAGCGCGTCGACGGGAACCGAGTATTTGCGACCCGCCGCCCGAAGCGCGAACAGCCGCTCCTCGGTCTGCTCCAGCGCGCGCGGGTCGAATTCGAGCGAGCGCAGCGCTTCCTGGAGCGCCATCTGGGCGTCCGACAGCGCATCCAGGGCGACGTCGAGTCGTTCGATGGCCGGATCGAGCAGGCCCGGCAGTTGGTCGCGCTTGCGGTCGAGACGCTTGAGAAGACCGGCCAGCGGCGGAATCGGCGATGCCGTACCCGCCAGTTCCTCATGGGCGTCGTTGACGTCCGTGACGATCTTTTCCGAACGCATCATGATCTGGCGGCGCTCGGCCAACTCGTCTTCCTCGCCGGCGATCGGGGCGAGATCGGACAGTTCCTCGACGGCGGCGCGGATATAATCGGCCTCCCGCGCCGCGGCCTCGACCCTGGCGCGATGCGCGCGCAACTCCTCAACGGCGCTTCGCCAGGCCGCGTGCGCGCCGGCCACCTCGGCAGCCTCCCGCTCGAGACCGCCATATTGATCAAGCAGCGTGCGATGGGCCTCGGGGTCGACCAGCGCCCGGTCGTCGTGCTGGCCGTGGATTTCGACGAGGGCCTGCCCGACCGCGCGCATCAGCGCGACGCTGGCGGGCCGATCGTTGATGAAGCCACGGGTGCGACCGTCGGCGCTCTGGACGCGGCGCAGGATGACATCGCCGTCGTCGTCGAAGCCGTTCTCTTCCAGAAGCGCACGAACGCCGAGGCCAGCCGCCAGATCGAAGACGGCGGTCCCCTCGCCCTGCTTGGCGCCGTGACGAACCAGGCCACCATCGCCTCGCCCGCCGAGGGCGAGCGACAACGCGTCGAGAAGGATCGACTTGCCGGCGCCGGTCTCACCCGTAAGCGCGGAGAGGCCTTCGCCGAGGGCAAGGTCGAGCCGTTCGATGAGAACGATGTCGCGGATCGAAAGGTGAACCAGCATGACCGGATCGTCGGTAATGAAGCGGCGCCCCAATGGCAACCGCGTTACCGAGATAGCGCATCGGGCGAGCGAGAGGATGGCAGCGCGAACGAAAAGGGCGACCGGTTCTGCAACCGGCCGCCCGACAAGCTTGACGCGGTCGATCCACCGACCGCCCGGACCGGCCCGATCAGCCGCCGGCGATCTTCCGGCCGATGGTGCCGAACCAGGAGGTCGCGCCGCCTTCGCGCGGCGCGAGGCCCTTGCTTTGCAGGAGCTGGTAGGAGTCCCGATACCAGGGCGAATCCGGATAGTTCTGGCCGAGCACCGAGGCCGCGGCCTGCGCCTCGCCGGTCAGACCCATGGCGTAATAGGCCTCCGTCAGACGCGCGAGCGCTTCCTCGACCTGCCGCGATTCGGGGTAGACGTCGACGACATTCTTGAAGCGGTTGATCGCCGCGACGTATTCGCGGCGTTCCAGGTAATAGCGTCCGACCTGCATTTCCTTGCCGGCCAGCTGATCGCGGGCGATCCGCACCTTGTTGCGCGCATCCTCGGCGTATTCGGAGTCGGGATATTTCTCCATCACCTCGCGCATGGCCGCGGCGGCGCGGGCGGCTTCCTTCTGATCGCGGGTGACGTCCGGGATCTGCTTATAATAGGCCAGGCCGATGATGTATTGCGCGTAGGCCGCTTCCTCGCTGCCGGGATAGAGCGCCAGATAGCGCTTGGACGAATTGATCGCCCCGTCGTAGTCGCCACTGCGGTAACTGGCGAAGGCGTTCATGACCAGCGCCTTGCGGGCCCATTCAGAATAGGGATGCTGACGGTCGATGGCCTCGAATTTCTTCGCCGCCTCACTCAGGCGACCACCCTCGAGATTGGCCAGGCCCTGATTGTAGAGGACGTCCGGTGGCTCCGTCTGTGCGGCCAGCGCCAAAGCTTCGACATCGCTGGTGCCGGAGGAGGCGCAACCGCCGAGGCCGAGAGCCGCGAGCCCGATCGCCAGACCGAGTCCGAGCCCCGTCCGCGAGCGGCGCGTGATCTCAATGCTGTGCGGATTGCTCATTCGTGCCGATCCCCTGCCGTTCGAAGGCCTGTTTACGCCGTGCCCTCGACGCCAGCAACGTTGAAAGCCGAACCAACCCGCCTTTTTTGTGACGCGGGCACCCGGGCGAACCGCCCCCTGACGCTGTCTTAGAGGATCTGCGGACCGTAGGCGGGCGCCGCCACCGCGACGAGTGGCGCATGGCGAACCGGGTCGACGAGGCGTGACGGCATCTCGACGATCTCATAGGCGCGATGGTCCGCGAGCAGAGCCTGCAGAGCCAGCGCGTTCAGCTTGTGGCCGCCGCGATAGGAGCGGTAGCAGCCGAGTACGCGCGCGCCAGCGAGCGCCTGGTCACCAACCGCGTCCAGTGCCTTGTGACGGACGAACTCATCCGCGTAGCGCAGGCCGTCGGGATTGATGATCCGGCCATCGTCGCCGATGACAACGGAATTGTCGAGCGAGGAACCGAGAGCATAGCCTGCCGCCCAGAGACGCTCCACATCCTTCATGAAGCCGAAGGTGCGCGCCCGGGACAGATCCTTGGCGAAGCGGTCCGCCGTCAGATCGGCGCAATAGGTCTGGCGTCCGATGACGGGGCTGTCGAAATCGATCTCGATCTCGAACCGCGTGCTGTTGTGCGGGCGATATTCGGCCCGCGCGCCGTCCATCTCGACGGTCACGGGCTTCAATACGCGCAGGAAGCGCCGCCTGGCCGCCTGGCTGATGATGCCTGATTCGCAAATCGCCGCAATGAAACCGGCGGCGCATCCGTCCATGATCGGGGTTTCGTGCGCATCGATCTGCACGACGACGTTGTCGACACCCATGGCATAGAGCGCCGCCATCAAATGCTCGATCGTGGCGACATGAGCGCCGCGCGGATCGCCGACGACGGTGGAAAGATCCATCAGCGCGGCATTCGCCGAAACCGCCTTGATCTCATGCAGCAGGTCGGATTTGTCGAACAGATGGAAGACGATGCCGGTGTGAGCCTCGGCCGGAAGCAGACTGAGCTGAACAGGAAGACCGCTGTGGACGCCTACGCCGTCAAAATCGATCCGCGAACCAAGCGTCTGCTGAAACATCAACACAATTGGCAACCTTTCCCGCCAACCATCAAACGAAGATCACTTCGCACTTACTGGAGGTTGGCACCCTCATCGGGAGACTTCCCTTCAGCCCTTGCCGACCCACCTCCCCAAGGAGGGCCGCGCCGCCGAGATGTCCAAACACGCTGCAACACCTAGAACGGAGCCGTTCATCAGCCAAATCACGGATTCTTACCCGTTGTTACTGGATGATGGTCTAAACACGGTGCAATTTCTTTGTTTTTCAATGACTTACAAATATCGAGGTCCGCCGAAATGTCGGCGGACCTTGTGTCAAACTGGTAACAGTGGACGATCAGTTGGCCTGGCGGCGCAAAAACGCAGGGATTTCAAGCTGATCGTCATCGCTGACCGAGTGTGCCTGAGACACCGGCCTGGCGCCTGATTCGGCGGCCACGCGGCGAGGCGCATAGGGATTCGGCTCGACAGCCGCGCGGCGTGGTGACTGCGGCATGTTCTGACGGATCTCGGCGGTCGGGTGCTCTTCCTCGTCGCGCCGCGACAAGCCCGTCGTCAACCGACGCAACAGCCCCATCGGCCCGCGATCCTCACCGTGGTGCTCGGCGGATCGGCTCTCGATCTCGGCGCGTACGACCGGCGGAAAATCCTCGACCCGCGGCATACGAGGCGCCGGCGGTTCCGCGGCGAGAGACGACGGATTGACCTGGGCGATCTCGGCCTCGAGCGCGTCGGTGAAATCGTCCTCGATCTCTTCGTCGAATTCATCCACCGCGACCGCGGCCGGCAGGACCGGCGTCGGCTCCGCCACCGCGACGCGGGACATCGCCGATTCAGCCTGCGGCACGGCCCGAGGGGCCGGCGCCGCGACAACGGGCTCGGCGTGGCGTTCCGCGACGTGTCCGGCCAGCGCCATCTCGATCTTGTCGATACCGGTCGCAACCACCGACACGCGGATGATCCCCTCGAGACTCTCGTCGAATGTCGCGCCGAGGATGATGTTGGCGTCCTGGTCGACCTCTTCGCGGATG
>NZ_JALHBS010000051.1 GCF_024195285.1 Aurantimonas marianensis
TCGAAGAGGGTGAGGTCCCGGCCACCGGTGATCGAGATCAACAGTCCCCGCGCACCCTTCATCGACGTCTCGTCGAGCAGCGGGTTGGCGATCGCGGCTTCGGCGGCGGCCATCGCGCGGCCTTCGCCGGACGCCTCGCCGGTCCCCATCATCGCCTTGCCCATTTCGCGCATCACCGAACGCACGTCGGCGAAGTCGAGATTGATCAGCCCTTCCTTGACCATCAGGTCGGTGATGCAGGCGACGCCCGAATACAGCACCTGATCCGCCATGCCGAAGGCGTCGGCGAAAGTGGTCTTGTCGTTGGCGATCCGGAACAGGTTCTGGTTCGGAATGACGATCAGCGTATCGACGTTCTTCTGCAGTTCCTCGATGCCTTCGTCGGCGATCCTTAGCCGGCGCTGGCCTTCGAAATGGAACGGCTTGGTCACGACGCCGACAGTGAGGATGCCCTTTTCGCGAGCCGCTCGCGCGACCACCGGCGCGGCGCCGGTGCCGGTGCCGCCGCCCATGCCGGCGGTGACGAAGCACATGTGCGAGCCGAGGAGATGGTCGCAGACCTCGTCGATCGATTCCTCGGCGGCGGCACGGCCGACTTCCGGCTGGGAGCCTGCTCCAAGGCCCTCGGTCACGGCGACGCCCATCTGGATGATCCGCTCGGCCTTGGACGAGCGCAGCGCCTGGGCGTCGGTGTTGGCGATCACGAACTCGACCCCTTCGAGGCCGGCGTTGATCATGTTGTTGACCGCATTGCAGCCGCCTCCGCCAACGCCGAAAACGGTGATGCGGGGCTTCAACTCGGTGATGTCGGTCTTGTTCGGGTTCGTGCTCATATCCTGTTCCTCTATCGCAGTTTCGGGCCGTTTCGCCGCGCGGCCGTTCGCTTTGTCAGTTGCTGCGGCGCGCGGCGCGCACCGTATGTCTTCGCGGCCGGCCGGCAGTCCGGCCGCGCTGTGTCAAAGGCTCCGCCGGAGCCAGGATCCGAAGCGTCCCGCCCTGGTGTTCTGGTCGAGCGCGAAGGCCGCGATCGACGATTGGCCGGTGTTCTCGCGATGGGCGACCTGCGGGTAGATCAGCAGGCCGACCGAGGTCGCGAAAGCAGGCCCCTTGTTGGATGGATTCAGCCCGGCAACGCCGACCGGACGGCCGAGCCGGACATTGCGCTGGAGGATGCTGCGCGCCGTGTCGCTCATGCCGGCAAGCTGGCAGCCTCCCCCGGTCAAGACCACGCGCTTGCCGATGACGTGACCGAGCCCGGAGGCGGCCAGACGGTCGCGCACGAGTTCCAGCGTTTCCTCGACGCGCGGCCGGATGATCTTGGCGATCAGCGAACGCGCGACGGTGGCTTTCGAATCGTGCCCGCCCTCTTCACCGAGCCGCACCACCGGCACCCGGTCGTCGTCCTGCATCAACTCGCTCAGGGTGCAGCCGTGCATCACCTTCAAGCGCTCCGCATCGGCCGGACGGATCGACAAGCCGCGCGCGAGATCCATGGTGATGTGGTTGCCGCCGAGCGCGACCTGGTCGGCATAGACGAAGCGACCATTCTGGAAGATCGCGATGGTCGTCGCGCCGCCCCCCATGTCGATGCAGGCCGAGCCCATCGCCGCCTCGTCCTCAACCAATGTCGAAAGCGCGCTGGCATAAGGCGTCGCAACAAAGGCCTCGACCATCAGCCGGGCACGATTGACGACTGCCTCGAGATTGCGCAACGGCGTTTCCTCGGCGGTCAGCACATGCATGTCCGCGCCCAGCCGATTGCCGCTCATGCCAACGACGTTGTCGAGCCCGCTCTCGCCGTCGATCGACAGATCGAAGGCAAGCGAATGCAGCGCCACCCGACGCTCCTCCAGCGGAACCTTCGCGGCAAGACCGAGGACCTGTGAGACGTCCGCCTGCGAAATCTCCCCCACGGTGTCAATCTCGGCGGCGCCGCGCAGGCTCTTGAGCCGCCCGGCCGTGACGGAGACGATCAGCGACTCGATGGTCAGTCCAGCCATCCGCTCGGCCGCGTCGACCGCCTGGCGGACCGATTGTTCCGCCGCGTCGAGATCGACGACCACACCCGACTTGATGCCGTGCGAGCGCTGGTGGCCGACGCCGATCACCTCGATCGTATGGGTCCGACCGGGCAACGTCTGGCTGGCAACGCGCGGCGTCAGCCGAGCGATCAGGCAGGAGACCTTTTCCGAGCCGACATCCAGCACGGAGATGACGCGGGAGCGGCGCTTCGGCAGCGCCTTGATGCGCGGAAGCTCGTCGTGGCCGCGTTGAAACAAACTCATACCGGGTCATCCTTCCGGCTACGCTTGAAAATCTTCTCCCGCTCCTTCAGAGCGGCGTTGCGCCGAACCAGCGCGTCGGGAGTGAGCTTGATCACGATCCGGTCCGCGAGCCGCATATCGACGGCGGCGATGTCACGAGACAAAAGCCCGTTCTCCCGATCCATCCGCGCCACCTCGGCCAGTGCCTCGACCGGAGCATCCTCGGGCAGCTCGATCGCGATGCCGTTTTCGAGCCGCAAGTCCCAGCGACGATTCCCCACCCGGATATACGCCTTCACCCTTGCGCGAAGCTCGGGCAGCACCTCCAGCTCGTCGAGGAGCGCGGCGGCGTGGAGCGCCGCGCCGGTCCCCACGACAACAGGCAGAGCGGCGAAGCGGCCGGGGGTGAAGGGCACGATCTCCTTGCCCTCGCGGTTGACCACGACGAACTCTCGCCCCTTCTGCCAGACGGCGTAGGGCCGATGTTCGGACAGGGTGATCCGGACCCGATCGGGAAAGACCTTGGCCACTGAAGCGCGATCGACCCAGGGCATCTCTTCCAGGGCCTGTCGGGCAGCGGCCGGATCGAGCGAGAACAGGCTCTGCGAGCCGGTCTGCCAGAGCGCCTGAAGGACATCGATCTCGGAAGTTTCCGAATTGCCCGTCACGTCGATCGCCTCGATCGGAAAGCCGAGCGGCTGCGCAATGCCGTCGACGACCGTCACGGTGTGGCCGCCCACCGATATGCCGTAGACGACGGCCGATCCGATCACCACTGCGGCCAGCGCACCGAAAGGCGGTATCGGCAGTCGCGCAACGCTGGCGGCGAGACCGGAAGCCCGGCGTCCGGCGCGCAGCATACGCAAGGTGAGTCGCCCGGGCGTACCGGCGCGCACGTCGTTAGGGCGGCGCTCGGCCGTCAGCGATTGCACGAGGCGTCCTCCACCATCCAGGTCAGAAGTTCGGGAAAGGAATGGCCGGAGGCGGCGGCAATGTCGGGCACAAGCGAGG
>NZ_JALHBS010000052.1 GCF_024195285.1 Aurantimonas marianensis
CCTCGCCACCCTCGCCGAAGCGGTCGTCATAGCGAAAGTCCGAGCGCGTCACGCCACGGCAACCGATCACCCTGTGGGCGGCGAGCGACCATTCCTGAATACGCCGGGAGACCTTGGCGGGAATTTCGGCCGGCACAACATGGCGCGATCCGCCGGGAGCATATTTGGAATCGTAGTCGTAAAATGCGTGGCCCTCGGTGGTAATCTCGCAGACCTCGAGCGCCACGTCGCCCATCACCGCGCAGGTCAATTCCCGTCCGGCGACGAAGCGTTCGACCATGACGATGTCGCCATAAGGCCATTCGTCGCTGGTGAGTTCTTGCGGCGGATGAGCCTGGTCCTCGCGCACGATCAGGACGCCGAAGCTGGAACCCTCGGCCACCGGCTTCACCACATAGGGCGGTGACAGGACGTGTTTGCCGGCGGCGTCGCGGCGATGGCACACCCTGGCTTCGGCCACCGGCACACCGGCCACCTTCGCGACCGTCTTCGCCAGTTCCTTGTGCATGGCGAGCGCCGAGGCGAGAACGCCGGAATGGGTGTAGGGTATCGCCAGATATTCGAGGACGCCCTGGATCGTGCCGTCCTCGCCATAGGGACCATGCAGCGCGTTGAAGGCAATGTCGGGCCGCAGCTCGGCCAGCGCGCGGGCGATGTCGCGGTCGACGTCGACGCGCGTCACCGCATAGCCGGCGGCCTGGAGGCCATCGGCGCAGGCGTTGCCGGAGGCAAGGCTGACCGGCCGCTCCGACGAAAAACCACCCATCAATACCGCGACATGCTTGGCCATGAACCGCCCGATCCGATCCTCAAACGAGGCTAGGAGCCATTCATCGCAGGCGGATGGTTAAGCAGCAGTTAACTAACTGTGGCGAAAGCAAGATTTTCGTAAGGCGATAAGCCCTCCACGGGAGGAAGAGGGCCGGGACGTCGGGCGATGGGCCCTATCTTTCCAGCTGTCGCGCCGCCTCGATAGCCGTTCGCGCCTCCTCGCGATCGCCCTCCTCATGCGCCGGAGCCGATTGCCGGTCGGCCATGGCCGGCGAGTAGCAGAGTTCGGCCAGGATCGGATAATGATCCGAGCCGAATTCGGGAAGCGTATCGTAGCCGAGCAATCCGAAACGCGCCTGGTAGAGCACCTGGTCCAGCGGCCAGGACAGGATCCAGCTCTGTGCGTCGTAGGTCGGGTAGGTTCCACGGCCGACACGCGGGTCCAGTAGTTGACCCAGCCGCATAACGCGCCGCGTGATGCGTTCCCATGGCACCGAATTGAAATCTCCGGCGATCACGCTCGCCGCATCGGAATCGGCCGCCGCCAGTGCCGCAGTGGCCAGATGGCCGTCGCGCATGGTGGTCGGTCGCGACCAACTCTGCGGCGGCCGCGGATGAAGACCAACGAATTGTATCACCTCACCTTTCGGCAAACGAACACCCGAGAAGATCGTCGGCGTGTCGGCCCCGAAAAGGAACTTCACCTGCGCATCTATCAGTGGGTAGCGCGAGAAAAGATGCATCCCGTAATATTCGGCATCGGTGGGAATGTGTTGTGCGTTGAAGCCGAACCGCTTGTCGAGCGGCGCGAGTTGGCGATCCCACCACTCGTCGGTCTCGAGAACGAGAAGAAGATCCGGCTCGGCCTGTTCGATGATCCGCAAGAGCGCGTCGGCCCTCCGGTTCGTCCGCTTGACGTTGGCGACCATGACCGCCAAGCGTGCGTCCGCCGGGCACGTCGTTATCCGCAGCGCCATCGGCTCGACCAGCGGCGTGTAAGGATAGAGACGGTAGGCCTGGTAGCTGAGCGCGATGATCGACAGAACGATCGTCGCCAGACCGAACCGGCCACGCCAGCCGCCCAGGATCACGTAGAGCGCCAGTACGAGAAGAAGAGCGATCGTTACCTGTATCCGGGGAAAGTCGAGAAAACGGATCCACCACCGGTTGGACTCCACAAGCGGCAGCAGCGAAAAGACCGCCAGCGCAAGCAATAATGGCACCAAGACATACAGCCTGATCTTTCGCGCTAGGGACCTGGACCTTTGATCGCTCACTCTTTCGTCTCCCGATCCGCTTCCATATTTTTGCAATACTCGGGGGTGCTTCAGGGTTCCGCAACAGGTGGGAAAGCGAGCATCACGCAGCGGCCGGAGCCGGGGCTATTCGGGGAAGAGGACCAAAGCGGAGATCTCAGCACGAGGCCCGGCGACGCTGGTCGTCAGCCGCTTCGGTGACGGCCTCCTCGCCGAAAAATCCGTAACCGTTCCATCCCGTTTCAGTCGGACGCCGTGCTGGCGCCCGGGCCTCGCCTGGCCGCCAAATGGCGGCCCCCGCACAAGGCGATTTTTCGAAGATCTGCCACCACCGGCGGGCGGCAGTTCTTCCCACTCTCACCCTTGCCCCAAAAACGGCTCCACCACACGACCGTCGCCGAAGCGCCCGAGCCGTTTGATCTCCCAGTCGAGCCGGATGCCGGATGTCGCGAGCACCCGCGCGCGAACAGTCTCGCCGAGGCATTCCAGATCATGCCCGGTGGCCGCGCCGGTGTTGATCATGAAGTTGCAGTGCAGTTCCGACATCTGCGCGCCGCCGACGACAAGACCGCGGCAACCGGCCTTGTCGACTTCCTTCCAGGCGGAGGTTCCGGGCGGGTTCTTGAAGGTCGAGCCGCCGGTCTTCTCGCGGATCGGCTGAACCGTTTCGCGATGCTCCTGGACCTCGTCCATCTTCGAAGACCGCCGAGGTGAAGATCAGCTCGGGCGCGGCGTCCGAATGCCGATAGGCGTAGCCCATCTCGGCATTCGAAAGGATGTGGACATTGCCCTTGCGGTCGAGCGCGCGGACCACGCGGACGCGCTCGCGGGTCTCGACGCCATTGGCGCCGGCGTTCATCCGCAGCGCCCCGCCAACGGCGCCTGGGATGCCGTGATAGAAGTGAAATCCGCCGATGCCGGCTTCGAGCGCCGTCGCGGCGAGCCGCTTGTCGGGCGTCGCGGCACCGGCCCGGATCGCCGTCTCGCCGATCGCCTCGGCCGTGCCGAAGCCTTTCGCCGACAGGCGAATGACGACACCCGAGACGCCACCGTCGCGCACTAGAAGATTGGAGCCGATACCGACGACGAGCACGGGCACCTCGTCGGGCATGGCTGCCAGAAAAACGGCGAGATCCTCCTCGTCGGCCGGCTGAAATAACAGCTCCGCGGGGCCACCGGCGCGAAACCAGGTGATCTTGTCCATACCCGCGCTGGGCGTCAGCCTGCCGCGAACGCCGCTGAGCCGATCGCCGAGCCCTGCCAGCATTCCCTCGCCGTCCATCAGCTGCCGCCTCCGTCGAGCGCCGCCAGTTCCTTCGGGAGCGCGTAGGCCCATTGGGTGATCGACCCCGCGCCAAGGCAGATGACCATGTCGTCCGGCTGGGCGAGATCATGGATCAGCGGTGCCAGTTCCTGCGGCCCGCCGATCAGCCGCGCGTCGCGATGACCACCGAGCTTCAGACGCTCGACCAGAATTTCCGAACTGACGAAACCGATGGGTTCCTCGCCAGCGGCGTAGACCGGCGCGACGATCACCGTGTCGGCGTCGTTGAAACAGGCCGCGAATTCCGGGAACAGCGCCTGCAGGCGGGAATAGCGGTGTGGCTGCACGACGGCGATGACGCGGCCCGTGGCCGAGGATCGCGCCGCCGCCAGAACGGCGCGTATCTCGACCGGGTGATGGCCGTAATCGTCGTAAATGTCGACGCCGCCGACACTGCCGGTGTAGGTGAAGCGGCGTTTGACGCCGCCGAAACCGTCGAGGCCCTTGCGGATCGCGTCCGCCGGGATGGTCAGACGATGCGCCACCGCGATTGCCGCCGTGGCATTAGACACGTTATGGCGGCCCGGCATCGGCAGGACGAGATTCTCGATGCGCTCGGCCGCGCCGCTCACCCGGTCGCGAATGGAGATGTCGAAGCGGGATTTCGGGCCTTCGACCCGCAGGTTTTCGAACCGCACATCCGCCTGCGGGCTCTCGCCATAGGTGATGACCCGGCGATCCTCGATCTCCGAGATCAGGGTCTGCACCACCGGATGGTCGATGCACATCACCGCGAAGCCGTAGAACGGCACGTTCTCGACGAAGGTCCGGAACGCCGCGCGGACATTGTCGAAAGTGCCGTAGTAGTCGAGATGCTCCGGGTCGATATTGGTCACCACGGCGACATCGGCCGGCAGCTTCAGGAATGTGCCGTCGGATTCATCCGCCTCGACGACCATCCAGTCGCCATCGCCCATTCGCGCATTGGTGCCGTAGGCGTTGATGATGCCGCCATTGACGACGGTCGGATCGAGGCCGCCGGCATCGAGCAGCGTCGCCACCATCGAGGTCGTGGTGGTCTTGCCGTGGGTGCCGCCGATGGCGATCGCCTGGCGGAAGCGCATCAGTTCCGCGAGCATCTCGGCGCGGCGCACGATCGGCAACAGTCGTTCGCGAGCCGCTTCCAGTTCCGGATTGGAGCGTTTGATCGCGGTCGAGACCACGACGACTTCGGCCAGGCCCAGATTTTCGGCCGCATGGCCAATCGCGACATCAACGCCAAGCCCGCGCAAGCGCTGGACGTTGGCATTCTCGCTCTGGTCGGATCCTTGCACGGTATAGCCGAGATTGAGCAGCACCTCGGCGATGCCGCTCATCCCGATGCCGCCGATCCCGATGAAGTGGACCGGCCCGATATTCGGCGGCATCTTCATGACCGCATCCCCCTGTATTACAACGACTTCGCTTTATTCGCCGGCCCGGGGCATAGCCGCAACCAGGTCGGCAAGCAACCGCGCGGCATCGGGAATGCCCGTCGCCTTCGCCGCGGCCGCCATGGTCGCGGCCCTTTGCGGGTCGCCGGCAATCTCCGCGATCAGGCCGGCCAGGCGATCGGCGGAAAGGTCAGCCTGCCGCACGACCAATGCACCGCCGCCGGCCTCTAGCTTGGCGGCATTCGCCGCCTGATCGTGGTCGAGGGCGTAAGGATAAGGCACCAGGATCGCCGGTCGGCCGATCACCGCCAGTTCGGACACGGTGGAGGCGCCCGAGCGGCTGATCACCAGATGCGCGGCCCCCAGCCGTTCGGCCATGTCGGTGAAGAACGGTGCGACGGTCGCCGGGATGCCGCGCTCCTCATAGAAGCGTCGCACGCTCGCTTCGTCGTCGCTGCGCGCCTGCTGGGTGACGACGAGGCGCCCTCGCAGTTCCTCCGGCAAGGCTTCGATCGCCGCCGGAATGCGCTCGGAAAAGAACTGCGCGCCCTGGCTTCCCCCGAAGACCACCAGGTTGAACCGCCCCTCGGGCTCGGCCGGCTGGTAGGGCATTTTCGCGGCCTCCAGAATCGGCGGGCGTACCGGATTGCCGGTGACGGTGATCTTGGCGGCAAGCGTTGGATCGCTCTGGTCCTGCGGGATGCCGGCGGCGATGCGGTCGACGCGGGAACCGAGGAAGCGGTTTGCGCGCCCCATCACCGCGTTCTGCTCGTGAATCAGCGTCGGCCGGCCGGCGCGCAGCGCCGCCATCAGCGGCGGCACGGTCGGATAGCCGCCGAAGCCGACGACGACCGCCGGTCGCAGACGACGCACCAGATCGCCGGCTTCGCGGAAACCGCGCCACAGCGTCCACAGGGCAGATGCGACCTTGAGCGGGTTTTTCGAGGAGAAGGTCGCCGAGCGCACGCGATGCACCGCCTTGACCGGGAAGCGATCGACGAAACGGCCGGCGCGGTCGTCGGTGACCAGATGAACCTCGAAGCCTCGCGCGACGAGTTCGTGCGCCAGGGCTTCGGCCGGAAAGAGATGGCCGCCGGTGCCGCCAGCGGAGAGAAGGATCGTTGTCATCGCGGGAAGGTCGCCTCTTCGGTTCGGCGGTGGCCTCGTCGCCATCGCTTCGTGTGGCTGAAACCGCGGGGAACGGCACCCATCCGCTCGCAGAATGCGAAGACACGCCAGCCGTTCCGCCCCGAGCCGATATTAGCGGATAGCGATCCGACCGACAGCACCGGCGCCTACGGGACGCTCGAGCGCGCCAGCCGCCCCCCCCCTTCGCCTCAAGCGGCGTGCAACTGGAAGGTCCGCTCCAACAGCCGGTCGGTATGCGAGCGGTTCTCCGGCCTTCGCCGCGTCAGCGCCAGGATGAATCCCGCCGATATGGCTATCGCCAGCATCGACGAGCCGCCATAGGAAATGAACGGCAGCGTCATGCCCTTGGCCGGCATCAATTGCAGGTTGACCGCCATATTGATGATCGATTGCAAGCCGAAGAGCAGCACCAGTCCGGAAATCGCCAGCCGGTCGAAGATGTCGCGCTGGGCGAGCGCCGCCGATAGCCCTCGGATCACGATGAAGGCGAAGATCGATGCCACGATCATGCAGGCGATGATGCCGAATTCCTCGGCGAGGACCGCAAAGGCGAAATCCGTGTGGCTGTCCGGGAGCATGCGTTTGACCGTGCCCTCCCCCGGCCCCTGGCCAAACCACCCTCCCCGCATGATCGCTTCGCGCGCGGTATCGGTCTGGAAGGTGTCGCCCTCGCCGGTGATGAAACGATCGATGCGGCTCGCGACATGGGGGAAAGCCATGTAGGCGAGCAGAGATCCGCCGACAGCCACGCCGCCGAGCAGCATGATCCACAACCATGGCATCCCGGCCATGAAGAACAAGCCGCCCCAGGCGGCGGTCACGAGCATGGTCTGGCCAAGGTCCGGCTGCGCCACCAGCAGCGCGACCACCACGAGAAGCAGGATCATCGCGAACAGATTGCCGGGGATGTCGGGACGGCGTTGCTTTTCGGCGAACAGCCAGGCGCAGATCACCACGAAGGCCGGCTTCATGAACTCCGACGGCTGGATGTTGAGCGGGCCGAAATCGATCCAGCGGCGCGAACCCTTGATTTCGGTCCCGACGAACAACGCCAGCACCATCAGGACCAGGGACGCCGCGAGGATCAACAGCGAGGCGCGCCGCACGCCGCGTGGGCTGAGCAGCGAGCAGCCGAACATCACCAACGCCGTCGGAACGAGGAAGACAGCGTGACGCTTGACGAAGTGGAACGGTTCGACACCGATGCGCTCGGCAACCGGGGGGCTCGCGGCGAAGGAAAATACCAGCCCGCCGACCAGCAGCGTCAGGAAGGCCGCCAGGAACCAGCGATCGACGCCCCACCACCACTCGCTGATCACGCCTCGTTTGACCCGGCTCGTCATGATTCCCCCTTGGGCGTCATCTCGACGCCGGCGAGCGCGCCGACCGCCTCGCGGAACGCATCCCCACGCACTTCGAAATTCCGAAACTGGTCGAAACTGGAGCAGGCGGGGGACAGGAGCACGACGCTCTCCTGCCCACCGGCACCTCCGCCCGCTTCGGCGTCGGCCGCCGCGTGTTCGACCGCGACGGCAAGCGTACCTGAAATTTCGTAAGGAATTCGTTTACCAAGAGTCGCGGCAAAGGCGGGCGCCGCCTCACCGATCAGATAGGCCTTGGCGATTCGGGAAAAGTACGGCGCCAGCGCCGCGATACCGCCATCCTTCGGCAGCCCACCGGCAATCCAGTGGATGCGCGGGAAAGCCGCGAGCGCCGGTGCCGCGGCCTCGGCATTGGTGGCCTTGGAATCATTGACGAAGAGAACCGGGCCGCGCCGCCCGACCTCCTCCATGCGATGTGCCAGCCCCGGAAAACTTTCCAGACCCGCGCGGATTTCGGCGTCCGACAGCCCGACCGCGCTCAAGGCGGCGACCGCCGCGGCGGCGTTCTGGGCATTATGGCGGCCGCGCAGGGAACCGATCGCGGAAAGATCGAAGAATGTCTCCTCGGCGCCCGCCACGCGTCGGCGCAGGGTCCTCCCGTCGAAGTCGACGCCGGGGCCTTGCAATTCCCCCTGCGAAATCCGCACCACGATCCCGCCCTCGGATTCCAGTTCGTCGGCGATCTGCCGGCACGGCGCGTCATCGACGCCGATGACGGCCAGGCCGGAATGGGCGACGAGGCGCGCCTTGATCGCGGCGTAATTGCCCATCGATCCATGCCGGTCGAGATGGTCAGGCGTCAGGTTGAGCAGGATGCCGACCGAAGGCTCAAGCGTGGGCGCCAGGTCGATCTGATAGGATGAGCACTCGACGACGTAGTGGCGCCCGGGCGCCGGCGGATCGAGGGTCATCACGGCGACGCCGATATTGCCGCCGAACTGCGTGTCGCGTCCGTTCGAACGGAGGCAATGGGCGATCAATGCGGTGGTCGTCGACTTGCCGTTGGTGCCGGTGATCGCGATGAACGGGGCCGACGGCGCGACGGCGCGGCGTTCGCGGCTGAACAATTCGACGTCGCCGATCACCTCGACGCCGGCGGCGCGGGCAAGCTCGACGGTCCAGTGGGGCTTGGGATGGGTCAGCGGCACGCCGGGCGACAGGACGAAGGCGGCAAAGCGCGACCAGTCGGCGTCGCGCAGATCGCCGGTCGGGATCGCCTCGGCGCGCGCCGCCTCGACGCTCGCCGGATTGTCGTCGAAGACGATGACATCTGCGCCACCCTCGACCAGTGCCCGTGCCGTCGCGCGGCCGGAGCCGCCGAGTCCGAACAGGGCAACCGATTGTCCAGAGAAGGAGCGCGCCGGGATCATCGTCTCACCGCAGTTTCAGGGTCGACAGGCCGACGAAGGCCAGCATGAAGGCGATGATCCAGAACCGCACGACGACCTGACTTTCGGTCCAGCCGAGTTTTTCGAAATGATGGTGGATCGGCGCCATCAGGAAGACCCGCTTGCCGGTCAGCTTGAACGAGGCGACCTGGATGATCACCGACAGCGCCTCGATGACGAACAGGCCGCCGATGATCGCCAGCACCAGTTCATGCTTGGTCGCGACGGCGATCGTACCGGTCATCCCGCCGAGGGCGAGCGAGCCGGTGTCCCCCATGAAGATCGCCGCCGGCGGCGCGTTGAACCACAGGAAGCCGAGGCCGGCGCCGATGACCGCGCCGCAAAGCGGCGCCAGTTCACCCGTGCCGACGACATAGTGGATCTGCAGGTAATTGGAGAAGTTCACATTGCCGGCGATGTAGGCGATCAACCCAAAGGCGGCGGCGGCGATCATGATCGGCACGATCGCCAGCCCGTCGAGCCCATCGGTGAGGTTCACCGCGTTGGCGGAACCGACCACGACGAAGGCCGCGAAGCCGACATAGAACCAGCCGAGATCGAGCAGCAGGGATTTCACGAAGGGGAACGCCAGCGACGTCGCGAAGCTTCCGTTTCCGGCATAGACGATCAGGATCGCCGCGACCGTGGCGATCAGGAACTCCAGGACCAGGCGGAACTTGCCGGAAAACCCCTTGTCGTTCTGCTTGGTCACCTTCAGGTAGTCGTCGTAAAATCCGATCGCGCCGAAGCCGACCGTCACCAGCAGGACCGTCCAGACATAGAGATTGGCCAGATCCGCCCACAGCAGCGCCGAGACGAGAAAGCCGGAAAGGATCATCAGCCCGCCCATGGTGGGCGTGCCGGCCTTCTTGAAATGAGTCTGCGGCCCGTCGGCGCGGATCGGCTGGCCCTTGCCCTGCCGAATGCGCAAATTGGCGATGATCGCCGGCCCGAACAGAAACACCACGATAAAGCCGGTGATCATCGAAGCGCCGGTCCGGAAGGTGATGTAGCGAAAGACGTTGAAGAGGGGAAAATCGGCGCCGAACTGGCCGAGATAGGCGATCATCGAGCAGCTCCAGCCGAGGCGGTCTTGTCGGTTTCCGGCGTCGCGCCGGTGGACGTCCGCGGCGGATAGGTCGTCAGCATCTTTTCCACCAGGACGGTGAAGCCGATGCTCTTCGAGGCCTTCACCACAACGACGTCGCCGGCGCGGATCGTCTTCAAAAGGCTGGCCAGGAGTTCCCCGACACTGTCATGCCATTCGCGGTCCACCCGACCTTCCAGCACGTCATCAAGCGCCTTCATCTCGGTCCCGGCGAGAAAGACGCGATCAACACCCGCCTCGGCGATCGGCCCCGCGAGATCGGCGTGCTGCGCCGGCGCGTGCTCGCCCAGTTCCAGCATATCGCCGAGGACGGCGATGCGACGGCCGCCCTGCCCGACCGCCGCGGCCTTCAGGACGGCGAGCGCGGCGCGCATCGAGGCCGGGTTGGCGTTGTAGCTGTCGTCGATGAGTTCGATCGAACCGCCGCCCGGCATCGGCAGACGCGAGCGCGCGCCGCGCCCCTTGACCGCGTGCCAGCTCGACAGCGCCGCCGCCACCGCCTGGATGTCAGCGCCAGCTAGCTTGGCCGCGCCGAGCACCGCGAGGATATTCTGTGCCATGTGCCGGCCGCTGGAGGTCAGATGCAACCGGACCGCTTCGCCGCCGATGACCGCCTCGATCGCCGCGCCCTCGGCCTCCGGTTCGAAGCGGGTCAGCCCGAAGTCGGCGCCGTTCGCCTCGCCGAAGGTCGCTATCGCCGTCACGCCGGCCTTGCGGGCCATGGTCGCCAGCGGTCCACAATAGGGATCGTCGGCATTGAGGATCGCTGTGCCGTCGGTGACCAACCCCTCGAAGATCTCGGCCTTCGCTGCGGCGATCTCGTCGAGATCGCGGAAGTGGCCGAGATGGGCCGGGGCGATCAGCGTGATGATCGCCAGATGCGGGCGCACCAGCTTGACCAGCGGGCGGATTTCGCCCGCATGGTTCATGCCGATCTCGAAAATCGCGAAGCGACTGTCGGCCGGCATCCGGGCCAGACTCAGCGGCACGCCCCAATGGTTGTTGAACGAGGCCGCGCTGGCATGGACGCGACCGAGCGCCGAAAGGCCGTGGCGCAGCGCATCCTTGGTGGTGGTCTTGCCGACGCTGCCGGTCACCGCGATGATTTTCGCGCTCGAGCGGGCGCGGGCCGCCTCGCCCAGGCGCGACAGGGCCTGCAGTACGTTGTCGACGACCAGCAACGGCGATTGAACGCTGCCGAGCGCCGGCAATTTGTGCTCGGCGACCACATGCAGAGCGGCGCCGGCCTTCGTTGCCGCCGTCAGAAAGTCGTGGCCATCGAACCGCTCGCCCTTGATGGCGAAGAAGGCCTCGCCCGTCCCGAGCGTCCGGGTATCGATCGAAATGCCGGAGATCGATTCCGGCAGATCTCCGACCGGACGCGCGTTCATCGCCTCGATCAGGGCGGATGTCTCCCAAAGCGCTTCGCTCATCGGCCCGTCTCCGAGATCGCCGCTCGGACCTCTTCATGATCGCTGAAATGATGGGTGATGTCGCCCACCGTCTGGCCGACCTCGGGCCCCTTGCCGGCGATCACGACCGTATCGCCGGCCCGCGCCCGCCGCACCGCCTCGCGAATGGCCGAACGGCGATCGGCGATTTCGGTGGCACCGGGGGCCGCCGCCATGATCGCCGCCCGGATCGTCGCGGCGTCTTCCGAGCGCGGGTTGTCGTCGGTGACGATGACCACATCAGCCAGCCGTGCAGCGATTTCGCCCATCATCGGGCGCTTGGCTCGATCGCGATCGCCGCCGCAACCGATGATCGCGACGACACGGCCGGTGGTAAAAGGACGCACGGACGCCAGCACGTTCTCGAGCGCATCCGGCTTGTGCGCGTAATCGACGAAGACCGGAGCACCCTCTGCCGTCGTGCCGGCCAGATCCAGCCGGCCGGACGCCCCCTTCAGGGTCTCCAGCGCGGCCAGCGCCGCATCGGTCGCAACGCCGGTGGCGATCGCCAGCCCGGCGGCCACCAGGGCATTGGACATCTGGAACTCGCCCGCCAGCGGCAGGACGATGCGATGGATACGACCCTCGGCCTCGATTTCCGCGACCTGGCAATGCCGTTGGTGCTCGAGCCGCTTCAGGGTGAGAAAGCCGCCGTTTCGCCCGACGGTCAGCACCTTCGCGCCGACACTGGTCGCGACCTCGATCGCCCGTCCCGACCAGCGGTCGTCGGCGAAGATCACCGCCGGAGCGCCCTTCGGCAACAGGGTGGTAAACAGGCGCATCTTGGCACCGAAGTAGGACTCGGCGTCGGGATGATAGTCCAGATGGTCATGGCCGAGATTGCTGAACCCCGCCGCCGCGAGCCGGACGCCGTCGAGCCGCCGCTGATCGAGACCATGGCTCGATGCTTCCATCGCCGCGTGGGTGACACCTTCGGACGCCAGCTCGGCCATCAGTCTGGCAAGCGCCACCGGATCGGGCGTCGTCAGCGTGCCATATTCGTCGCGGCTCGGCGAAACCACGCCGGTGGTGCCGATCGAAGCGGCGGCGATCCCCTGGCTCGCCCAGATCTGACGGACGAAGGTCGTGATCGAGGTCTTGCCGGCCGTGCCGGTGACAGCCACGACCTGCTCGGGCTGCGCGCCATAGAACCGCGCCGCCATGACCGCGATGGCGTGGCGCGGATCGTCAGCGCGAAGGATGGGCAGCCGTGATTCGATCGCCGCGCCATGCGCCGCGAGAATGGCGACGGCGCCGCCGGCCTCGGCGGCGGCGACGAAACGGGCGCCGTCGGCCCGTGTTCCCGACAATGCCGCGAACAGGAACCCGTCGCCGACGCTGCGGGAGTCAGCCGACAATCCGGCGATCTCCGGATCGTCGTCGCCGCCGGTCTGGGCCAGGTCGTCTGCGAGTTGGGATAGCTTCATTCACCAATATCCGCGCTGCACCGAATAGCCGGCGCATCCCTCGCCGACTCGTCGGACTTCTATAACCTGCGGGCCGCTTGGTGAAGGTCGGTTCGGGCGTTCACAGTTGCTAATAGGAGACGAGCAGCGACTTTCCGTCCTCGCCGAAATCCGGACGGACCTTCAACAGCGTCGCCGACCGCCGAATGATATTGGCGACCGTCGGCGCCGCGTTCATGCCCGCGGTGGCATAGACCTGGCCCTCCTCCGCCTTCGGCTCGTCGACCACGACAAGGACGACGTAGCGCGGCTTGTCGGTCGGAAAGGCCGACAGGAAGGCATTGAATTTCTTGGTGTCGGAATAGCGCCCGTTGACCACCTTGTTGGCGGTCCCGGTCTTGCCGCCGACCTTGTAGCCAGGCACGTCCGCCCGGTTTCCCGAGCCGCGCTGGTCGGCGACGTTGAGCCGGAAGAGATAGCGCATCTGATCGCTGGTCTTTTGCGAAACCACCCGCGTCGCCAAGGCCTCCGCGTCTTCACGGCTGCGCGGCAGGAAGGTCGGCGGGATCAACTTGCCGCCGTTCATCAGCGCGGCCGCGGCGACCGCCGTCTGCAGCGGCGTGGTCGAAACGCCGTGGCCGAAGGAAATCGTGATCGAGTTGATCTGTTTCCATTCCTTGGGCTGGGTCGGGGACGCAACTTCGGGGAGTTCGGTCTGCATCTTGCTCAGCAGTCCGAGCCGGGTCAGGAACTCCTGGTGAGCCGCGACACCGACGGTCTCGGCCTCCTTGGCCGTGCCGATGTTCGACGAATAGATGAAGATCTCGGGGACGCTCAGCACCCGGCGCTTGCCGTGAAAATCGCTGATGGTGAAACCGCCGATCCGGATCGGCTTCGTCGCATCGAAGGAATCGGTGATCTTCACCTTGCCGGAATCGAGGGCCATCGCGGTGGTGAAGGTCTTGAATGTGGACCCCATTTCGTAAAGACCCGCCGACATGCGGTTCATGCGGTCCTTTTCCAGCGCCTGCTTCGGGTCGTTGGGGTCGTAATCGGGCAGCGATGTCATGGCGACGACCTCGCCGGTCTCGGTCGCGGGCTCGTTGGCGTGGGACGGAA
>NZ_JALHBS010000053.1 GCF_024195285.1 Aurantimonas marianensis
CCTCGCCGGTCTCGACGTCCAGCACGACACCACCGGCAGCGATCGCCCGGTAGCGTTTCATCGCCGCCGCCACCTCGTCGCGCACGATGTGTTGAACCCGCAGGTCGATCGACATGCGCACCGGCTCCAGTTCCGTGTCGACGGCAAGCCCGGTGTTCTGCAGCGCCCGATAGCCCTGATCGTCGACATACTTCTCCATGCCGGCGATGCCCTGATTGTCGACATTGACCGTCCCGACGATGAAGCCGGCGGTGCTGCCGCCCGGATAGAAGCGGCGCGTCTCGGTGCGAAATCCGATGCCGGGAATGCCCAGATCGAGGATCGCCTGCTGCTGGCCCGGTGTCAGCTCGCGCCGCAGCCAGATGAAGCCGGCCTCGCTGGCCAGCCGGCGATAGAGCCAGTTGGGATCGAGGTCGGGCAGGACCGAGAGCAACAGCTCGCTCGCCTCGTCCGGATCGATGATGCGGCGAGGCTCGGCGAAGAGCGAAGCGGTCTTGATGTCGGTGGCGAGCACTTCGCCGTTGCGGTCGACGAGGTCCGGCCGGGCGGCCATGATCAGGTCGCTGGCGCCTCTGGACGATGCCGTTTCGGCCGGCGCGACGCCCCACATGACGAGGCGGCCGCCGATGACGCCATAGACGGCCACGAAGAGGCCGATGGCGATGGTGAAGCGGCTGCGGTTTTTCGGCGCGATATTGCGGCGTCGCCGACCGGAGACATCGGGTTCGCGGGCCGTCGACACCGATGCCGTCGGGGTGGCGCGTCTGAAGGGGTTTGCGATACGCATCACCGGACCACCGTTTCCGAGCTGTCGGCATACCCGCCGAGCGTATTGGTCTGGTCGGGAAGGAAGTTCACCGGCCGCGCGGGCAATTGGTCAGGCTCCACGATCTGATCCGGGCGCATTGGCTGGAGCTTGAGGTCCGACGCGAAGGCATCGACCAGACGCTGCAGCCGGCCCGGCTGATCGAGCAGGCTCCAGTCGGCCTCGAGCAACGCGACAGTTTCACGCTCCATCGCGATCCGGCGCTCGACCCTGGCGACCTCCTCCTCGAGCAGCTCGGCCTCGTGCTTGATCTTGTAGGTCCAGGCAGCCGCGGAGATCATGACGGCGATGAGAACGATGTCGAGGGTCTTCAACATGGCTGTCAGTCTCCGGTCTGAGGCAGGTCGGCGAGCGATGGCAGGGCCGCGAAAGCGAGCGCGTCGGCCTCGCCGCGCGGCGCCTCGCTGGTTCGCACGCCCGAGCGCAGTTTGGCCGAGCGGGCGCGCGGGTTGCGTGCCGCTTCCGCGTCGGAGGCGGCCAACGCCTTGTTGCGGGCCTCGAAGGTCTGCGTCGCGGGGGCGATGTCCGGCAGGTGCCGCGATCCCGACGGCGGCGACGAACGGTCACGCAAGAAGCGCTTGACGATGCGGTCCTCGAGCGAATGGAAGGTCACGACGACGAGGCGGCCGCCAGGCTTCAGCACCCGCTCTGCCGCGACCAGTGCCCGGGCAAGTTCGCCGAGTTCGTCATTGACGAAGATGCGCAGCCCTTGAAAACTGCGGGTCGCGGGGTCGATCCGATCCTTGGGCGAGCGCCCTACCACCCGGCCGATGACGCCGGCAAGATCAAGGGTTCGCATGAACGGCTTTTCCGCCCGGCGCGCCTCGATCGCCCGCGCGACGCGCCCGGCCTGCTTCTCTTCGCCCAGGAAACCGAGAACGCGCGCCAGATCGCCCGGCTTCAGCCGGTTGACGACATCGGCGGCGGTCGGCCCCGACGCGCCCATACGCATATCCAGGGGGCCGTCCTTCTGGAAGGAAAAGCCGCGCTCCGCCGCGTCGATCTGCATCGACGAAACGCCTATATCGAGGACGACGCCATCAACGGCGCCGCCGTGATCGCGGACGATTGCCTCGAGTTCGCCAAAGCGGCCCTCGACCATCGTCATCCGGCCATTGTAGCTTTCGGCCAGCCCGCGCCCGGCCGCCACCGCCGAGGGGTCGCGGTCGATGGCCGCGACACTGGCGCCGCGATCCAGGATGGCACGCGTATAGCCGCCCGCGCCGAAAGTGCCGTCGACGATCATCTCGCCCGGCTGCGGGGCAAGCGCCGCCAGAACCTCGTCGAGAAGCACCGGAACGTGACGAGCCGGTCCGCCAACGGCGGGATCCTCAACCCCGCCGTGACCCGCCATCATTCCGGTGACCCCGCTGACGCGCCGACCGAACCGCGCGCCGCCAAAAGACGCGCCCTCGCTTCGGCCCGGTACGCCTCGAACCGCGACGGCTCCCAGAGCTGGAAGAAATCGCGGGCACCCACGAAGGCCACCTGATCGGTGATCCCCGTATGCGATCGAACGAAGTCGGTCATGGTGATCCGTCCCTCGCTGTCGAACTTCAGATACGTTCCGTCGCCGAAAGCGAAGACCGACAAATCCTGAAACGCCTCGCTGAACGGACTGGTCGCATCCATCTGCCGCTCGAAGCGCTCCAAAAGATCGGGACCGCCGACATCCATCACCGGCTGACCAAGACTGCGCATGGCAAACAGCTCGCGAATGCCGCGCGCCGCGATCACCTGCCGAAACGCGGCCGGAACCGACACGCGGCCCTTGGCGTCGACATTGTTCACCCAGTTGGAGAGAAACCGGTCCATCAGTTCGCGAAGGCTTTGAAGCGATCGGTTCGCATTCCATCAAAACCCCCGCTCGTCCGCCGGCCCGCCGACACAGTTCCGCAACGGCGGAGCGCGCCGCAGGGCGCCCTTCGCCGGCCTCGACTCGTCCCGGGCCCGACCTGCGATGTTCGAAATGGGGCACTGACCGAGCCCCCGATGATGATCTACCGGATAGCATGGGCACTCTTGGGCGTCAATGGGATAGCCTGACACAACGCCGCTGCAAGGACTGGTAAAATTTCTAGACGGACAGTCTTAACACCCTATTAACGTTGATATTTTCCAAAATTACCCACTTTACCCGGCAGCATCGCGTCCGCGCGGACAGCCGGCCCACGGGGCGGCAACAGAGCACCCTCGCGGTAACGAAAACAAAGGATTGCAGACAAATTCGCGCGCCGTGTGGGCGCGTCCCAAAATCCGATCGGAGAAGTGCGGTCGCGGCTGACGGGTATGACGCTGAAATCTGCCGGGAGGCGGGAGAAAAAGAGCCAGTCGGCCTGTAAGCCGGGTTCTGTAAGCGGCAAAGCCGCTCGGCGACCATTCCTCTGGGACGGTCCTTGCGAACCGCCTCGAGCAACCCACCCGGACGACCGGCCCGGAGAAGGGCTGGCGATGTCACCCGAAGGCGAACCGCCGCGTCGTCCCTATTCGGTCTTGCTCCCGGTGGGGTTTGCCGTGCCGCCGCTGTTGCCAGAAGCGCGGTGGGCTCTTACCCCACCGTTTCACCCTTACCCCGCCAATAGTGCGGCTCCGCTGCCGAGGCACTCGCGCCGGTCGAGCCGCACTATAGGCGGGGCGGTCTGTTTTCTGTGGCACTTTCCCTGGGGTCGCCCCCGCCGGACGTTATCCGGCACCGCTTCTCCGTGGAGCCCGGACTTTCCTCCCCCGCCGTCTTTCGACGTATGACGGGAGCGGTCGCCCAGCCGACTGGCCCCCCGTAGGTGTCCAAGCGGGAAACGGATGTCAATGACAAATGCGACGAGCCGGCAAGGGCAAGGGGCGGCGCGTTCACGCCGGAAAAAGGCCGGACGACGACACCGCCGGACAAAAAAACACCCGGCGCCGCCACGCCGGGTGTCCATTTCGTGATGATGGTGAAGCGCGCCTACGCCCGCGCCATCTCGACCTTCACCTTCGAGCAATAGCGCGCCGAGATCGGGTTCATCCGCTTGGCATAATGGCCGGCATTGTATTTGAGGATCGTTCCGCAGGTGGTGCCACCGCCCCGCTTCACCGCGCCGGCGAGATAGCGCATGCCCCATTTGATGTTGGTGTCGGGATTGTAGAGCGCCTTGGTGCTACCCTTGTAGCCCATACCGCGCGCCGTCGCCGGCTTGATCTGCATCAGGCCCACCTCGCCGGCCGCGCCGGTCACCTTGGCGCGATAACGACTCTCGACACTCACCACGGCATGCGCGAGAGCGATCGGCACGCCATTGGCCTTGGCATGTTTGGCGATGATCGCGGCATAGGGCCGCTCGGAAAGGCGCTCCAGCGAGGCCACCTGAACCCCGGCGGTCTCGGCGTGTTCGGACTCGGTCTGATGAGCGAAGATGGCAGTGGTCTGGCCGAGGAAAATCGTCGCGGCGAGCGCCGCGGCAGTCAGTCTGTGCATGAATACCCCAAATTGATCGAAGGCCGCCCAACCCCTTGTAAAGGCAGCTTTTTACCCCTCACCGCGAATGTTTCACGGCTTCGGCGAGGCGTTGTGTGCAGCGCAAAACGACCGGGAATGTGGCGCGTCAATCACGCAAGATTTCAAGCTGAAATATTTAGGGCCGATATCAGCTGACGCTCACGCTGCTTGCGTCGCCTGCGAAGGGCGAGCAGGGCAATGTCGTCAGCAGCCGGTGGAGGGTCTCGATCGTCGAGATGTCGGCGACACCATCGACCCGTTCCGGACGAAAATGCCGCTGGAAAGCGATCGTCGCGAAACGCGTGGTTTCCTCGAACACGCCGTCGATCCGCAGGTCGTAACCGTAGGCGGCCAGCAGCGATTGGTAGGCGGCCACCGGCTCACCCTGATCACCCCGGCCGAAAAAGCGCCCGCCCCGTAACGGCGCTGGCGGGACGAAGTGCCCGATGTCGGCAGAAAAAAGTTGATTCCACGGGAACTTTTCGCCCGGATCGGATTTGCGCGCGGGCGCTATATCGGAATGGGCGAGCACGAATTCGGGCCGGATCGGCCAGCGGCCGACACAATCCCTGCACAATTCGATCACCGCTTCGATCTGCGCGGCGGGAAAATCCGGGTAGCCATGCTCGTGTCCGACATTGACGATCTCGATGCCGATCGACCGGGAATTGATGTCGTCGCGACCACGCCATCCGCCCACGCCCGCGTGCCAGGCACGCCGTGTCTCGGGGACCATCTGCACGACTCTGCCGTCTTCATGCACGAGATAATGGCAGGACACCCCGCTTTGCGGATCGCACAGCCAACGCACCGCTCCCTCGCCCGAGCCCATGCCGGTGTAGTGGAGAATCAGCATGTCCGGCCCGTCCGCCCCACGTCGCTCGGTGTGATTGGGCGACGGCCGGACCTCGTCGATTCGCGCGGCGTCGGGTTTCAAGCCGCGGTCTTTCCGGAGATGGAGTGATAGGCGGCGTTGATCGCCTTCATCCGCTCCGTGGCGATAAACATGAACTCGTCCGGCACGCCGCGAGCGGCCAGTCGGTCGGGGTGGTTCTCGCGCACCAGCGCCAGATAACGCGCGCGCGTCTCCGCCAAGGGGGCGCCGGGATCGAGCCCGAGCACCGCGTAGGGATTCTCGGCGCCCAGGATATGGCGGTTCTTGATTCGGGCGAATTCCTGATCGGTCAGACCGAAGATGCGTCCGATCTCGGCAAGGAATGCGAGTTCGCGCTCATGGACCAGTCCATCCGCCTTGGCGATGTGGAACAGGCCGTCGAGGACATCGGCCAGCAACTGGCAATCCTCGTCCTCGTCCCGGCACAGGCCGCGCAGCCGCGCCGCATAGATCTCGAAACCGGCGATGTCCTCCTTGGCAATGTCATAAAGGCGAAAGACGTTGCGCATTTCCTCGGGCGGAATTTCCAGAATCTGCCGAAACGCGGTGATTTCAGGCTGGGAAACGATGCCGTCGGCTTTTGCCATCTTGGCCGACAGCGCGATCACCGCGACGCCGAAGGCGACCCGCCTGCGCGTCTCCCGATCGCCGCCGAACAATGTCCGGATGCTTTCCAGAATTGCCTCGAGGCTTGCTCGGCCGCCCGCCGGGATCGCCTGAAGAACGGTATTGAGATTGGACAGAATCTGCATTGCGGAGGCTCGCCGCCCTTTATCGATTCGCAATTATCGGCGATCGCTCCCGGCGAGGCAAATGCCACACCGCGCCCTGCCGGCATCAAGGCGGCGATCGCGCGTGCCCCTCTAAATGGCGACGGCAAGCTTCGGTCAAGCTCGCCTTGATCTGATCGAAGCGGGATCGCGCGGCTGTCGTCCCGGTTTGCGTCGGATCGCCCCGATCGGCCCGGTCGGCATTCGCATCCGTTCCTGGCCCGTCATAACCCATGTCGGCGCCACTTGCGATTTGCCCCTTTCCGCCATCATGATGGCCCACCCGAACCGTGCCGAGCCCGACGATGAAGCCTTTCCTTCCGCGCCATCCGGCCCCATCGACCCGATCGCGCCGCGGCCTGCGCGGGCGGGCGCTTGTCTTGGCCGGGGTCGCGGCGGCGCTGCTGGTTGGCGGCTGCCGTTCCACCACTCTCGACGTCAACGAACTCGGCCTGTCGAACATGGCCGCGGAATCGGCCCATCAATACCCGGTCCACGGCATCGACATCTCGAAATACCAAGGCACGGTCGATTGGGACGCCGCCCGCGACGGAGGCGTCGCTTTTGCCTGGCTGAAGGCGACCGAGGGCGGCGACCGGGTCGACGAACGGTTCTTGGAGAACTGGAAGAAGACCAGGGCTGCGGGCGTGCCGCGCGGCGCCTATCATTTCTGGTATCATTGCCGGCCCGGAATCGAGCAAGCCCAGGCCTTCATCAATGCTGTTCCGAAGGACCGCCTGGCGTTGCCGCCGGTGATCGATATCGAATGGACGCCGTTCTCGCCGACCTGCACCAAGCGACCGCCGCGCGAGGAACTCGTTCGCGAAGTGATGGCGATGTCGAACGCGCTCGAACGCCACTATGGCCAGCGGCCGCTTCTCTACATTCCGATCGACGTGCATCGCGACCGGCTTGTCGGCGCCTTCCCGCGCCATGAGGTCTGGCTGCGAGCGGTCGCGGATCATCCCGACAACGTCTATGAGAACCGCAAATTCCGGTTCTGGCAGTATACCGGGACCGGCACCGTGCCGGGCGTGAAGGGCGATGTCGACCGCAACGCCTTCGCCGGAACCCGCGAGGACTGGAAAAAGTGGCTGGAAGCCAATCTTGCGCGCTGACCTTCTTCAATCCGCCATCTTGAGCGGCTAGGCGGCGGGCGCTCTCGCCGTCTTTAAAGAAAAGGATCACCGCGATGCTTCGAGCCCGCCGTCTTGCCCTGACCCTGACCTTGCTCCTGTCCGGCACCAGCCTCGCGGCGGCCCAGCAATGCGGTGGCGACTTTTCGCAATTCCTCGACGGGGTCCGGGCCGAGGCGCTCGCCAAGGGCCTGTCGCCGGCTGCCGTCGATACGGCGCTCGCCAGCATGCGGCTCGATCCGAAGGTCCTCGCCGCCGACCGCGCGCAAGGCGTTTTCGCTCAGGATTGGCAGCAATTCGCCACCCGCATGGTCAACAGCTACCGGCTGACCCAGGGCAAGGCGAACCTTCAGAAATACGCCGATGTCCTTGCCAGGGTCGAGGCCGAGACAGGTGTGCCGGGTCCGGTGATCGCCGCCTTCTGGGGGCTGGAGACCGACTACGGCGCGGTGCTGGGCAATTTCGACACGCTGGCGGCGCTGGCGACGCTCTCCCATGATTGTCGGCGGCCGGAGCTGTTCCGCCCGCATCTCATCGGCGCGATCGAGATCGTCGATCGGGGCTACCTGACCCCGTCGGAGATGAAGGGCGCGTGGGCCGGCGAAATCGGCCAGACCCAGCTTCTGCCCGCGGAATACATCGCCTTCGGCACCGACGGCGACGGCAATGGCCGCGTCGACCTGCGCAAGGACGCCGCCGACGTCCTCGTCACCACCGGCAAATACATCCAGTCGCTCGGCTGGCGCGGCGGCGAGCCCTGGCTGGAAGCGGTACGCGTGCCAGCCGATTTCCCCTGGGATCGCGCCGCCCTCGTCAACAAGGAGCCGCGCTCGAGCTTCGCTTCGCTCGGCGTTGCCAAGGCCGATGGTTCGCCGCTTCCCGCAGACGGACTGCCGGCGGCGCTGATCCTGCCGATGGGGCGCGGCGGCCCTGCCTTTCTCGCCTATCCGAACTTCGACATCTATCTGAAGTGGAACAAGTCGTTGGTCTATTCGCTGACCGCGGCCTATTTCTCGACGCGCCTTGCCGGTGCCCCGCCCATCGACATGGGAAATCCGCAGCCCGGCCTCGATCTCGATCAGACCAAGCGCCTGCAGCAGCGGCTCGTCGAACTCGGCCACGATGTCGGTGGGGTCGACGGCATCCTTGGCGAGAAAACCCGCTCGGCCGTGCGCCGCGAGCAACAGCGGCTTGGTCTGCCGGCAGACGGCTGGCCGACGCGGGATCTGCTCTCGGCGCTCTGAGAACCGTCCGGGTCGCGGGTCTCCTTATTCCCAGCGACCCGGCTTCTTCTTTTTTCAGCCGATGATCTCGATGGTTCTTTTTTGGCCCGCCCACTAGACGACCAGTCTAATCGGCCCAATATGTCGGCCATGACCGATACCCGCACGCATCTTCTGACCGTTGGACGAGGGCTCGCCGCCCAGCGCGGCTTTACCGCCGTGGGACTCCAGGAGCTTCTGAAGGCGGCCGAGGTGCCGAAGGGGTCCTTCTATCACTATTTCCCGTCGAAGGAGGCGTATGGCTGCGCGCTGCTGGAGAGCTTCGTGAAAGGCTACAAGGCCGATCTCACCCAGACGCTCGACAACGGCGCCCTTTCGGCGAGGGACCGCCTCTTGGCCTACTTCTCGGATTGGCGGCTGAAACAATGCAGCCCCCGGGCGGAGGATCGGTGCCTTGTGGTCAAGCTCTCCGCCGAGGTCGCCGACCTGTCGCCCGGCATGAGCGCGGTCCTGCGGGACGGAATCGATGCGATCGTGGCCAGATTGGCGTCGGTTCTGCGCCAGGGCGCCGCCGATGGCTCGATCGGTCCGACGGACGATCCGGAAGCCCTCGCCACGACATTCTACCAGATCTGGCTCGGCGCGAGCCTCATGGCCAGCCTGGCGCGGGACGACGGACCCTTCACGGTCGCCATGACGACGACCGAGAGGTTGATCCCTCGGCCCTGAGAATATCCCGCGCGCCGGACCAGCAAACGCGCGCCCTTTTCCTCAAACAACACAATCGAAAGCTGATCATGTCCCAAACCGACAACGCCAACCGCCGTATCGTTCTCGCCGAACGCCCCAAGGGCGAGCCGACCGACAGCACGCTCAAGCTCGAAAGCACCGACATCCCCTCCCCGACGGACGGCCAGATGCTGTTGCGCACCGAATTCCTGTCGCTCGACCCCTATATGCGCGGACGGATGAGCGACGCACCGTCCTATGCCCCGCCGGTCGCGGTCGGCGAGGTCGTCGAGTCCAAGCGGGAGGATTTCGACAAGGGCGACTGGGTGCTCAGCTTCAACGGCTGGCAGGACTACGCGCTGTCGGACGGCAGCGGCGTGACGGCGCTGGGCCGCCACCCCAAGCACCCCTCCTGGGCGCTCGGCATCATGGGCATACCCGGCTTCACCGCCTGGGCCGGACTGACCCAGATCGGCACGCCGAAAGAAGGTGAGACCCTCGTCGTCGCCGCCGCCACCGGCCCGGTGGGCACCACGGTCGGCCAGATCGGCAAGCTCATGGGCTGCCGCGTCGTCGGCGTCGCGGGCGGCGCGGAAAAGTGCGCCTACGCCGTCGACACGCTCGGCTTCGACGCCTGCATCGATCACAAGTCCGATGACTTCGCCGAACAGCTGAAAGCCGCGACGCCTGACGGCATCGACATCTATTTCGAGAATGTCGGCGGCAAGGTCCTCGACGCGGTCGTGCCGCTACTCAATATCGGCGCCCGCGTCCCGGTCTGCGGCCTGGTCTCGCAATACAACGCCACCAGCCTGCCCGACGGGCCGGACCGGATGAACTGGCTGATGGGGCAGATTCTGCGCAAGCAGCTGACCGTGCGCGGCTTCATCATCTTCAACGACTTCGTCCACCTCTATCCCGAATTCGCCAAAGCCATGAGCTCGTGGATCGAGGCGGGAAAGATCCACTACCGCGAAGAGATCATCGACGGCCTCGAAAACGCCCCGCGAGCCCTCATCGGCCTGCTCAAGGGCGAGAATTTCGGCAAGCGGGTGATCCGCGTCGGCAACACGAAATAATCAGTCCCAAGGAGACACACATGAACATTCTGATGGTCCTCACCTCCCACGACACCCTCGGCGACACCGGCGAAAAGACCGGCTTCTGGCTCGAGGAATTCGCCGCGCCCTATTACGTGCTGCGCGATGCCGGCGCCAAGGTCACACTTGCTTCGCCGAAGGGCGGCCAGCCGCCGCTCGACCCGAAAAGCGATGCCCCGGATGCCCAGACCGAGGCGACCGAACGTTTCAAGAAGGACGACGCCGCCCAACAGGCGCTGGCCTCGACCGCCAGGCTCGCCGACATCGACGCGACGGAGTTCGACGCCGTCTTTTATCCGGGCGGCCACGGCCCCCTCTGGGATCTCGCCGAGAGCGCCGACAGCCAGCGCCTGATCGAGACCTTCGCCGCCAGCGACCGCCCGATCGGTGCCGTCTGCCATGCACCGGCGATCTTCCGCCACACCAAAGCCGCCGACGGCAAGCCACTGGTTTCCGGTCGCCGCGTGGCGGGTTTCACCAACGGCGAGGAAGAAGCCGTCGGGCTCACGGACGTCGTGCCGTTCCTGGTCGAAGACATGCTCAAGGCGAACGGCGGCCTTTACGAAAAGGGCGCTGACTGGGGCTCTTATGTTGTCGTCGACGGCAAGCTGGTGACCGGCCAGAACCCGGCGTCGTCGGAAGAGGCCGCGAAAGAGCTGTTGAAGCTCCTGAAATAAATCGAACCGCTGCCCTCCATCGGCCCCTCCCGGCCGTTGGAGGGCGGCATCCGGCTGACATGGCCTGTTGCGCTTCGGTTGGCCTGCTTCGGGAAATCGACGATTGTCACCGTCACCGGGAACCAAATGCTGCAACGCAGCATTCCTCCCCGGCATTCATCGCGCGCTCGCATTCTTGACCCAAGCAGAGCGTGGTATTCGGCCGGGGGCTCTTCCTCACAGGATTTCAATCCATGAAACCACTTTCCAAGGCCACCATGATGGAGGCGACCCGTCTGACCCGAAACGGGCAGCTCCAGGAAGCGATGGCCCTTCTGCAAGGGTCGAGTTCGGACCAGGCCTCGTCGGCCGCGGGTTTCGACGCACAGCACGACAATGATCGCCGGCCTGCGGGCGGCGCCGCTTCCGTCATCGACATTACCCCACCCGCCGCGACTTCAAAAACCCGGACCGCATCACCTTCCCCGCAAAGAGACCCGCGGAGCGAGCCGAAGAAATCCTCGATCCCGCAGGCGCTGCGGGGATTTCTCGACCGGATCGGGACGCAAGGGGTCGAGGGGCTTGCCGGTTCACCGGTTGCCACCAACACGAACCCCTTGCCCGACGGCGCCCGGTTTTTCGCCCGCAGCTACGCCAACGCGGCGGGAAGCCGTGACTACAAGCTCTATGTTCCGAGCGGCTACGCCGGGCAGGCCGTGCCACTCGTCGTCATGCTGCATGGCTGTACCCAGTCGCCCGATGATTTCGCCGCCGGCACACGGATGAACGATCTGGCCGAGGAGCAGACCTTCCTGGTGGCCTATCCCGCCCAGTCCCGCTCGGCCAACACGTCCAAATGCTGGAACTGGTTCAATGCGGGCGATCAGGAGCGCGATCGCGGCGAGCCGTCGCTGATCGCCGGCATCACCCGCCAGATCACCGACGAATTTTCCGTCGAGCCGGAATGCGTCTACGTCGCCGGCCTGTCCGCCGGTGGCGCTGCGGCGGCGATCATGGGGGCGACCTATCCCGAGCTTTTCACCGCCGTCGGCGTTCATTCGGGCCTCGCCCGGGGGGCCGCGCGCGACATGGGCTCGGCCTTCGCCGCGATGCGCAACGGCGCCGCCCCCAACTCACAGACGTCGGCGTCAGGCGGCTTGGTCCCGACCATCGTCTTTCATGGCGACGGCGATACGACCGTCCATCCGGTCAATGGCGAGCATGTGATTGAACAGGCGAAGGCCGCCGCCGGTCTCCAGACCGAAATTCGCCGGGGCGAAGCTCCGGGCGGGATACGGTATACCCAGACCGTCCACGCCGCCGAACAGCGAGGGGCGACGCTGGAACATTGGGTCCTGCATGGAGCCGGCCACGCATGGTCCGGCGGCAGTCCCGCCGGGACTTATACGGAGCCGAAGGGACCGGATGCCAGCCGCGAAATGCTCCGATTCTTCCGCGAGCAAACCGGGGCAATGCGCGGCTGAACGGCACGGCGGCACGGCGGCACGGGACGCGCGAAAACCGCGCGGAAGGCCGGGCGCAACCGACCGCGCCCGGGCGTCCCATTGCCCCAGGAGCCTACCGGCGCGGCATTGCCCGGCCGCCCATCGGCGACATGAAGCCCTGCATTTCCTCGATCGTGACCTTGCCATCCGCGTCGGCGTCGATCGCCTTGAAGAACCGCGCATGCACGGCCTGGACCTCATCCAGCGACAAGGCACCATCACCGTTGGTATCGAGCAGGATCATCATCATCCGCATCATGTGGGGGCCGCCCATGCGCGGTCCCATCATGCCGCCCCGCCTCCAATCGGGCCCACCTTGCCCGTAGAACTGGCCCGGCATTCCCCACCGGTCGTCATCGTCGTCATCACGCTCCGAGCGTTGCCGACCCGATCGCATCATGTCGTCGTCGTCCCGCGCGCGCTCCGATCGCTGCCGGCCCGGACGCATCATGTCGTCGTCCCGCTGCTGCATCATCTCGCCTGGTCGATCCTGCTGTCCGGCGGCTCCCTCGGTCTGCTGGCCGTTGGCCGCCATGGCGCTTCCCGCCAGGATCAACGCGGATGTCGCCAGCGTCAGTATGGACTTGATCATCGGTGGTCTCCTTTTGATCGTCCGGGCATGGCCCGGCATCGAGCCTCGTTGCCTTGCACTGTCACGCGCGAAACTGCTTCCTAGATTCGTCCGCGGCTGTGTTCGGCGACATAGGCGATAGCTGGGTTATCGGCCTCACGGCCGGTCGCGGCATTGACGCAAATCAACGCTTCGCGCGATGCTTCAATCATCCAGCGCCACCCTTGACCCTCCAGTGGGGACAAGGTCTATGTCCCACCGCATTCAAAGCGGCGCCCGGCGTCGACAATCTCGCAACGGCGGTTCGATGCTCACCCTCCCCACCCTCGGCGTTCTGACCTATCCGCAGATCGATCCAGTCTTTCTCGATCTCGGACCGGTTCAACTGCGCTGGTACGGCCTGTCCTATGTCGCCGGCATTCTCTGCGGCTGGCTCTACGGGCGCTATCTCGTCGGCAATCCAAGGCTCTGGCCGAACGGCGTCTCGCCGATCACCAAGACCCATATCGACGATTTGATCCTGTATCTCACCCTTGGCATCGTCATCGGCGGACGATTGGGCTCCGTGTTCTTCTACGATTTCGAGCGATATGCCGCCGAACCGTTGGCCATCTTCAAGGTCTGGGAGGGCGGCATGGCCTTCCATGGCGGGCTGTTGGGGGTCGTCGTGGCCATGCTGATCTTCTGCCGGGTCTACAAGGTTCCGGTATGGAGCCTCATCGACGTGGTCGCCGCATCAGTGCCGTTCGGGCTGTTCTTCGGACGCATTGCGAACTTCATCAATGGCGAGCTGTGGGGCGCGCCGACGAGCGTCTCCTGGGCGATGGTGTTTCCCGATGCCCCGGATGCGCTGCCCCGGCACCCGAGCCAGCTCTACGAGGCAGCGCTCGAAGGCATTCTTCTATGGCTGATTCTCTGGATCGCCACGCATCACTTCAAGATGCTCGGCCGTCCCCGCTTCGTCGGGGGACTGTTCCTGTTCGGCTATGGCTGCGCCCGCATCTTCGTGGAGCTGTTCCGCATGCCGGACGTGCAGCTCGGCTATCTGTATGGTGGCTGGCTGACCATGGGCATGGTGCTGTCGATCCCGATGCTGCTGATTGGCATCTGGGGCATGGCGACCGCCAAGCCGCGCGCATACGAGCCGCGTCCCGTGCAGGACGCGGGAACCGGCGCCGCACAATCTTGACACCCCTCGCCCGCAAGATCGCGGAGCAAATTCGCGCCGACGGACCGATCGGCCTCGATCGCTACTGGAACCTGGCACTGTTCGACCGGGACCATGGCTACTACTCGGCGCGGGAGCCATTCGGCCGCACTGGTGATTTCATCACGGCGCCGGATATCAGCCAGATGTTCGGCGAGTTGATTGGAGCCTGGATCGCTGCCGCCTGGCGCGAACACGGCTGCCCCTCGCCGTTCCTGCTGGCCGAGATCGGGCCGGGGCGCGGCACGCTGATGGCCGATATGTTGCGGACACTGCGATCCGTCACCCCGGACTGCCTCAAAGCAGCCAAGGTGCGGTTGGTGGAGACCAGCGATCGGCTCGCCGCCGAGCAGATGGCCGTACTCGGCCGTTTCGATCTGCCGATCCGCCGCGTCAGACGGATCGAGGATATGGAAAGGGAGCCGCTGTTTCTCGTCGCCAACGAACTCTTCGATGCACTCGCCATCCGCCAGTTCGTCTTCGACGGCGCGACGTGGCGCGAGCGCTGCGTCTCGGTCGCCGATAGCGGACGTCTGGAGTTCGTGCTGTGCCAGGCACGGCCGGACCTGCCCGGCACAATCGCCGCGACTTTGCCGCGGTCGCCGATGGCCGGCGCCGTCGTGGAATTGTCGCCGGCGCGCGAGACCCTGGCGACGACCGTCGCCCAGCGTCTGGCCAAGGACGGCGGCGCAGGGCTCTTCATCGACTACGGCCATGCCGCGACCGGCTTCGGGGACACGCTGCAGGCGATCCACGGCCATGCCTTCGCGGATCCGCTCGACCGGCCGGGTGAAGCCGACCTGACCAGCCATGTCGATTTCGAGAGGATCGGGGCGCCGTTTCGACAAGCCGGACTCGCCGTCTCTCCTGTGGCTCCACAAGGAGACTTTCTGCTCGCGCTCGGGCTGCTGGAACGCGCCGGCCGTCTTGGCAACGAAATGGACGAAGCCGGGCAGGAGGAAATCCGGGCCGCGGTGGCGCGGCTGGCAGGCACAGGCGAGAAAAAAATGGGGATTCTTTTCAAGGTTTTGGCGGTGTCTTCTCGACCATTATCTCTTCCACCGTTCGGACTGTCCGGCTTCGGCTGACGCCGCATTGACTTCGCCCGACCCCTCCACCACCATCCCGCGCCATGTCCGATAGCCGAACGCTCCCCGCCACTCCCATTGCCGATACGGCGCTCATCCGCTCGGACCGCCTGACCGGTTCCGGGGGCATCAGCCATGCCTTTTTCACACGCCTCGGCGGCGTGTCGGGCGGTCTCTATGAGGGGCTGAACGTCGGTGCCGGATCGAACGACCGGCCCGAGGACGTTGCGGAGAATCGCGCCCGGGCGGCGGTCACGCTGGGCGCGACGCCGGACGATCTCGCGACGCCTTGGCAAGTCCATTCCGGGGAAGCCGTGGTGGTCGACGGACCATTCACGGGGGACCGACCGCGCGTCGATGGTATCGTCACCAACCGGCCAGGACTTGCCATCGGCGTCGTGACCGCCGACTGCGGCCCGGTGCTGTTCGCCGACCCTCGGAATGGTGTGGTCGGCGCGGCCCATGCCGGGTGGCGCGGAGCGCTGGGCGGCGTTCTCGAAGCGACGATCGTCGCCATGGAGAGCGCCGGCGCGCACCGGGATTCGATCACGGCCGTGCTGGGACCGACGATCACGCCGGCCAATTACGAGGTGGGCGTCAGCATGATGGCCGAGTTCCTCGACGGCGATGCGGCACGCGAGCGCTTCTTCCTCGGCGGGGCGTCGCCCGACAAACGCCAATTCGACCTGCCGGGCTTCATCCTCGCGCAATTGCGGGCGAGCGGCGTCGCGGCGAGTTTCGTCGGCACCTGCACCTATGGCGACCCCGACCGATTCTTCTCCTACCGGCGCACCACCCATCGCGGCGAACCCGACTACGGGCGCCAGCTATCCGCCATCGCTCTGAGAGGCTGACAGATGCTGCATTTCGGACGGGACGAATTCGAGGCGCGGCGCGACCGGCTGATCCTTGAAATGGGCGAGCAAAAGCTGGACGCGATGCTGCTGTTCGCCCAGGATTCGATGTATTGGCTGACCGGCTACGATTCCTTCGGCTTCTGCTTCTTCCAGTGCCTTGTGGTGAAGGCGGACGGCGAGATGCGCCTGTTGACCCGCTCGGCCGATCTGCGCCAGGCTCGCCATACCTCGATTCTCGATGCGATCGCGGTCTGGCGTGACCGAGGCAGCGCCGAGCCCGTCATCGAGCTGCGCGACATGCTGGACGAGATGGGTCTGCTGGGCGCGCGCATCGGCGTCGAATGGGCCACGCACGGGCTGACGGCCGCCAATGGCCAGCAGGTCGAGGAACGGCTCGGCTCGTTCGCGACGCTGAAGGACGCCTCGTCGCTGATCCCCCTGCTGCGGGCCGTGAAGAGCCCCGCGGAGATAGACATGGTGCGTGAGGCCGCGCGCCTCGCCGACGATGCATTTGACGCGGCCCTGCCGCTGATCCGGCCGGGCGCCGACGAGGCCGATATCCTCGCGGCGATGCAAGGCGAGATCCTTCGAGAGGGAGGCGACTATCCGGCCAATCCCTTCATCATCGGGTCGGGACGCGACGCGCTGCTGTGCCGCTACAAGTCCGGCCGCCGCGAACTCGACGAGAACGACCAACTCACGCTCGAATGGGCCGGCGTCAAGGCGCAGTATCACGCGGCGCTGATGCGGACGGTCATCGTCGGCCGGCCTTCCGACCGGCACCTGGAACTTCACGCCGCCGCGCGCGAGGCGCTGCAAGCGGTAGAGGCGACCATGCAGCCCGGCAATAGCTTCGGCGATGTCTTCGACGCCCATGCCGCCGTCATGGAGGCGCACGAGCTGGCGCGACACCGGCTCAGCGCCTGCGGCTATTCGCTCGGCGCGCGCTACGCGCCGTCCTGGATGGACATGCCAATGTTTTATTCCGGCAATCCGGTGCTGATCGAGCCGGGCATGACGCTGTTCGCCCACATGATCATCATGGATTCCGACAGCGAGACCGCGATGACGCTCGGCCGCACCTATCTGACGACCACGGCAGAGCCTGAGCCGCTGTCGCGGCTGCCGCTCGATCTCACTCTAGCGTAATCTCGCGAATCCGCCGATTTCGAGGGTTTTTTAACGTTTCCCTGCAAGAGATTGCTGACGCTCGCCTGGCTGAACGCCAGAATCGCAAACGGCAGGGGAACAGCTCCCGTGAAAACCCGCACCGCCCGCCGCGCGCCGGTCATTGCCGTCACCTTCAGCACGGTCCTCACCGCCTGTACCGGCGTCGACGGGACGATCGGCATGGGGCCGAACGGTCCGATGCCGAGCGTCGACATCGGCTCATCCAGCATGCTCGGCGCCCCGGTGGGCTCCATGTCCGCGGCAGCCGGCGACAACATAGGAGCCTCGCCGCAGGCCCAGTATCCCGTCGCGGCCTATCCCGCCGCCACGTCTCCGGCCGCGGCCTATCCACCTCCCGCATCCGAGCCGCTTGCGCCTCGGCGTGCCGCGGTCGCCGCCGAGCCGCTCGCTCCCCCTCCCGCCCCGCTCGCATCCGAGCCACTCGCCCCGCCGCCTGCCCAGATGGCCGCCGCTCCGCCACCGGCGGCGACGCCGGCCACCGCCACCGTCCGGACCACCGGCGAAATTCAGTTCCTGCCGCTGGTCGGGACGCCGCAGGACAAGGCCGAACTGCTCGCCCGAGCGCTCTCCGAGACGGCGGCTGCGCAGGGCCTGCGCATCCGGCCCGCTTCCGAAGCGGTGGCGAATGTCCGGCTCAAGGGCTATTTCTCGGCATTCAACGACGGCTCCACGACGACGCTCGTCTATGTCTGGGACGTGCTCGACGCCAACGACCAGCGCATCAAGCGTATCCAGGGCCAGGAAACCATTCCGGGCAAGACGGACGATCCGTGGGCGGCGGTCGATCTGACGACCTTCGAAGCCGTCGCCAGGCGGACCTTTAGCGAGGTCTGAGGATTGGCGCCCCGCGCCGGCTGAGCACCGTCTCCCCCTTCTATGCCGCTTCGGTGATTCTTGCCGCACTGCGAAACCGCGCGGGTTGACGATTCGCGCGATGTTGTTATGAGCCCCTCCATTGATCGGCCTCGCTAAGGACACCGCCCAAAACGGCATGCGATAGCGCTTGCCCCATCGGTGGCCCGACTACCGGAAAGAACGCGATGAAACTGTTCAGCGGCAATTCCAATCGCGTTCTTGCGGAAGCCATCGGACGCTACCTGGAATTGCCTCTCGGCGACGCCATGGTCCGGCGGTTTGCCGATCAGGAGATTTTCGTCGAAATCCAGGAGAATGTGCGCGGCGAGGATGTCTTCATCGTCCAGTCGACGGCCTATCCGGCCAACGATCATCTCATGGAACTGCTGATCATGATCGATGCCCTGCGCCGCGCCTCGGCGCGCCGCATCACGGCCGTGATACCCTATTTCGGTTATGCCCGGCAGGACCGAAAGGCCGGCGGCCGCACGCCGATTTCGGCCAAGCTGGTCGCCAATCTGATCACCGAGGCCGGCGCCGACAGGGTCATGACGCTGGATCTTCACGCCGGGCAGATCCAGGGCTTCTTCGACATTCCCACCGACAATCTGTTCGCCGTGCCGCTCATCGCGCGCGACGTGAAGGCGCACCAGGATCTTTCGAATCTGATGGTGGTCTCGCCGGACGTCGGCGGCGTCGTGCGCGCGCGCGCGCTGGCCAAGCGCCTCGACGCGCCGCTGGCCATCGTCGACAAGCGCCGCGACCGGCCGGGCGATTCGGAGGTGATGAACATCATCGGCGACGTCACCGGCCGCAATTGCATCCTGATCGACGACATCATCGATTCCGGCGGCACCCTGTGCAACGCCGCCGACGCGCTGGTGAAGGCCGGCGCCAACAGCGCCTCCGCCTACATCACCCACGGCGTCCTGTCGGGCGGGGCCGCCGCCCGCATCACCGCGTCGAGCCTCAAGGAGCTGGTGATCACCGACTCGATCCAGCCGACCAAGGCGATCCTCAATGCTCCCAATATCCGAGTGGTAACCACGGCCAACCTTCTCGGCGAGGCGATCGCCCGCACCGCCTCGGAGGAATCGGTCTCCAGCCTGTTCGACTGACGGACTGACAGCGTCGGCGCGATCGCTGCGCGCCCAATCGCGTCTGGCCGAGCACCGATTTGCGGCGTAACATCCATGGCCTGCCCCCGAGAATCGGGAGTACGGCCATGTTTCGCCGCCTCGACCAGATCAGCGTCCGGCAGGTGCTGCTTACCGGCATCGGCCTTGTCGCGATCCTGCTCGCCATTGGCCTGGCGACCCGCGAGAACGTCGCCGACAAGCCGTATCTGACCATCGCCGGCTCCGGCTTCATCTTCAATTACCGTGTCGCGGACGCCTATTACGGCTTCACCGCCATCGTCGAGAAGCCGGTGCGGAACTATTCGCGCATCGAGGCGTCGTTCGAAGACCCCGCCGGCGGACCGCCGTTTCTCGTCAGCGCCAAGCTGACGCCGCGCAGCAAGCGATACGGCCTGCGCTCTCCGCCCCTCAGCGGCATCGAAAAGGACAAGCCCTACCGCGTGACGGTACGCCTCGTTCAAAATGGCGACGGCGCGGTGCTGTTCGAGGATGCCTTCACCGTCGCCTCGCAAATCTCCGGCGCCGTCGTGCCGCCCGCCCCGCTGACCATCGGTCCCGGCTATGCCCGCAATCCTGACCTGCCGGACGGGTGGAAGGCGCCTGCGGCCGGGCGGGACTGAACCACCGTCCCGAATCCACAACAGGATCGGCATTGCCGAGGACGGGCGATGTGTGTACATTCATACACATCGACGGAGACGGTCGTGCTGGAACGGATCGCGGGTTTCGACTGGGACGACGGCAACTGGCCGAAATGCGGCAAGCACGGCGTTTCGCGTGACGAGATCGAAGCGGCGCTGACCACTGGACCAGACGTTTACCCGGACCGGGGGCGTGGTCCGGTCGAAAGTCGATACAACGCCGTCGGCAGGGCTGCCGGGGGCCGTTCTGTCTTCATTGTCTTCACGCTCCGTCGGCACTGGGACGGCATGAAAAATCAGACCGATCAGCGCAAGATACATGCACCGGAAGGAGGTGCTTCGATATGAGCAGACCAGAGGGTAAGCCGCTGAAGCAATTTCCCGTTTTCAGGACGGACGAGGAAGCCGAGCATTTCATCGATACCGCCGATCTCTCCGAATACGATTTTTCTGGCTTCAAACGCGTCAAGTTCGAGTTCGAGAACAAGACCGCGCGGGTGAACATGCGCCTGCCCGAATCGCAGCTCGCGCTGGTCAAGGCCGAGGCGAAGAAGCGCGGCCTGCCCTATCAGCGCTTCATCCGCGAGCTCATCGATCGCGGCCTGCACGATCTGAAGGTGCTGTGAACGGCGAGGCGCGACGTGCGCACCAGTAACCTCGCGCGCCTTGCTCCTCCCCGCGCCTTGCGCTATAGCCACGCCGTCCGCGCGGACACCCTTGGAGGCAGCGCGGAGTTGAGCGGTCTGGTCGGCTTTTGCCGACGGGTCCGCTTTTCGTCGTTTCGGACAAGACGTCCGCGCGACCACCTCGCAAACAACAGGATATAGCCATGAGCGAGACCTTCACGGTCAAAGCCGAGGCGCGCGACAAGGTCGGCAAGGGGGCCGCCAGACATCTTCGCCGCTCCGGAATGATTCCCGCCGTCATCTACGGCGACAAGCAAGATCCCCAGCCGATCGCCATCCCATACAAGGAAACCTTTCTGGCATTGCACGCCGGCGGTTTCATGACCCATGTCGCGACGATCGAGCTGGACGGCAAGAAGATCCAGGTGCTGCCGAAAGACTATCAGCTGGAGCCGGTCCGCGACTTTCTGATGCATGTCGACTTTCTGCGCGTTTCCGCAAAGACCCGCGTGACCGTCGAAATCCCGGTTCACTTCGAGAACGAGGACGATGCCCCGGGCCTGAAGCGCGGCGGCGTTCTCAACGTCGTGCGCTATGCGGTCGAGGTTGTCGCCCCGGCAAGCGCCATTCCCGAGGCGTTCACCCTGGATCTCACCGGTCTCGATATCGGCGATTCCATCCATGCCTCGGCGCTGACGCTGCCGAAGGGCGTCGATCTGACGATCACCGACCGCGATTTCACCATCGCGACGATCGCGGCTCCGGCCGCGCTGCGTTCCGAGGAAGACGAGGCGGCGGAAGCCGCGGCGGCTGACGCGGTCGAGGCGACCGAGGTCGCGGAGTCGACTGACGAGGGTGAGTCCGACGAGGACAAGTAAGCGAGCGGCCCCGCCGACCGACTTATACGAGAAAAAGGAGCCGGGCGATGTTGCTGATCGCAGGATTGGGCAATCCCGGCTCCCGTTACGCCGGCAATCGCCACAATATCGGGTTCATGGCGGTGGACGAGATCGCCAGGAACCCCTCCTTCTCTGCCTGGTCGAAGAAGTTTTCCGCCGAGATTGCCGAAGGCAAGATCGGGACGGAGAAGGTGCTTCTCGTCAAGCCCCAGACCTTCATGAACGAGTCCGGCCGGTCGGTCGGCGAGGCGGCGCGGTTCTTCAAGATCGAGCCGAAGAACATCGTTGTCATCCATGACGAACTCGATCTGGCGCCTGGCAAGCTGCGGGTAAAGACCGGCGGCGGCAATGGCGGCCATAACGGGCTTCGATCGATCGACGCCCATCTCGGTACCAAGGATTACAAGCGCGTGCGCCTCGGCATCGGCCATCCCGGCGTGAAAGAGGCGGTGACGCGGCATGTCCTAGGCGATTTCGCCAAGGTCGACCGGGATTGGCTCGATCCCTTGCTGGAGGCCATCGCCCGTCACGTCGACAGTCTGGTCGCCGGCAATGACGCCCTGTTCATGAACAAGGTGAGCGTTGCCACCGGGTCGAGCGAGCCGGCGGGCGCCAGGGGCTCCACGGTGACGCAGCCGGCCAAGAGCAATGGCAAGGGCCAAAGCCATGTCCGTCAGGCGCGCGGCAGCGGCCCGACGGTAAAGGTGCCGGATAAAGGCCCGATGGCCGAGATGCTGAAACGAATTTTCGGGTCGAAGGACTGAGCGGGGCCAAAGCTCCGCCGGGATCGCCCCGCTCGAAGACAAGGACCACACCCCATGGGTTTCAGATGCGGTATCGTCGGCCTGCCGAATGTCGGCAAATCGACGCTGTTCAACGCCCTGACCAAGACCGCCGCCGCCCAGGCCGCGAATTACCCGTTCTGCACCATCGAGCCGAATACCGGCGACGTGCCGGTGCCGGACGCGCGGCTGAAGGACATCGCCCGTATCGCCAAGTCGGCGGCGATCATCGCCACGCGGATCACCTTCGTCGACATCGCCGGCCTGGTGCGCGGCGCGTCCAAGGGGGAAGGGCTCGGCAACCAGTTTCTCGCGAACATCCGCGAGGTCGACGCGATCGTCCACGTGCTGCGCTGCTTCGAGAATGACGACATCGTTCATGTCGAGGGCAAGATCGACCCCGTCGCCGACGCCGAGACGGTCGAAACCGAGCTGATGCTGTCGGACCTCGAGAGTCTCGAGCGACGCACCGTCGCCACGCGCAAGAAGGCGGCCGGCAAGGACAAGGAAGCGCAGCAGGCGCTGCCGGTCATGGAAGCGGCGCTGGCGAAGCTGCAGGCCGGCGAGCCGGTGCGCGTGCTGCTCGCCGGCATGGACCCGGAAGAGCGGCGCGAGCTGCGGAACCTCAATCTCTTGACCTCCAAGCCCGTCCTCTACGTCTGCAACGTCGCCGAGGACGACGCGGCCACCGGCAACGCGCATTCCGAGGCCGTGGCGGCAATGGCGGAACGTCAGGGCGCCCGTACCGTGGTGATCTCGGCGGAAATCGAATCGGAAATCGCCCAGCTTCCGGCCGAGGAAGTCGGCGATTATCTGGAGGCGATGGGGCTCAGCGAACCCGGCCTCGACCGGCTGATCCAGGCCGGCTACGAACTCCTCGACCTGATCACCTATTTTACCGCGGGACCGAAGGAAGCGCGCGCCTGGACCGTCAAACGCGGCGCCAAGGCGCCGCAGGCGGCGGGCGTCATCCATACCGACTTCGAGAAAGGCTTTATCCGCGCCCAGACCATCGGCTTTGCCGATTTCGTCGAGCTCGGCGGCGAGAGTGCCGCCAAGGAAGCCGGCAAGGCCCGCGACGAGGGCAAGGAGTATGTCGTGCAGGACGGTGACGTTCTGATGTTCAAATTCAACAATTGAACCTAACTGACTGGTTTCGATTCGTGATCGTCTCCGCTGTGGCCGCCAGAGGCTGTTGAAGGGAAGAACGACAGTGCGCGCATTCGAGGATTTCACCGAAGGGCTGGAGATTGCCCTCGGCCCCTACGAGGTTACGAAACAGGAGGTGATCGAATTCGCGGCCGAGTTCGATCCGCAGCCGTTCCACCTGGACGAAGAAGCGGCGAAGGCAAGCATGCTCGGCGGTCTGTCGGCGTCGGGCTGGCACACCTGCGCGATGATGATGCGGATGATGGCCGACGCCTATGTGCTCGACTCCACGTCGCAGGGCGGACCAGGCGTCGATTTCGTCAAATGGATGCGTCCTGTCAGACCCGGCGATACCCTTTACGGTACGGCATGCGTGCTCTCCGCTCGACTGTCGGCCAAACGCCCGACGATCGGCCTCGCGCGGATTTCCACCACCCTGCGCAATGGACGCGGTGAAACGGTTCTCGAAAGCGAACACACGCTGTTCCTCCTGACCCGCGAGGCGGCGGCATGAGTTACTGGGAGACGATCACCGTCGGCGAAACGATCGAACTCGGCTCGCACACTTTCGAGGCCGAAGCGATCAAGCGTTTCGCGGCGAAATACGACCCGCAAGGCTTTCATCTCGATGAGGAGACCGCCAAGGCGTCGATGTTCGGCGGGCTCTGCGCCTCGGGCTGGCACACCGCCGCTGTCTGCATGCGGCTCAATGTCGACACCCGGGCGGCCCATGCTCGCGAATGGATCGCCGCAGGCAACCCGGCACCGAAAATGGGGCCCTCCCCCGGCGTCACCAATCTGCGCTGGCTGAAACCGGTCTATGCCGGCGACACCGTGACCTTCCGTCAAACCGTGACGGCGAAGCGGAAATCCGCCAGCCGCCCAGGCTGGGGCGTCCTGGAGTTCACCACGCTTGGCGTCAACCAGAACGGCGAGCCGGTATTTTCCTTCGACGGGGCGGCATTCAGCGGCACCGACTGACCGCACGAGGCGGCCCGCCAAGGCTGTCGACGATCACATTCTCGTGTCGCCGGCCCTTGCCGGTCTCCGTCTTTCCGACTGACGTGAATGGCGAATCGATCCGAAGATCCCTGTGCGCACGGTTCCGCTGCCGGAGCGCGCAGCGCGCGGCGCGAGCACAAGGCGCATCTACGGTTACATGCAACAGCTCCAGTTCACCACTTCTTAGTGCGTTTGGTATTGGATGCCCTTGGGACAATCAGGGGCTCGCGGCACTTCGTAATGCTTACAATTCCTTTTCTCAGAAAGAACCCCCGATCCGTTTCTATCGAAACCGAATTGTCGTCCCGCTTTCGCGGCGTCCAGATCAACAACATCTTGAAATTCACGCCGATCATGATGCTCGGCAACATGGTCAGCGCGACGGTCATATTTCCTGTCGCCCATGAGGCCGGTCTGGCCTCGGCATTTTTAATCTGGTGCGCCCCGCTTCTCTACTTCGTCTTCGCCGCCGCCCGATCACGGGACCGCATCGTGAAGTCGGGATACCTCCAGACCGCATCGCGGCGCGCCATAGAACGCGCCAAGCTTTCCGCCTTGCTGCTCGGGTCCTGGTGGTCGATCACCATCCTCGTCATCTACCCGGCGGCTGACAGCGGTGGAAAGGCGATCGCCGCGACGATCGTCGTGGGGCTGATTTCCGGCAGCGCCTTCGCCCTCTGCGCGCTCCCCGCCGCCATGCTCAACTACATGCTCCCCGTCATCGCAGGGGGGGCTACGGCCCTGCTTCTTTCCGGCAACCCGCATGACATTCTTTTCACGATCCTGCTCTGCGCTTTCTCCTTCATCGTCATCCAGAGCGGCCTCGGTCGCGCTCAACTGATCAAGGCAAGTTTCGAGGATCAGCAGAAACTGGCCGAACAGTCGGCCATTATCGAACTCCTGCTGCGCGATTTCGAGGAAGGAACCAGCGACTGGCTATGGGAAACCGATGCCGGCGGAACGCTCACCCGCGGCATCGAACGCTTCTCGCAGTTCCGCTGTAAGGCCCAGGCCGCGAACGATATGCCGCCCGACGGTAGCACGACGCTGCAATCCATCCTTTCCTGCTCCGGCGGGATGTTCCAAGGCCACAGCCCGATTTCAGACCATCTGGCGGCCCGGACACCGTTTCGCGATCAGGTCATCGAAGTCGGCGCGCGGCAAGCGTCGCGATGGATGTCCATTTCGGGCAAACCGATCTTCGATTGCAGCGGCGAGTTTATCGGCTTTCGCGGCGTGGCGTCGGATATCACCGCCGCTCGCGAGGCTGAAATCCGCATCCACTATCTGGCTCATCACGACAGCCTGACGGGCTTGGCCAATCGGGCCCATTTCGCCGAGCAGATCGAAGCGATTTTGCGCGAGGACGATTGCGAGGGACCGGTCGGCAGTATCTTCTATCTCGATCTCGACAACTTCAAAGCCATCAACGACACACGTGGCCATACGATGGGCGACCGGCTGCTGAAAGCGGTCGGCGCCCGCTTGAAGGATGTGGTCGGCCCCGAGGACACGGTGTCGCGCATCGGCGGCGACGAATATGCCATCATCGCGCGAAGCGCCCGGGATGAGAACGCGGCCGGCCGCTTGGCGACGGCGATCCTGGAGAGCTTCGCCCGGCCGTTCGATCTGGGATCGGAAACGGCGTGCGTCGGATCGTCCGTCGGCATCGCCTTTCCGGGCAAGGACGGCAAGACCGCCGAACATCTTCTCAAGAGCGCCGATCTCGCCCTTTATCACGCCAAGGAGGAAGGCAAGCGGACCTATCGATTCTTTACCCTCGCGATGGCCCGTCAGCGCCTCGAACGCCACCGCCTGGAACAGGATCTTCGCGATGCCATCGGCAACGGGGAACTGTTCCTTCAGTATCAGCCGCTCATCCACAACGGCACGCGCAGGACGGTCGGCTTCGAGGCGCTGCTGCGCTGGCAGCATCCCGAGCACGGCCGGGTAACGCCCGACCGGTTCATCCCTCTGGCGGAGGAGATCGGCGCCATCACGGAGATTGGCGCGTGGGTCATCCATCAGGCCTGCGGAACCGCGGCGTCCTGGCCGGAAGAGCTCTCGGTCGCGGTCAATGTCTCGGCCCACCAGTTCAAGGATGGCGGCATCGTCGAAGCGGTGCGGGACGCGCTGGCGCGAACCGGTCTGCGCCCCGATCGGTTGGAACTGGAGATCACCGAAAGCGTCCTGATCGACGACGCGCAACAGGTCGTCGAGATACTCCACAAATTGCGGAACATCGGCGTCAAGATCGCCCTCGACGATTTCGGCACCGGCTATTCCAGCCTGTCCTATCTGCGCCGCTTCGCCTTCGACAAGCTGAAGATCGACCGCTCCTTCGTCAGCGCCATCAAGGACGACCCCGTCGCCCGCGGCATCCTCGAGACGATCATGATCCTTGGCCGTGTCCTCGACCTTTGCGTAACCGCCGAGGGCGTCGAGGATGATGCGCAACTCGCCATTCTCAGCAAGCTGAACTGCAGCCAGTTGCAGGGTTACTACTTCAGTCCGCCGATGGCCGAAACCGATGTGGGCGGCTACCTCCTCAACGAATTCCGGCGCTCGGCAGTCGCGGCCAGCGCCGACGTCCCCCGTCTGGCGAAATCGTTGTCGGCGGCGCGCGACTGACGCCGCTGCCGGTTCCCGCCCGCCGGCGGCGGTCCTGCTAGAGCATCGGACCGAAAACCGGAATCCGGTTTTTGGATGATCCGAGGCCCAATCAAAAATGTTAGAGTGTCCCTTGCGCGTCCGAACGGACGCGCGGCGCTCTAGGCGTCAGTGACCGGCAAACGCCACGAGGGTCCGGACGTCCACGCCCAACGCCTCGAGCTTCTTGCGCCCCCCAAGATCCGGCAGATCGATGACGAAGCAGGCGGCGACGATCTCGGCGCCGAGCTCGCGCAACAGCTTCACCGCGCCCTCGGCGGTACCGCCGGTGGCGATCAGATCGTCGGTGAGGAGCACGCGCTGGCCAGGGCTGACGGCATCGCGGTGCATCTCCATCTCGTCGACGCCGTATTCGAGGCTATAGGCGACCCGGACCGTGTCATGCGGCAGCTTGCCCTTCTTGCGGATCGGCACGAAACCGGCCGACAACTGATGGGCAAGCGCCCCGCCGAGGATGAAGCCGCGCGCCTCGATCCCGGCGACATGGTCGACGTCCTCGTTCTTGTAGGGAGCGACCAGCGTGTCGACGGCGGCGCGAAAGATCGCCGGGTCGGCCAGCAGCGTCGTGATGTCGCGAAACCGGATACCCGGTTTGGGATAATCGGCAATGGTGCGGATGGCGGCAGCGAAATCGTGCATGCGGTTACCGGCCTCTCGGAAGAACGAAAATCATCAGGTGAGGTTCAATCCGCCGCGCCGATGGTCTGGATGACCTCGAAGCCCTCGATTTCCGGATGACCTTCATAAAGCGGCCGCGTGCCGCCGGCGCTGCCGTGGGCGGCGCGGAACGCCTCCGATTTGGTCCAAGCCTGAAACGCGGCGAGGCTTTGCCAGATCGTATGGGAAGAATAGAGCGTGTGGCCCTCACGCGCCGGCCCGCGCAGCATATGGAACTCGACGAAGCCGGGGACGTCCCCCAGTTTCGAATCACGGTTCAGCCACAGCGCCTCGAATTCGGCTTCCGCGCCGGGCAGCACCTTGAAGCGGTTCATGGCGATATACATCGCTGGTTCCTCCATCCGCAGTTGCTCGGCACCTTGATCGCCCAAGCGGGACCGCCCCACAAGAGGCCCCTTCACCAAGAAAAAAGGGAGCTTGAAAAGCCCCCTTTTCCGATCGTTCTTGCCCCCGACAATGACCGCTGTCAGTGCGGCGTGCCCGCCCAGACCCGCCGTTTGATCAGGAACATCAGCGCGGCGAACACGACGAGGAACAGCATGACGATCAGGCCGGTCGCCTTGCGCTCGGCGAGGTGCGGCTCGGCGGCCCACATCAGGAACGCCGACACATCGCGGGCGTACTGGTCCGTCGTCTCGGGCGCACCGTCGCCGTATTCCACGAAGCCGTCCGAGATCGGCTCTGCCATCGCCAGCGCCGGGCCGTAAAGATAATACGGGTTGTAGTATGTGCCCGGCTGCAGCTCCAACCCCGCTGGTGCCTCTTCATAGCCCGTCAGCAGCGCATGGATGTAGTCGGGCCCCGACTCCGCATACTGGGTGAAGATGTCGAAGACGAAGGTCGGGAAGCCGCGTTCGGCGGCCCGCGCCTTGGCGATCAGCGACAAGTCCGGCGGCACCGCGCCATTGTTGGCAGCGGCAGCGGCCTCGGGGTTGGGGAACGGCGCCGGGAAGCGGTCGGACGGAATGCCCGGCCGCTCGAACATATCGCCGTCGCCATTCGGGCCGTCCTGCACCAGATACTCGGCGGCGAAAGCTTTCACCTGGTCTTCGCTGTAACCGAGCGCCTCGAGATTGCGCATCGCGACGAGGTTCATCGAATGGCAGGCGGCACAGACCTCCTTGTAGACCTTGAGGCCGCGCTGCAACTGCCCGATGTCCCAACTGCCGAACGGGCCGGCGAAGCTCCAGGACAGTTCGTCGGGCTTCTTGATCGGATAATGCGGCGTTTCGGACTCGGCATGCTCCTCCTCGGGCATTTTCTCGGAGGCGACGGCCTCGGCCGGCTGTTCCCCTGCGGCGGCTTCGGCCGGCTGTACGGCCTCGGTATTTTCAGCCGCCGGCTGCCCGCCTTCGGCGGTGGCGGCAGGCGCGGCTTCGACGGTCCCGGCGGGCGGGGCCGAGTCTTGTGCGATCGCGACCGACATCGGCGCGAAGACGACGCCCGCGGCGAGAAGGGCTGACAACAGTCTGGTCATTGGCATGTCTTCTTTCTCCGAAGCCTCAGCTCAGCCTCTGGTTTCCGGCGCCGAGGCCGTCGGTGCGGGGGCCGCCCCGCCGCCGGTGCCCGTGCCGACACCGCGATCGGGTCCGAGCACCGCCTCGCTGATCGAGTTGGGCAGCTTCCTGGGCGTCTCGATCAGTCCAAGAACCGGCATCACGATCAGGAAATGCCCGAAATAGTAGATCGTCCCGAACAGGGCCAGGATCGGGTAGATGCCTTCCGCCGGCTTGGCACCGAGCCAGCCGAGGAAAATGCAATCGGCGACGAGGATCCAGAAGAATATCTTGTAAAGCGGCCGAAACGCCGTCGACTTTACCCGCGACGTATCGAGCCATGGCACGAAGAACAGCACCAGGATCGAGCCGAACATCACCAGCACGCCGCCGAGTTTGGAATCGATCGGGCCGATATTGAAGGTGATGGCGCGCAGCATGGCGTAGAACGGCAGGAAGTACCATTCGGGCACGATGTGCGCCGGCGTCTTCAGCGGGTTCGCCTCGATATAGTTGTCGGGGTGGCCGAGGAAGTTCGGCAGGTAGAAGACGAAATACGCGAAGATCGCCAGGAAGACGATCATGGCGAAGCCGTCCTTGATCGTCGCGTGCGGCGTGAACGGCACGGTATCCTTCGACGACTTGACCTCGACGCCGGTCGGGTTGGTCTGTCCGGTGACGTGCAGCGCCCAAACGTGCAGGATCACCACGCCGGCGATCATGAACGGCAAGAGATAGTGCAGCGAGAAGAAGCGGTTCAGCGTGGCGTTGTCGACCGCGAAGCCGCCGAGCAGCAGCTGCTGGATCGGCTCGCCGATCAGCGGGAAGGCGGTGAAGAAGCCGGTGATGACCGTGGCGCCCCAGAACGACATCTGGCCCCAGGGCAGCACGTAGCCCATGAACGCCGTCGCCATCATCAGGAGGAAGATGATCACGCCGAGAATCCACAAGACCTCGCGGGGCTGCTTGTAGGAGCCGTAGTAAAGGCCGCGGAAGATATGGATATAGACGGCGATGAAGAAGAACGACGCGCCGGTGGCGTGCATGTAGCGCAACAGCCAGCCCCAGTTGACGTCGCGCATGATCCTCTCGACGGATTCGAAGGCGATCGCCGAAGAGGCGGCGTAGTGCATGGCCAGCACGATGCCGGTCAGGATCTGAAGCACCAGGAAGATCGAGAGAATGCCACCGAAGGTGTAGGCGTAATTCAGGTTGCGCGGCACCGGATAGGCGACGAAGGAATCATACATGAGACGCGGCAGCGGCAGCCGCGCGTCCAGCCAGCGCATGAAGCCGCTCGTCGGAACATAGGAAGAATGACCACTCATAGCTCGAACTTTCTCCCTGTCAGCCGATGCGCACGGTCGTGTCGGACGTGAATGCGAAGGGCGGAATCGCCATGTTTTCCGGCGCCGGTCCGGTGCGGATGCGTCCGGCCGTGTCGTAATGCGAGCCATGGCACGGGCAGAACCAGCCGTCGTAATCGCCGGCCTGCCCGAGCGGAATGCAGCCGAGATGGGTGCAGACGCCGACCATGACGAGCCAGGCCTCCTTGCTTTCGGCGGAGCGGTTCTCGTCGGTCGCCGGCGCGTCACCGGGGATATTGGCGTTGCGCGCCAGCGGATCCTTCAGCTCGGACAGATCAACGGCCTTGCCCTCCTCGATCTCCGCCGCCGTGCGCTGGCGGATGAAGATCGGCTTGCCGCGCCATTTGGCGGTGATCGACTGCCCTTCGGCCACCTGGCTGACATCGACTTCGATCTCGGCCAGGGCCAGCGTCGCGGCGTCCGGGTTCATCTGATCGATGAACGGCCAGGCGAAGGCGGCAGCGCCGACCGCGCCGATCGCGCCGGTGGCGATGTAGAGAAAATCCCGGCGGTTCGGGTCGGAATGCTCCCGGTTCGGGTCGGCGTTTTCGTTGACGCTCACGGCGGCTGCCACTCCTTGACTGGTCTCGCGCGGATCGCACCGCTTCTTGCGGATTTAAGCCCGCGCGGCAAGGGGAGAGGCGACGCATTTTCGCCGCACTCCCGAAAAGATCGCGATTTCGGGCGCGTTTTAGGCGGGAAGCCGGCCGGTTGTCCAGACGAAAGGGGGTGTGACGGCAACGTGTCGCGTGGGGGGGCGCGGAGATCACGGGTTGCCTTGTTCCGCCGGGGCATCTCGACTGTAGAGGAGATCGTAGTCTCTGCCGCCCTCATTCCCCAAACGCCTGCGTCTGATCGCGCGCGCCGTGCAGCACGCGCACGATCCGGACCTCATCGTCCAATTCGCGGAAGAACAGCAGATACCGGCCATGCACGGCAGCTCTCAGGCCAGGACTGATATCGTCTCGCGCCCGGAAGCTGCGCGGTCCGTGCGCCGCTTGCCACGCCTTGGCCTCCACTTTCCGCGCGGTCGGGATCGTCCTCGGCGATATAAAGGCCAATCGCCAAGAGATCGGCGCGCGCTTCGTGCGTGAAGCCGAGCCGCTTCATCCCTTGGTGGCGCGGCGCTCCGCGATCATCTGGCGAAGCTCCGCGAAAAACTCGCCGGCGGGAATGCTCGGCCCGCTCTCGTCCCCGATCCTGATCGCCTCACGGAGGGTTTGCAAGTCACGGCTTTCCTCTTCGCGCCGGCGCGACCAATCCCGCAGCGCCTCCCGGACGATTTCGCTGGTGGACGCATATTCGCCCCCCTCGACGGTGCGTCGCAGCATTGCGGCCGTTTCGGCCGGCATGGTGATCGTCAGGCGTTCGACCGAGGACATGACAACTCCCGAAAACAGATTATCTTATTTTAGCATACTTTTGAGGCGCCTGCCTTTTTCCGAACCCCCTCATGCCCCCCCCTACTCCGCCGCTTCTTCTTCCCGCTGCCCATACAGGAAGCCGCCCGACTGCCTGGCCCAGAGGCTGGCATAGAGTCCGTCCCGCGCCACCAGCTCCGCATGACTGCCCTCCTCGACGATCCGGCCTTCGTCGAGCACGATCAGCCGGTCCATCGCGGCGATGGTCGAAAGACGGTGGGCGATGGCGATGACGGTCTTGCCCTCCATCATCTTCGTCAGATTCTCCTGGATGGCCGCCTCGACCTCTGAATCCAGCGCCGAAGTCGCCTCGTCCAGCACCAGGATCGGCGCGTCCTTCAAAAGCACACGGGCGATCGCGATGCGCTGGCGCTGGCCGCCCGACAGCTTGATGCCGCGCTCGCCGACATGGGCGTCGTAGCCGGTGCGGCCCTTCGGGTCGCGCAGGGTGGGGATGAAATCCTCGGCGTTGGCCCGTTCGGCCGCCGACAATATGTCGCCCTCGTCGGCACCCGGCCTTCCATAGGCGATGTTGTCGCGGATCGAGCGGTGCAGAAGCGATGTGTCCTGGGTGACGACGCCGATAGCGCCGCGCAGCGAGGCCTGGGTCACGCCGGAAATATCCTGGCCGTCGATGAGGATGCGTCCGCCCTCGAGGTCGTAGAGGCGCAGGAGCAGATTGACCAGCGTCGTCTTGCCGGCGCCCGAACGCCCGACGAGACCGATCTTCTCGCCCGGCCGGATCGCCAGCGACAGATCCTCGACGACCCCGCCGCCCTTGCCATAGTGGAAGCTGACATTCTCGTAGCGGATGGCGCCGCGTGACGCCTCGAGCGGTCTGGCATCCGGCTCGTCGACCAGCGTCGGCAGCTGCCCCACGGTCGCGACGGCGTCCTGGATGGTGCCGTAATTGCGCACCAAGCCATTGATGTTGAACATCATCCAGCCGGACATCTGGTTGAGCCTGAGCACCAGTCCGAGGGCGATGGCGACCCCGCCGGTGGTGATGCCGCCGGCCTGCCAGCCGAGGATCGCCACCGTGCCGACGCCGGTCATCATGACGCCGTTGAGGACGGCGACGGCGGTTCGCACCTCGGTCAGCGCACGCGTCATCCGCCGCGTCGCATCGACCAGATGAGAAAAACCCGCCTTGACGAAGCCGTCCTCGCTGCGCGCCGAATCGAACAGCTTCACCGAGAGAATGTTGGTGAAGCTGTCGACGACCCGGCCCGAGACGATCGAGCGCGCGTCGGCCGCCGCCCGCCCATGTCTGCGGATCTTCGGCAAAAGGTTGCGGACGATCCAGACATAGCCGAGCGCCCAGGCGCCCAGCACCACTGCCATGCGCCAGTCGAGCGCGCCGAGAATCGTCACGGTCAGGATGATGAAGGTGACGAACGACCAGAAGGTCTGCAGGATCGTGGTGACGAAGTCGCCGGTCGCCGCGCCCACCTGCTGCACCTTCTGGGCCAGCCGGCCGGCGAAATCGTTCTGGAAGAAGGTGTAGGGCTGCTCCATCAGCCGGCGATAGCTTTGCCAGCGGATGCGGTTGTAGAAGCTCGGCGAGATCACCTGTTCCTCGAGGATGGAGGACACGAGCAGGATCGCCGCCCGGCCGACCAGCGTCAGCAAGGCGAGCCCGGCAATCAGCCAGAAATGCTCGGCGAACAGCGTTGCCGGCGACGAGCGCTCCAGCGCGTCGATCAGCCAGCCGACGCCGGTATACATGACCGCCTCGATGCCGCCGGTCAGGCCGCCGGTGGCCAGCAATCCGAGCAGCGGCCACTTGGCCTGCTTGGCGAAGTGCCAGATGAAGCGGTTGGTCTCCTTGGGCAGCGGCGCCAGATGGCCGGCGCCCTCCCCCTCGTCGTCGAACGGATCGAGCAGCGCCTCGAAACGCTGGAGAAACCGGTCCATCATTCCGCCGCCCTCAGGCCGCTCTCACCCGCCGAATCCTCCGGCGGGTCGCAATAGAGAAACCCGCCGGCCTGACGCGCCCAGAGCTGGGCATAAAGCCCGCCCCTGCCGACCAGCTCTGCATGGGTGCCCTCCTCGACGATGCGGCCCCTGTCCAACACGACCAGCCGGTCGAGCGCGGCGATGGTCGACAAGCGGTGGGCGACGGCGATCACGGTCTTGCCCGCCATCAGCCGGTAGAGATTGGCCGCGATCGCCGCCTCCACTTCCGAATCGAGCGCCGAGGTCGCCTCGTCAAGCAACAGGATCGGCGCGTCCTTCAGCATGACCCGGGCAATCGCGATGCGCTGGCGCTGGCCGCCCGAGAGCTTGACGCCGCGTTCGCCGACTTCCGCGTCGAGGCCATGCCGCCCCTCGGCGTCGGCGAGCTCCGCGAGGAAGCCGGCGACCTCCGCCCGCTCGACGGCGCGCGTCAGCTCGGCCTCGCTCGCCTGCGGCCGGCCATAGCGGATGTTGTCGCGGATCGAGCGGTGCAGCAGCGCGGTGTCCTGCGTCACCATGCCGATCTGTTCTCTCAGCGAAGCCTGCGTGACGCCGGAAATATCCTGCCCGTCGATCAGGATGCGCCCCGCCTCAACGTCGTGGAAGCGCAGCAGGAGGTTGAGGATCGTCGACTTGCCGGCGCCGGAGCGCCCGACCAGGCCGATCTTTTCGCCCGGCCGCACATTGAGGTCGAAATCGCGCAAGACGCCGCCACCCTTGCCGTAATCGAAGGACACCCGCTCGAAGACGATCTCGCCCGTCGGCACCACAAGCTTCGGCGCTTCCGGTCGATCGGCGATCGTCCGTGGCGTCGAAAACGTCGCCATCCCGTCGCGGATGGTGCCGATATTCTCGAACAGCGCCGCCACTTCCCACATGATCCATTGCGACATGCCGTTGATGCGAAGCACCAGGCCGATCGCCGCCGCGAGCGCACCGACCGTGACCAGTTCGGACAGCCAAAGCGAAATGCCAAGGGCACCGACACCGGTCAGCAGCATCGAGTTCAGGAGGTAGAGCGACAGCTGGAACAGGTTCACCAACCGCATCTGGCCATGCACCGTCGTCAGGAAGCCGCTCATGGAGTCGCGGGCATAGTCGGCCTCCCGCCGCGTATGGGCGAACAGCTTCACCGTCGCGATGTTGCTGTAGGCATCCACTACCCGCCCGGTCATCTCGGCGCGGGCGCCGGCCTGCCGCTCGGCGACGGCGCCGAGGCGCGGGATGAAATACCACAACATCAGCGCGTAGAGCGCCAGCCAGCCGAGAAAGGGCAGCGCCAGCCGCCAGTCGGCCGCCGCCACCAGCACCACGACGCCGGTGAAATACACCGCGACATAAAGCAGGACATCGAGCGCCTTCATCACCGTCTCGCGCACCGCCAGCGCGGTCTGCATCAGCTTGGTCGAGATCCGCCCGGCGAATTCGTCGCTGAAGAAGCTCATCGAATGGCCGAGCAGCCAGCGATGCACCATCCAGCGAAACCGCATCGGAAAATTGCCGGCGAGCGCCTGGAAGGTGACGAGGCCCGACAGGAACACCAGCCCCGGCAGCACGACGAGCACGACGAAGCCCATCAGGGCCAGCGCCCAACCGCGCTCGGCGACAAACGTCTCACGCGAGACGCCGGAGAACCAGTCGACGAGCTGGCCGAGGAAGCCGAACAGCGACACCGCGACGATCGAGATCATCGCGGTCAGCACCGCCATCGCCAGGAGCAAGGGCCAGATCGGCTTGGCATGGAACCAGACGAAGCGGGCGAGCCCGCCACCCGGCGGGGTCTCAAGCTCCTGGTCGGGAAACGGATCGACCATCCGCTCGAACAATGAAAACATCAAGATCTTCCATCGGGTCGGACGCCCGTTCCATGAATCATGGCAGGTCCGAGCATTTTCGGACGGCAACCGGCTGTGGCGAGGCGGTCCCCTCGATATAGGACGAACCCAGGCCAATTCACGGCTTCCGCGACGCCGGGCGCGGCTTGCCGCTCCCATGACGACAGGCAAGGCTACCGATGATCCAGGATCGCGACGACCACGAGCCCGGCAAGACAGCCGCTTCGACCGGGGCCGGGGCGATCGCGCTCGCCCTCTATCAGCCGGACATCGCCGGCAACACCGGCACGATCCTGCGGCTCGGCGCCTGCCTTGGCCTTGCCGTCGAGATCATCGAGCCGGCCGGCTTCGACCTCTCCGACCGCGCCCTGAAGCGCGCCGGCATGGATTATCTCGTCATGTCCAGCCTGGTCCGGCATGTCGATTTTGCCGGCTTCGACGCGGCGCGCCGGGCGGCCGGTCGAAGGTTGGTGCTGTTCACCACCAAAGCCCCGACGCGCTATACCGATTTCGCCTTCCGGCCCGGCGACGTCCTCCTGTTGGGCCGCGAGAGCGCGGGGGTTCCGGAGAACGTCCATGCGCTCGCCGATGCCGCCGTGACCATCCCGATGGACGGCGGCGGCCGCTCGCTGAACCTTGCCGTCGCCGCCGGCATGGCGGCAGGCGAAGCGCTCAGGCAGGTCAGGTGGGGCGGGTGATGGCTCGCCGTGGGGCTCGGACTGCTATCAGACCAGCCCACCGTCCAAGGGTTGCGTTGCCACGGCCGTTGGATATCAATGGCGTGATCGAATTTAGCAACCTGTCCGATGCCGACGATCCTTCGCATCAAGGGGTTCCGGGTGTATTTTTACAGCCACGAACCCGACGAGCCGCCGCATGTCCATGTCGACCGGAGTGGTTCGTCGGCGAAATTCTGGCTCGAGAACGTCTCTCTTGCCCGAAATATGGGATTTTCGGCCAAGGATCTCGGCGAAGTCCAACGATTGGTGCGCGAGCATCGCGACGCGTTTTTGGAGGCGTGGCATGGGTTCTTTGGCGGCAGCCGCTGATATTCGGGTGAAAGCGGTTTTTCTCGATGCAGACACGTTGTCCGTCCAACTGATGGACGGGCGAACGATATCTGTACCCTTGGCGTGGTATCCCCGTCTTGCCGACGCGCCCCCGGAACAACGGGCCGATTGGGAGATTGCCGGGGGTGGCTACGGCATCCACTGGCCGCAGATCGACGAGGATTTGAGCACCGAAGGGTTGCTGCGCGGCGCGCGGGACGCACAGGCTTCGTAATCGGGAGGTCGCGGAGCGACGTCGCCAGGGCGGATATGGGCGGCTTCGACTTCCGCCCTGCCCCCTCCGTTGATCAATTTCAGCCCTGTGACGGCGCAACGTGCGTCATAAGCCCGCAGCACCACCTGGCGAAAAACGCGATCTCGAACGGTCCGTGAACCCACATAGCTGACGCGGGCGCGCTCCTGCTCGTACTGGAAAGGCGTCTGCTCCTCCTCCATCCCGGTGACGCGAGTGGGCCCGTCGATTGGCGAAACCGTCCAACATTGTCGTCATCCCGGCCTTGAGCCGGGATCCATGCCAAGCCGCATGAGCCGCCAATTCGTCACCCGGACAGTATGGGAATAAAACTCGCGGCATGGGTCCCGGCTCAAGGCCGGAATGACGGGGTTTGGATGCCGGCGCCCCTTTCTTCTACGGGCGATGGAAGGTCCGTGCGCTTTCTCAAAACCGCGCCACCCCGTCGAAATCTTTCTCCCCACCCTTTTCCCCTCCCGCATACTCCCCTGACCGCCGGCCCACGAAACGGGCGCGAATGATCACCGGGATCGTTCGTTGGGCCAAGGGGAGCAATCCCTGGCGGTGCGGTGTCCGCGACGGGGCTTCTTCCGGAGAAGACCCGGCCCGGACGACCCTTTGCTCCGCCGGACCGTCCCCCACTAACGAGGGGTCCGCGGATCGGTCCGCTTGAGGCCCCGCAAGGGCCGAAGAGCCGGCAGCGCATGGCGCCCCATGAAAGTGCGGGGGGCGCCGTGTCGAAGGGTCGCACAAACGCCGCGCGGGATGCCGGAGGCGGACCGCATGACTTTAAACCAGTCGGAGGGTTCGCCTCCGGCGTCCCGCCGCCTCTCCCGAGCATCGCGAGGGAAGGCGGCGACCAGGGACCCGCCAGCGACGAGTTCCGCGAGGAGCTTAAGGGCGGGACAAGAAATGCTGGCCCGCCAGCGACGAGCTTCGCGAGGAGCTAAGGGCGGGACAAGAAATGCTGGCCCCTCAGCGAGCCGCAAGGCGAAGCTTAAGGAGGGGACAGAGAATCGAAGCGAAGCGGAAGAAGGAGGAGCCATCGCCGGGGAATGCTGACGCCGGCCGTGAACGCGGTGCGGGCGATGACGCGCGCCCTTGATCTTCGCGGTCCCGCTCCCACCGTTGACGCAACGAAAAGCGAGGCCGAGGGATATGACCCGACCGACCGACAGGATGAGAACACGCCGCCTGACGATAGCGTTTATGGCGCTGCTGGTGATGCTGCTCACCAGCCTCATCCCGCCGGAAGCCGCGGCGCAATTGCTGCCCGGCGGCGGATCGGCCGCGGATAACGGCGGCAGTTCCGAACCGGGTTCGGGCTCCGACGAGCCGAGCCGCTACTGGTGGCGTATCGACGCACTGAACCCCTCTCTGCCCGCCCCGCCCGCGACCCTGCGGCGCGACACGCCGCGCATCGCTCTCGAAGGCTTCATCGACGCGGCCGAGCGAAAGGACTTCGCCACCGCGTCGCAGCTGCTGAATTTCGCGCTGCTGCCCGAGCAGCCGACGCCGGAACGCGCGGCCGAACTCGCCCGGATGCTGTACGAGGTCCTCAATCGCAAGCTGTGGATCGACTGGGCCGCCCTGCCCGACCGGCCGGACGGCGTCGATGTCGTCGCCGCGAGCAGTTCACCCTTTGCCGGCGAACCGCGCCGGGCAATCAGACTGGGCATCATCGATCTCGAGGGCCGGCCCGTGTCGATCTGGATCGAGCGCCTGAAACCGAGGAATGGCGAACCGGTCTGGCTGATCGCCGGCGAAAGCGTCGCGCGAACCGAAGCGCTATATCTGCGCCACGGCCCCAAGGATTTCGAGCGCCGTCTGCCCGAGTGGTTGCTGCAGCCCTCGGCCTTCGGCCTGCCGCTGTGGCAGATCGTCGGCTTTCCGCTGATCCTGGTCGGCGGGCTTGCCGTCGGCTGGATCGCTTTCCGCCTGGTGGGTTCCGCACAGCGTCCGGTGCGCAATCGACAATGGCTCAACCGGGTCGTCGAGCGGGCCCGGCTGCCAGTCGCGCTTTTGGCCAGCGCCGGATTGATCTGGTGGCTGACATCGTCGCTGCTGTCGTTCACCGGACCGCTCAACACGCTGCTCGCCCCCCTGCTTCTGGGACTGATCGTGATCGCGGTGACCCTCGGCATACTGCGCGTCCTCGATATTCTGCTCGACGTCTTCGCCTCTCGCTATATCGAGGACGTCAGCGAAGAGGAGAATTCCGAGGCGCGCCGGCTGCTGACCAATCTTTCGGTGCTGCGCCGGGTGATCATCCTGGTCGCCTTCCTGGTCGGCGCCGGCGCGCTGATCATCCAGCTCAATCTGTCGCAAACGCTGGGCGTCTCGCTGCTCGCGTCGGCCGGCATACTGACGCTGATCCTCGGCTTCGCCGCTCAGACCGTACTCGGCAACATTCTCGCCTCGATCCAGATCGCGATCGCCAAGCCGATCCGCATCGGCGACGCGGTCTTCTACGAGGGGGCTTGGGGTTACGTCGAGGAGATCAACTACACCTATGTGCTGATCCGCATCTGGGACGAACGGCGTTTCGTCGTGCCGGTGCGGTATTTCGTTTCCAACCCGTTCGAGAACTGGTCGATCCGCAATCCCGGTATCGTCAAGCCGGTCGAATTGCAGCTCGACTATCGCGCCGACATTGCCGAGTTGCGTCAGGTCTTCGAGGCGATGCTGCGCGACGACGAGGATTGGGACGAGGAACAGGAGCCCAAGATTCTGGTGATCGCTCAGGACGCGGAAGCGATGACGGTCCGCTTCTACTTGAGCGCCAAGGATTCCTCGGCCGCCTGGAACCTTCACTGTCGCATCCGCGAAAAGCTGATCCACCATATCGGCACGCAATCGGACTGGTTCCTGCCACGCCAGCGGGTCGCCAGCGTCGGCGACGGCACGGATGCGGCAAAAGCGGGTGCCGCCACGCAGATCGGCGCTGAAGCGGCTTCGGTCGAGGCATGACGGCGCCGCGCTTCGCCGCCGCCTCAATCGGCGCTGGGCAGCCGCCGCATGGTGAATTCGATCTCGCCTTCAGGCAATTGCCGCCAGCTCTCCACCGAGGTCCAGTAGGCGGCCTTGGGGTAGCGGTCGAACCATTCGCGCGCCTTGATGCGCGCCGCCTCGCGCGGCAGGGTAAAGGTCTCCCGCACGAAACTGTCGCTCCCCTGTCCGCGGATGCGCCCGGCCGCGCGGTCGTGGCGGGTTTCGTGCAGTCGTCTGGCAAGACCGTCGAGCGGCGGGCGGGTGAGCCGGGACATGGACTTTCTCTGAGATCGCGATCGGGCGGCCGAAAAAACGATAGCCGTCCGGAACGACTTTTGCGAATCGCCACCCGCCAATGACGAGCGGGGCATTCATCACCGCGGCGAGGCCCCCGGCTTGGCTGCCATGTTCGCGAACCCGTTTGCCGCGTGTGGAACTTGGCATTGCGCTCACCGTCTCCAGATGCGATTGCCGCGAAATAGGGCGGCGGCGCCGACGCCTTGCCCGCCGCGCCGAACGAACAAATCGCCGGGCAGTTCCCGGCATATGAGAGTGACCGCCGCATGGAAAAGCCGAACCTGCCCGAGGGGCTGCCGGATGATATCGACGCCAAGAAGGCGACAGCGCAGGCCTGGTTCGAGGTGCTGCGCGACCGCCTCTGCGCCGTGTTCGAAGAACTCGAGGAAGGATTCGGCGAAGAGACCGGGCTCGCGGCCGGGAAGTTCGAGCGCACCGCGTGGTCGCGGGAGGGCGATGGCGGCGGCGGCCTGATGTCGATGATGCACGGCCGGGTGTTCGAGAAAGTCGGCGTCCATACCTCGACCGTCCATGGCGAATTCTCGCCGGAGTTCCGCAAGCAGATCCCCGGCGCCGAGGAGGACCCGACCTTCTGGGCGTCCGGCATCTCGCTGATCGCCCATATGCGCAATCCCAACGTTCCGGCGGTCCACATGAACACCCGCATGGTCGTGACCACGCGTCAGTGGTTCGGCGGCGGCGCCGACCTCACCCCGACGCTCGACCGGCGCCGCACCGACGACGATCGCGATACCCTCGCCTTCCACAAGGCGCTGAAATTCGTCTGCGACCGGCACGCCGGTGTCGCCGACTACAGCCGCTTCAAGGAATGGTGCGACGAATATTTCTACCTTCCGCACCGCGGCGAGGCGCGCGGCGTCGGCGGCATCTTCTATGATTGGCTGCACTCGTCAGAGGAGCAAGGCGGCTGGGACGCGGACTTTGCCTTTACCCGCGACGTCGGCAAGGCGTTTCTGGTGGTCTATCCGCACATCGTGCGCCAGAACGTTCTTCAGCCCTATACAGAGGCGGACCGTGAAGAGCAGCTGATCCGCCGCGGCCGCTATGTCGAGTATAATCTCCTTTACGACCGCGGCACGCTGTTCGGCCTCAAGACCGGCGGCAACGTCGCCTCGATCCTGTCGTCGATGCCGCCGATCGTGAAGTGGCCCTGACTTGTAATTTTTTAACGAAATGTAAATCTGTTTAATTGATTCGGCGTTTCACGAATCGTATGTGTAGCTGATCAGGGAGGATCATTCATGTACGAACTAGATTGTGCCGGCATCATTCCCGGCTGCCAACGGGTCATCCGAGCGGAGAGCCAGGCCGAGGTGGTTCGGCGGGCCGTCGTTCAGGCCAAGCAGCTCGGCGTCGACCGGATTTCGCCGATGATGCTGGATTCGTTCCGGACGAAGACCCACGAGCTGTTGAACTAGGCTTCAGCCGTTCGAATTGGGGCGATGTGAAACTGCGAAGCGGGCCGGCGGCCCGCTTTTTTGTTGCAGCGATTGTACCGACCGCCGCTCTTTCAAAGGCGGGACATCAAGGTCTTGCCGTCGAGCACGAAGCCGCTCTCGGCCCAGAGCCGACGAAGCCGGTTCAGCGCCTCGCCCATGTCGGGTCCCGGCGCGATGCCCGCCCGTTTCAGATCCTCGCCATTGACCGGAAATTCGGGCGGGTCGAAACGTTCCGCGGCGTCCAGCTGGCGGGCTAGCGTCGCCACCGCCGTCAGCGATTGTTGCGTGCCTTCCGCCTTGGCTCGCGCCGCCGCTAGACCTAGGCGCAGCCGATCGACGATCGACGATCGATCGCCAAAATAAAGCCGCGTGCGCAATGCCGCCTCGCTCTCGTCCGGCCGCGCCGGCTCGGCGTGCGCGAAGGCAACGATACGGTCGCGCTCGGCGTTGGAAAAGCGCAGCCGCCTGGCCATTTCGGTCAGCCGCGCGGCATCGGGCGGCACGATCGCCGCCAGCCGCAGCATCGGATCGGCAGCCCAACCGAGGGCCCGCTCGGCGTCGACCAGCGGATGAATGGCGTCGATCCCCCATCGCTCGGTCTCCGGCAAGACGGCCGTCAGCACCCCGGTCTGGCGCATCCACAAGAGCGCGCGCGACGGATCGGGCGCGGACAGGAGCTTGCGCAGTTCCGACCAGACCCGCTCCGGCGAAAGACCCGCCAATCCATCCTTCAGCCGCGTCGCCGCCCGGATTCCCTCGGTATCCGGCCGGCCTTTTCCGTAGAAGGCGAAGAACCGGAAGAACCGCAAGATGCGCAGATAGTCCTCGCGAATCCGCATCTCCGCATCGCCGATGAAGCGCAGGGTCTGGCTGGCGATATCGGGAATGCCGCCGACGAGGTCGATCACCGTTCCGTCCGCCCGGCAATACAGCGCGTTGATCGTGAAGTCCCGGCGCTCGGCGTCGGCCTGCCAGTCGCGGCCGAAGCGAACGGTGGCGCGGCGCCCATCGGTTTCGACGTCCTGCCTGAGCGTCGTCACCTCGTAGGCCCGCTTTGGCGTGACCACCGTTACCGTCCCGTGCTCGATGCCCGTGGGCACGGCGCGAAAGCCCGCGGCCTCGACCCGCCGCACGGTCTCCTCGGGGATCGTGGTCGTCGCCACATCGACGTCGGTGACCGGTTGATCGAGGATTGAGTTGCGCACCGCGCCGCCGACGACACGCGCTTCTTCGCCGTCATGCGACAGCGCCGACAACAGCGATTGCAGCGACGCGGATTTCAGCCAAGGCGCATCGATCGTCGTCACGGTCATGCATAGAGCCTTTCGTAGAGGGTGCGGATGATGCCGGCGGTGACACCCCAGATGAAGCGCTCGCCGAAGGGCATCACATAGTAGCGCCGCTCGGTGCCCTGCCAGATGCGACTTTCCTGGCTGTGATTGGCTTCCGTCATCAAGAATCCGAGCGGCACCTCGAACACGTCCTCGGCCGGATTGGCGGTGATTCGAAAGCCCGGCCGGACGACGGCGACGACCGGGGTGATGCGAAAGCCGGTGGTCGTCAGGTAGCGCGGCAATCGGCCGATCGGCTCGATGTGGTCCGGATCGAGGGCGATCTCCTCGGTACTTTCGCGGATTGCCGCCGCTTCCGGGGAAGCGTCGTCCGGATCGACGGAGCCGCCGGGAAAGGCGATCTGGCCGGAATGTTTGCGCAAATGGTCGGCCCGCTTGGTCAGAATGAGCGTCGCGCCGTCTGCATGCTCGACGACGGGAACCAGAACCGCGGCCTCGCGCGCCTCGGCCCGCTCCATCAGCTGGACGAGATCGGGATTGAGCAGATGGTCGCCATATTCGCGCGTTTCTCCTCCGCCCCCACCGCGCGTCCCCATCCGGGCGCGCAGGTCGGCTGCGGTAAAACCCGCGTGATGCAACATATCGCCTGGCATCGCCGTCCTCATGCGGCACCTTCAGCTGGAATCTCGAAGACTCCGCCACCGGAGCGGACAACCTGCCGCTCGCCATCGGCTTTGCTCAACGGCTCGACGAAATCGGCGAGATCGAAGGCCAGAGCCCGGGTCAGCCGCGCCTCGAGCCGCCCGCGCACCGTCACATAGGGACGAAATTCGCCGTTCTCGCCGATCGCAAAGCGCAGCGGGTGTTCCGGACCGGCTTCGACGACGTCGCCGACATCGGTGCGAAAGGTCAGCACCGGCTCGCCCTCCTTCAATCCGCGGCTCATCTCGACCGCCTGGAAATGCGCGTCCTCGACCGTAATCCCCAGCTTTTCCACCGGGGTGACGAGATAGGTCCGGCCATCCTCGTCCTTGCGCAGCACCGTGGAGAACAGCCGCACCAGGGCAGGCCGGCCGATCGGCGACCCCATATAGGTCCAGCTGCCGTCGGCGCGGATCACCATGTCGATGTCGCCGCAATGGGCCGGATTCCAACGCTCGACGGGTGGTGCCCCCTTGCCGGCACGCTCAGCGCGGGAGATGAGCGCCGCAAGGCTGATGCCGCCGGCATTCGATGTCGCCTCTTGCATGTTTCTCCCCTTACGCGGCAATCGGTCCCATATAGGGGCCGGTCTTATTTTGGCCGGGCTTCGCAGTCACGAAATAGTTGTCGGACCCTTGCTTGCCAGGAGCGGCGGGAGCCGTTTCCATGTTACGATTCCGCTTCGGCTTCGTGCCCTCCCGACGCGGCGCCCAGCGACAATTCCTCGACGGAGAACTCCTGATGACGATGATGCAGCCCCAGGAGGCGCCCCTCAGCAACGACGCGGTCATCGCGATGGCGGAAACCGCGCTCGCCGATATCGCCAAGGTGCGCGATTCGGTCGGTCGGGTCATCTTCGGCCAGGAAAGCGTCGTCGAACAAAGCCTCATCGCCATCCTCGCCGGCGGCCACGCGCTACTCGTCGGCGTGCCGGGCCTTGCCAAGACCAAGCTCGTCGACACGCTCGGCGTCGCCCTCGGCCTCGACGCGCGACGCATCCAGTTCACGCCGGACCTGATGCCGTCGGACATCGTCGGCACCGAGGTGATGGACCAGGACGAAACCGGACGTCGGTCCTTCCGCTATGTGAAGGGGCCGGTCTTCGCCCAGCTCCTGATGGCCGACGAGATCAACCGCGCCTCGCCGCGCACCCAGTCGGCGTTGCTGCAGGCGATGCAGGAGTATCACGTCACGGTCGCCGGCGAGCGCCACGACCTTCCGGCGCCGTTCCACGTGCTCGCCACGCAAAACCCGCTTGAGCAGGAAGGCACCTATCCGCTGCCGGAAGCCCAACTCGACCGCTTCCTGATGCAGGTCGACGTGTATTATCCCGACATCGCGGCCGAGCGCCGCATCCTCGTGGAGACGACCGGCAACGCCGACCAGTCGGCCGAGCCGGTGATGACCGCCGAGCGCCTGCGCGAAATCCAGTCGCTCATCCGCCGCATGCCGGTCGCCGAGAGCGTCGTCGAGGCGATTCTCCAACTGGTGCGTTCGGCGCGTCCGGGCAATGGCAGCAGCCACGCCGACACCCATGTCGCCTGGGGTCCTGGCCCGCGCGCGTCGCAGGCGCTGATGACCTGCGTCAGGGCGCGAGCGCTCTATGACGGCCGCCTCGCCCCCTCGATCGACGACGTCATGGCGCTGGCCGAGCCGATTCTACAGCACCGCATGGCACTTAATTTCGCGGCTCGGGCCGAGGGTATGAGCGTGCGCGACGTCATCGGCGCGCTGAAGCGCGACGCGGCCTAGGGCGGCCGCCGCGATGCCGATCGGCTCGAGCGTCGACCTCACCAACGCGCCGGAAGCCCTCGTGCGAGCGCGCCAGCGCGCAGCGCTGATGCCCGACCTTCTGGTCGAGGCACGGCGCGTGGTCGCGACCGTGATTGCCGGATGGCACGGACGGCGCCGGCGCGGCGTCGGCGAGAATTTCTGGCAGTTCCGCCCCTTCGTCGATGGCGAACAGGTCTCGCGCATCGACTGGCGGCGCTCGGCCCGCGACGACCATGTCTATCTGCGCGACCGCGAATGGGAGGCGGCCCAGACCGTCTGGCTGTGGGCGGACCCGTCGCCGTCGATGCGCTACCAGTCGAAGGACGCGCCGGTCTCGAAGGAATCCCGCGCCCTGGTGATCGTCCTTGCGCTGGCCGAAATCCTGGCGCGCTCCGGCGAGCGGATCGGCTATCCGGGTGTCATCGATCCGATTTCGGCGCGCAACGCCGCCGAGCGGATCGCCGCGGCGCTGCTCAACAGCCGGCCGGACGACCCGTTCCCACCGGACGATCGGCTGAAGCGCTTTACCGAACTCGTCATCGTCAGCGATCTGCTCGATCCGGTCGACGACATCATCGCCCGTATCGATCGCCTCGGCCGGCACGGCGTCAAGGGCCACGTGATCATGGTCGCGGATCCCGCCGAGGAAGTCTTTCCCTATGCCGGGCGCACCGAGTTCCGCGATCCGGAGACCGGGATGAAGCTGACCGCCGGCCGGGCCGAGACCCTGCGCGAGGACTACACGACGCTTTACAAGGCCCGGCGCGAGCACATCGCCGAACATTGCCGACGGCTGGGCTGGAGCTTCATCGCCCACCGCACCGACCGTCTGGCTTCGGAAGCGCTCGTCGCCGTCCACGGCCGGCTGAGCGGTGCGCCGCAGGTCATGGGACCGCGATCGAAGGAGCCCGCGGCATGATTGGCGGCCTCGCTTTGTCCTTCGGCGCACCGCTGGTGCTGTTCGGCCTTCTGGCGCTGCCGGTGATCTGGTGGCTGCTGAAGCTGACACCACCGCGTCCGCAGACGGAGACCTTCCCGCCGCTGCGAATCCTGCAGGATATCCTGAAAAGCGAGGAGACGCCGTCGAAGAGCCCGTGGTGGCTGACGCTGCTTCGGCTGCTGCTGGCTGCGCTGATCATTTTCGCGCTCGCCGCGCCAACGCTGAATCCGCGCGAAAACCAGCTGTCGGGCGATGGCCTGTTGGCGCTGCTGATCGACAATGGCTGGGCGAGCGGCGGCGACTGGGACGAGCGCCGCGCGGCGGCCGAAGGCCTGATCCGCGAGGCGGGCGAGGCCGGCCGGCCGATTTCGCTCGCCTTCACGGCGGAAGGCCCGAGCGACGACGCGACGCCGGTCGAGGCGGCAACGGCGCTCGAACGGCTGGCCGCCACTGCACCGCACCCGGTCCCGACCGACCGGGCGGCGGCGGCCGAAAGGATGGCGACGGCGCTCGCGGGCAACGGGCTGGGCTCGCTGGCCTTCCTCACCGACGGCCTGGACAGCGAGGAGACGGCGACAGCGGCGCGGACCCTGGCCGCGCTCGCGCCATCCCAGGCGATCGTCTACGCGCCAAGCACCGAGGGGCTGGTCGGGCTGACCAGCGCCGACAATTCGACCGAAGCGCTGGTCGTCAAAGCCGTGCGGCCGACCGGTGGCGCGGAATCCAGAACTTTCACCCTGCGCGCCGTGGATGGACAGGGCCGCGAGATCGGCCGCGCCCGGCTGGAATTCGGCGCCGGTGACGGCACCGCCGAAGCACGCTTCGCGATCCCGGTGGAACTGCGCAACGACATCGCCCGGCTGGAAGTCGATGGCGCGAGCGACGCAGGCGCCGTGCGGCTGGTCGATGACAGCTTCCGGCGCCGCCGGGTCGCGCTGGTGTCGGGGGAATCCGCCGACCTCGCGCAGCCACTCCTGTCGCCGCTCTACTACATCACCCGGGCGCTGGAGCCCTTCGCCGATCTCGCGCGGCCCGACAGTGCCGATCTCGCCGAGGCCATTCCATCGCTTCTGGAGCGTCGCCCCTCGGTGGTGGTCCTCGCCGACATCGGCGTCCTGCCCGAGACGGCCGAAACCGCCCTGCAAAAATTCGTCGAGGACGGCGGCTACCTGGTGCGCTTCGCCGGGCCGCGGCTGGCGGCAACCACCGGCGAAGACCGGCTGGCGCCGGTGCGGTTGCGCACCGGCGAGCGCCAGCTCGGCGGCGCCATGTCCTGGTCGGAGCCGCAGAAGATCGCGCCGCTGGCGGCCGAAAGCCCGTTCGCGGGGATCACGGTTCCCGAGGACGTCACCGTCACGCGGCAGATCCTCGCCGAGCCCTCCGTCGATCTCGCCGGCAAGACCTGGGCGAGCCTTGTCGACGGCACGCCGCTCGTGACCGCCGAGTCCCTCGGCGCCGGGACGATCGTCCTCTTCCACGTCACCGCCGAAGCAACCTGGTCGAACTTGCCGATCTCGGGCGCCTTCGTCGACATGCTGCGCCGGATCGTCACCCTGTCGCGGGCGAGCGCGAATACAACCGACGGACGCACGGCGGCCGACAGCCTGCCGCCCTATCGCGTTCTCGACGGCCAGGGCCGTCTGGTGGGTCCGGGCGCCGACGTGCAGCCGCTGCAACTCGTCGCGGAGGGGCCGCAGCCGGTGACGCTGCAAAACCCGCCGGGTCTTTACGGCACCGAGGACGGCTATATCGCCCACAATCTCTTGCCGGCGGCCACCGAACTGAAGCCCCTGCCTGCGCTCGATCTCGGCGCGCCTTTGCAGTCGCGCGGCTATGGCGGCGAGGACGCGGTCGATCTGACGCCCTGGCTGTTCGCCGCCGCGCTGGTGTTGTTCGCGCTCGATGCGCTGGCGCTTCTCTGGCTGAACGGGGCTTTCTCGCGGATCGGGTCGGCTCTCGCCAACCGCCGGTCGGCCGCGCTGCCGGTGGTCGCCCTTGTGGCGGCCGTGGCGCTCGCCGCGTCGGCGAGCCCTGGCTTCGCACAAGCGCCCGAAGCCGCCGCCACGAGGGGTGTCCCTGACTTCACCTTCGACGTCGAAAAGGCGATCGCGGCCACCGAAACCACCCATCTCGCCTATGTCGAAACCGGCGATCCGGCGACCGACGACATCTCCCGCGCCGGCCTCTCGGGCCTGACGCAATACATCGCGGCCAAGACCGCGCTGGAGCCGGGCGAGCCGATCGGAGTCGACATCGCCGCCGACGAACTCGCCTTCTATCCGATCATCTACTGGCCGATCGACCCCGCCGCGCCGATGCCCGACCAGAGAGCGGTGAGCCGGATCGACGCTTACATGAAACAGGGCGGCACGGTCCTTTTCGACGTCGCCGACGATACGCTGTCGGGCCTATCCGGCGGCGGCGTCTCGGCCGGCCAGCGGCGGCTGCGCGATATCCTCGCCGATCTCGACATCCCGCCGCTGGAGCCGGTGCCGTCGGATCACGTATTGACCAAGGCGTTCTACATCATGGGCGACTTTCCGGGCCGGCACACCGGGTCCGACCTCTGGGTGGAATCGTTGGTGCGCGACGCGGACGGGGCCTCGCGGCCGGCGCGCGGCGGTGACGGCGTATCCTCGATCATGATCACCGCCAACGATCTCGCCAGCGCCTGGGCGGTCGACGAACAGGGTCTGTTCCTGTTTCCGACGGATTCGTCCGACCCCTCGCAGCGCGAATACGCCTACCGGGCGGGGGTCAACATCGTGATGTATGTGCTCACCGGCAACTACAAGGCCGATCAGGTGCATGTGCCGGCGCTCCTGGAAAGGCTCGGCCAATGACCTGGTCGATCGACTTCGCGCCGTTCTTCTCCTGGACGGTGATCGCCATCCTGGCGGTGCCGACGGTTATTCTGGCGCTGGCGCTGATCCTTGCCCGGATGCGCGGCGCGGTCGTCCGTATCCTGGCCATCGCCGCGCTGCTGCTGGCGCTGCTCAACCCGGTCGTGCTTCGCGAGGAGCGCGACCCCTTGAAGAGCGTCGTCGCGCTCGTCCTCGACCGCAGCCAGAGCCAGACGATCGGCGAGCGCGCGGCCCAGACCGACGCGGCCGAGGCGGCGCTGAAGGAGAGCCTCGCCCGCTATCCGGAGTTTGAGGTCCGCACGGTCGAAGCACGCTCGGGCAATGCGCCCTCCAGCGACGCGACCACCGCCCTGTTCGGCGCGCTCGCGGGCGCGCTCAAGGACGTCGCGCCGGCGCGGGTGGCCGGCGCGATCATGGTCACCGACGGCCAGATCCACGACATTCCCGCTGACGCGCAGGCGCTCGGCTTCGACGCGCCGGTCCACGGCCTCGTCACCGGCCGGCCGGACGAGTTCGACCGCCGCCTCGAGGTGACGACCAGCCCGCGCTTCGGTCTCGTCGACGAGGACCAGAGGCTGCGCTACCGGGTCATCGAGGAAGGCCCGAAAGCCTCGGATGCGCCGGTCGAGGTGCAGATCTTCCTCAATGGCGACCTGATCGCGCGCGAACAGGCCCGCCCCGGCAGCGAGGCCGAATTCACCTTCCAGCTGCCGCGCTCCGGCAAGAACATCCTGGAACTCTCCGCCGCCCGCGATCCGGGCGAGATCACCCCGGTTAACAACCGGGCGATCGCCGTGGTCGACGGCATTCGCGAGAATTTGCGGGTGCTGCTGGTTTCCGGCGAGCCGCACGCGGGCGAGCGCACCTGGCGCAACCTCCTGAAGTCGGACGCCGCCGTCGATCTCGTCCATTTCACCATCCTGCGCCCGCCCGAGAAGCAGGACGGCACGCCGATCGACCAGTTGTCGCTGATCGCCTTTCCGACCCGCGAACTCTTCGTGGAGAAGATCGACGATTTCGACCTGATCATCTTCGATCGCTATCAGGAGCGCGGCGTGCTGCCAGCGCTGTATTTCGATTACATCGCCCAATATGTCGAAAACGGCGGGGCGATGCTGATCGCCGCCGGGCCGGAATATGCCGGCAACGACAGCGTCGCGAGCACGCCGCTGCAGGCGGTGCTGCCGGCGATGCCGACCGGCGGGGTCGAAAAGCGGGCGTTTTATCCAGAGGTCTCCGAACTCGGCCGCAAGCATCCGGTCACTCGGAACCTGCCTGGCTCGAACAGCGAACCGCCGGACTGGAGCCCGTGGTTCCGCTCGATCGACGTCGGCGAACCCGAGGGCGAGACGGTGATGAATGGGCCGGACGGCAAGCCGCTCCTCGTCCTGAACCGGGTCGAGGAAGGCCGCATCGCGCTGCTTCTGTCCGATCACGAGTGGCTGTGGTCGCGCGGCTTCGAGGGTGGCGGCCCGCATGTGGCGCTGTTCCGGCGCCTTGCCCACTGGCTGATGAAGGAGCCGGAGCTGGAGGAAGAGGCGTTGGACGCCGAGGCGCGCGGCTCCGACCTTCTCGTCACCCGCCAGACGATCGGCGAGGAACCAGGTCCCGCGACGGTGCTGACGCCGTCCGGCGAGGCGGTCAGCGTGCCGATGGAGGAAGTCGGCGCCGGCCGCTACGAGGGCGTCCTGGAGACCGACGAATTGGGGCTGTTCCAGGCGGCGAATGGCGACCTGCGCGCTCTGGCCAATGTCGGGCCGGTCAATCCGCGCGAATATCGCGAGGCGATTTCCACGGTCGAGAAGCTGGAACCGATCGCGGACGCGACGCGCGGCAGCGTCCGCCGGCTGGCCGGGTCGTCGGGCGACATCGATGTGCCGCGCATCGTGCCGGTCAGCGGCCGGGCGAGCGCCGACGGGCGCGACTGGATCGGCCTGCGGAAAACCGAGGAGACGGTGCTCCGGGGCGTCGACCGCACGCCGCTCTTTGCCGGCTTCCTCGGCCTGGCGGTGCTGCTGCTGGCGCTCTCGGCGACCTGGTATCGCGAGGGGCGGTAAAGCTTACTGATTAAGCTCCGCCGCGCGCCGACCCGCCCGCTTAATTCTGCCGCGCACCCACCCGTCCCGAAACGCCATCGAGCGCTCCCTCGACCAATTCCAAACCCAGCAGGCGCGCCGGATCGACCGGACCCGGCATGATCACCGATCCGCGCGGCAGCGGCCGGTAGCCGAGCGGCGCGTAATAGGGCGGATCGCCGACCAGGATGATCGAGCCCTCGCCCTTCTCCCGCGCGGCGTCGGCGGCGAGGCGCATCAGCGCCCTGCCCGCGCCCCGGTTCTTGAAGGTCGGACGCACGGCGAGCGGCCCCAGCATCAACGACGGCGTTTCGCCGATCGCGATCGGCGTCAGCCGCACCGATCCGATAATCTCGTCCTCGAAAAGCGCGACGAAGGAGAGCGAGCGATCATGCGGCGCCATTTCGCGGACGCGCTCGGCGGCCCGCGCGAAGCGGCCGGGTCCGAACGCCTCGTCGGCAATCGCGTCGATGGTCGGGTCGTGGTCGGGGTGCTCCGGCAGATACCGGACATCGGAGAGGTGAAACATCGAAAAGGAACCAGTTCGGGCGGACGATGGCGCCGCACACGAGACTCTCGATGCGATCGGGAAATCCGGCGGACGACGGCGGTCAATGCGCTGGGGCGCGGACCATTACTCGTCGTCGGCGAAGGATCATCGGGTTCACTCCTGAAGAAGGCGACCGCTTAGCACCGGCAAACCGCAAGGTCCAGCGTCCGTCCTGTCTCCATTGACGCTGCGTCGCACTCGGCGGCGCGGCGCCATGCCCTACCTTGCAGCCACGGCAAGGGAAAAGGGCAAGGTCAATGGGATTACTGGTCGACGGAAAATGGCAGGACAAATGGTACGATACGGATTCGACCGGCGGCCGTTTCGAACGGACGACGACGACCTTCCGTGACTGGATCACCGCCGATGGTTCGCCGGGACCGGACGGCCGGACAGCGTTCAAGGCCGAGACGGGCCGCTACCATCTCTACGTCTCTCTCGCCTGCCCCTGGGCGCACCGCACGCTGATCGCCCGCAAGCTGAAGCAGCTGGAAGACGTCATCTCGCTGTCGGTGGTCGACTATCACATGGGCGAAGAGGGCTGGGTGTTCTCCGAACGGCGCGGCGCCATGCCGGACACGGTGCTTGGCAAATCGCGGCTCTACGAGGTCTATCTTGAAGCCGATCCGTACTATACGGGCCGCGTTACGGTGCCGGTGCTGTGGGACAAGCAGACCGGGACCATCGTCAACAACGAGTCCGCCGAGATCATCCGGATATTCAACCGCGCCTTCGACGCCTGGGGCGATTCCGGCGTCGATCTCTCGCCGGAAGCGTTGCTCGACGAAATCGACGCGATCAACGCCACAATCTACGACGCCATCAACAACGGCGTCTACAAATGCGGCTTCGCCACCACCCAGGAGGCTTACGAGGCTCCATTCCACAGGCTGTTCGCGGCGCTGGATGAGCTCGAGGCGCGGCTATCCAAACAGCGCTATCTCGTCGCCAGCGCCGCGCCGACCGAGGCCGACTGGCGGCTGTTCACCACGCTGATCCGGTTTGACGCCGTCTATCACGGGCATTTCAAGTGCAACGAGCGGCGGATCGCCGACTATCCGAACCTCTTCGGTCACATGCTGGAACTCTACCAGACACCGGGGATCGCCGAGACGGTCGATTTCGGCCACATCAAGGGCCACTACTACGCCAGCCACAAGACGATCAATCCGACCGGTGTCGTCCCGCTCGGGCCGGATCAGGATCTGACGGTTCCGCACGGGCGCGAGCGGCTGCGACCTCACCAGTGAAGGGCGATGGCGCTGTCGCCACGAAGTTCCGATAGCCTGCGCCGCGTGCCCGGCGTGACACCGTCGGGGAGCGCGTCCAGCGCAAAGAATCCCGTCTCGGAGATTTCGGCGTCCCGCGTCTTCGGCGCCGTCTGGCGGCAGGCTCCGCAATGGTAGAACAGGACGTGGTCGCGGTTGGACGCGCTGCGATTGAAATAGACCGCGACAAGCCGCGGCACATCGAGGGGTTCGAGATTACCTTCCTCGCGAAATTCGCGCTTGAGCGCATCGACGGCGGTCTCGCCCGGATCGACGCCGCCGCCCGGCATGTGCCAGCCCGATACATAGGTGTGGCGCACGAGAAAGACCCGCCCCGCCTCGTCGAAGGCAGCGCCCCGCACGCCGAGCGTCATGGGGCGCGCGACGAGGTGAACGCCGTGCAGCGCCTTGAGAAGATATTTCTCTAAGAACATGGTCCCTCGAAAGAACACGACCCTACCAAACGCCGCCGTGTCGCCTAAGATGGAGCAGATGTTTCGCCTTGCCCATCTCTCCGACGTGCATCTGGGTCCACTCCCGGAATTGTCTATTCGCGAACTCGCCTCCAAGCGGGTCACCGGCTATGTCAACTGGCACCGCAATCGCCGGCGGGCGATGTTCGGCGATACTTTGGTAAATCTTATCCAGGACATGAAGGAGGAAGCGCCCGATCATGTCGCCGTGACGGGCGATCTCGTCAATCTGGCGACCAAGAAGGAAACCTTGGCGGCCCGGCTGTGGCTGGAAGAACTCGGCGCCCCCTATGACGTCTCGGTGGTTCCCGGCAATCACGACGCCTACGTTCCGGGCGCGCTGAAACGTTCGTATCGCGAGTGGCACGAATATATGATCGGCGACAATCCGCTGAACGCCATCGGCAATTCGTTTCCCTATCTGCGGGTCAGGGGCAAGGTGGCGATCTTCGGCGTCTCCACCGCCGAGGCGACCGCGCCGTTCTTCGCCACAGGCACGTTTCGAAGGGGGCAGGCTCTGGCCCTTGCCCGCCTGCTCGAAAACTGTCGGGCGACCGGCCATTTTCGGGTCGTGATGATTCACCACCCTCCCATTTCCGGTTCAACGTCCTGGCATAAACGCCTGATCGGAAAGCAGTTCTTCTCCAAGGTCATCCGCGATGCCGGGGCCGAACTGGTACTGCACGGCCATACCCATCTCGACACGCTGCATTGGCTGCGCGGGCCCGAATGCAAGGTGCCGGTGGTCGGCGTCCCCTCCGCGAGTCAGGCGCCCGGCAGCGACAAGCCAGCCGCCCGCTACAATCTTTTCGAGATCGACGGCGAGCCGGGCGCCTGGTCGCTGATCCAGCGAGAGAGAGGCGCCCGAGCGCACGGGGACGGCATAGGCTGGATCCGTGAGCGCGAACTCCTGGCGGAGGGGCACGCGATCAATGCAAGGCCGCGCGAGGACGCCAAACCGGCGGCGTAGTCCCCGTCATACAGCCGAGGCGACGCGGATCTCCGTCGACACTCAGCCGATCGACATGCCCTGATAGGATGCGATCGCCAGAAGCAGTGCCGCCCCGATGACGATGCCGATGGCCATCCAGGTGGCGGCGATGACGAAATCGGCGCCGCGTGTGCGTTTTTCCGGCTGAAGCGGTGCGTCCTCGCCGTTGCGAACCTGCCGGCCGGCATTCTCAGCGACACGCTCGTTCAGCCCGTCGCTCAGGGCGAAGATCTTGTCGCGCTCGACGATCCGCTCGGCGACATAGTCGGTGACGTGCCGGGCCGTGACCCGCGTGTCGGCCGATTCGACCAGCGTCACACGTCCCAGCCGCGTTTCTCGCACCAGACGATAGGTCCGGCGGTCGCGCGCCATGATGACATTGGCGGTCCCGTCGATCCAAAGCCGCGGATGCATTCCCCCCGAGATGGTAAAATCGAACAGATCGTCGCCAGGCGGCAATTCGTCGATCAATGGCTGGAGTTCCTCCGCCAGAATCTCGAGCCGGGCGCGGTCTGCCTCGCGGATATCGACCACGACATCGGCGCGTTGCGCCGCGGCGATCTTGGCCTGCCGCACGGCATCGGCCAGACGCTTCGTTCCCATCAGGGACGCCACGTTATCCTTGCCTTCGCCCATCAGCCGATGCCTCGAATCCAATTCGTTAACGAGGTCTTAACATACGGCGCCGTTCGGTTGGAAGAAACCGCCAGCCAGGCCGAACCGCTTTTCTCAACGCTTTTCTGCCCGATCGACCGCTGCCCTCACCGCCGCAACGCAAGTCCCCGGCGCCTCCAGCATCAGCATGTGACCAACACCGGGTAGCCGCGAGACGGTGAAGTCCGGAGGCAGGCCATCCGACTGCCCGGCCGGGGTCACGCGATCCTCCTCGCCCCAGATCACATGCAGGGGGCAGCCGGTGGCGGCGATGGCGTCGAGCGGCAAGACGCCCTGCTCGCCGGTTGCGAACAGATGCTCGAAGATCTGGCGCATCGCGGCCCGGCCCGCCGGGTCGCGCGCCGCCGCGATCGCTGCCACGGCGTCCGGATCCGGCACCCAGCCGGGCGCACCCATTCCGGCCAGCGCCTTGCCGATCGCCTCCGCCCCTTCCGCGTCCATAACCGCCCGTATCCGCGCCGCGCCGATCTCCTTGCCAAAGCCGCCCGGCGCCAACAGCGTCAGCGAGGCAACCCGCTCGGGCGCGAACAGGCCGATCAGCGATGCGATCGCCCCGCCCATAGAGTGGCCGACGATGTGCGCCGACCCGATACCGCGGGCATCGAGTTGGGCGATAACCGCCCGCGCGGCGATCTTCGGCGGCCCGAATCCCGGAAAGTCGCGCGAACGGCCATGGCCCGGCAGATCGAAGGCGATGGTCCGGCGTTTCGGCGAGGCCAAAGCGTCCTGCAAGGATGCCCAGATCTCGGCCCGGCCATCAAACCCATGTAGGAAGACGATCGGCGTCACGGCACCCTCGCCGCTCTCGTCGCCGCCCTGTTCGATCGCGAACAGCCGCTGGTCGTCCATCACTTTCCCTTGCTTACGGCGGCGAACGGCAGCCGCGCCGACGTCGAGATGCGGTCCGGATCGATCCTCAGATGGACGAGCGCCGGACGACCGGATTTCAGCGCGGTCGTCATCGCCCCGGCGAAATCGTCGGTGCGCGATACGCTGAAGCCGTCGCCGCCAAGGCTCCGGGCCAGAGCGGCGAAATCGGGATTGACCAGCGCGGTGGCCGACTGGCGGCCGGGATAGGCCTTTTCCTGATGCATCCGGATGGTGCCGTACTGCCCATTGTCGAAGACGAGAACGACGATGTTCGCCCCGGCCTGCACGGCGGTCGAAAATTCCTGTCCGGTCATCTGGAAGCAGCCGTCGCCGGCAAAGCACACGACCGCGCGCTCGGGGAACCTCAGCTTCGCGGCGACAGCGGCCGGCAAGCCATAGCCCATCGAGCCGGAGGTGGGAGCGACCTGCGTGGTCCGGCCTGAAAAGCGATGGTAGCGGTGCAGCCAGCCGGCGTAATTGCCGGCCCCGTTGGTCATGATCGCGTCACGCGGCAGCAGCGCGCGGAGTTCGCTCATCACCGTAAAGGGATCGACGCAGTCGGCGCGCGGCTCGGATTCCGCCACGGGGGTCGACCAGCAAAGATAATCCTGATGCGCCGCCTCCGCCTGTCCGGCCCAGGCGACGGTGGCCGGTGCCTGCAGTTGCATCGCCTTGCGTGCGAAGGACGCCGGGTCGGCGTGAATGCCGAGCGCCGCCGTATAGAGCCGGCCGATCTCGGCCGCCTCCGGCACGACATGGACGAGGCGCTGCCTGGGAACCGGAACCTGGAAAAGCGTGTAGCCCTGGCTCGGCATTTCGCCCAGTCGCGCGCCGACGGCGATCACGAGATCGGCCTCGGCGATGCGGGCCTTCAGCTCGGGGTTCGGGCCGATGCCGAGATCGCCCGCATAGTTCGGATGATCGTTGGGATAAAGGCCCTGGCGGCGGAAGGAGCAGACGACCGGCAGGTGCCAGTGTTCGGCGAAGGCGGTAATGTCGGCGATCGCGCCGTCCGTCCAGCGGGGTCCGCCGAGGATCAGCACCGGACGGGACGCGGCGCCGAGAAGCGCCCACAGTTCCTCCATGTCGTTGGCTTGCGGCAGCACCGACTCGGCTTCGACGCGGGCCGGGATGTCGGCCTCGGCGCTGCCCGACAACGTGTCCTCGGGCAGCGCGACCACGACCGGTCCGGGCGCGCCATCCATGGCGATGCGGTAAGCTTCGGCCACGAGGGCCGGCAATTCGGCGGCGGTTTTCGCCTCGAACACGGCCTTGGCCATGTCGCCGAAGAGACGATCGTAATTGACCTCCTGAAAGGCGCCGCGACCCCGGAATTTGGTCGGCACCTGTCCGACGAAGAGAATCATCGGCGTCAGATCGTGGGCGGCGACATGGATGCCGGACGCGGCATTCGTCGCCCCCGGCGCGCGCGTGACGAAGCAGACGCCGGGTCGGCCGGTGAGCTTGCCGTCGGCCTCGGCCATCATCGCCGCGCCACCCTCCTGGCGGCAGACGACCGTCTCGATCGCGCTGTCGTGAAGCGCGTCGAGCACCGGAAGATAGCTTTCCCCGGGCACGCAGAAGATTCGGGTCGCGCCCTGCGCCGCGAGCGCGGCGACGAGGAGTTCGCCTCCCGCGGCCCTCACTTGGCGACCAGCCGGTTGGCGGCGGCGACGATGGCTTCGAGCGAGGCGGTGACGATGTTCTTGTTGATGCCCGCCCCGAACAATCGGCCGCCCTCATGCTCGACCTCCATGTAGCAGATGGCGCGGGCGTCGGAGCCGGCACCGAGCGAGTGCTCGGAGTAGTCGAAGACCGAGAATTCGATGCCGAGATGGCGGCACAGCGCGTCGACGAAGCCGTCGATCGGCCCGGTACCGAGGCCCTCGATCTTCGTCTCGACACCGTCGTCGACGATGGTCGCCTCCAGGATACGCTCACCCTTCGCGTCCGGGTTCGGCCGGGTGAAGTGGTCGACGAATTTGATGCGGGCTCCCGGCTGCTCAACATAGCGTTCGATAAAGCGGTCGTAGATGCGCTTCACCGGGAGTTCCCTGCCCTCCTCGTCGGTGATCCGCTGGATGTCCTCACGGAACTCGACCTGCAGGTTGCGCGGCAGGTTCAGCCCGTAATCGGCCTGCAACACATAAGCGATGCCGCCCTTGCCGGACTGGGAGTTGATGCGGATGATCGCCTCGTAGGACCGACCGACGTCCTTCGGATCGATCGGGAGATAAGGAACCTCCCACAATTCCTTGTTGGCGGTGCGCCGCGCCTTCATGCCCTTGTTGATCGCGTCCTGATGCGAGCCGGAAAACGCCGTGTAGACGAGCTCGCCGACGTAAGGGTGCCGCTCACCGACCGCGAGTTGGTTGCAGTATTCGTAGACGTCCTTGATGTGGTTGATGTCGGTGATGTCGAGGCCGGGGTCGACGCCCTGCGTGAACATGTTCAGCGCCAACGTCACCAGGTCGACATTGCCGGTGCGCTCGCCATTGCCGAACAGCGTTCCCTCGACCCGGTCGGCGCCGGCCATCAGGCCGAGCTCGGTCGCCGCGACCGCCGTGCCACGATCATTGTGCGGATGCAGCGAGACGATGACGTTGTCGCGGTTGTCGAGATTGCGGCACATCCATTCGATCTGGTCGGCATGGATGTTCGGCGTCGACATCTCCACGGTCGCGGGCAGATTGAGGATCAGCTTGTTGTCCGGCGTTGGCCGGATGATCTCGGCGACCGCGTTGCAGATCTCGGCCGCGAAATCGAGCTCGGTGCCGGTAAAGCTCTCGGGTGAATATTGGAACCGATAGCCGCCGCCCGCCTTGGCCGCCATGTCGGCCACCATCTTGGCGGCATCGGTGGCGATCTCCCTGATGCCGGCGCGGTCTTTCTGGAAGACGACGCGGCGCTGCAATTCGCTGGTCGAGTTATAGAAATGGACGATCGGCCGCCTTGCGCCCTCGAGCGACTCGAAGGTTCGCGCGATCAGCTCCGGCCGGCATTGGACCAGCACCTGCAGGGAGACGTCGTCGGCCACCTCGCCTTCTTCGATGCACCAACGCGTGAAGTCGAAATCGGTCTGCGAGGCCGACGGAAAGCCGATCTCGATCTCCTTGAAATTCATGGCCTTCAGGAGCGCGAAAAACCGGGCCTTGCGGTCGTGGCCCATCGGGTCGACCAGCGCCTGGTTGCCGTCGCGAAGATCGACGGAGCACCAGATCGGCGGCGTGGTGATGGTCTTGCCCGGCCACGTCCTGTCGGGCAGGTCGATCTGAGCGTAGGGCTGATACTTTACCGAGGCCAGGGGCATCGTGCGGTATGGCTCGGCCTCGGCGGCGGGACGGACTGCGGGCGTGACGGACATGGCTGTTGCACCTTGATCGCTCGGGCGGATGCCGGGGGCGGCGCTGGCAACGCGCGCGCATCTGACCGGGTCATCCGAAATTGAAACCGGATTGTAAAGCGAAAGGGGCAGAACGGGGGAGGCCATCAGGCCTCTGGCGCGCCGGCTCGACCGCCGGACGCCCCTTCGATCAACGGGTCCGACGGCCGCGGCTAAGTAGACCGAGGAGAAGACCCGGACGCGCCAGCGCATGCGGCCGCCGAGCGGGCACAGGTGTCGACATGCTGAATGGCGTCGCGATCATGCCCGCCACACTATTGCGAACGCGGTCGATTGCAAGCCGATTTTCGCGCCAGGACGCCCAAGGCTCAGTCCGCCAAATCGCCGCGCGTGACAAAACGCAGCGTCGAGACCGCACCACCGGCATTGGATATTTCGAAAACGCCGCCGATCTGTTCGGCGAGCGACGCGACAATGCGCATGCCGAGGTTGCGCGAGGAGGACACCGAAAAACCCTCGGGCCAGCCGGGGCCATCGTCTGACACTGTCAAGCAGAGCGGCGTTTCCCGCTTTTCCGCCCCACCAGACTCGCGCCTGAGTTCGACGACGATCCGCCCTGCCCGACCGTCCGCGCAGCCATGCTCGATCGAATTCGAAATCAGCTCCGTGGCGATCAGGCCCAGCGGCACGGCGAGCTCCGCCGAGACTTCCACCGCTTCCGCGTCGACCTCGTAACGGATGTCGGTCATACCCGACGCCTCGAGGAGGTCCGGGCCGAGCTGGGTCAGATACGGCCCCAGGTCGAGGCTCTGCCGGCCGGGATCGTGGAGCTCCCGCTGGATCTTCGAGATCAAGGCGATGCGGGCCGACGCCTGTTGCAGAACCGACGATGCTTCCGAGCTGTCGGTTCCCCGTGACTGGGCGTTCAACAGCGACGATACAACAGCCAGATTGTTCGATACCCGGTGTTGCAATTCGCGAAACAAAAGGTCGCGTTCGTCGGCATGGCGCGCGGCGGATTCCTTTTCGATTTCAAGCCGGTCGAGCGCGAGCTGCATCCAGTGAATCAATAGGATGTCGACCGCGACGATAAAGACGTAGAACGACAGCGCCAATGTCGAGCCACCGGTCAGGGCGAAGGAGTCGAACGGCGGAATGAAGAAGTACCAGGAGAACAGACCCGCCACGAACGCCACCGCTATACCGGGAAGGACGCCCGCGAAGAAGGACGTGATAATGACGGCGGGAAAGAAAGTCAGATAGGGAAAGCCGACGGGCAACCGGTCATCGAGGAGATAGCGAACGGCGAAGGACAGAGCGAGCAAGGCGGCGGCAAACAGCCAACGCGTTACCGGCTGATCCCGCAGCGATTCGACAAGAGCGCCTGGACGCCGCGCAGATTGACCAAGGGGGAACTCATCGGTCGTTCGGCGAAACCCTCCACCATCAATGATCGGCCCTCGCGGTTCGGGGGAACCCACCGCTCGATCGAATCGGACGGTCGGATGTCGCAACGAATGCTGACGCAAACGATAAGTGTGGCAGATCAAGGGCGGAGGCCCGGTCGATGGCGGGATTCGCGTCGGGCGTTGCCGCGGCGACACGAGAAAGCACGCTGGTCGCGGGAGGGCGCGACGCCCGGCGGCTTCGCGACCACCCGCTCTACAGAACCGGCACCCCCGTCTGTTTAGCCTCGCCTTCCGGCTCCACATGGATCAACACGCGGGCGCCCTCGAAGGCCTCCAGAAGCGCGTCCTCGATCCGGTCGCAAATGTCGTGGGCGACGCCGACCGTCATCGCCTCGGGCACGACCATGTGGAACTCGATGAACATCGCCCGGCCGGCCAACCGGGTCTTCAAATCGTGGACCTCGAGAGCGCCGTCGGCATGGGCCGAGATCAGGTCGCGAACCCTGGCTTCCTCGACCGGGTCGATCGCCTGATCCATCAGGCCGGAGAGCGAGTTGGTGACAACCTTGTAGCCCTCGCGCAGGATGTTCAATGCCACCAACGCCGCCATCAGTGGATCAAGGAACAGCCAGCCGGTCGCGGTCGCCAGCGCTAGCCCGACGATGACACCCACCGAAGTGACGACGTCCGACATGATGTGCCGACCGTCAGCGGCAAGCGCGGGCGAGCGATTCCGACGACCAACCCGGATCAGGAACAGGGCCCAGCCAAGGTTGATGAAGGTCGCCGCCGCGTTGATCGCGATGCCAAGGCTAGGCTCCTCCAGAACCCGTGGAGCCTGCCAGGCCTGCCAGGCCTCTTGAAAGATCAACAGGGCCGCGACGACAATCAGCACCCCCTCGAAAACGGCCGAGAAATACTCCGCCTTATGGTGCCCGAAGGGATGGTCCTTGTCCGCCGGCTTGAAGCTGAGGCGGATCGCCCACCAGGCGATGAAAGCAGTGATCAGATTGACGATCGATTCCAGCGCGTCCGACAGAAAGGCAACCGACCCGGTGACAGAGTAGGCCGCATATTTCAGCGCCATCACCACCAGGGCGAGGCCGATGGATGCTGCCGCGATCCGCTGCATCAATACCGGAGAGACTCGCGCCATACCTAGCGGACTCTGGTCAGAGGCCGCGAGGTATCACTACGCATGGACACGCCTTCAGCCGCGCAGCCCAAAGCTGGATTCCTGCGGCAGAATACCATCACGAGCGTGCGACGAAGGTGAGGCATGTCAAGCTGCCTTTTCGCGGGCGCGGCGGGGCAGGTGCGCGACGATATTCTCGATCATGCGCATGCCCGCCTCGCCGCCGAGGCTCATGATGCTTTCGGGATGGAACTGCACCGCCGCGACCGGCTCGGTCCGGTGCTCGAAGGCCATGACGATGCCGTCGTCGGTCTCCGCCGTCACCTCGAACTCCTTCGCCGGGCAGGCCGGAAAAGATGATGCCGGGCGTGGTGACGCGAATGCGCGACGGCTTGCCATGGACCGGCACATGCAGGGTGCGCAAGCTTCCGCCATAGGCCTCGGCGAGCGCCTGCAGCCCGAGGCAGACGCCGAAGATCGCGCAGCCGCGCTGACGGGCGGCGGCGATCGTGCCCTTGCAGTCGAAGTCGGACGGATTGCCCGGCCCCGGCGACAACACCACGAGATCGGGATCGACGCGGTCGAAGATCTCGGCCGGAACCGGCGTGCGGACGGTCGAGACGGTCGCGCCGGTCTGGCGGAAGTAATTGGCCAGCGTGTGGACGAAGGAATCCTCGTGATCGACCAAAAGGACACGCAACCCCTCGCCCACCCTGGCCGCGTCGCGCTCGGCGCCAGCAGCATTGGACGCGCCGGCCTCACGGATCGCGCCGATCAGCGCCGAGGCCTTCAACTCGGTCTCGGCCTCTTCCTCCTCCGGATTGGAATCGTACAGCAGCGTCGCGCCGGCCCGCACCTCGGCGATGCCGTCCTTCAGCCGGATCGTGCGCAGCGTCAGACCGGTGTTCATGTCGCCGTTGAAATGCACCATGCCGACGGCGCCGCCATACCAGGCGCGCGGGCTCTTCTCGCTGTTCTCGATGAAGCGCATGGCCCACAGCTTCGGCGCGCCGGTCACCGTCACCGCCCAGGCATGGGACAGGAAGGCGTCGAAGGCGTCCATGCCGTCGCGCAGCCGGCCCTCGATGTGGTCGACCGTATGGATCAGCCGCGAATACATCTCGATCTGCCGCCGGCCGATGACGCGCACGGAGCCCGGATCGCAGACCCGGCTCTTGTCGTTGCGGTCGACATCGGAGCACATCGTCAGCTCCGATTCGTCCTTCTTGGAATTGAGCAGCTTCAGGATCTGCTCGGAATCGGAAATGGCGTCCTCGCCGCGCTTGATGGTGCCGGAAATCGGACATGTCTCGACCCGCCGGCCGTTGACGCGCACGAACATCTCCGGCGAGGCGCCGATCAGAAATTCATTCTCGCCGAGATTGATCAGAAACGAATAGGGCGAGGGATTCACCGCCTTCAGCCGCCGCGAGATTTCCGAAGGCTTGTGCTCGGCGCGCTCGTAGAACACCTGGCCGGGAACCACCTCGAAGAGGTCGCCGCGCATGAACTTCGCCTTGGCGGCGCGCACCAGTTCGGCATATTCGCCGGGCTTGTGATCGCCGCGCGGCGGGATGCGTTCGGAGGGCGCAAAGGGCGCGTCCGGGCCGCCGCCCGCGAGCCCCTCGGTCGAAACGCCGTTCCTAGCGAAATCGTAGCGGGTCAGGAAGGCCGCGGCGGAGTAGTGATCGACCTCGAGCAAGTCGTCCGGCAGATAGAGCAAGAGGTCGCGGCGGTCCGGATCGCGCTCCAGCACTTCCTCGACCGGATCGAACTGATAAGCGAGATCGTAGCCGAAGGCACCGTAGAGACCGAGATCGCGATCCTCCTCGGAGCGGAACAGCGAGACGATCGCGCGCAGCACCGAAAAGACGCTCGGCATGCGCGAGCGCTCCTCCTCGGTAACCGTGCCGGCCGGCTGCTTGATGACGAGATCGATGGCGCTGACCGCGCGATCGAGCGAGGCGATGTCGTCGTGACCGGCAAGCGTATCCGCGATGAAGCCGAGCAGCACTTCGCCGCGCGGATTGAGCGCCGCGATCCGCATGGCCCGCCCAGTCGACGAGATCACCAGCGGCGGATCGACGAATGCCACATCCTGGCGCGTGTAGCGGCCCGGATACTCGTAATTGGAAAACAGGACGGCGCCGCGGCGGGTGTCCAGGCGATCGAAATAGGGCTCGATCGCGCCGTCATAAGCGACGGCCCGCCGGCTGCGCGTTATCGTCACCCCGCCCGCCGTGACGTGGCGCTCGCGGCCGTCGTCGGTCTGTTCGGTCACCATGAACTCTCTCCGGGTCTCGAGCCCGGACCCCCGACGACATAGCAAAAAGGCCGCCGGATGATCCGTGGCGGCCTTTGGGTTCGATCACAAGCGTGACGGTCCGGCCGCTGTCAGCGCGCCCACCACCAGTTCTTCGAAAGGATCGTCATCATCATGGGCAACCGATAACCGAGCCGGGCGACGAGAGCAAGTCACCCGTCATGCTGGATACCGCGCCACCGGTACCGGGTCCGAGCCGCGACGGCGGGCGCGATCCCATGGCGCTCAAAGCCATTTGCCAGCGGCGCGCATTCGGCTAGATCGAAGGCATGGAAGAGTTCGACTACATCGTCGCCGGCGCGGGCTCGGCAGGTTGCGTCCTCGCGAACCGGCTGTCCGCCGACCCCAAGAACAGGGTGCTGCTGCTCGAAGGCGGCGGCAAGGACAACTGGATCTGGTTCCACATTCCGGTCGGCTATCTCTTCGCCATCGGCAATCCGCGCGCCGACTGGATGTTCAAGACCACCAGCCAGGCGGGGCTCAATGGCCGGGCGCTGAACTATCCGCGCGGCAAGACGCTCGGCGGCTCGTCGGCGATCAACGCGATGATCTACATGCGCGGCCAGGCGGCGGATTACGACCACTGGCGCCAGCTCGGCCTTTCCGGCTGGGGATGGGACGATGTGCTGGAGGCGTTCAAGGCGGTCGAGGATCACGTCGACGGACCCAACGAATTCCACGGAACCGGCGGCGAATGGCGGGTGGAACACCCGCGCATCCGTTGGGACGTTCTCGACCGGGTTCGCGACGCGGCCGAGGCGGCGGGCGTCGCCAAGATCGACGATTTCAACACCGGTGACAACGAAGGCTCTGCCTATTTCCAGGTCAACCAGAAGGGCGGCCGGCGCTGGAGCGCGGCGCGCGGTTTTCTGAAACCCGCGCTCGGTCGGCCGAATCTGAAGGTGGTCACTGGCGTCATGGTCGACCGGGTGCGCTTTCGTGATGGGCGGGCGGTGTCGCTCGACTACCGCAAGGACGGCAAGGGCTTCGAGGCGTTGGCGGCGCGCGAGATCGTGCTGTCGGCCGGCGCCGTCGGCTCGCCGGTGATCCTGGAGCGCTCCGGCATCGGCGACGCCGACCGGCTGAAAGACCACGGCATTACGCCCCTCCATCACCTGCCGGGGGTCGGCGAGAATTTGCAGGACCACTTGCAAATCCGCCCGATCTACAAGGTCGACGGAATCAAGACGCTGAACAGCGAATACAAGAACCTGTTCCGCCGGGCGATGATGGGCGTCGATTACGCGCTCAGACGGCGGGGACCGTTGACCATGGCGCCGAGCCAGGTCGGCGCCTTCGTCAAGTCTTCGCCGGATCAGGCGACGGCCAATCTGGAATTCCATTTCCAGCCGCTGTCGCTCGACGATTGGGGCGCGGGGCTGCATTCCTTCTCCGCCTTCACGGCGAGCGTCTGCAATCTCAGGCCGACCAGCCGCGGCAGCATCCACCTGACCGGCGCGCGGCCGGAGGATGCGCCGGACATCGCGCCGAACTATCTTTCCACCGACGAGGATCGCCAAGTCGCCATAGACAGCCTGAAATGGGCCCGGCGGATCGTGGAACAGTCGCCCCTCGCACCGTATCGGCCGGAGGAATACAAGCCCGGTGCGCATGTGACGTCCGACGCGGACATGCTGGTCGCCGCCGGCGATCTCGGCACGACGATCTTCCACCCGGTCGGAACGGCCAAGATGGGAATCGAAGGCGATCCGATGGCGGTGCTCGACGAGCGGCTGCGCGTGCGCGGCGTCAGGGGGCTGCGCGTCGCCGACGCGTCGGTGATGCCGTCGATCACCTCGGGCAACACCACCTCGCCGACGATCATGATCGCGGAAAAGGCGGCGCGGATGATGCTGGCGGACGCAAACTCCTAGAGCGGAGAAGCGACAACGAAAGAGCCCGGAGGACACGCGCCCCGGGCTCTTCGTTGTGAATGGCCGGCTCGCGGCATCGGGAGGAGGAATGCCGCCAAACGACCCATGCGCGGTGACTGCGAAAGCCCGTTCGCTTGGGAGGAGGTCGGCGGGCTTTCCGATCGTCCATTGCCGCAACAACATGACTGTACATCAAGTCGCGGCAATAGACTGTCACCCGTTTGCTACGATTCCATGGCAATCAGGCTGGCATTGCCGCCGGCCGCCGCAGTATTCACCGACGTCACCTGTTCGCGGGCGAACCGCGCCACGTAATTCGGCCCGCCCGCCTTCGGCCCGGTGCCGGACAGGCCCGAGCCGCCGAAGGGCTGGGAGCCGACGATCGCCCCGATGATGTTGCGATTGACGTAGATGTTGCCGACGGTCAGCCGCTCGGCGACCGTCTTGACGGTCTCGTCGATGCGGCTGTGGACGCCGAGCGTCAGGCCGAAGCCGGTCCGCTCGATCGAATCGCAAACCTCGTCGAGTTCGAGCGCCTCGGGCTTGTCGAGCTCGACGATGTGCGGTGCGAACCAGTGCCCCTTTGAGGGCAGATCGTCGCCGAGGCGGCCCCTGAATCGGACCGTCTGCGACTGCTCCATGCGCTCGATGTGGGATGTCAGCATGGCATGCTGTTCGGCATCGATCACCGGGCCAACGTCGGTCGACAGGTCATGCGGGTCGCCGACCACCAGTTCCGCCGCGGCGCCCGCGATCATCTCGATCATGCGATCGGCGACATCCTCCTGGACGTAGAGGACGCGCAAGGCCGAACAGCGCTGGCCGGCGGACCGGAACGCCGACATCACGACGTCGTCGGCGACCTGTTCCGGCAGCGCCGTCGCGTCGACCACCAGGCCGTTGATGCCGCCGGTTTCGGCAATCAGCGGCGCGATCGGCGCGTTGCGGGCGGCCAGCGCGCGATTGATCGCAAAGGCGGTCTCGGTCGAGCCGGTGAAGGCGACGACTGCCGTGGCATCGTGGGAGACCAGCGCGGCGCCCGCCTCCCCGTCGCCCGGCGCAAGGAAAAGACCGTGCGCCGGAAACCCGGCCTCGTGCAGGAGATCGACCGCCAGCGAGGCGACAAGCGGCGTCTGCTCGGCCGGCTTGGCGATGACGACGTTGCCGGCCGCCAGCGCCGCCGCGACCTGGCCGGTGAAGATCGCCAGCGGGAAATTCCACGGCGAGATGCAGATGGCGACGCCGCGCGAGCGATAGCGAAGGCGATTTTCCTCGCCGGTCGGACCGGGCAGCAGGGTGGGCTCGGCGAACAGCCGTTCGGCCTCGGCGGCGTAGAAGCGCAGGAAATCCACCGCCTCGCGAATTTCCGCGATGCCGTCGTCGACCGTCTTGCCGGCCTCACGGGCCAGAAGCCCCATGAACGCGCCCTGCCGCCTCTCCATCAGATCAGCGGTCTTGCGCAGCCAGGTGGCGCGGCTCGCGGCCGGCACCGCCTCGGCCGCCCGCACATGGCGCGCCGCCTCGGTGACGAGGGCCTTCGCGCCGCTGGCGCTCAGATGATGGCTGCGCCCGACGAGCACTCCATCGACGGGAGAGCGGATGTCGACCGGCCCTTTGGCGTCGGCGCCCTTGAAGCCGCAGGTGGCCGCGATCGGTTCGCGCCCGGTCCGGTCGCGCGCGGCGAGGAAATGGTCCAGCGCGCGCCGGTCGCCGAACTCGATACCGGCGGAGTTCTTGCGCGGCGCGAAAATCTCCGATGGCAAGCCAATTTTTGGATGGCGGGCGGGACCGTTCTTCAAGACGTCGCGCGGACGTTCGATCAAAGAGTCGATCGGCACGTCCTCATCGCCGACCTGCGCGACGAAGGACGAATTGGCGCCGTTCTCCAGAAGACGGCGCACCAGATAAGCGAGCAGGTCGCGATAACCGCCGACCGGCGCGTAGATGCGGCAGGGAATTGCCGACGCAGAGTCGCGGCGCATGGTCTCATAAAGCGCTTCGCCCATGCCATGCAGGCGCTGGAACTCGAACCCCGAGACATCGGCGCCGGCCATTTCAACGATGGTCGCGACGGTCAGAGCATTGTGGGTCGCAAATTGCGGGTAGAGCCGCTCGCGCCGATCCAGAAGCGCCTTCGCCGCGACCAGATAGGACAGATCCGTCGCCGGCTTGCGCGAATAGACCGGATAGCCGGAAAGGCCCTTTTCCTGTGCCTGCTTGATCTCGGTATCCCAGTACGCTCCCTTGACGAGGCGGACCATCATCTTGACGCCCGCCGCCCTGGCGAGCGCGTCGACATGCTCGATCACGGCCAGGGTCCGCTTCTGATAGGCCTGGATGGCGAGGCCGAAGCCGTTCCAGCCGTCAAAGTCGAAATCCTTGACGACGGCGTCGACGACGTCGAGCGACAGTTCCAGCCGTGAGGCTTCCTCGGCGTCGATCGTCAGGTTCAGATCGTAGCTTTGCGCCCGACGCGCCAGCTCGTTGACGCGGGGCACCAGATCCTTCAGCACGGTGTCGCGGTGGGTCGGCTGATAGCGCGGATGCAGCGCCGAGAGCTTCACCGAAATCCCCGGGCGGTCGGGCAATGGCTTGTTGCCGGCTTTGCGGCCGATCGCCTCGATCGCGTCGGCATAGGAGCGGAAGTAGCGCTCCGCGTCGGCCCTGGTGCGCGCGCCCTCCCCCAGCATGTCGTAGGAATGGCGATAGCCTTTCTTCTCGAAGGCGCGGGCACGATCGAGCGCGTCCGCGATCGTCTCGCCGAGAACGAAATGGCGACCTAGGAAGCGCATCGCCTGGCGCGTCGCGGTGCGGACCGCCGGCCCGCCGACGCGCTTGACGAGAGAGGAGATGACGCCTTGCGGCGTTTCGCCCGGCCGGATGATCCGCGCCGAGACGCCGAGCGCCCAGGCCGAGGCGGCGGTCAGCATCCGGTCCTCGTCGCCATCGTGATGGGCCCAGTCGCCGGCGCCGATCTTGTCTTCGATCAGCCGGTCCTGCGTCTTGGCGTCGGGCACCCTGAGCAGCGCCTCAGCCAGGATCATCAGCGCCAGCCCCTCGCGGCTCGACAAGCCGAACTCGCGCAGGAAGTCCTCGACCCCGCCGATGCCGCCGGCCGCGCCGCGAATCTCCTCGATCAGGTGGCGCGCCCGCCGATCGACCGCCTCCTCGTCGTGGGCCCACCGCGCGGAGGTCTCGAACAGCGCGGCGACCGCCGCCGTATCGTCCGGCGCGAACGGAGCCGAAAAGGGTTCTGGCATGGCCGACATGGTTCACTCCGCGATCGATCGACGACGACGCTATTTAACAGATTCAGCGTCCGTGTTTCTCGCCAAAGAGTGGCCTGATTGCAGTGGAATGCTTCAAACAATTGCCGTATCCTGGCTCAGATGACCGATCTCGACCAAAAAGACCGGAAAATTCTCCGCGAGCTCCAGCGTGATGGCCGTCTCACCAATCTGGAACTCGCCGAGCGGGTCCACCTGTCGCCGACCGCGACGGCCGAACGGGTGAAGCGCCTCACCCGCGACGGTTATATCCTCGGATATGCGGCGAAACTGTCGCCGGATAAGCTCGGCCGCGGGATGATCGTCTTCGTCGAGGTCAAGATGGACCGGACAAGCGACGCGATCTTCAGTGAATTCAAGCGCGTCGCGGAAGCCACGCCGGACATCATGGAGTGCCACATGGTGGCCGGCGGCTTCGACTATCTCATCAAGGCGCGGGTGAAGGACATGACCGCCTATCGAGCGTTTCTGTCCGATGCGCTGCTGGCCCTTCCCGGCGTTCGCGAAACACACACCTATGCGGTCATGGAGGAAGTGAAGAACACCACGTCGATCGCGTTCTGAAGCCTCATGCGTCGGCCATTCGCAGCACTGCGCCCGGGCGGGGAAGCCGGCTTGTTGCGTTGATCGCCTCCAATGCGCAATAGTCGCGCGATCGACCCAAACACGCTTCCGCCCGGTCAAAGTCCAGACGTTCGAACGGGCGACAACAGGAGATAGTACATGACCCTTTCCAGACTGCTTGCGGGCGCAGCCCTCGGCACCGTGCTGATCGCCTCTCCGGTTTTCGCCCAGGAGGCCGCAAGCTGCTCGACGGTGCGCTTTTCCGATGTCGGCTGGACGGACATTACGGCGACGACGGCCGCGACGACTGAGATCCTGCAAGGGCTCGGCTACGAGACCGATACCAAGGTGCTGTCGGTGCCGGTGACCTTCGCGTCGATGAAGAATGGCGATATCGACGTCTTTCTCGGCAACTGGATGCCGTCGATGCAGGGCGATATCGAGAAATATCTGGCCGACGGATCGGTGGAGGACATCAACACCAATCTGACCGGCGCGAAATACACGCTGGCGGTGCCGCAGACCGCCTTCGACGAGGGTCTCAAGACCTTCGACGATATCGCCAAGTTTTCCGACCAGCTCGACGGCAAGATCTACGGCATCGAACCGGGCAATGACGGCAACCGCCTGATCCTCGACATGATCGAGAAGGACGCGTTCGGGCTGAAGGACTTCGAACTAGTCGAATCTTCCGAGCAAGGCATGCTCAGCCAGGTCGCCCGCGAAACCCGCTCCGACAAGCCGATCGTGTTCCTGGGATGGGCGCCGCATCCGATGAACAAGAACTTCGAGCTCGCCTATCTCGACGGCGGCGACGAGTATTTCGGCCCGAATTTCGGCGGCGCCACGGTGCATACCACCGTACGAAAGGGCTACACCGAAGAGTGCCCGAACGTCGGCAAACTCCTGAAGAACCTTACCTTCTCGCTCGACATGGAGAACGCCATCATGGGTGCGATCCTCGACGACGGCGAAAAGCCGGAGGCCGCGGCGAAGGAATGGCTCAAGGCCAACCCGGATGCGTTGTCGACATGGCTCGAGGGCGTCAAGACCAAGGACGACGAGGATGGATTGCCGGCGGTCAAATCCTATCTCGGCCTGTCCTGATAAGGCCTCGCGCCAAGTTTTTGAGGGCCGGCATCGACCGGCCCTCTTCTTTGACAGTTCCCTTCATGACCTGACCCCGGAAGGACGATCCCGCCCGTGCAGTGGCTCGAAGACAATCCGCTTCCGATCGGCGACTATGCCGAAGCCTTCGTCGATTGGCTGACCGCCAATTTCACGTTTCTCTTCGACGCCATCCGCGACGGGCTGGGTGCCTTCATCGACGCCATCCTGTTCCTGCTGCAATATCCGCACCCGCTCGTCGTCGTCGCGATCTTCGCGGCGATCGCCTATGCCGCCCGCCGCTCGATTCCGATCGTCGTCTTCACGGTTCTCGGGCTGCTGCTGATCATCAATCTGGGCTTCTGGGAAGAAACCACCGAAACGCTCGGTCTCGTCCTTGCCTCGACCGCGGTCTGCATGATCATCGGGGTGCCGCTGGGGGTCGCGGCCGCCCGCCGCGACTGGCTCTATGCGGGGCTTCGGCCGATCCTCGACCTGATGCAGACGATCCCGACCTTCGTCTATCTGATCCCCGCGCTGATCCTTTTCGGCCTCGGCCTGGTACCGGGTCTCGTCGCCACCGTCATCTTCGCCCTGCCTTCGCCGATCCGGTTGACCCGACTTGGCATCGCCTCGACGCCGCGGCAATTGCTGGAAGCCGGCGACGCCTTCGGCGCCACGCCGATGCAGAGGCTGATCAAGATCGAGATTCCCTACGCCTTGCCGCAGATCATGGCCGGGTTGACCCAGACCATCATGCTGTCGCTGTCGATGGTGGTCATCGCCGCCCTCGTCGGCGCGCCCGGTCTCGGCGTGCCGGTTCTGCGCGCGCTCAATACGATCAATATCGGCCAGGGATTCGAGGCCGGTCTGGCGATCGTGCTCCTTGCCATCATCCTCGACCGGTTCTTCCGGATCGACGAAAAGGGACGCCGATGAGTCCGATCGTCTCCTTCCAGAACGTCTCGATCGTCTTCGGGCGGAAGCCGGAACAGGCGCTGCCGCTTGTCGACGCGGGCAAGAGCCGCAGCGAAATCCGCGAGGCGACGGGCGTGACGCTGGGCGTCGCCGACGCCTCGCTCGACATCAATTCAGGCGAGATCGCCGTCCTGATGGGTCTGTCCGGGTCGGGCAAATCGACCCTGCTGCGCGCCGTCAACGGCCTCGCGCCGATCACCCGCGGCCGCGTGGTGATCGATACCGGCAATGGGACGGTCGATCCGAAGGATTGCGGGACCAAACGCCTGCGCGAACTGCGCCGTCACGAAGTGGCGATGGTGTTCCAGCAATTCGCGCTGCTGCCCTGGCGCAGCGTCGCGGAGAACGTCGGTCTCGGTCTCGAACTGGCTGGCGAGCCCCGGGCCAAGCGCCGCGAGCGGGTCATGGCCCAGCTCGAGCTGGTGGGGCTCGGTGATTGGGCAGACAGCCGTGTCGGCGAATTGTCCGGCGGCATGCAGCAGCGTGTCGGTCTCGCCCGCGCCTTCGCCACCGACGCGCCGATCCTGTTGATGGACGAGCCGTTCTCGGCGCTCGACCCGCTGATCCGGGCGCGGCTGCAGGACGAGCTGCTGGAAATCCAGCAGCGGCTGAAGAAAACCATCATCTTCGTCAGCCACGATCTCGACGAGGCCTTCAAGATCGGCAACCGCATCGCCATCATGGAGGGCGGCCGCATCGTCCAGGTCGGCACCGCGCAGAACATCGTGCTACGGCCGGCGGACGCCTATGTCGCCGACTTCGTCGCGCATATGAATCCGCTCAACGTTCTGACCGCGGAGAACGTGATGAAGCCAGTGGACGCTGACAGCGGCTCCGCTCCGGCGCGGGTCGCGGCGATGGCCGAGCCCGACACACCTTTGCGACGGGTGATGGAATCGATTTCCGGGGGCAATGGCGCGGTGGTCGTCTCCCGCAACGGACGGGTGGTGGGACAGATCGGTCCGCAGGAGATCGTCGATGCGCTGATGCGTCACTGAGATCCGGGCAGCAGCATCGGCCGAAAGCCTATTGCAGCGAGCATGCCGCAGCCGGTCTTGCCAACGATTGCCACGGTCTTTCCGCGCTTTACCGAAAAGCCGACACCGTCGGCGCGCCGGGCTCGAATGCCATCCGGCGGCCCGGGCCAGTGCGCCGTTCAAGGCCAATCCAAGCAGCGCGCGTCTGGCCACCTGCATGCATTCCGTCGCAAGAGGCGCCAATGCCGATTGCCGCGTTCCCGGAGGTCGTTCGGGGGGCCGAAGATCCTCGCGCCCGGCTCATCTGCGAACGCTCCACGCGATCCGGCGCGACCCGTCAATTCCCTGTTGCAATCGATCGCGCTTTCCGCCATATACCGCCCGTCTGCGGCACCGAGGGGCCGCCTGGAGCGGGCGGGCGTAGCTCAGGGGTAGAGCACAACCTTGCCAAGGTTGGGGTCGTGGGTTCGAATCCCATCGCCCGCTCCAATTTTCTTCGGTACAGCCCGGAGACGTGGGTGACAGATCGTACCTGAGACATGGGTGACAAGCTCGTGCCGAACGGGTCGTCGATGGTTCGCAAGGTTTCTGCTCCAGGTCGATGTATCCCAGATCGTGGCGCATGAAGCTGACGAGCCAAATGTCGTCGTCCATGAGCGCCGGAACTTGCTAACGCGATAGACCCAAAGCTCGCCTCGAAGCGGCGGATTTCCTCCACTCGAAGCAGCGGATTTCCTCGCGGAGTTGTGCGTTGCGGCGGCGTGCACGGGAAGCCTTGCGAGTCGGCTCTCGTATGCGGGCGGCACGGTCGTGATGCGTGCTCTTCCCATGAGGTCGATCGGCAGTGTCCAGTAGATCGGCCGAACCCACCGCCTCCCAACACTCGTCGACGAACCCTTCCACGGCTTGGACCGGCAGCACATCCCGACTGTGACGCGGGCGAACACCGCAACTTGATCCCACGCTTTCCCTCTCGAGCGTAAGGTGAGGGACGATGGCTTGATCGACGGAGGAAAACGATGAAATGCTTTCCCGTTCTGCTTGTGTCTTCTCTCCTTGCGTGCGTCGGAATTTTTCCGGTCACCGCTCAGGAGAATTCGATGAGCTTTTTCGTCACCAGTCAGGGTCTCGGGGACGGCGCCAATCTCGGTGGTTTGGAAGGAGCCGATGCCCATTGCACCAGTCTCGCCGAAGCAGCCGGCGTCTCCGGCAAGACCTGGGCAGCTTATTTGAGCACGAGCGACACCGATGCACGTGACCGCATCGGGACCGGGCCCTGGGTCAATGCAAAGGGCGATACCATCGCGGAGAGTGTCGCTGAGTTGCACAGCGATCAGAACGCTTTGAACAAGGAGACCGCCCTCAACGAGAACGGCGAATTGGTCAATGGTAGAGGTGACGAGCCAAACCGTCACGATATCCTCACCGGATCCTTGCCGGACGGCACGGCTCACGATGCGACCTGTGAGAACTGGACCTCAAGTGGCGAGGGCAGCGCTATGGTCGGCCATCATGACCGAACGGGACTCAACGACACAGCCGAGGCGAAATCGTGGAACTCGTCCCACCCGTCGCGGGGTTGCGGCCAAGAAGCCCTGCAAGGGACCGGCGGTGATGGGCTCTTTTATTGTTTCGCAACAGAATAACACGAGGCGTGCCGCCACGGATCCGCCCGGCATAGAGGTGAGCCCTAAAAGGGACGGCGTGTTCTTTGACGCGCAGCCCACTTCGCTTGCCGCCTGCGTCGCGGTTACACGTCAGTGACAAGCACACGTTTTCAGGCCGGTTCAAGCGGTTCAGCAGCGTCCGCCACCGCGCAGGTCAGATAATGTCTTGCATCTCGAACGGGCCGCTCACTGGTTGTTGGCTTCAGGCCGCGTCCCGCGCGGCCGTCGGTTTGAAGGTGGTGGCGATGACGTCGACGATGAACTTGCGGTCATCGCCTTCGCTGGAGGGAAGTTTCGCCGACTTGAGCTCGACGTGATGCCGTCGCCCTTCTGACGTTCTCGACGACCCATTTGCCCTGCGAGCCGCGTCCCCCTCATTGTGGGTCGGGAAACACGACCGTGGACCTTTCGCGCAAGCGATCGACCAAGGGGCGCGGCAGGGCGACTCCCTCCACCAACGCCGTCCGTCGGAGTTCCAGCGCCCGCTGCCCCGGCAAGCGCACCGGCGGGCCTCCCGGCAATGGCCGCGCGGCCCGACATGCGGCGGCCAAGTTACCCGTCTGTCGCTCAAAGGCTTCCTTGCCGCCGTGATGCTCGGGATCGATGACCATGATGAAGACCGATGCGCCCCATCTGCTCGGCCGCTCGGCCCGACCATGGCCGGCGAGGCCGGATGTGAGCATCTCGACCAGCATTCCGAGCGCAAAGCCCTTATGGCCATGATCGGTGCCGCCGAGCGGGAGAAGAGCGCCAGGTGGGCTGGCGGTGAGAACGGCGGGATCGTCGACCGGTTCGCCATCAGCGCCGATCACCCATGCCCCCGGAAGCCTGCCGCCCGCCGCCGCAACCTCGCTGGTGAGACTGCTGGTGGTGATCGATGTCGACACATCGATGAGCACCGGGTCGCCCCCGGTCGGCCAGCCGGCCGCCAAGGGATTGGGAGAGTAGGCTCCTTCGACCGCGCCAAAGGGCGCAACCGACGCATTGTTCGGCGAGGAGGACGCAACGATCGCGGCAAGTCCCCGATCGGTGGCGGCCATCAAATATGCGGCCAGACAGGCCACGTGGTGGCTCCGGCCGATCGCCGCGGTGGCGACACCGTGCTCGCGCGCGCGTTCGGCGCAAAGTTCGAGCGCCCGCCGGACGAGCACTGGTCCCGGCAGGTAACGCCCGTCCCATGCCACCGATATCCCGTTGTCGTTGATCACCGTCGGCTCGCCGGCTCTCGTCATCCCGCCGGCGACGATTTCCTCCAAATAGCGGGGCAGCAGCGCCAGGCCATGCGTGGAATGGCCGAGGAGATCGCCCTCCACGAGCGTTTCGGCGACAACGCCGGCATGGTTCGGGTCGAGACCTGCCGCAGTGAGCGCGTCGCGACAGAAGCGGATGAGCCCCGTGTGATCGTAGCGGCCGCTCAATTGCGTCCCTCGGGAACGTCGCCTTTGGCGGGAGGAATCAGGAAGGCGAAATCGCAACCCTTGTCGGCCTGCTGCACCGTTTCCAGAAACAGCCGCTTGTACCCCCTGCCCGAGCCGGGGTGACTGGGCATCTGGAATGCCTTTCGCCGCTTCTCGATTTCGACCTCGGAGACGTGGAGCATGAGGCGCCGCGTCGGCACGTCCAATTCGATCATGTCGCCGCTGCGCACCAGCGCCAAGGGGCCTCCTTCGGCGGCTTCCGGTGTCACGTGGAGCACGATCGTGCCGGACGCCGTCCCGCTCATTCGCGCGTCGGATATCCGGACCATGTCCTTCACGCCCGCCTTCGCGAGCTTGCGTGGAATCGGCATATATCCCGCCTCCGGCATTCCGGGCGCGCCCTTCGGACCAGCGTTTTGCAGGACAAGGATATCGTCGGCAGTCACGTCGAGATCCGGGTTGTCCACCCGCTCGGCCATGTCGGCGATCGATGAGAAGACCACTGCCCTGCCACGGTGCGACATCAAGGCTGGGGTCGCGGCGGATTGCTTCACGATGGCGCCGCCGGGCGCCAGATTGCCCCTCAGAACGGCCATCCCGCCTTCCGGATAAAGCGGCGTGGATAACGGCGCGACGATCGTCTGCGGCCAGCCTCCCCCCGCGGCATCGATCTCCTCGCCGAGCGTGCGCCCTGTCACCGTCAGGCAGTCGAGATGAAGATGCGGTTTCAGTTCCCGCAGGATCGTCGCCAGACCTCCCGCGGCATGAAGGTCCTCCATGTAGTGTTGGCCGGAGGGCTTCAAGTCGACGAGGACGGGAACATCACGACCGATCCTGTCGAACGCGTCGAGATCGAGGCGGAGACCGGTCCTCCCGGCCATAGCGGCGAGATGGACGATTCCATTCGTCGAGCCGCCCGTGGCCAGAAGCACCGTCAAGGCATTCTCGAATGCCTTCGCTGTCATGATCTTCTCCGGCACCAGGCCATCCGCCGCCAGCTTGACGGCGACAGCACCGGTGCTTTCCGCGATCCGCCGGCGGTCGGCGGACACAGCCGGCGCCGTGGCGCCGCCGGGAACCATCATGCCAAGCGCCTCGACGACCAGGGCCATCGTCGAGGCCGTACCCATGACGCCACAGGTGCCGGCCCCGGGGACGAGCCGCGAATTGACCTCGGCGATTTCATCCGCCTCGATTTCGCCGGCGCGATACCGTGCCCAGAACCTGCGGCAGTCGGTACACGCCCCCACTCGCGCGCCGCGATGACTGCCGGTCAACATCGGGCCGGTCACCAGTTGCACGGCGGGAATCCCCGCGCTGGCCGCGCCCATGAGTTGCGCCGGCACGGTCTTGTCGCACCCGCCGACCATCACCACCGCGTCCATGGGCTGCGCGCGGATCATCTCCTCGGTATCCATCGACATCAAATTGCGAAGGAACATGCTGGTCGGATAGGCGAAGGATTCGTGGATCGAGATCGTGGGAAAGGAAATCGGAAGCGCGCCCGCGAGCATGACGCCGCGCTCGACTGCCCTTACCAGGTCGGGAACGTTGGCGTGGCACGCGTTGTAGCCGCTCGACGTATCGATAATCCCGACGATGGGGCGATCCAGGGCATCGTCGGAGTAACCCATCCCCTTGATGAAAGCCTTGCGAAGGAACAGTGAGAATCCCGCGTCCCCGTAGCTCGTCAAGCCTTTCTTCAGTCCGCGTCCGTTGCCCTCAGACATGCCGAGCCCTTCTGTTTTCATGGTTCGCCGGGGCAAGCAGCCAGAGACCGGCTATATTGTCAACAATATATTTGACAACTTCGAGAGACCGTCGTTATGGTTCCGCCACGCGCTTGGAGGAGTGCGCCACAAACCGGGAGATCGTCCAAATGAAAATGACCCTTGTCGCAGCCCTCGCCGCGACCACCGCATTCGTCAGCTCCGTCCACGCCCAGCAGGCCTACGAAGCGTCCGATGAGATCAACGTCATGCAAGGGTTCAAGGCGGGCGGAGGCTCCGACGCGCTTGCCCAGCTGGTGCAGCCCTTCCTCGCCAAGGAACTCGGCGTGAATTTCGTCAACGAATACATTCCCGGTGCGACCGGTGCCATCGCGTGGACCCGCCTGGCCAAACAGGCGCCGAATGACGGCTCGGTCATCAGCATTACCAACACTCCGATGCTGACGACCAACTACATCATGAATCCGTCGATCACCTACAACGTCGACGAGATCACACCGATCGCGAACATCGTCACGGATCCGGGCATCGCCGTGGTCGCCAAGGATAGCCCCTTCAAGACGTTCGAGGATCTCGTCAACGCGGCGAAGGAGAAGCCGTCGACGGTGACGGTTGGCAACTCGGGAGTCGGCGGCGACGATTTCTTTACCTCGCTGATTTTCGAGAAGGAGGCTGGCGTCAAGTTGCAGAAGGTGCCCTTCCAGGGCGACGGTCCGTCGTGGACGGCCGCGATGGGTGGCAAGATCGATGCAAGCTTCACCAATGTCGGCGTCTCCTATCCCCAGATCAAGGAAGGCAATCTGCGCGCGCTGGCGGTCTTCACCGAGGAGCGCTTGCCGGAGTTGCCGGACGTACCCACCGCGACGGAACTGGGCTACAATTTGGTCGCAGGTTCGTCCCGCGGCTACAGCGGTCCCGGCGAATTCCCCGAGGCGGCTCGCCAGCAGTTGATCGACGGGCTGCAAAGGGTCGTCGACAATCCGGAGTTCCAGAAAGCGGCCGCGGCACAGGCGATGAACATCGATTTCATTCCCGGCGACGCATATCGCGACTACCTGAAGAAGCAGGAAAGCGAATACGAAGTGATCTGGAACGACATCAAGGACGAAGTTCAGGCCAAATAAGAACCCCCGGGCGCGGGGCCGCGGCCCCGCTTCCTCCAACAGCCGGAAACCCGTCATGGGCCGCATTCTCGTCGCCCTCTCCGCGATCGCGCTCGTCCTGTTCTTCTGGAACGAGGCCTCCGGCTATCCAAGCCAGGCGGCGCGGTTGCCCGTCCTTCTGGGCTGGGTGGTCATTTCGCTGGCCGTCCTCGCCATCATCCAGGTTGCGGCGGACTGGCGAAAGCAAAAGCTTGCGGGGACGCTGGTTCTGTTGCCGGCACCGAACTGGCGGGAACTTGCCATCGGTGCCGGGTTTCTGGGTCTGATCATCGTGTATGCGTGGAGTATCGCCTATGTCGGCTACCTCATCGCAACCCCGGCCTTCCTGCTGATTCCATTGCTGGCTCTGCGGCCAGTCGGATGGATCGCGATATTGCTGACGACAGTGCTTGTCACCGGCGCGATCTGGGGCGTCTTCGTCTACTTCCTGAATTTGTCCATTCCCCTCACCCCGGCGATCTGAAAGCCCCGTGATGACCGAACCTTTGCTCTGGGTCGGGCTCGCCAACGTCATCGAGCCAATCAATCTTCTGGCGATCCTGGCCGGGACGCTTATCGGCATGTTCATCGGGGCGATGCCGGGTCTTTCGGCGACGATGGCGATCGCGCTTCTGCTTCCGCTCACCTATTCGCTTCGACCCGAGACCGGCCTTGCGATGCTGGCTTCGCTCTATCTCGCGGCCATGTACGGCGGCTCGATCGCCGCAATTTTGCTTCGTACGCCCGGCACGCCGGCGGCGGCCGCGACCGTGCTTGACGGTTATCCGATGGCGCAAAAAGGCGAAGCCGGACGAGCCCTGGGCCTGTCATTGACGGCCTCGCTGATCGGCGGCGTCATCTCCTCGGTCGTTCTTCTCACCGTCGCGCCGCTGCTCGGGCGCATCGTCCTCAACTTCGGGCCGGTGGAGATTTTCGCGGTCGCGGTTCTCGGAATTACGATCATCGGCTCGCTCTCGCAGGGTTCGGCGATCCTCGGCCTGATGTCCGGCGCGATCGGCCTTCTGATTTCCATGGTCGGGATGGACCTGACGACCGGCACACCGCGTTTCACCTTCGGGGTTCTGGATCTTTTCGGCGGCGTCAATTTCACCGTCGCTCTGATTGGGCTGTTCTCGATCCCGCAGGCCGTCCGGCTGATCGTTATGGGTCAGGCGAACGCCGGTGATCGCATCTCCAACGTTCGCGACCGGATGCTGCCCACAGGTCGCCAGTTTCTTCGGATGCTTCCGAACAGTCTGCGCTCCAGCGTCATCGGAGTCTTCACCGGCCTGATCCCCGGAACCGGAGGCGATACGGCGTCCTGGTTCGCCTATAACGAGGCCAAACGCTTCTCCAGGCACAAGGCGCAGTTCGGAACCGGTTACCCAGCCGGAATCGTCGCTCCTGAGGCCGCCAACAATGCCGTCGTGGGCGGGGCCCTGATCCCCACGATCGCGCTGGGCATTCCCGGATCGTCGGCGACGGCCGTGCTACTTGGCGGCCTGATGGTGCATGGCATTCTTCCCGGGCCGACACTCATGACCGAATATGGCGATGTCACCTACACGCTGTTGTGGGCGGTCATGTTCGCCAACATCGCGCTGTTCCTGGTGGGATTGCTCTTCACGCGCGCCTGCGTCGCGGTCACGAAGATTCCCAACAGGGTGGTCGGGCCGGTCATCGTCGTTCTTTCGGTGATCGGGGCGTTCGCGATCAACAATTCGGTTTTCGACATCGGTCTGATGATCGCCTTCGGCATTGTCGGTCTCGCCTTCGACCAGTTCCGGATTCCGACGCCACCGCTGGTGATCGGGCTCATCCTCGGCCCGATTCTCGACACCACGCTGCAGCAATCCCTGTTGATTGGCGCGGGCAGCTGGTGGATTTTCCTCGAAAACCCGATCTCGGCTACGCTTCTCGCCGTCGCGGCCCTTTCCGTGCTCCAGGCAACCCCGTTTTTCGGTTCGCTCGCACGGGTCTTCCGCAAGCCCAGGGCCGAGGGCGCTGAATCCGCAGGGGGCGACATGGCGGGAAGTCGCGAGTAGAAGCACCGGGCAACGATCCCGCGTCGAAATGTCGGCCACGACCCGAAATGAGGCCCGCAGTCATGTCCAGTATTGCCGATTCCGAAAGTCGTCGAGGCGAGGCGGCGTCCGTGCCGACCGGGAGCGGCCGCCTGAACGGTGAGGACATCTCCATGGAGATCGCTGCCGCGCTCGAGGAGGAGATCGTCTTCGGAAGGCTGCATCCGCGCGAACGCCTGATCGAGGAGGAACTCGCAAGCCGTTTCGAAGCCAAGCGCCATATCGTGCGCCAGGCGCTGGTCGAGCTCGAGCGGCTCGGCCTGGTCGAACGGGTCCGAAATCGCGGTGCCGTGGTCCGCCTCTACAGCGCCGAAATTCCCCTCACC
>NZ_JALHBS010000054.1 GCF_024195285.1 Aurantimonas marianensis
TCTTGCCGTGATCAACGTGACCAATCGTCCCGATGTTCACATGCGGCTTGTTGCGCTCGAATTTGCTCTTGGCCATCGCCGACTCCCAACTTCGCAGGCGGTTATTTTCCGGCGCCACATAGCGAGTGCGGCGGGCAATGACAAGCGTCCGAACCGCGGCGCCGTCAAACCAGCCGCCGCGAAGCCAGGCGACACGATCGATTTCAGGGATGCAACGGAATGAGCGGGAGCGCAGCCGCACTATGGCATTGGAGCGGGTAGCGGGAATCGAACCCGCATATTCAGCTTGGAAGGCTGCTGCTCTACCATTGAGCTATACCCGCACTTCTAGCAAGCGATCGGCAGTGGTGGAGGGGGCTGGATTCGAACCAGCGTACGCATAGCGAACGGATTTACAGTCCGTCTCCTTTAACCACTCGGACACCCCTCCGAAACTGCCGTCGATGCGCGCAAGCGCTTCGCCGTAGATGGATCGCGGCGGCGCATTCGCCAACCCCCGCGCTTCCGAGCGGCCTTATGAAAGGCGCGGAGCGATCTGTCAACGGCGCCCGCCCGTTGCGACGTCGATGGGCTGGATCCGGGGTACTCATCACGTTTTTTCGCATCCACCGTTGCGGGGGACTGCGCGCATTGAGCCCCGGCGCGTGCTAAGATAAGCAGCGGCGATGAGCGACGAGCCGACGACCCACACGCCCAAGGATTCTCACTACGCCAAGCTGCGGCGCGCCCATCGCGACCGCAAGCGCGGTGATGGCGAGGTGCCGGCTCGCCCGGACAAGCGGGTCCAACCCGGTCGCCCGGACCCGGCGGGTCGCGTCCGGCTCTACGGACTGCACACGGTTGCCGCAGCGCTTCGCAACCCGCGGCGCAAACTCCATCGCCTGCTCGCGACACGCAACGCGTTGGCTCGGCTCGACATGACCGAGGATCAACTCCCCTGCCCGGTCGAACTCGTCGAGCCAAGACAGCTTGATTCCGAGCTCGGGAGCGACGCCGTCCATCAGGGCGTGATGCTCGAGGCCGATCCGTTGCCGACCCGTCGGCTGGCCGATCTCGGAGAGGCCCGCCTCGTCCTCGTGTTGGATCAGGTGACCGACCCGCACAATGTCGGCGCGATTTTGCGCTCGGCGACGGCGTTTGGGGCGGATGCATTGGTCACCACCACGCGCCATTCGCCCCAGGAAGGCGGTGTTCTCGCCAAGGCTGCCTCGGGCGCGCTGGAGCACGTTCCGCAAATCGAGGTCGTCAATCTCGCCGAAGCGCTGATGGACTTGTCGAAACGTCGTTTTCGCACCGTCGGGCTCGATTCGGAGGGGCCGGAGAGCTTCGAGGCGGCGCTGTCGGGTGACAAGATCGCCATCGTCCTCGGTGCCGAGGGCAAGGGACTTCGCCAGAAGACCAGGGCGACGGTCGATGTCCTGGCGCGGCTGCAAATGACCGGCGCGATCCGTTCGCTCAACGTTTCCAATGCCGCCGCCATCGCGCTCTACGCAACCCGGCGTCACCTCGGCTGACGGATATCTAGCCCGCGAATCCGCGCCGTTCGCGGCCGATTCGGCAGGCGGGTGCCATCGATATGTCGCAGGGACGATCCGTTGCCCCGGGCTCTAGCTCGGACAGGGTCTGATGATCGGGAAAATGGTGCCGGATGAGGGGATTGAACCCCCGACCTTCGGTTTACAAAACCGCTGCTCTACCGCTGAGCTAATCCGGCCCGGCGCGGCCCATAACATATTTGTCGGCCCTATGCAGCGGGTTTTTGACCCGCAGGCAGCCACGGCGGCGCTTGGCCTCGGCCGCCCGCCGCGCTAGGTCTCAGCCTCCGACAACGCGGCACCGATCCGCATCCTTGAAAAGTCGAGCCCCGCCCCGATCGATGCCACGCCCAGTCCAATCCATCACCTTCGTCGCCAGCGAGAGCCAGGCCGCCCAGGAGGCCGCTCACCGTCTTTCGGCGCTCTACGGCAATGACAGCGAGGAAAACGCCGACGTGGTAGTCGCGCTCGGCGGCGACGGCTTCATGCTTCAGACGCTGCACCGGTTCATGGGCAGCGGCATACCGATCTACGGCATGAACAAGGGCACGATCGGCTTCCTGATGAACGAGTTTCGCGAAGACGGCCTCAGAGAACGTCTGGGAGCGGCGATCGAAAATGCCATCCATCCGCTCACCATGACCGCCGTCGACGCTGCCGGCAAAACCCACAAAGCGTTGGCGATCAACGAGGTGGCTATCTTTCGCCAGTCCTACCAAGCCGCCCGGCTACGGATTTCGATCGACGGCAAGGTCCGGCTGGACGAACTCGTCTGCGACGGCGTGATGGTCGCGACACCGATCGGCTCGACGGCTTACAACCTATCGGCACAAGGCCCGATCATTCCGGTCGATGCGCCACTGCTGGCACTGACGCCGGTCAGCCCGTTCCGCCCACGTCGGTGGCGCGGAGCGCTGTTGCCCAATCATCAGACGGTCGAAATCATCGTCCTTGAACCGGAAAAGCGTCCCGTGAACGCCGTCGCCGACGCGACCGAAGTGAAGTCGGTTCACCGAATCACAATTTGCGAATCGCTCAACGACACCGGCCTCATCCTGTTCGACCACGATCATTCCTGGGACGAACGTATTCTCGCCGAACAATTTCGTTATTAGCGAGCGTTGCCCGAAAGGCCTGTAGCCCGCCCGTCCTCCGCCGGCAGATGAAGGTGCGAACGGATTATTGGCCGCCGCTCGGATTGTGCTGGGCAGACGCCAGAATCGCCAAAGCATGCCCTTGGTGTGTCTGAATGAGACCGGATACGTCATGCCCGAGATCGATGTGATCGGCTGAATGATAGACCCACCCAACGCTTCGGTTCGGCTGGCATACGCATCGACGGTCCGGCTCAGGCGGCAAGCCTGCGAGCCTGCTCGCGCGCCGCGTCGCGTTCGGTCTCACCGGCCAGCCGACCCAAAAACCGCATCATCGCCTCGAAGCCGGCGGACCGCGGTCGACTCGTCGACACGGCGACGAGCCGCTGCATGATCAGCTGCGGCACGTCCTCTGCGGCTACGACGCGTGTTCCTGATGCGACCTCGCGCCAGACCCCCACTGCAATCAGGAATAGCGGCGCGACCACGGACGGCAGTCCGCATGCGGTGATCATGGTCCGGAAAGCGCCGTCGCGGCCCTCGGCGAGGATCGAGCGGACACGTCGTTCCGACATCGACGACAGTCGCGCCAAAGCGGCCGCGAACAGGTCGATATTGCCGGCACAGACGGTCCGCAGGAGGAACGCGACGTTGAGCTGGCCACTGGCGCGCAGATGTTCGACCAGTGCGGGAATTTCGGCTTCGGGAATGGTTTCGGCGAGCATCGCCGTCGCCCGTTCACAGGCGTCGAAAGCCAGGCGCTCGGCCCGGTCCGCGCCGACGAGGGTGCGCAAGATCGGCAGCCCGGCGAGCGCCTGCCCCGTGCGAAGGATCATCGTCTGGCGCACCGTCGCCGGCAGATCGGGGCGATCGAGCAGCGCACCGCGCACCGACGCGCTGCCACCATGCCGTTCGGCAATTCGCCGGAAACTCACACTAGCGATCGCGGCACCTCTGTTTTCGAGCAAGGTTACACAGTTGGCCGGTTCCGCGACCTCGGCAATCGCTGCCGCGACGCGCGTCGACAAGACGCTCCGGGTTGCAATCGCCGTGCGCAATTCGGCCGACCCACCGGCAACCAGGTCGATCAGTTCGTCGTCGCGCAAAGCCGGCGAACGGCTGGCGACGACGCAGGCAATCGCCGGGCTATCCTCGCAGAGGCTGAGCAGCACCGCGCGGGGAACCCGGCTGTCATCGGCAAGCCCCTCTGCGAGCGCCAGTCGAACCTTCGGCGAGGGATCGTCGAGCATGAGGGTCAAGGCCGCCTCGACCCCGGACCGTTCCTCCGCTGTAATGCCGCTTTCGACAAAAGCGCGCGCAAGGATTGTCGCGCCCTCCGCGCGCTCGGCGCTATTGGCCGTCTCGCACCATTTGACGAACCGCTGGACGATCATGGAAAACGCGACCTCTACCGCTACCGAACTCGCGGTCGATACTGGCCAGCAAAGGTTTAGGTTTCGTTCACCATAGCGATCCATCCCGGCATAGGCTGTCCGCGAGGTCTGCTAAACGTCGCCGCCATCGGGGGTTCGGGGACGCGCCATCTGGAAAACCTGATCGGTGACCGCATAGTCGAGATAGCCGAGCCGGGCGAGCGGCGCTGCAAGGGTCATGTCGATCATGCCGTCCTTGAGAATTGCCTCGTCGATGTGAATCCCGACGACCTGACCGATTACGACGACGTTCTCCGATACTTCTCCGTTCAGTCCGGTCGGCCGGAACGAATGGGTCACCCGGCACTCCAGCGCCGCCGGACTCTCGGCGACACGGGGTGCGGCAACCAGCCGTGACGACGCCTCGGTCAAGCCTGAAAGGCCGAACTCGCTGGTTCCGCGCCCGGCAGCCGCGGACGTCCGATTCATCTGCGCGGCAAGATGCCGCGTCGCGAGATTGGCAACGAACTCGCCGCTTTGGATCGCGAAACTGGCGGAATCCTTCATACCGACGGAAGAAAACATCACGAGCTTCGGCCGATCGCTAATAGCGTTGAAGAAGCTGTAGGGCGCGAGATTGACCGAGCCATCCTTGGCCCGCGTCGAGATCCAACCGATCGGCCGCGGCGCGACGATCGCCTTGAACGGGTCATGCGACAGGCCGTGATCGTTCCGGTCGGTCGTGTAGAACAGCATCACCCGTCACCCGGCGCGCGCGCTTCGCTGACCACGTCGGCCAATGCCGGGCGAGGACGCTCCGAGGGCGATTCCTGCGGCGTGCCCACATGAATGAAGCCGACGACCTTCTCCTCCGGCTGAATGCCGAGGATGGCCTTCGCCTCCTCGTCATAGGCGACCCATTCCGTGACCCAGTTCGCCGCATAACCCTTGGCGTGAACGGCGTTGACGAGATTCATCGCCGCCGCGCCCCCGGACAGGACCTGCTCCCAGATCGGGATCTTCACATGCTCTTTCGCGGTCGAAACGACGGCGATCACCAGCGGACTTCGGCTGAAGCGACTGGATTCGACCCGCCGACGTGTGTCGGGCAACGGCCCGCCCTCGCGCCGCTCGACCAGTGCCGCCAGCGCGGCACCGATCCGCTCTGCCGATTCGTCGCGATAGAGAATGAAGCGCCAGGGCGCGAGCTTGCCATGGTCAGGCACGCGCACCGCGGCCGACAGGATTGCGTCCAGGTCCGCACCCTCCGGTGCGGGGGCGGCCAACATCGGGATCGGCACCGAACGGCGGGTGGACAAGAGCTTAAACGGGTCGGTCAAGGAGGTATCTTTCGGTAGTGGTCGGGCGAGACAGTCGCGGATATCGGGACGATTCGTTGACCCCGGATTAGGGCGGACCTTCAGTCGCCCGAACCGACGGCCGGGTCCAAGACCGCCGCCACATCCGAGG
>NZ_JALHBS010000055.1 GCF_024195285.1 Aurantimonas marianensis
CCTCGAACTGTCGCTGATAGACCTTGTCGCGGTTCTTTGCCACGATCACGTAGTTGCCTGCCGCAAGCACCATCGAGGGAAAGGCACCCACGCTCTCGCGCACGACGTCACCGGAGGCAGTGGTGATCGACCAGGCAGTGTCGGCGATCGCCTCACCACCTTGTTCGCGCACCAGCTTCATCGTCAGCAGCGCGGCCCGGTGCTGCAGCCTGGCCTGCGTGAGTTTGCCGGGTTCCACCCTTATGTCGGCACGAACCGACGCATTGACCGAGCCGTAGCTGGAGACGACATGATAGACATCCGCGTTCAGCCGCAGCACCTTGTCGGGTGGAACGTCACTGGCCACGAGGTCGCGATCGGAATCGTCCTCGGCATCGGTGTACACATCGAATTTCAGCTTCTTCGGATCGATCGCCGATCCATCGGCGGCAATCGCCTCGAGTTTGAGCCCGCCCGCTCCGAGCACGACGGTCTCCCGGGTCCTGACACCGGAAAACTCGATCCGCTTGACGAGCCCGGCCCGGCCGAACCCGACGTGCAGAATATAGGACCCGGCCGGCACTTCGAAATTCGCGATACTGCTTTGCGACGAGGCTATGAGCGTCGGTCTACCGTCGATCGCCGGGATCGCGGAAAACAGCCGCCAGACAAGGCCGTTCGGGATTGCCTCGCTGTCCTCCGTCAGCCGCGCCTCGAGGGTCAGCGTTGCGCGGGGGCTGATTGCGTCCTTGCTCGGCATGTTCTGTGGGGCATAGGCCGGCAATCCGGGAAGCGTGATCGCGGGTGCGCTCGGCCGCCCTAGCGACGATGGCAGGGCGATCGGCTCGAAGCGGCGCAGCGAGCCTTGCGGCGCAGCGCCGACATCGCGCGCGTCCGGGACCAATTCCGTCGCCGAGGGTGAGACGTAACTCCCGGGCTCGCGCGATTCGCCCCCGTCGAAGAGGCCGCGGACGCTTCGGTCGAGCAGCGAGGGTATCGGGATATCCTGCGCCGCGACTGGGGCGCTCGCCAGCAGCATGGCGCCAATCATCGCCCAAATACGTGCGTCAACGAACAATGCTGCGATCCCTCACCGTGCCACCCCTTCCCATGGTTCTTGATCGCAGATCATGGACGAATTCAAGGCGTCCGGTCTTCGATCCGGCGCAAACCGAACAATTAGCATGGAAACTGTTCGCTCTGGCTGCGGGAAGGCCGCAACCGGCCTCGCGTTTTCGCCGATCGCCGAAGAAACCGTGCGGAGCGCCAGGATGACGTCGTGAATCACTGTGGACCGTGCCGGACATCGACACCGATCCCCCATAGCGATTTTTTCGCAAGCGCCCTCACCGCCGGCAATCAATGGAAGGCCGAAGGAGAAAACGGCACAGACACCCCGCGTGCCCTGACGAGATCATCGCCAGCGGTACGACGGTCTGGCTCGGTGCCGCAGCGGCACTAGACGAAATCGATTACCTCGACCGCGATCTGGTTTGCGGCAATCAAATTGTGCCCGCTGTCATATGCTTCCAGCCTTATGTCGAACTCGGCCGGGCCGAAACCCGGAGCGTAAGGCTGCTGGCCCGGCGTATTCGGATCCGCGTCGATGAAGTCCTCGATGAACCCGAATGCGTAATTTTCCGAGTTCTGGGCGACATTGGCGTTTCCGCCGTCATCGCTGATTGTAGGGGCACCGTCCTGGTCGATCCAGACAAAGCCCGTATCGTTGATAATCGCGCCTCCATGATCGACCATTGTCAACTCACGAAACTCGGTGCCTGCTGTCGGATCGACATCGATCAGCAGCTTGAAGGTGAAGTCCGACAGATCGGTCGTCGCCCCGTCGAGGCCGGTGGCGATCGAATAATCGAAACTCCATGCAGCCCTGTTCGCGTTGTTTGATGACGAACCGTTGGTCGTGGACTGCACTCCGTCATTCACCTGGAAATGGACGGTTCCATCAGCATCCACCGATACCGGATCCTGGCTCGGACCCTGTCGATATTTGACGGCAAGCGCAAGTTCGATTCCGACGCTTTCGCTCTGCGTCACGACGAAATCATTGACCGAGTTGCCACTACCGACGAACAGCTCGCCACCGTCCTGTGCCGAAGCAGCGATCTGCGTGTCAACGCGCGTGGTCGCGCCCGTGGCGGTGCTATAATAGACATCATCGTCCAGCTGGGCTGTGCCGTTGTCGAAGAGAAGCGTCTCGACCTTCTTGAACTCGTAAATACCGCCGGTTGAATCTGTCACCGTGACCTTGTCGTTGCCGGTTCCCTTCCGCGCGAAATCGAAATCATCGAACGAACTATGGAAGACGGCAATGTCGACGCCCTTCTTGCCATCGTAGCTGAAATCGGGATCCACAATCTGGAACTCATCATCCGAATTGGTCCCCTTGATTTTCGAGAATTTTGCGCTCTTGGCCATCACATTTTCCCCAACGTTTTCACCGCACCAGCAAATATCCATCTGTTACGTCGCTTAGTAAACCCTGGATACACCATTCCCTTCTCGCCATGCGGAGAGCGCGCGCTACGGAACACGGCATGATATAAAGTGAAGGAGATCACGCATTCTCGGTGCCAGGCCACTGCTGGGTCAGCTTTTGCAAGTCCCTGCGCGCATGATCGCGGGCGGTAGGATCGGCAGCGCAGGCCGCGCTCCTCCGCTTTGCGATTATTTATACATTAGCAGGTGTGTAGGGTGCCGCGATAGCGCGCCTACGCCCCCCGCCGGCTCGAAATCCATTGCAACGCCGTTGATGCAGTAGCGCAGACCGGTCGGCGGCGGGCCGTCGGGAAAAACATGGCCGAGATGGCTGCGACAGCGGGCGCAATGGCATTCGGTCCGGACCATGCCGTGGCTGCGGTCTTCGGTCGTCTCCACGGCGCCTTCCACCGGGGTATCGAAACTCGGCCAGCCGGTACCACTTTCGAATTTCCGTCCGGCCACGAACAACGGCTGGCCGCACCCGACGCAGATGAACGTCCCTGCCCGCTTCTCGTTGAGCAGCGCGCAACTCCCCGGCCTTTCTGTGCCGTGGCCCCGCATCACCGCATATTGCTCGGGCGTCAGAATTTCGCGCCATTCGGCGTCGGTTCGTGTGACGGGATAGGTCTTGGAATCCATTCTCATATCTTTCGCCAATGTCCCCAGACGGGCGCTTCGCTCGACCGCTATACTGCCGTCGAAACGACTTCGATGCGACGCGATCGCGAATATGGGATAGCACCGGTCGAAGCGGCGTCAATGCGTGCGATGACGCTACATTTCAGAATCGAACGCGGATCAGCCCGGCGGGGATATCGGAAAAACAAGATCTTGCGAGCTACACCGCCGTACGCCGGCGGCGGTCATGTCGCGCCAGGCGCGCTCGAGGGAGCCGTCAAGATCGATTCCCCTGCAAGCGTCCTCAATCACGGCAACCTCGAACCCCGCCGCACGCCCATCGAGAGCGGTCCAACCGACACAGAAGTCCGTCGCAAGGCCGCCGATAAAGATGCGCTTGACGGCGCGCTCGGCGAGATAGCCGGCAAGGCCGGTCCTCGTGGCGTGATCGGCTTCGACAAAGGCGGAATAGCTATCGACCGCCGGATGGAAGCCTTTTCGTATGATCATCTGTGCGCCGGGAACATCGAGGTCCGGATGCAACGCAGCGCCACTTGTCCCCATGACGCAATGATCGGGCCATAGGACCTGCGACCCATATGCGAGCTCGATCGTCTGGAACGGCTGACCGCCATGGGTGGAGGCGAAAGACGCATGGCCGGGTGTGTGCCAGTCCTGGGTCAAAACCACGACATTGAAATGCCGGGCCACGCGATTGACCAGTGGCACCACCGCGTCTCCATCCGGCACCGCAAGTGCGCCGCCCGCGCAAAAATCGTTCTGAACGTCGATGACGATAAGCGCGTCGGCGGGGGCTATCTCGATCGTTGTCATCGGCAAAAGATGGCATCATTTGGCGGCGCCGCAAAGCGCCCGCCAACGAACAGCGCCAGGGTCCCCATTCGCCGGTCCCCATCGCCTTGACGCGAGTCTCTCTCAGCGCGGCGCGCCAATCCGCCGCAGACGACACGCACACCCGGCGCCCGTCTGTTCGATAGAAAAAGCTGCGCGGGATTGCTGCGGCACACCATGGCGCGGCACCGACGTGATCCGCTGTGACGGAAGATTTCCGGCGCGCAGGGCGCGTTTTGGCTCGGCCGCGCGAATCATCCGGCGTTCGCACCATTTTCTCAGGAAATCGCGAGGGGCAGACCGAGGCGACACGAAAAGCCCGATCTCGCCACATCTTGGCCGGAATTCTGCTCCTCACAGAGCTTTTGCGGGATCGCCGGCCCCGGACCTCTCGGGCGGCAGCCGTCACGACAAGGGCCGATGCCATGCTTGGCCGCGAGACTCCAAAATTGACCAACAGTTCCGCAATGCGGTCCGCCGAGCGAAAGACATCCATCATGCGCCTTCCCGCGACCGTCGCGATATTGTTCACGCTCTCGGCCTGCGTCAGCGGAGGCGATGAACTCGATGCGCTGAGATTGACGGCCCCAGAGGATGACGCGCATTGCCGCAGCCTTCTTATCCAACCCGGCGAACTGGTCTACGCGCAGTGCCGATTGGCACTTCGCAAGACCTATTTGATGGATTACGGGACACGAAAAGCCGCGATCGAACAGCAGTTCGGCCCCCTTTCGGAGACCCTCGATCAGGCACTGCGAGCCGACGCGTTTTGCAACTATGACGAAAGCGTCAAGGCGTCGATTGATTCGCTGGACGAGACCGCAGCGGCTTACCTCGCCTACGCCAATTGCTCGACGACCCAGCAGCGTCTTCAGGACGAGTTCGCCTTGGCTACCGGGGCTGATGGAGGCGCGTTCCTTCGTCAGGAACAACCCGCGGTCATCCAGCAGAACATCAACGCTATCCGCGAGGCGAAGGCTGTCATCAATGGCCCGATTGCGGCCGATTCCACTATATGAGCCCTCTGGACAAGCGTGCGAGAGCCAGTTCCCCGCCCCCTGTTCCGGCCTGAAGCACTGGGGCAATCGCGATTCTCGCGCTCCGTTGCAGGATTTAACGAAGGTTGAGGCTTATTGGCCATAGGGCCCGGTCGCGTCCCTCGACGCTTCGATGGCGCTGGAAGGCCGTGAATTGCGGGGATGCCGCGCGCAGGGGCGTCAGACGTGCAAGCCTCTGTTAACTTTAGGATCACGGCGGGTGAAATGTTGAAAGGCAGCTGTGTCTTTTCCGCACTTGCTCCTATCGCCTAAAAACAACAGGTTGCCGACGCACCGGCCGCATAAGCGTCGGGAACTTAAACTGCGGCAAAAACCGTCAGAGACTGATAGGTAGTTATCATGAAGAAAATCGTCATCGCATCGGTCGCGGTCTTCGCTCTCGCAACCTTCGCCGGTTGCATGGGCAAAGGCATCGGCAAGGGCAAGGGCAAGGCTCCGGTCGCAGCTCCGGTCGTCGTCGAAGAGCAGACCTACGTCACCAAGGGTTGATCCTTGTCTCTTGGGGGAAGCGTTGGATAGCGCTTTCCCCAAGCGCCTTCAGGGCTGAGAATGCGTCGCGCGTGGGACGGCGGCGATTGCATAACGGCTTCGCGGCCTGCCTGGGCGCGAGTTTCCATTCTCGAAAGACCGACCATGGCTTCATCTTTTTTTAAATTCGCCGTCATTGCTCTGCTTGGCCTAACCGCTGCGGGCTGTTCCTCGACGGGATCCAACACGATGACGTCCGGGGCGCCCCTGACGTCGGCATCCTCGCTGGTCACTCCCGCGGCTTTCGCGCCTGCGGTCGAGGATAGCGACGTTGCCCATCGAGCAAAGCCCTATTTCGTCGAATTCCGCGCCCGTTCGGCGTTGAGCTACGGCCATACCTTTGCGGTATTCGGCCGGCTCGATCAGAATGGCCGCGTACCAGTCGACGCCAACGGCGTCCTGATTCCGAGCATGACCGAGATCACGGGTCTGGCTCCTGCGACAACGAGCAGCGTTCCCTACACGATCGGCCATGTTCTGCCCGTCCCATCCGAGACCGGACCGAGTGACGGCGACAGCGAAAACGCCTATATGACGGCGAACTACCGGATTGACTTGACGGAGGCGGAGTACCGCGGTCTTGAAGCCAAGATCCGTTATCTCAAGGCGAACCGTCCGGTTTGGCATGCGGTGCTCTACAATTGCAGCGCCTACACCAATGAAATTGCCGAATATCTGGGCCTGGAGACCGTCAATCCACTGCTCTTCCCCAAGAACTACATCAACGCGCTGAAGCGAGCGAACACCTGATTCAAACATCGGCGGCCGAGCGTCCGCACGGTGAATCTGACGAAAAACCCGGCTTCAACGCCGGGTTTTTTTTGTGCCGGACTCGCACCGTCCGGGGGCCAAAGATCGGCGGCCGACGGTCGTGACCAGGAGCGGTTCCGACGAAGCTGATTCGCGAACGCTATCGTTCCGGAACTTTCAGACTCGCCACCAGATCCGCGAAACGCTCACCCTGCACCGTGACGTGGGCTCGCAACTCGCGTTCAGCCGCCTCGCCGTCACCAGCGCCGATGGCCGCAACAATCCGCTCATGCTCGGCAAGTGACTGCGGGGTCCGCTGGGCCACACGCAGCTGCAGCCGGCGATAAGCCTTCAAGCGCTGATGGAGACGCTTTGCCTCGGCAGTGAGAAACGCATTGCCGCATGCTTCGTAGATCAAGTGGTGAAAGCGTTCGTTCTCGTAATAATAGGCATCGGGATCGCGGGAGCGCGCCGCCGCGGCACAGGCCGCGTGGGCAAGGTTGAGGCTTTCCAGCGCTTTTCCGTCAGCCCGGCGCGCCGCGAGACGACCCGCCATTCCCTCCAGTTCGGCCATCACCTCGAACATCTCGACAAGCTCGGCGAGGCCGACCTGGCGCACAAAGGCGCCGCGATTCGGGATCTGTTCGATCAGCGCGGCCGAAGCAAGTTGATTGATCGCTTCGCGCACCGGGGTCCGCGACACACCAAAGCGAGACGCCAAGGCCGATTCATCCAGCCGATCACCGGCGCTCAGCGTCCCAGTGACGATTTCCTGTTCGAGAGCATCGCGGATTTCCCCGGCCTTCGGCCGCGCCTGCCGGCCGTCGGCCTGGAGCGACACCGCGGCAATCATGGGGGAATGGTCCGGCAAGTCCATTTAAATCGTATACAATACGGTTGACATGGCATGCAAGCGCGTGTGTTCTGGGGAAATGCGCTGGGAGGCGTGATTCCAATCAACGGGAGGATTCCATGAAATCGATACTGCTTTCGGCCGTCTGCGGCCTCGCCTTCACGGGCACAGCGCTTGCTCAGGACGTGACCCTTCGTGCCTCGCATCAGTGGCCGGGCGGCAAGGGCGACGTGCGCGACGAAATGGTGCAGATGATCGGCAAGGAGATCGCCGCGGCCGATGTCGGCCTTGCGATGCAGGTCTTTCCTGGCGAGTCGCTGTTCAAGGCAAAGGACCAGTGGGGCGCTGTGACGAAGGGCCAGGTCGACATCACCGCCTTCCCCCTCGACTACGCTTCGGGCCGCCATCCCGAATTCTCCGCGACCCTGATGCCGGGGCTCGTCGGCAGCCATGAGCGGGCGACGCGGCTCAACGATTCGCCTTTCATGGACGAGATCAAGAAGTCGATCGACGAAGCTGGGGCGATGGTGCTTTCCGACGCCTGGCTGGCCGGCGGCTTCGTCTCTTCCAAGAACTGCATCACCACGCCGGAGAGCGCCAAGGGTCAGACGCTGCGGGCGGCTGGACCTGCTTTCGAGGAAATGCTGGTCGGCGCCGGCGCGTCGATCGCCTCGATGCCGTCCTCCGAAATCTACACCGGCATTCAGCAGAACGTCCTCGACGGCGCCAACACCTCGTCCGGGTCGCTCGTGTCGTACCGAATCTACGAAGTCGTCAAGTGCCTGACCGCGCCGGGCGAAAACGCGCTCTGGTTCATGTACGAGCCGATCTTGATGTCGAAGCGCTCCTTCGAGCGCCTCAATGAAGATCAGCAGAAGGCACTGCTCGCGGCGGGCCAGAAGGCGGAAGACTATTTTGCGGGCGAAGCCAGGAAGCTCGATGACGAACTGATCGACGTCTACAAGAAGGCCGGCGTCGAGGTCACCGAGATGACGAAGGAAAACTACGACGCCTGGCTCAAGATCGCCAAGGAGACCTCGTACAAGAACTTCGCGGAGAAGGTTCCGAACGGCCAGAAGCTGATCGACGACGCGCTCGCGGTCCAGTAAGGCCGACGCCATCCTGGGCGGGTTCGGCGAACCCGAGCCCGCCCACTTACCTTCCATGGTTCCAGCGAGGGAGCGCGCATGCGACTCATCATCGCGATCGTCTCGGCGATTTCGCGCGGTCTCGGCGTCATTGCCGCACTCTGCCTGCTCTCCGCTGTCCTGTCGGTCAGCGAGATGGTCTTTGTGCGGTATGTGCTAGGCCATTCGACGATCTGGCAAACCGAATTCACGACTTACGCCATCGTCGCCGCGACCTTTCTGGGAGCCCCATGGGTTCTGATCCAACGCGGTCACGTCAATGTCGATATCCTGCAGCTGGCGGCCGGGCCGCGGCTTCGGATCGCGATGGAAGTCCTCGCGGCGCTCTTTTCGCTCCTGTTCGTGGGGCTGCTCGCCTACGCCGGCTGGGTTCACTACGAAGAGGCTTGGTCGAACAACTGGACGAGCGAGACGGTCTGGGCCGTTCCTCTCTGGATGCCGTTGTTGCCGATGCCGGTCGGCACGATCATGCTTGCCCTGCAGTATGTGGCTGAAATCATGCGGTTATTCGTAGAGCCGGACGCCGAAGACGGCGCTTCCCGCAACACGCTGTTTTCAGATACGGCTGAGGGAACCCGCCCATGAGCCCCATGATTGCCGGCCTCTCGATGCTCGTCGCCCTGCTCGGGTTGCTGGCGATCGGCACGCCGATCGCCTTCGCGCTGGGGCTGGTCTCAATGGGCGCGCTGTTCGCAGTCTATGGGGCCTTCTTCCTCGAGACCCTCGGCGAACAATTCTTCGGCGCGCTGTCGTCGTTCAGCCTCGTGTCGATTCCGATGTTCATCCTCATGGGGGCAGCCGTCGCCTCCTCGCCGGCCGGCAAGGATCTCTACGAGGCGCTCGACCGCTGGCTCAATCGCGTGCCGGGCGGACTCGTCTTGTCGAATTTGGGTGCCTGCTCGATCTTCGCCGCTTTGTCCGGCTCTTCGCCCGCGACCTGCGCCGCCATCGGCAAGATGGGCATTCCGGAGATGCGCCAACGCGGCTACCCCGCCGAGATCGCGGCCGGCTCGATTGCGGCCGGTGGCACTCTCGGCATTCTGATTCCGCCATCGGTGACGATGATCGTCTACGGTATCGCGACCGAAACCTCGATCGGACGGCTGTTCCTGGCCGGGCTGCTCCCGGGGTTCATGCTGACGGTCTATTTCATGATCTGGACGATCATCGCCTGCAAGCGCCAGGGGCTTGGCCTGTCCGAACTCACCCAGCGTTTTTCGATGCGCGAGCGTTTCGAGGCGTTGCCGCGGGTGCTGCCCTTCCTGGCGATTATCGTCGCGGTCCTGTTCGTGCTCTATGGTGGTGTCGCCACCCCGTCCGAAGCGGCCGGCGTCGGCGCGCTGTTCTGCCTGATCCTCGTCGTGGTGATCTACGGCATCTTCTCCAAGTCCTGGAAATTCTCGCAGATGCGGACGATCTTCCGCGACACGCTCAAGGAGAGCGTGATGATCATGCTGATCATCGGCGCGTCCGAGCTCTTCGCCTTTGCGCTTTCCTCGCTTTTCATCACCCAGTCCATCGCCCAGTACATCGCGGAACTCGAAATCAACCGCTGGGCGCTGATGGGGGTCATCAACGTCTTTCTGCTCGTCGCCGGTTTCTTTCTGCCGCCGGTCGGCGTCATTTTGATGACCGCGCCGATCCTGCTGCCGATCATCATGGGCGCGGGATTCGACCCTTACTGGTTCGCCGTGATCCTGACCATCAATATGGAGATCGGGCTAATCACCCCGCCGGTCGGCCTGAACCTCTACGTCATCAACGGCATCGCCCCGGACATCACGCTCGGCCAGATCCTGCGGGGCTCCCTGCCCTATGTCATTTGCATGATTCTCGGCATCGTTACGCTGTCATTCTTCCCTCAGATTGCCCTGTTCCTGCCGGACCTGATCATGGGGCCGGAATTGTGAGTCGGGTTTCCCTCCTCTCCGACCTGCTCGGCTCGATCGGAGCGCGGTCCTGGTTCCATGGCGAGGATGGCGGCAAGGCAATCAGCCTGCCGGAACTCGCGGCGCTTTGTCACAAGCTGGTCTCCTCCCGTGGCGAGGCGACGGGCGTTCGGCTTGCTGCCGACGTTCTCAAGGGCGTCCGCGGCCTCGACGACAAGGCAGCCAAGCGCTTCTTTCACATGCTCGCCGAGGAATTCACACCCGACGCGGAGGCATTGCGCGGCGCCGCGAGCGCCTATGCCGATAACCCGGGCCCCGATACGCTGGTGGAGCTTCAGCGGCTGGCCGAAGCGCCCCGGCAGGAATTGTTCCGCCGGCTGAATCTGGCGCCGGGCGGAACGGCCGAGCTAGTCAAGCTCCGCGAGCGGCTATTGCCCTTTCTGAGGAGCGACAGGGAGCGGCTCGGGGCCGTCGACGCCGATCTCCGCCATCTCTTCCAGTCCTGGTTCAACCGCGGCTTCCTGATGCTGAAGCCGATCGACTGGGACACGCCCGCCAGCGTCTTGGAGAAAATCATCCGCTACGAGGCCGTGCATGCCATCGGCAACTGGGATGAACTGCGCCAGCGTCTCGCCCCGGCCGACCGACGCTGCTTCGGCTTCTTTCACCCCTCGATTCCGGATGACCCGCTGATCTTCGTCGAAGTCGCCCTGACCGAGGACATTCCAGCCAGTATAGCCACGGTGCTCGATCCCGATCGGGCCGTCTTGTCACCGGACGCGGCGCAGACGGCCGTCTTCTATTCGATTTCCAATTGTCACAAGGGACTCGCGGGGGTTTCATTCGGCTCGTTCCTGATCAAGCAGGTGGCCGAGGACCTCAAGGAGACCGTCCCGAACCTGAAGACCTTCGTCACTCTGTCACCGGCGCCGGGCTTCGCATCCTGGCTTTCCGGGCTCTCGGCCGACGCCGTTGGAAGCCTGGAAGCCAACGAGAAGCGAGCGCTGGCGGTCATCGGCGAAGCCGGCTGGTCGGCGGACCCGGCCAAGGCCGAGGCGGCGCGGCCCGGCCTCCTCTCGCTCGGCGCGCGTTATTACCTGCGCGCCAAGCGCGGCGATGGCCGACCGGTCGACCCGGTCGCGCGGTTCCATCTCGGCAACGGCGCCGTTCTCAACCGCATCATGCATCTCGGCGACACCTCATCGAGCGGCCTCGCACAGGCGCATGGGCTGATGGTGAACTATCTCTATGATCTGCCGCGCATCGAGCAGCGTCACGAAGCCTACGCGGCGGATGGCGAGATCGCGGCCAGCCGGGCCGTCACAGCGCTCTTGCCGGGGCGGGTCGGCAGCCATTCGATGAAGGACGTAGCATGACCAATCCGCTCTTCGACGGTCTCCTCGCAGTTGGACGGCGTGATCCCGCGCGCCGTTTCGCTATCCTCCCCGACGGGCGGAGCTACAGCTACCAGGACGTCGAGGCGGTATCGGCGCGATTCGCCAACGCTCTCGTCGACCTGGGTGTCCAACCGGGCGACCGTGTGGCGGTTCAGGTCGAGAAATCGATCGAGGCGCTGATGCTCTATCTCGGGACCGTACGCGCGGGCGGCGTCTTTCTGCCGCTCAACACCGCGTACACGCCGGCCGAGATCGAATACTTCCTCACCGACGCCGGGCCACGCGTTTTCGTCTGCGATCCGGCCAAACGTAACGTCCTCGCCCCCGTCGCGGAACAGGCGCGCGCGGCGATCGAGACCCTCGGCGTCTGGTCCTCGCCCGACATCAGCGCCGGAAGCTTGAGCGACAAGGCGCTTGCGGCTCCGCCGGAGTTTTCAACGGTCGCTCGCGAGTCCGGCGACCTGGCGGCGATCCTCTACACATCCGGGACCACGGGGCGCTCCAAGGGCGCCATGTTGACCCAGGACAATCTCCTCTCCAACGCCGAAGTGCTGCGGGAATACTGGCGGTTCACCGACAAGGACGTGCTTCTCCACGCGCTGCCGATCTTCCACACCCACGGGCTGTTCGTCGCATCAAACACCGCGATGATCGCCGGCGGCGCAATGATCTTCCTGCCGAAATTCGACGTCGATGAGGTGTTCCGCTTCCTGCCGGATGCGACCGCGATGATGGGGGTTCCGACCTTCTACACGCGGCTTCTCGCCGACAAGCGTCTGACACGCGAGGCCACGGCCCACATGCGGCTGTTCACCTCCGGCTCGGCCCCGCTGCTTGCCGAGACCCACAAGGCCTTCGAGGAGCGCACCGGCATGCGCATTCTCGAGCGCTACGGCATGACCGAAACCAACATGTCGACATCGAACCCGTATGAGGGCGAACGGCGGGCTGGCACCGTCGGCTTCCCGCTGCCCGGCGTCGCCTTGAGAATCGTCGATGCCGACACCGGCGAGCCACTCCCACAGGGCGAGATCGGCGTGATCGAGGTCAAGGGTCCGAATGTCTTTGCTGGCTATTGGCAGATGCCGGAAAAAACCGCCGCGGAATTTCGCGACGACGGGTTCTTCATCACCGGCGACCTCGGCCTGATCGATGCCGACGGCTACGTGACCATCGTCGGACGCGGCAAGGATCTGGTGATCTCAGGCGGATTCAACATCTATCCCAAGGAGGTCGAGCTTGCGCTGGACGAACTGCCGGGCGTCGTCGAAAGCGCGGTGATCGGTGTGCCGCATCCCGACTTCGGCGAAGGCGTCATCGGTGTCGTGGTCGGCGCGCCGGATCTGAAGGAAGAGGAACTGACGGGGGCGCTGAAAGAGCGGCTCGCCCGCTTCAAACAGCCGAAGCGGATCGTGTTCGTCGACGAATTACCCCGCAATACCATGGGCAAGGTCCAGAAGAACGTTCTGCGCGATCGCTTCGCCACCTTGTTGTCTGACGCCTGAACCGGACGAGACGTCGTCATGCGGTAGACGAGTGGACCGCAAGCTCTTAGGACGGTGGTCAGACAGTTGATCGGCGATTGCGGCCATCCGCGCCTGCGCATCAGACACAAGGAAGAGCGTCCATGTCCACCGCCCCTGCCGCGACCTCCTCGCACGCTCCCACCATGGCCGCATTTGACTGGGCCGATCCGTTTCGGATTGAGGATCAGCTGAGCGAGGACGAACGCCTGATCCGTGACACGGCGGGTGCCTTCGCGGAGGAAAAGCTCCGGCCCCGCATCGTCGAGGCCTACCAGAACGAGACCACCGACCGGACGATCTTCAACGAGATGGGCGAACTCGGCCTGCTCGGTCTGACCGTTCCGGAGGAATACGGCTGTGCCGGCGCCTCCTATGTCTCCTACGGACTAGTCGCGCGGGCTGTCGAGGCGGTCGATTCCGGCTACCGCTCGATGATGAGCGTCCAGTCCTCGCTGGTGATGTATCCGATCTTCGCCTATGGCGACGAGAGGCAGCGCAGAAAGTACCTGCCGAAGCTCGCGAGCGGTGAGTATGTCGGCTGCTTCGGCCTCACCGAGCCGGATGCCGGCTCCGATCCGGGCGGGATGAAAACCAAGGCCGAGAAGATCTCCGACGGCTACCGGCTGTCCGGCGCCAAGATGTGGATCTCCAATTCGCCGATCGCGGACGTCTTCGTCGTCTGGGCGAAATCGGCCGCTCATGACGGCCAGATCAAGGGCTTCATCCTGGAAAAGGGCATGACGGGCCTGTCGGCGCCGAAGATCGAGGGCAAGCTGTCCTTGCGGGCTTCGGTCACCGGCGAGATCGTCATGGACGGGGTCGTCGTCCCCGAGGAAAACCTCCTGCCGAATGTCTCCGGCCTCAAGGGTCCTTTCGGTTGCCTCAATCGCGCGCGTTACGGCATATCCTGGGGCGCGATGGGTGCGGCCGAGGACTGCTGGAAGCGGGCCCTCGCCTACACGATGGAACGAATCCAGTTCGGCCGGCCTCTGGCCGCGACCCAGCTCGTCCAGAAGAAGCTCGCGGACATGCAGACCGAGATTGCGCTCGGTCTGCAGGCCTCGCTTCGCGTCGGCCGGCTGTTCGATGAAGGCAAGATGGCGCCGGAGATGATCTCGCTGGTCAAGCGCAACAATTGCGGCAAGGCGCTCGACATCGCCCGCGTCGCCCGCGACATGCACGGCGGCAATGGCATCATGGGCGAGTATCACGTTATGCGCCACGCCCAGAATCTCGAGACGGTCAACACCTACGAGGGCACGCACGACGTTCATGCGCTGATTCTTGGCAAAGCCCAGACCGGCATCCAGGCGTTCTTCTGATCCTCTACCCTACGTTAGTATGATGGCGCGGAATCACGCGCCTATCCGTTCGACAGGCATGCGCCGTGCTTGCTAAGGTCGCGCGGCGCAATCTCGGGAGCGTGCCGGCGAAGCGAAGCCACGGTGGAAAGTTGAGCAGCGCCTGTTACGGCGGCACTTGCCGCATATGTCCAGCCTCGGTACCGCATCGTTCCCGCGTGACCAAATCGATGATGCCGAATGGTCGGCGTCGTCGCTCGTTTTGAACGGACGCCGTTTGCGTCCGCAGTGGAGGACTATCAATGAAAAATCTGCTTCTTGGCACAATTTCCGCCGCCGCTCTCATCGCCAGCGCATCGAGCGCTTCGGCCCAAGCCGGCTGCGACGACGGCGAAATGGTCATCAAATTCGCCCATGTCGTCGCGGCGACGGGCCACCCCAAGGGCGATGCGGCGACGCTGCTCGCCGAGCGCGTCAACCAGGAGATGGACGGCAAGGCTTGCATGGAGGTCTTCCCCAACTCCACGCTGTTCGACGACGACAAGGTGCTCGAGGCGCTGCTGCTCGGGGACGTCCAGCTCGCCGCTCCGTCGCTGTCGAAGTTCGAGGCGTACACGCTGAAATATCGCCTGTACGATCTGCCGTTCCTGTTCTCCAGTCTGGAAAGCGTCGAATCCTTCAACGATGGCGAGACCGGCAAGGGTCTTCTGACCGTCATGGAGGACAAGGGCTATACGGGCCTCGGCTACTGGCTCTCCGGCCTGAAGCAGTTTTCGGCGAACAAGCCGCTGCTGGTGCCGAGCGACGCCTCCGGCCTGAAGTTCCGCATCCAGACCTCGGATGTCGCCGAGGCGATGATCGAGGCGATGGGCGGTTCGGCTCAAAAGCTCGCCTTCAAGGAGGTTTATGGCGCGCTGCAGACCGGCGTCGTCGACGGCCAGGAAAACACCTGGTCGAACATCTATACCCAGAAGTTCTTCGAGGTGCAGGACGGCATCACCGAGACCAACCACCAGGTGCTCGCTTATCTCCTGGTCACTTCGACCGAATGGCTGAACGGCCTCGAGCCCGAGTTCCGCGACCAGTTCATGAAGATCGTCGACGAAGTGACGGCGACCGCCAACGCCAATGTCGCCGACACCGAAGCAAAGAACCGGCAGAACATCATCGACGCCGGCGGCGAAGTGCGCGAACTGAGCGCTGAGCAGCGCGATGAGTGGGTCTCCACGATGAAGCCGGTCTGGGACAAGTTCACCGACGACATCGGCCAGGACGTCGTCGACGCCGCTGTGGCGACCAACCCCACGAACTAAGCATTTAGCAGCCGGGCGCGCCCGCCAGCGCGCCCGGCTATTCCTTATCTCGAACGACGTGGTGTACGGGCTGCCCCTAACGGGCGCCGTCTGTGCGGGGGGATTATGCGATGGCCGGTCTGTGGCCCTACCTGGCAGTATTGGTCCTGATCGTCGGACTGTATCTCGTCGAACGACGGCATGCCGAAGCGGTCACCCGGCTTGAGGAGAATGTCCTCGCCATCCTTTTGGCGATCATCACGCTCGTGTCGTTCTCTCAGGTGATTGCACGCTACGGCTTCAACAGTGGCTGGTCCGGAGCGCTCGAACTCACCCGCATCCTTTTTGCCTGGATGATCCTGTTCGGCATGGGCTATGGCGTAAAGCAGGGACTGCACCTCGGTGTCGACGCTGCCATCCGGCTTTTCCCCAGGCCGGCCTTTCGTATCGTCGCACTGTTCGGCGCGCTGTGCACCGCTCTTTACGCAATCATTCTGCTGTCGGCCGACTGGCTGTCGATCTTCGGGGCGAACTCTTCCGGCGGCGCCATCTTCTATTGGACCAAATTCTTCAATCTCGGGCTCGGGCTCGACGATGTGCGTTATCCTGAATGGGTGCAGGAAACATTCGGCGTTCAGGAACGCGTTCAGCGCTGGATCGCCTATCTGATGCTGCCGATCGGGCTCGCGCTCCTGGCCTATCGCTCGCTGCAGGCGATAGTCCAGATCTGGACCGGCCAACGCGAGCTCATCATCGCCGGCCACGAGGCGGAAGACCTCGTCGCGCAAAACAAAGATCTCCTGAAAGACTGACCGCGATGGAAACGCTGATCCTCTTCCTACTGGTACTGGGGCTGCTGTTCCTCGGCGCGCCGGTGGCCATTTCGCTCGGCCTCTCCTCGGTCATCACGATCGCCTTCTTCTCCAGCGACTCCATGTCGTCGGTGGCGCTGCAGCTGTTCACCGCCTCGCAGAACTACACGCTGCTGGCGATTCCCTTCTTCGTGCTCGCCTCGGCTTTCATGTCGACCGGCGGCGTCGCCAAGCGGCTCATCAACTTCGCCATCGCCACGGTCGGCCATTTCCGCGGCGGCCTTGCGATGGCCTCCGTCCTGGCCTGCATGCTCTTCGCCGCTCTCTCCGGCTCGTCTCCAGCGACCGTCGTCGCGATCGGCACCATTGCCATCGCCGGCATGCGCAAGGTCGGCTACAGCAAGGAGTTCGCGGCCGGCATCATCGCCAATGCCGGAACCCTCGGCATCCTGATCCCGCCGTCGATCGTCATGGTGGTCTATTCGGCCGCCACCGACGTGTCGGTCGGGCGCATGTTCCTCGCCGGCGTCGTTCCAGGAATCGTCGCCGGGCTAATGTTGATGATCGCGATCTACATCATGGCGCGGATCAAGAACCTACCGGCCGAGCCTTGGCACGGCTTCCATGAGATCGCGCGGCACGGCAAGGACGCCGGCTGGGGCCTCTTTCTGATCATCATCATTCTCGGCGGCATCTACGGCGGCGTATTCACGCCGACAGAAGCGGCGGCAGTGGCGGCGGTCTACGCGTTCTTCGTCGCCTTGTTCATCTATCGCGACATGGGACCTTTGAAGGACGAACCCTGGTTGCGCGAGACCGACTCGCGTCGGGGCAGGGTCGGCTTCTCGGCCCTCGTCTATGCCGTCGCCTTCTTCGCCGTCTGGATGATCCTGTCCTTTTTCGCGACATCAGGTCCCGGCGGCGCGAGTTTCGGCTTTGGCGAGCGGGCGACCGTCGGTCTTGTGCTGTCCCTGACGATCCTCGTCGCCTACACGCTCTGGCGCGGCGAAAACGCGGGACTGGCGGGCGTGCCGAAGCACCTGGCCGCCAGCCTGCCGATCTGGGGCCGCAACCTGGGATTGACGGGGCGCTCCTTCTTCAAGGCGTTCTTCAATGAAGACACGCGCAAAGTGACGGTCGACGCGGCACGCACGACGATCATGCTGATGTTCATCATCGTCAACGCGTTGCTCTTCGCCCATGTGCTGACGGCCGAACGCATTCCCCAGGCGATCACCGGCCTGATGCTCGATGCCGGCTTCAACTGGTTCACCTTCCTGATCGCGGTCAATATCCTGCTGCTCCTCGGCGGCCAGTTCATGGAACCGTCCGGGCTGCTTTTGATCGTCGCGCCAGTGGTGTTCCCGATCGCGATGGAGCTCGGCGTCGATCCGGTCCATCTCGGCATCGTCATGGTGGTCAATATGGAGATCGGCATGATCACGCCGCCGATTGGGCTCAATTTGTTCGTCACCTCCGGCATCACCGGCATGAGTCTGGTTCAGGTGGTCAAGGCGGCGCTGCCCTTTGTCGCGGTGCTCTTCCTGTTCCTGATCCTGGTGACCTATGTGCCGGTTTTGTCGACGTGGCTGCCCTACAGTCTTATGGGACCGGAGCTCGTCACCCGGTAAGTAGGGACCTGCCGCGGCGGGGCTGACCGTGCCGGTCCGGTCGATTGGGCGAAGTCGCCGGCGCTCTACACCGAAAGATGCGCGTCGCGGATTTCGGGGTGATGTTCCAGTTCGGCAAACGATCCGTCGAATTTCTTCTCGCCTCGTTCGATAATCAGCGCGCGGTCGGCGACGATCCGGGCGAAATGCAGGTTCTGTTCCGACAGAAGCACCGTCAGGCCTTTAGCCTTGAAGCGCAGGATGGTCTCGGCCATGTGTTCCATGATCAGCGGCGCGAGGCCCTCGGATGGCTCGTCGAGCAGCAGCAGGCGCGGATTTCCCATCAATGTGCGCGCGATGCTGAGCATTTGCCGCTCGCCGCCGGACAGCGTCTTGCCCCGGTTGTGGCGACGCTCGCCGAGGTTGGGAAAGAGCTCGAACAGCATCTCGACAGTCCATGCCGGGGCCGCATAGCGAGCCGATTGCCGGCCGACTTCGAGGTTTTCCAGGATCGTCAGATCGGTGAAGATCCGCCGCTCCTCAGGTACATAGCCGATCCCGTGGCGGGCGACCCTGTACGCCGGCCACCCAGTGATGTCTTCTCCCTCCAGCCGCACCCGGCCGGAGCGGGCACGCACAAGCTGCATGACGGATTTCATCGTCGTCGTCTTGCCGGCCCCGTTACGGCCGAGCAGTGCCACGACCTCGCCGGCGTTCACCGAAAGACTGAGATCATGCAGAATATGCGCCCTGCCGTAGAAGCTGTTGATCGCCGCGATCTCAAGCATCGCGACCATCACGCGAAAACAGTGTCCCACCCCCCAGATAGACCTGCTGAACCCGCTCGTCGGCGCGGATTTCGGCTGCGGTGCCCGCGGCGATCAGCTCGCCGCGATTGAGCACCATGATGTGGTGGGCATGGGTGAAGACGACATCCATGTCGTGCTCGGTGAAGAGCACGCTGATGCCTCGGTCCCGCACGATATCGGCGGTCAACTGCATCAGAGCGGCCCGCTCCCGCGGCGCCATTCCAGCAGTCGGCTCGTCCATCAACAGGAGGCCCGGCCGGTGACTGAGCGCGATGGCCAGTTCCAGGCGCTTCAGGTCGCCATAGGCCAGGATCGAGCAGGCACGGTCAGCCTGGTCGGCCATTCCGACAAGCTCCAGCAGCGCGAGCGCTTCGTCGCGGTAGAGGCGGTAGGCATAGGGAATCACCGCAAACAGCCGCCGATGATGGCTGATCAGCGCCATCTGCACGTTTTCCGCGACCGTCATGCTCTGATAAGTGCCGGTGATCTGGAAGGTTCGCCCGACCCCCATGCGCCAGATCCGTCGGGGCGGCAGGCCGGTGACCGGCTTGCCGCGCAGAAACACCTCGCCGCTGCTCGGCTTCAACTGACCCATCAGCATATTGAAGCAGGTGGATTTCCCGGCGCCGTTGGGGCCGATCAGCGCCTTCAGCTCACCCGGCATCAGGTCGAAGCTGACGTCCTTGACCGCATCGACGCCGTCGAAGGATTTCGAGAGATGCTCGACCTTCAGAACCGGGCTCACGAAACGCCCTGCCTGTCACGGGTCAGGCTGAGGCGCTCGCCCAGCTTGCGGAGCGTTCCGACGATGCCGTCGGGCGCTACGATCACCACGGCGATGATCAGCAGGCCGAGGATCAACCGCCAGTATTCGAGCCGGGTCAGCCAGTCCTTCACCGCTTCCAGCGAGGCCGCACCGACGACGCCGCCCGAAAGCGTTTTGACGCCGCCGAGGAAAACGAAGATCAAGGCGTCGAAGCTCTTGGCGATTTCCAATTCGTTGGGAAAGATCGACCCCTTGGAGAAGACGAACAGGCCGCCCGCAAGGCCCGCCAGGGCGCCGGCAACCGCGAAGGCGGCCCACTGCACCGCCTTGACGTTAATGCCGGTTGCCGCTGCCTGACGCGCGCTGTCGCGCGAGGCCCGCAACGCGTAGCCAAAGGGCGAATGGGTGATATGGCGCAGGAAGATGATTCCGCCGACGCCGAACAGAAGCGTAAAATAGTAATAGGCCGTGGTCTCGGAGAGCCACGCTGCCGGCCAGATGTTGACCAGCCCGTCGTCGCCACCGGTGACCTCGCCCCACTTAAAGACCAGCGACCAGACCAACTGGCTGAAGGCCAGCGTCAGCATGGCGAAATAGACCCCGCTGAGGCGGATGCAGAACCAGCCGATGACGATGGCCAACAGCCCGGCGCCTAGCGGCGCCATCCCAAAGGCAATTTCCATCGGCGCATCGGCGTAGACGACCACGAGCGCCGCCGCATAGGCACCGCCGCCGAAGAACACCGCGTGACCGAAGCTGACCAGCCCGCCCCAGCTGAGCATGAATTGCAGCGAAGCGGCGAACAGGCAGACGACAAGGATATCGGTTACCAGAACCTGGCTGAAGTTTGATCCAAATACAGGCAGGATCAGGAGCGCCGCGAGAAGCGCTGCGACGAACAGCCGGCCCCGCAATCCGGCGGGGCGCATCGGCTGTTCCGGCTCGCCCGCTTGCCCTTGCTCGCCAGCCACCTCCTCGCGTCCCAGGAGACCGTAGGGGCGCACGATCAGTACGACGGCCATCACGACGAACATCAGCACCAGCGTGCTTTGCGGCAGGTACAACACGCCGAAAACATTCAGAACCGAAATGAGCACTGCGGCCAAAAACGCGCCGGGCAGCGATCCCATACCGCCGATCACCACCACCACGAAGATGGCGGCAAGGATATTGAAATCCATCAAGCGGTCGGCGCCGCCCTTGGGCAGTTGGATCGCTCCACCCAACCCGGCCAGCGCCGAGCCGAGAAAGAAGACGCCGGTGAACAGCCAGGCCTGGTTGACGCCGAGCGCGCCGACCATCTCGCGATCCTGCGTCGCGGCCCGCATGAGGATACCGACGCGTGTCCGGTTGATCAGCCACCACAAGCCGAACAGCACGAAGGGGGTAATCGCGATCAGCGCTAAATCATATTGTGGCACCGGCTCGCCCATGATGCGCACGACCGATTTCAACCCGGGCGCACGCGGCCCAAGGCGGTCTTCCGCCCCCCAGACGATCAGGGCCAGATCCTGAATGACGAGGATCACCCCGAAGGTAGCGACCAGTTGGAACAGTTCCGGCGCCCGGTAGATCGGGCGAAGCACCAGGATTTCGACGACCACGCCGACGAGACCGACGGCTATTCCCGCCAGGACGATCGACGCCCAGAAGCCGACATGCCCCGGCAGGATATCCATCAGCGAAAGGCCGATATACGCGCCCAGCATGTAGAACGAGCCGTGGGCGAAATTGACGATACGCGTCACGCCGAAGATGAGCGACAGCCCGGAGGCGACCAGGAACAGCGCCGCCGCGTTCGCAAGCCCGGTTAGGAGCTGTGCCACAAAAAGTTCCATGGCGTCCGTTCTGTCGCGAGTGATGCGGGCCGATCAAGACGCCGGCCTTCAGTCGGCCGGGCGCATGGCTCTGATCTCGTCATCGCTCGGCATGTAGGGGGTCGGATCGACATAGGCCCAGTCGACCATGACACCCTTGCCGTCCTCGATCGCGGTAGTGCCGATAAAGGCGCCCATCGTCGACTGATTGTCGATAGCGCGATAGGTGATTTCGCCGTCGGGCGTATCGACCGTCAGCCCTTCGAACGCTTCGAGCAGGGCATCGGTCTCGATGGAGCCTGCCTTTTCGATCAGCGCGGCGATGCTCTGGGCGGTCATGTAACCGACGAGGCTGCCGTTCTTTGGAGTTTCGCCCGTTTCGGCGATATAGGCGTCGACAAACGTCTTGCCCGGCCCTTCGCTGATCGCATACCAGGGATATCCGGTCACGACCCAGCCGACTGGCGCCTCATCGCCCAGCGGTTCCAGATACTCAGGCTCGCCGGTCAAAAGCCCGTAGACCATGCGGCCCTCGAACAAACCACGCGTGCCGCCCTCGCGGACGAATTTCGCAAGATCGGACCCGAAGGTGACGTTATAGATCGCATCGGGCTTGGCGGCCTCCAGCGCCTGAACCTCGGCGCCGGCGTCGATCTTGAACAGCGCCGGCCATTGTTCGGTGACGAATTCGACCTCCGGCTTCAGCCGCTTGAGGTTGGTCTTAAACGCCTCGACCGCGTCGGTGCCGTAGGCATAGTTCGGCGCGATCGTGGCATAGCGGACCGCATCGGTCTTGGCGGCCTGTTCGGCCAGCATGGCGGCCTGGACGAAGGTCGAGGTCCGCAGTCGGAACGTGTAGGGATTGCCCGAACTCCAGACCAGCGCGTCCGCCAGCGGCTCGGCCGCGAGATAGACATAGCCCTTCTCGGCCGCGAGCGAGGAGATGGCGAGGCCGACATTGGACAGGATCGTCCCGGTCAGCATCACCGTGTCCTCGCGGGTCATCAGTTCCTCGGCGATCTTCACGGCCTCGCCCGGCTTGCCCTGGTCGTCGCGGAAGATGAATTCCAGCGGCCTGCCGAGAACCCCTCCCGCCGCGTTGATCTCCTTGAGCGCCAGTTCGATGCCCTTGCGATAGGGTTCGGCGAAGGCTGCCATCCGCTTATAGTGGTTGATGTCGCCGACCTTGATCGATTCCTGGGCGGCAGCCCCCCCGGAGATCGCCGTTAACAGGGCGATGGCGACTGCCAGCTTCCGGATTATTCTCATGAGTCTCTCCTGATGGCTTCGAGCACGGAACGCGCCCCCCATAGGCGGCGGTCAATGCGGGGTCAGCTTCCAGTTGCTCCCGCTTTCGATCGCCGGCAGCTTGTCCATCGCAATCCGGATCGGGCGATGCTACGACCGGCGCCCCCTTCCCTTCCAGACCGCTTCCAGCCTTCCTTATCGTCCCACGCGCCAATACGGAATAGCGAGGGGCCTACGAGCGCCGAGGCTGCCGGCCCTTCATCGAATGATGCGCCACCCACCGTTCGGCCGGTAATCGAGTCATACCCGGCAGACGATCCATACGCAGAAACCCCGGCGTCCTTGTAAGGGGACGCCAGGCAGACACAGTATCAGGCGGCGGCGTCAGCCTTCCTGTGAAGATCCGGGGGGACGGCTTCCTCGCTCAGGGCCGCGACCGCATCCGCCAGGCCCATAGACGTTTGGTCGCGCGAGCCGATCCGACGCAAATTGACCGTGCCTTCCTCGGCTTCGCGCTTGCCGCAGACGAGAATCACCGGGACCTTGGCGACGGAGTGCTCGCGGACCTTGTAGTTGATCTTCTCGTTTCTGAGGTCGGTTTCGACTTTGAGGCCTGCCTGCCTGAGCGCTTCGGCAACCTCATTGACGTAGCCATCGGCCTCCGACGTGATCGTCGCCACCACCACTTGCAGCGGGGCGAACCACAGCGGCAGGTGGCCGGCATAGTTCTCGAGCAGAATTCCGAGGAAGCGCTCCATCGACCCGCAGATCGCGCGGTGGATCATCACCGGAGTCTTCTTGTCGGAATCCTTGTCGATGTAGAACGCGCCAAAGCGTTCAGGCAGGGTGAAATCGACCTGTGTGGTGCCGCATTGCCAGTCGCGGCCGATGGCGTCGCGCAGCACATACTCGAATTTGGGTCCGTAGAAAGCCCCCTCGCCCGGATTGACCGCGGTCTTGATCTTGCCGCCCGATTGCGCCGCGATCCGCTCGAGCACATCGGCCATGATCCTTTCGGCGTGATCCCAGTTGGCGTCCGAGCCGACGCGCTTTTCGGGCCGGGTCGACAGTTTCACCGTGATCTCGTCGAAGCCGAAATCGGCATAGGTAGACAGGATCAGATCGTTGATCCGCAGGCATTCGGCCTCGAGCTGGTCCTCGGTGCAAAAGACGTGGGCGTCGTCCTGAGTAAAGCCGCGCACGCGCATCAGCCCATGCAGCGCGCCGGACGGCTCGTAGCGATGCACGTTGCCAAATTCCGCGTAGCGGATCGGCAGGTCTCGGTAGCTTTTCAGACCGTGCTTGAAGATCTGCACATGGCCGGGACAATTCATCGGCTTGATCGCGAAGACGCGTTCGTCCTCGGTTTCCGTGACGAACATGTGCTCCTTGTACCAGCCCCAATGGCCCGAGGTTTCCCAAAGCGCCTTGTCGAGGATCTGCGGCGCGTTGACCTCATCGTAGGTGTCTTCGAGCCGGCGGCGCATATAGGCGACGAGGTTCTGGAACATCCGCCAGCCATGCGCGTGCCAGAAGACGACGCCGGGCCCCTCCTCCTGGAAATGGAACAGGTCCATCTCCCGGCCGAGCCGACGATGGTCGCGCTTTTCTGCCTCCTCCAGCATATGGAGATAAGCCTTCAGCTGCTCCTGATTGGCCCAGGCGGTCCCGTAGATACGGGTCAGCATCGGATTGTTCGAATCGCCACGCCAATAGGCCCCCGCGACCTTCATCAGTTTGAAGGCGTCGCCGACCTGACCGGTCGACGCCATGTGCGGTCCCCGGCAGAGATCGAACCAGTCGCCCTGGCTGTAGATCTTGACGTCCTGATCCTCCGGGATCGCGTCCAGCAGTTCGACCTTGTAGGTCTCCCCCTTGTCGGCGAACACCTGACGCGCCTTGTCGCGCGGCCAGACTTCCTTGGTGAAGCGCGCATTGCGGCGGATAATCTCGGCCATCTTCTTCTCGATGGTCGTCAGGTCATCGGTGGTGAAGGGCGTATCGCGGGCGAAATCGTAATAGAAGCCGTTCTCGATCACCGGACCGATCGTCACCTGGGTGTCCGGCCATAGCTCCTGAACCGCTTCGGCCATGACATGGGCGGCATCGTGCCGAATGAGTTCGAGCGCGCGCGGATCATCGCGGGTGAGGATCTCGAGCGCACCGCCGCGCCCGAGCGGATCGGCCAGATCGCGCACTTCACCGTCGAGCGCATAGGCGACGGCCTTCTTGGCCAACGACTTGGAGATACCGACGGCGACGTCGATACCGCGGGTGGCCACGTCGTATTCGCGCGCGGAACCATCGGGAAATGTCAGGGAAACAGCGTCAGCCATAGAGCAAATCTCTCTCATCCAGTCCCGCCAACGAACGCGGGTGGTTCCGATTATCGGCGCGCGGCCAGGAGACCCAAGACGATCGTGAATTGCTCTCCGCCCGCGCGGCGGATATATTCAAGGTGCGTGTACCTGTGCAAGGGAGCCGCGACCATGAACATCGAAATTCTGCAACCCAAGCCGTTCGACCTTGTCGGAAACCCGATAATGATCGCGGGCAACGCGGTCGGATTCGAGGGGCACCTAACTATCCGGATCAGCGAAGGGCATGACGAGGTGACGGCCGCCGCCAATGCTGGTTCGCTTTCCATCCGCCAGTTCCAGGAGGCCGTCGACATCCCGCCCGATGCCGCGTTCACCCTGAGCCGGCTCTTCGTGACCGTTACCGACGACAGCGCCGGCGGCCCCAACCCTCCAACCGTGACCGTGCCGGTTCTCTACGGACCGAAGATACTTCCGGGATATGTTGGATATTGGGAACACACGGTGGTGAGCGGCGAAACACTCTCGGCCCTCGCGAACCGGTATTACGAGGATACCTCGAAATACCCCGTGATCCAGGCGGCCAACCAGCATGTCGTGACCGATCCGAACCTGATCTTTCCCGGCCAGGTGCTGAGGATCCCCCGAGACTTCTGAACCAGCCCGAAAGTCCCGCCACACGCGTCTGCGGTTTCGTCCCAGCCTTTGTTCGCGACGATGAAGCCTATTTCGTCTCGTCCGCCCCGTCCGTCGGCACCGGGTCAAGGCCGGCGGTTCCGAACGGGCCGCAGCGGGCAACGCGCCGCGCGCTCATGAACCCGCCTCGAAGCAGCCCGTGCCTGGCAACCGCCTCATAGGCGTATTCCGAGCAGGTCGGAATGTGCCGGCAATGCCCCCCCACGAACGGCGAAAAGACGATCTGGTAGAAGCGGACGAGGGCTAGGCCGACGAGGCGGCCCGGTGTCCGGCGCCATGATCCGTCGTAATTGCGGCTCAAGGGCCGATGGCGGTCGGGCGGGACCTCGGTCGCGGCGTGATCGGCTTTTAATGGAGGCTCGCACATGACCGGATCAGCGCGTCGAACCGGCGGATCCACCGTCTCGTTCGACCGTCATGCCGCCGCGCTCTCGTCCTTGCGGGCGATCTGATCGAGCGCGTCGACAACCGCGTCGAACGTCAGCATGGTGGAGGCATGCCGGGCCTTGTAGTCGCGGACCGGCTCCAGATACTTCAAATCCTCGAAGCGGCCTGACGGCGGCGCTCCGTTTTCCTTCAACATCCGGCGCATCGTCTCGCGGACCTCACGCAATTCGTCAGGTGTAGCCCCGACGATATGGCTGGCCATCACCGACGACGACGCCTGCCCGAGCGCGCAGGCCTTCACCTCATGGGCGAAATCCGACACGACGCCGTCGGCGAGCGTCAGATCGACCGTCACTGTCGATCCGCAAAGCTTGGAGTGCGCCGTCGCGCTCGCACCCGCGCTTTCGAGGCGCCCGATCCGCGGAATGTTGCCGGCCAGCTCGAGAATGCGGGCATTGTAAACGTCGTCGATCACTGCAACACCATCCGTAAGCTTCGCTGGTTTGCCCTGTCATTTCGCTTTTTCCGAAACTATATAGTTGCTTGGGCGCTGGTTCGAAAGTCGCCGTCCTCGGTCGCGTCGTCGTGATCTGATGGCGCCGGAAATGGGATAGGTGTGGACAGGATATCGAATTCGAGCCGTGATGACGCTCCGGCGCAGGCTCCCGACCAACATTCCCTGTGGATTGCCGCACGAATTCCGACTGGCACGGAGCGAAACAACATGGACGCTGTCGTCAAGAAATTTCCCGACATTTCCGACGAAAGGCGCGACGAGCGGCCGAGTCGGGCTGAAGCCGAGGCGGCGGTAGAGACATTGCTGCGCTGGGTCGGCGAAGATCCGACCCGCGAGGGGTTGCGCGAAACGCCGGCCCGAGTCGTGAAAGCCTACGAGGAGTTGTTCGGAGGCTACCGACAGGAAGCCGGCGACGTCCTGGGGCGGACCTTCGAGGAAATTTCCGGCTACGACGACATGGTGCTGGTACGTGATGTGGACTTTCATTCGCACTGCGAGCACCACATGGTGCCGATCATTGGCAAGGCGCATGTTGCCTATGTTCCGGACAGCCGCGTTCTCGGCCTGTCGAAAATTGCCCGCCTCGTCGATATCTACGGCCGCCGCCTGCAGACGCAGGAATCGATGACCGCCCAGATTGCTACGGCTATCGCCGGCATGCTTCGGCCCAAAGGAATCGCGGTAATGATCGAAGCTGAACATATGTGCATGTCGATGCGCGGCATTCGGTCCAAAGGCTCGCTGACCGTCACGACGTCGTTCCAGGGCGCCTTTGCCGAGGATGCCGAGTTGAAGGGGCGGTTCTTCTCGCTGACCGGTCACCGGGTTTGAGGATGGCGATGTCGGACCAGCCGGTGTTTGATCGCCCTTCAGCCGACGCGAGTGAACAGGAGGAAGGAAGACGGCTTCGGCCACGGTTCGATGATGCCGGCCTCGTGACCGCCGTTGTCACCGATCATGCCTCCGGCGAACTCCTGATGGTCGCTCATATGAATGATCAGGCGCTTGAAGCGACCCTTTCGACACGTGTGGCGCATTTCTGGTCGCGTTCGCGCAACGCGCTCTGGAAAAAGGGTGAAACGTCGGGCGCCCTGCAGAGCGTGCGGGAAGTCCGCGTCGATTGCGACCAGGACGCCATCTGGTTGAAAGTCGCCGTGGCCAAGCCGGAAGACACGTGCCATACCAGCCGAGCGACCTGCTTCTATCGTGTCGTGGCGCAGGATGGGCATAGCCTTATGGATCAGGACGCGGTCGATGGCCGCGCCGCTTCTTAATCGGATGATCAGACCTTCGCCTTAGCATTACCTAGACAGACGGAGAACAACCGGGACGACGCAAGATGCTAGATCGGGTCTTCGGTTGGGGGGCCGAACCTCCCCCCGCCAGCTACGCGCCGCAAGAGACCGCGACGCGGCCCCCGCCTGGCATCGCGTTGGCCCTTGGAGGCGGTGCGGCTCGCGGCTGGGCGCATATCGGCGTACTCAGAGCACTGGACGAATACGGCATTCGCATTTCGATGATCGCCGGTACGTCGATCGGCGCCCTCGTGGGCGGCTGTTACCTGGCTGGAAAACTCGATGATCTGGAAACCTTTGCCCTGTCGCTGACGCGACGGGGAATGATGCGGTTTCTCGATCTGCGTTTCGGCGGCGGTGGGCTGATCGGTGGGATGCGGCTCAGTCGTCGCCTGTCGGAATCGCTGGAAGGGATCAAGATCGAGGATCTGGACCGTCGCCTCGTCTGCGTCGCCACCGAGGCGCACAATGGGCCCGAGGTGTGGATCGATTCCGGCTCCCTGATCCTGGCGATGCGGGCGTCCTATGCGCTCCCAGGTGTGTTCGAGCCGGTCTCCTGCGGCAACCGGCAGCTGCTCGACGGAGCTCTCGTCAACCCGGTTCCGGTGAATGTGTGCCGCGTCAACGAGGAAAAATTCGTCGTCGCCGTGAACCTGCACTACGACCTGTTCGGCCGTGCGGCGGTCCTTCGCATGCGGGCCGTCGCGGATGAACGCGCCGACGACGAACACGCCTCTTCGCCGGGACTAGGGCTGACGGATATCGTGACGCCAAGGTTGGAGGATGCCTCTCCGCGGAGAGAGAAACTCAGCATCGCACGTTCCATGGTCGATGCGTTCAACATCATCCAGGACCGCATTTCGCGCGCCCGCCTCGCCGGCGATCCACCCGATCTTTCACTTCAGCCGCGCGTGCGCGACATCGGCCTTTCGGAGTTCTTCCGGGCCGAGGAGGCCATCGCGCTCGGCTACGAGGCGACGAAAACGCGGATCGGCGAGATCGAACGAATGACCGATGCCGCTGTCAAATCAAGCGCCCGCTAGTCGACGATCGACTTGCGTCGCCCGCTGCGTCGGGGTCCAAGAGCTTTCGTCTCGACCGCCTGCTCTCGCTCTGGTTCAGCCGGCCGCGATATACTCGCGCATCTCGTTCGCCTCGCGTTCCACCTCCTCGATTCGGCGTTTGACGACGTCACCGATCGAGATAATCCCGACCAGCTTATCCTCCTCGCAGACAGGCAAGTGGCGGAAACGACCGTGGGTCATCAATTCCATCGCCTCGTTGATCGAGGTCGATTCCGTACATGTGGTCACCGCCATCGTCATGACGTCGCGCACGCTTTGAGAAATGCTGGCGACGCCGGACGTTCCAAGAACACGAACGATATCGCGTTCCGATACGATACCGGCGACCGCCCCCTGAGCATCGACGAGGACGATGGCGCCGATCTTTCTGCCCGCGAGAATTTGGATAGCCTCTTCCAAGGTCGCCTCAGGTCGGAGTGTCACGACCTCCCGGCCCTTCTCTTCCAGTATTTGGCGCACGGACATGTCTTCAGTCTCCCCTTCGTCTTCGTGGACATCCGGAAGGGTGAGCCAGACTGGCACGAACCGCAAGAGGCAAGGCGCGCGTGTCAGGGCGTGCGGATGCGCGACAGGGGATCGAACAGACGAAATGCCAGAAATCCGAACGCGAACCCGCCGAGATGGGCTTCCCAGGCGATTGAGCCGCCGCCGAACGCACCGCCGACTCCGCTGCCGATCAGCAGGTTGGTCGCGAAAAAGACCGCGATGAAGACCAGGACGGTCCTGTTGCCCAACGCATCGGCAATCGACACGACCGGCAGGTCGGCCCGCGCCGGATTGAACCGTGTCCGCCCCCGCCCGCCGAAGGCGAAGCAGCAGGCCCCTCCCATCAAAGCGGACACAATCCCCGAGGCCCCGATGACCGGCGCGACCAGCGTCGGGTTCAAGGCCGAGAAGGCCGCCGCACCGACCACCGCGCCAGCGCACGAGAAGCCGACGAAACGAGCGGTCCCGAGGCGCCGCGCGACCGGCGTCCCGAAAGCCAGGAGCCACACGGCGTTGACCCCCAGATGCGTCCAATCCCCATGTAGAAACGCATAGGAGATTGGCGTCCAGAGGTCGGCGCCGGGGGAACGAAACCCACAAATTTCATCGACATCACCGTAGCAACCGGGAATGAATGCGAAGTCGAGCAGCACATCGGACGCAGCCACGGGGCCCAGCACGAAGACCCGGATCGCATGGATGACCGCGAAAATCGCGATAAGGATCAGAATGATCCCCGGCACGTTGAAAGCCGGAGGGTACCGCCCTCGATCAGTGGTCTCGTCATCTGTTCGACTGGATTGGTGCGGGGTCACGCGTCGCGCTCCGTCTTCGTTTCGGTCTTTGTGTGGTGCCGGCCGACAACCGCGAGGGCGACGCATCGGTTCGCCGAACATGGGGCGCGGATCGCCAAGTGACACAACAAAAAACCGCCCCATGTCATGGGGCGGCTGAAGGTCTTGCGTGCACCTGAACCGGAAAACCAGGACGCGCACAGTGGATGCTGCCAAACAGGATCGAATCCGTCCTGCATCATTCGTAAGTTTTCCAGCGCAATTCGGCAAACAGATCTTCATGCGAGAGTTAACACGGCTCCGCCGCGTCGCAGGACGGAGATTCCTGCACAGATCGTTAAGCTTCAAGCTGTAAAAAATCCCGGTAAGCACGGTTGCCAGCGACCGTGGGGAATTGACGGCTGAGAGAATATGCAAGCTGAGGCACGGCAATTGGGATCGGAGGAGCGGCGCCGCTTCAATCGTGTCGACGTCAATCTCCTCGGGCGGTTCATGCGCGAAGACCGAACCGAATATCCATGTCGCGCCGAAAACATGTCCCCCGGCGATGTCGCGATCACCACGGCCGTCCGGCCCTGGGACGGCGAACGGATCATCGTCTACATAGATCATATCGGTCGATTGGAGGGCACGGTGGTTCGCGTTTCCGACGGTGGTTTCGTGCTCTCGCTCAAGAGCAGCGAACGCAAACGCGAAAAGCTGGCAGCCCAACTGACCTGGCTAGCGAACCGTCATGAACTCGACCTACCGGAAGATCGGCGCCATGAGCGCGTGGAGCCGGAAAATCCCTTGATCGACCTGGTCCTCGAAGACGGCCGACGCTACCAGGCTCGGATCATCGATCTGTCGCTTTCCGGCGCCGCCGTGACGAGTCGAATTCGACCCGCCATTGGTTCGCGGATCACGCTGGGCACGACGCAAGGGCGTGTCGTCCGCCACCTCGAAGAGGGGTTTGCGATCGAGTTCGCGGCAACGCAGTCGCGCGAAACGATCGAACGCAACTTGCGTTGATCGCCTTCGGGAATTCGTCGGGATCTCTTGGCGCTTGAGGGACCGTAATCAACTCGGTTTCGACTGCACCGGCCGTCCCGAAACCGCGGCATTCCGCCGATCGAAGTAAGGCAGACGGTGAAGATTGCCGCAACAGGGTCACGCCCTCCGCCCTGGCATCTGTGGAACTACGTTTGAGCGAAATCACGCCCCAAAGGGACAAAGTCCAGTTCATGCGATCGCACGGCCGTGCGGAACCCGTGGATAAATCCGCCGCGGAGGCGTTATGCGCCGGGAAACGGCACATGACTCTTGAAGAACATTTAGTGAAAGTATAGGCAGAGCCCATGGTTGATGGGCGCGAGAAACCATTGCAACACGAGTTTGTCCCGCACGTTTCGCAGACGGGTCCGCGATGAGCGACGACCTTTTTTCGGGCAGTGCGGCGCGTCGGACAAAACCGTCCAAGCCGGCTGATGAGCCTTCGCCGTCGCAAAATTCAGCGCAGCAAGCCGACTACACGGCGGCCGACATCGAGGTTCTGGAAGGCCTGGAGCCGGTTCGCCGCCGCCCGGGCATGTATATCGGCGGCACCGACGAAAAGGCGCTGCATCACCTCTTTGCCGAGG
>NZ_JALHBS010000056.1 GCF_024195285.1 Aurantimonas marianensis
CCAATTTCATCGAGGTCGCGCTTGAGGCTGACGGCACCTTGTCCGTTGCGGACAACGGTCGTGGAATTCCGGTCGACCCCCATCCCAAATACAAGAGCAAGTCGGCGCTCGAAGTCATCATGACGACGCTGCACGCCGGCGGAAAATTCGATTCGAAGGTCTATGAGACCTCCGGCGGCCTGCACGGCGTCGGCGTGTCCGTCGTCAACGCCCTGTCGGAGACGCTAGAAGTCGGCGAGGTTCACAATCGCCGTGGCACGCGGGTTCGGTTCAAGCCGGATCCGCAGATTTTCGGCGCCGGGGCCAGGTTCCGTCCCGAACGGCTGTTCGCCATGGCTCGCTCGAAAGCCTACCTCTTCGGCGGCGTCGAGATTCGCTGGTCCTGCGATCAGAGCCTGCTGGTGCCCGGCGGCGACATCCCGGCCCGCGAGACATTCCACTTCCCCGGCGGGCTGAAGGATTATCTCGACGTCACGCTCGGCAAGGAGCATCGCGTCACCGCCCAGATCTTCGCCGGCCGGACCGAGAAAGTCTCGGGCCACGGGGCCGTCGAATGGGCGGTCAGCTGGACGCCGGAAGACGGTTTCATCCGCTCCTATTGCAACACCATCCCAACCCCCGAAGGTGGCACCCACGAAGCGGGCCTGCGCTCGGTGCTGCTGCGCGGCCTCAAGGCCTTTGCCGAGGTTTCCGGCAACAAGCGGGCTGCGATCATCACCGGCGATGATCTGATGCTGACGGCCTCGGCCATGCTGTCGATCTTCATCCGGGAACCGGAATTCGTTGGCCAGACCAAGGACCGGCTGGCCACCGCCGAGGCGCAGCGGATCGTCGAACAATCGATGCGCGATTCCTTCGACATCTGGCTTGCCTCCTCGCCGCAGGACGCGGCGCGGCTGATCGACTGGGTGGTCGAGCGCGCCGACGAGCGGCTACGCCGCCGCCAGGAGAAGGAGGTCAGCCGCAAGAGCGCGACTCGCAAGCTGCGGCTGCCGGGCAAGCTCGCCGACTGCTCGCAAAACGGCGCTGCCGGGGCCGAGATTTTCATCGTCGAGGGAGATTCAGCCGGCGGTTCGGCCAAGCAGGCACGCGATCGCCGTCTGCAGGCGATCCTGCCGCTTCGCGGCAAGATTCTCAATGTTGCGAGCGCCGGCCGCGAAAAGCTCGGTGCCAATCAACAGCTCGCCGATCTGATACAGGCCTTGGGCTGCGGCACCCGTTCGAAATACCGTGACGAGGATCTGCGCTACGAACGCGTGATCATCATGACCGACGCCGACGTCGACGGCGCCCATATCGCGTCTCTGCTCATCACCTTTTTCTACCAGGAAATGCCGGAGCTCATTCGCGGAGGTCACCTGTTTCTGGCGGTGCCGCCGCTTTACAAGCTGACGCAAGGGGGGAAATCCTTCTACGCTCGCGACGACCAGGATCGCGAGCGGTTGATCGAGAAGGAGTTCAACGGCCGCGGCAAGGTCGCGGTCTCGCGCTTTAAGGGCCTTGGTGAGATGCTGCCGTCGCAGCTCAAGGAAACGACCATGGACCCGAAAAAGCGCACCTTGCTCAGGGTCGTTATGGACGAAGCTCCCGAATCGGGTACGTCGATCGCGGTCGACGCGCTGATGGGAAACAAGCCGGAAGCCCGCTTCCGCTTCATTCAGGATCGCGCCGCCTTCGTCGAAGAACTGGACATCTGATCCGATAGCGTTGAAATGCCGTCGATCGCCCAATCGGAGGATTTTCCATGCCCCATCTCAGGCACTGGCTTGCCGGAACCGCATTCGTCGTCATCGCCTTAAGCCATACGGCCGCCCTTGCCCAGGCGGACGCCGGAGGCCCTATTTCCACTCCTGACGCCGCGCAACCGGCAGAAGCCCCTGCGACACCCGACGCCGCGCAACCCGCTGAGGCCCAGACGGCGCGGACGACCCCCGCCGACCCCGCGCTCGCCGCGAAGGCAAAGGCGGCCGCCGAAGGCCTGTCGCCTCAGGTTCAGGACGTGCAGATCGTCGGACCATGGTCGGATGGTACGGTTGAGGGCGTCTGGCGGACGGTAATGGTGCAGTCGCAGACAGACGACTCCGCCTTTCATTTCTTCGTGCAGCAACTCGAGGGTGCGGGAAGCGACCTGAGTGTGCGCGCGACGACGGAGGTAGCGGAGATCAATCAGATCGACGGCACTGTCGTCGGCTACCGCGCCGACGAGCCGAGCGAAGAGCAGCCGAACAGCCTGACGCTGTTCTTCGACATCCTGCCCTCCGATGGGGAAATTGCCGAGACCTACGAGCTGCATTTCTTTCCGGGGGAACCTTACAGCTTCGGTCCCGCGACCAACTGATCAGACGCGACCGAGGCATCCCTTTGAAGATGCCGCCGGATCACCGCACTCGCGGCGTCGGGCGCTTCCATCGTCACCATGTGACCGACGCCGTCGAGGAGATCAAGCGTGCCGGCCGGCATAACGGCGGCCATTTCGCGAGATCGGTCCGGCGAAATGATCTGATCTTCGGTCCCGGCCAAAAGCGTCGTCGGGACCCTGATATGCGGCACTAGCGAGGTCTGATCCCGTCGTCCGATGATGGCCTCCTGCTGACGCCAGAAAACGTCGGCTCCGATCGCTTCGGCCATTGCGGCGATACGCTGGCGAAGCCGCCGGTCGGTGCGGCCGCTGGGGCCGAGCAGTTGGTCGGAAAGGATTTCGGCGACGGCCGCGATACCCTTTTCGTGAGCCAATTTGACCAAGCGCCGGCGCATGGCCGTCTGCTCCGCGGTGTCTGCCTTGGCGCTGGTCGCCATCAGAACGAGGGCGGTGACGCGCTCGGGTGCGATCCGCAGGACTTCAAGGGCCACATAGCCGCCCATCGACAAGCCGCAGAGGAAGAACCGATCTGGCGCGACTTCGACCAGACGCTCGGCCATCGCCGTGATGGTCGGATCGGACGTCGTGTCGGCAACAAGGACGCCGTCCGATGGGATGGACGCGATCTGGTCCCGATAGAGATCGTCGGTACATAACAGACCCGGAATCATCACAATCTGTGTCAGATTCATCTTTTGTACCCTGTAAATCGCCGGAAATCGCCCCATATGCGGCGCTGCGGTTGACTCGCGACGAGCGTCACCCTATCGCCCTGTCGACTGGGCTTTCAAACGCTATCGACCCCCCAATTCAACTATTCAAGAGAACCGCTAGCTTGAAACTCTTTTCCGAACTCGGCCTGAGCGCCAAGGTCCTGGCCGCCGTCGAGGCAGCTGGATACAGTGAACCGACGCCGATCCAGGAACAGGCCATCCCTCACGCGATCGAAGGCCGGGATGTGCTCGGCATCGCGCAGACGGGTACTGGCAAGACGGCTTCCTTCGTGCTGCCGATGTTGACACGGCTCGAAAAGGGTCGCGCACGGGCACGGATGCCCCGCACTCTGATCATCGAGCCGACCCGCGAACTCGCGGCGCAGGTCGAGGAATCCTTCGTCAAATACGGCCTCGACCAGAAGATCAATATCGCCTTGCTGATCGGCGGTGTCTCGTTCGGCGATCAGAACAAGAAGATCGACCGGGGCGTCGACGTTCTCATCGCGACGCCGGGTCGCCTGCTCGATCATTTCGAGCGCGGCAAGCTGTTGATGACCGCTGTCGAAGTCCTCGTCATCGACGAGGCGGATCGCATGCTCGACATGGGTTTCATTCCCGACATCGAGCGGATCTGCAAGCTCTTGCCGATCACGCGGCAGACGCTGTTCTTCTCGGCGACGATGCCGCCTGAAATTACCCGGCTTACCGAGCAGTTTTTGCAGAACCCGGTACGCGTCGAGGTGGCGAAGCCGGCGTCCGCCGCCCTTACCGTCACCCAAAGGCTGATCGCTTCGAAGAAGGATGACTTCGAGAAGCGAGAGACGTTGCGCACGATCATTCGCGAGCAGGACGACCTGACCAACGCGATTATCTTCTGCAACCGCAAGCGCGACGTTGCCACGCTGTTCCGCTCTCTCGAGAAGCATGGTTTTTCGGCGGGTGCGTTGCACGGCGACATGGACCAACGCTCGCGAACCGCGATGCTCCAGAGCTTCCGCGACAACCAGATTCAGCTCTTGGTTGCCTCCGATGTCGCGGCCCGCGGTCTCGATATTCCGGCGGTCAGCCATATTTTCAACTTCGACGTTCCAATTCACGCCGAAGACTATGTGCATCGCATCGGCCGGACCGGTCGTGCCGGAAGGTCCGGCAAGGCCTTCACCCTCGTTGCCAAGTCCGACAAGAAGTATCTCGACGCAATCGAAAAACTGATCGGCGGCGAGATCGCCTGGCATGGCGAAACGGTTGCGACGCTGGCCGACGCCCCGGCGGAAGAAAAGCCGGACCGTCGCGCAGGTCGTCGTGGGGCCGGTACGCGCCGTCGCGGAAATAGCGAGAAGCTATCCTCCGCGCCTGAGACCGAGTCGGCCGAAGAACCGGCGATCGTACGTGCCGAAGCTGGAGAATTGGATGTCCCGGTGGATGCCCTCGCCCAGGAGAGCGCCGCATCCGAGGCACCCGCACGCAGCCGGACAAGCCGCAAGCGGTCCGGTGCGACCGGAGAGCGAGCCAGACCGGCTGCTCCGCGCTCACGGTCGGCGCAGCCGGCCAGTCGCACGCGAACCGACGACGGCAACGCTCCAGTCGGCTTTGGCGACGACATTCCCGCCTTCATGCTGATCGGCACCGGCGCTTGACACCAACCGCTCCGGTCGGCCCCGGGGCCGTCTACTCCTGTGCGGACATCGGAAAGGCCGGGATGATACCCCGCCCGTTCGATAGAGACGTCCCGCGCCATCGCCCAACAGCGGCTCGACCGGTCAGGCCGCCGACCTGATGGATAACCGATCAACGTTCCATCGACGATTAATTACCCCGCTTATTTTAATTCTATGCCGGACAACTGCTCGCTTAGCCGCCGTAGTTCCGTCTGAGCCTGAACGGTGATCTCCACGCTAAGCGCCACTGAGCCGTTATCCCTGTCGTCTCTGCCGATCACCGATGAATTCTTGTAGATCCACGGCAGGACACCCATCCCGTCCGGTGCGATCTCGATTCTCACTTCGCGGAGACGGCCGGCGATGCGCTGTTCGATGTCCGCGAGAAGCTCGGGCACGCCTTCGCCGGTGATCGCGGATACCAGATGGGCGGCCTGAGGCGCTTGCTGTCCTTGGCGGACTGTCGTCAAATGATGACGGACGGACTCTTCCAGCAGATCGATCTTGTTCCAGACCTCGACGACATGAT
>NZ_JALHBS010000057.1 GCF_024195285.1 Aurantimonas marianensis
GCGTCGATGTCGAGGTCACGCAAGATTTTCCCAACGTCCTCGGCCTGCGCCAAGCTATCGGGATCGGCCATGTCGCGTACATGCAGGACGATCTCGGCTTCGATCACCTCTTCCAAGGTTGCACGGAAGGCGGCGACGAGATGGGTCGGCAGGTCGGAGACGAAGCCCACGGTATCGGAGAATATGACGTCGGTGCCGTGGGGAAGCGTGGCACGGCGTAGAGTCGGATCGAGCGTTGCGAACAGCAGGTCTTTGGCGAAGACGTCCGCGCCGGTCAAGCGGTTGAAAAGCGTCGATTTTCCCGCGTTCGTATAACCGACCAGCGCCACCACCGGGTGTGGGGCTTTCTTGCGCTTGGTGCGGTGCAACTGGCGTGTGCGCCGCACCGACTCCAGATCCTTTTCCAGCCGCTTGATGCGCTCCTGCAGCTGGCGGCGATCGGATTCGATCTGCGTTTCACCGGGTCCGCCCAGAAATCCGGCACCGCCGCGCTGTCGCTCGAGATGAGTCCAACTGCGTACAAGCCGGCCGCGTTGATAGTTCAGATGCGCCAGTTCGACCTGAAGCCGACCCTCCTTCGTTCGGGCGCGTTGGCCGAATATCTCGAGGATGAGCCCGGTCCGGTCGAGGACCTTGGCGTCGAGCTCCTTTTCGAGATTGCGCTGCTGGACTGGCGTCAGTGGGTGGTCGAAGACGACGAGCCCGATCTCCTCGCTCGCCACGAGGCCCTTCAGTTCGTCGACCTTGCCGGCGCCGATCAGCGTCGCAGGGCGCGGCCGAACGCCGCTGACGATGCCGCTGGCCACGATATCGAGGCCGATTGCGGCGGCCAGGCCCATCGCCTCCTCCAAGCGCGCGTCGTCGCTCCGGCGCACAAGCTCGGAGCCGCCCTGGCTTGCCTCGTCTCGCGATTGAAACTGCTTGAAGACCGGAACGAGGACCGCCGCGCGCGTGATCACACTGCCGTGCTCGATCGGGCCCTTTGGCCTGGATTCCTTACGTTCGGCCAATCACGCCTTCCCGTCTTCGTCGCCGTCATACATGTTGACCGGCTGCGAGGGCATGATCGTCGAGATCGCGTGCTTGTAGACCAGCTGCGAATGCCCGTCGCGCCGGAGCAGCACGCAGAAATTGTCGAAAGACGTCACCACGCCGGTCAATTTCACGCCGTTGACCAGGAAGATCGTCAGCGAAATCTTTTGCTTGCGGACCGTATTGAGAAAGAGATCCTGCAGATTCTGGGTGCGTTCAGGCATTAAACCTAGTCCTTTTCCTATTCTTATTGGCAGCGGCAACGATCGCCTTGCGGCTTTCGATCCGTGCGTTTCGCTCGGTCTCTACCAAGCGCTTACGGTGTCGGTGCTTCGCCTCGCAACCTCGACCGTAACAAAAACTCGACCGCCTGGCTGATGAACCCACCGCTGCGGAGCGACTGGATCAAAAAAACTCCAAACTCACGCGGAACAGCTGCTCGACATGGCGGACGGCGCTGGCCGTCGCGAAGATCACGACACGGTCCTTCGCCTTGATCTTGGTTTGCCCACTGGGTCGGACAAACTCGCCATTGCGATAGATCGCGCCGATCCGCAAGTTCTCCGGCAAATCCAGTTCGCGCAACGGCTTGCCGACCAGCGGCGAGGTCTCCAGCGCCTCGGCCTCGATCACCTCCGCAACGCCGTTCTGAATCGAGTGAACCGCCCGAATTCGTCCGCGCCGCACATGCTGGAGAACCCGCGAAATTGTAACCGAACGCGGATTGATAAAGGCATCGATACCGAGCGTTCGGGTGAAACTCTGGTAGTCGGGATTGTTCAACAAGGTCAAATTGCCGCTGCATCCGAGCCGCTTTGCCATGACACTGGCGAGGACATTGACCTTGTCATCATTGGTCAGCGCCACCAGAAGATCACTCTGTCTGATGTCGGCCTCATTCAGAATCGCCTGATCAAGACCGCTGCCATGCAACACGATGGTCCGCTTCAAGGTGTCGGCGATGGTGATCGCGCGCTCGTGGTCCGCCTCGATAACACGAACCTTGGCGCCAAGGTTGCGGCTTTCCATCTGCCGCGCGACGTAAAGCCCGATATTGCCGCCGCCGACGATGACTATCCGGCCAGCCTCCGGCTCCTCGTGACCGAATAGACCAAGCGTCCGGCGCACATGGGAGCGCTCGGCGACCACATAGGCGACGTCGCCCGCCACCATCTGGTCGCTCGATGTCGGAATGAACAGCCGCTCCCCACGCCAAATGCCGACCACCGTGGCTTTCAAATCGGGAAACAGCTCGGTCAACTGGTCGAGAGGCGTATCGACCACCGGGCAGTCGTCGCGGCATTCGATCGCAACCATCGCGATCGTATCGTCGGCAAATCGCACGGCATCCATCGCACCAGGCAGGGCGATCCGCCGCAGCACCATCTCGCCGACCTCGACCTCGGGCGAGATGATGACGTCAATGGGCATGTTGTCGGTCGAGAACAGATCCTGCCAATGCGAACGCAAATAGCTCTGGGACCGGATGCGCGCGATCTTGGTGGGAACATTGAACAGCGAGTGGGCGACCTGACAGGCCACCATATTTACCTCATCATGAAGCGTCACCGCGATGATCATGTCCGCCTGCTCGGCGCCGGCCTCGGCCAAGACGTCGGGATGCGCTCCGTGGCCGACGAAGCCGCGGGCATCAAGATTATCCCGGATCGCCTGGATAAGCGACCGTGACGTGTCGATCACCGACACGTCATTGCGTTCGGATGCCAGGCGCTCGGCGATGCCGTAGCCGACCTGACCCGCGCCACAAATCACCACTCTCATGGAATGAGCCTCTTTTGCCGACCAGCAAGCCGTTCACCACCGGCGTCCATATCGGCTTGAGAGGCTTTGCGCAAAGGGTCCAAGGTCCGCAGCGTCGCGATCTCGCCTATCAGCCTGTAGGGACCAACCCGCCGCCTTCCCCCGTCCGATGCCGCGCCCTCAGATGCCAAGCGACTTCAACTTGCGGTGCAAGGCCGACCGCTCCATTCCGACAAACTCGGCCGTGCGGGAGATATTGCCGCCGAAACGATTGATCTGCGCGACGAGATACTCCTTCTCGAACACTTCACGCGCGTCGCGCAGCGGGAGGGCCAGGATCTGTCCGTCCGACTGACTCGGCGTGCGCGGCAACATTTCGCCCACCTCGCGCGGCAACATATCGGCCGAAATCGCGGTTTCCGCATCGCCGTCACGCGACAGGATCATCAGACGTTCGACGTTGTTGCGCAACTGCCGGACGTTTCCGGGCCAATCGCTGGACTGCAGCACCGCCATCGCCTCGGGGCTGATGGCCTTCGGCTTGATGCCGGTCTGGTCCCTGATCTGCGTCATGAACGCCTCGATCAGCAGCGGAATGTCCTGGCGTCGGTCGGCGAGCGGCGGCACGACGATCGGGACGACGGCAAGCCGATGATAGAGATCCTCACGGAATACCCCATCGGCGATCATCGATTCGAGATTCTGCGCGGTCGACGAAATGATCCGCACGTCGACTTTCACCCGCTTGGAGCCGCCGACGCGCTCGAACGTCTGTTCGGTGAGGACTCGCAGGATCTTGTTCTGTGTCTCACGCGGCATGTCGCCGACCTCGTCGAGATACAGGACACCGCCGTGGGCCTCCTCAAGCGCGCCGACCTTGCGCTCGACCCCTGGCGGGGTCTCCGTTCCGAAGAGTTCCACCTCCATTCGATCAGGCGTGATGGCGGCCGCATTGAGAGCGACGAACGGGCCGTCCGCTCGACTCGAGCCTGCATGGATGGCGCGCGCAACCATTTCCTTGCCGGAGCCCGAGGCGCCCAGGATCATCACCCGGCTGTTGGTGGGGCCGACCCGCTCGATCAACGTCCGCAACTGGTTCATGGGGTGCGACTTGCCGATCAACTCGGCGAAATCGGACGAACGGCGACGCAGTTCGGAAACTTCCCGTTTGAGCTTCGACGTCTCAAGGGCTCGTTCGGCGATGAGGATCAGCCGATCGGCCTTGAACGGCTTTTCGATGTAATCATAGGCCCCCCGCCGGATCGCCGAAACGGCCGTCTCGATATTGCCGTGCCCGGATATCATCACGACCGGGACTTCGGGGTGCTGGGCCTTGATCGCGTCCAGCAGATCAAGGCCATCCAACCGGCTGCCTTGCAGCCAGATATCGAGAAAGATCAGCCGCGGCACCCGGTCGGCAATCGACTGAAGCGCCGCGTCCGAGCCGCCCGCCGTCCGCGTTTCGTGACCCTCGTCCTCGAGAATCCCCGCTACCAGTTCGCGGATGTCGGCTTCGTCATCGACGATCAAGATGTCCGATGCCATCGGTCTCACCTGTCCTTTCTTCCGTCTCTTCTTCGTTCGGCTCGACGGCAGTCTCCATCGCCGGCAAGGTGATACGTACCAATGCACCGTGAGGCTGGTCCGGGGCATCGTCGAGGGCAATGGTTCCGCCGTGATCCTCGATGATCTTCCGTACGATCGCCAGGCCGAGCCCCGTACCCTTCTCGCGCGTCGTCATGTAGGGCTCAAGCAGACGATCTCGATCCTCGCGTGGAAATCCGCGACCGTTGTCGATGATTTCGACGATGTGACGGTTCCAGCCCGGCTCCGCACGGATCACGATGCGACCCTCGACATCCTCGGTTGCTTCGAGCGCCTCGACCGCGTTCTTCACCAGGTTTCCAAACGCTTGTGACAGCAACCGGATGTCGTAGGAACCGAGCATCGGCTGATCCGGAATATCGGCCTCGAAGGCGATTCCGTGGTCGCCCATTTCGCGCATGAAGACCGCCTCGCGCAGCGCTTCGCGGAGGTCTTTGGCTTCCATCTTCGGCTTCGGCATTCGGGCGAAGGTGGAGAATTCGTCCACCATGCGGCCGATGTCGGAGACCTGTCGCACGATCGTTTCTATGCACCGATCGAAGACTTCCCGATCATCCTCGACGCGTTTGCCGTAACGGCGCCGGATGCGCTCGGCGGAAAGCTGAATGGGGGTCAGCGGATTCTTGATCTCATGGGCGATGCGACGCGCGACGTCCGCCCAGGCTGAAGAGCGCTGCGCCTCGACAAGGTCGGTGATGTCATCAATCGTCACCACGCTCGACTGGGCGCCCTCCGCTGCTTCCGAGGACGTGATCCGGATCGCCAGGGTCCTTTCTCGGTCGCGGATGCGCAGTTTGACTTCCTCTTGATACTCTGGCCGCGACGAAAGCGACGCGGCGCGATAGATTCTGCCGATGAGCGGAAACGTCTCATGGAGATGCCGGCCTACGACGAGCCGCGATTCAACGTCGAGAATACGCTCGGCCGACGGATTGACCATCGTCACGGTACCATCCCGTTCCACACCGATCACTCCCACTGTCACGCCCGACAGAACGGCCTCGGTGAAACGGCGGCGTTCGTCGATAACATCCTTGGCGTGCACGAGTTCCGAACGCTGGCTGCGAAGCTGTAGGATCATGTTGTTGAATGTGTTCGACAGGGAACCGACGTCGCCGTCAGAAGCTCGTACCGGAACCGATATGGACAGATTTCCGTCGCTGACCTCGTCGGCAGCGCCCATCAGCATCCGGATCGGTCGGACGAGACGGTCGGCCACGCCAATTCCGGTCCAGATCGCCGACAACAGGACAATCAGGGTGATCCCTAGATATAAAAGGGCAAAAGCGACCTGGAGGCCGAAGCGATTGGACTGGAGACTGGAATATTCCGCCGAACGCTCCTCCATCAGCCGTAACGCAGCGATCACCTCGGGATCGACGG
>NZ_JALHBS010000058.1 GCF_024195285.1 Aurantimonas marianensis
CGCACGGTATAGAGGTAAACGTTCGCAATCTGCCGCAGCTTGATGATCGCGCCGACAAGGTTGGTGACGCCGGGGGGAATGAAGACGAGATTGCCTTCCGCGGCCTGTTTCAGTGCATCGGCCGGGGGAACAGGAAGCGGCCGCTCGACCGGGATATCGGCCTCCAGAAAGGGTGTGCCGTCCGGCCGCAACAGCTGTGCTCCCAGCAGCGAACGTCCCCTGGCCTGATCCGTCATCAGATTCTGGAAGCCGGTCGGGTCGAGGCCGAACAACCGCCGCTGCTGATCCAGATCGTAGGCCATTGAAAGGGTCGAACCCTGAAGGTTGCGGGCATTCTCATTGACATAGGCACGCGCCACGCTGATCGAGGATTCGACGATCGTGCGGGTGCGGATCTCGAACCAGCGATCAAGGCCGAGATCGAGCGTGATACCAGCCACGATCGCCACCAGCAGGGCCGGCAGCGCGGCGACGATGGAAAACAGCAGGACGATGCGAACGTGCAGGCGCGACGCGGCCTTTCCCTGCCGCCGCGCCCGGACCATGCGCATGACTTCCCTGCCTATCAAAAGGCAGAGGATCAAAACGAAGGCGCCGTTCACCACCGTCGCAATCGTCACGATCGTGTCCGTCGGGGCGATCGGCGTCAGTCCCATGAGGACGACGAAGGAAATCCCGCCCGTCACCAACGCGCCAACAACCGCCAGAAGGCCGGGAACGAGCATAAATCGCCGCCGTTCCAACAGGAACGGAACCTCGCTTTCTGTTTGCACCGGGTGAGACGTCATGATTCGCCGCAAATGATGATCACGTTGCTCCGCCGCAACGGATTGTGTCTAATCTGCAACGAAACACAGCAGATATCCAGTTATCTGATCGAGCGGACGACCGAAATATCGAGATCGCGAATTTTCTTTCGCAGGGTATTTCGATTGACGCCCAGAAGTTCGGCCGCTCGCACCTGGTTTCCGCGCGTCGCCGCGAGAGCTGCCGCGATCAGCGGGTATTCCACATCGCGCAAGATCCGGTCATGCAGGCCCGGCGGGGGCAGCCCTTCTCCGAAAGAGGCGAAGTAGTCGGCGAGATAACGTTCCACCGCCGCGCTGAGATCAATTGGCCTGCCGCGATCGTTCTCCATTGCCGGGGAGCTGGCGGCATCATTGGATAATTCGTGCTCGACCAATTCGGCCGTTATCTCATCTTGCGGATAGAGCGCCGAAAGGCGCCGAACCAGGTTCTCGAGCTCACGGACGTTGCCTGGCCAAGAGTAGCGTCGCATGACGTCGAGCGCGCCTTGGTTCAGCGTTTTTCGCGGCAGCCCCTCCTTCTCCGCCCGGGCGAAGAAATGCCGCGCGAGATCGGCCAGATCCTCGACGCGCTCGCGCATCGGCGGCAGCCGCAGAGGCACGACATTGAGGCGATAAAAAAGGTCCTCGCGAAACAGCCCACGGCTGATCAACTGGCGCAGATCCTTGTTGGTGGCGGCGACGATGCGCACATCGGTGGCAATCGGTGTGCGCCCTCCCACGACAGTGTATTCGCCCTGTTGGAGCACCCGTAGAAGTCGGGTCTGCGCTTCCATCGGCATGTCGCCGATCTCGTCGAGAAACAGCGTCCCGCCCTCGGCTTGCTCGAAACGGCCGCTGGTGCGCGCCTGCGCACCCGTAAAAGCACCCTTCTCATGGCCGAAAAGCTCGGATTCGATCAGCTCGCGCGGGATGGCCGCCATGTTGATGGCGACGAACGGTCCTTTGCGCCGCCGTCCATAATCGTGCAGCGCACGGGCTACGAGTTCCTTGCCTGTGCCCGATTCGCCCGTGATCGTCACCGTGAGATCGGTCTGCATCATCCGGGCGAGCGCGCGGTAGATGTCCTGCATCGCCGGCGAACGCCCCACCAGCGGCATCGAATCCTGGAGTTCTTCCGGCGGCGCGCCCGCCTGGGCACCGGGCCTCGGCTCGGACAGCGCCCGGCGGACGATCGCGACGAGTTCAATCAGATCGAAGGGCTTGGGAATATAGTCATAGGCGCCTTTCTCCGATGCCTTGATCGCCGTCATGAAGGTATTCTGAGCGCTCATGACAATCACCGGAAGGTCAGGTCGTGAGTTCTTGATCCGCGGCAGCGTGTCGAAGGCGTTGCCGTCCGGCATGAGAACATCGGTGATGACGAGATCGCCCTCGCCCGCCGAAATCCATCGCCACAGCGTTGCGATGTTCGAAGTGACGCGCACCTCGAATCCGGCGCGCATCAGGGCCTGCGAGACCACCGTGCGGATCGCGGAGTCATCGTCGGCGACGAGGATCTGCATACTCATTCACGTGTCCTCAGATTTCCGTTCCGACAGGCAGATCGTGCTCGCCGGGCGTTCGCGCTTCCCGCCACGCGGGCATCAGAACGCGGAAGATCGTGTGCCCGGGCTGCGACTCGCATTCGATGACCCCGCCATGGTCGCCGACGATCTTCGCGACAAGGGCAAGTCCGAGACCGGAGCCACTCGGCTTGGTCGTCACGAAGGGATCGAAGATGTGTTGACGGATGTCGTCCGGAACTCCGGCGCCGTTGTCCTCGACAGCGAATTCCAACGGCAGGGTGACGCGGCTCTTGGTTCCGGGAACCGAAAGGCGAACGCCGGGCTTGAAGGCCGTCGAAAGGCGAATTTCGCCCCCGTCACGATCACCAACGGCTTCCGTCGCATTTTTCAGCAGATTGAGGAAGATCTGTACAAGTTGATCCCGATTGGCCAGGACCGCCGGCAGCGACGGGTCATAATGTTCGGCAATCTTGATATTGCGGGCAAAGCCGCTTTTGCCGAGTCTCTTTACATGCTCCAGGACAGAGTGAATGTTCACTGCCGATCGTTCGACCGGGCGCTGGTCGGAGAACACCTCCATTCGGTCAACAAGCTTGACGATGCGATCGCTCTCCTCCTGGATCAGCCGGGTCAGTCCCCGGTCATCGTCGCTGGCCGAGGTAGCCAGAAGTTGCGCCGCGCCCTTGATGCCGGACAGAGGATTGCGGATTTCATGCGCCAGCATGGCCGCGAGGCCGGTGACCGAACGGGCGGCGGATCGGTGCGTCAATTGGCGGTCCATCTTTTCCGCGATGGAACGCAATTGGATCATCACCACGACCAAGTCGGGTTCGTCCGGCAGGTTCGAGACGTAGAGGTCGACCAACCGTTCGCCGCCGAGGCGCGGCGACGAGTGGTCGACCCGATACTCGCTGATCCGCCCCTGCTGCTGCCGGACCTGCTCGATCAAGGCGAAGAGCGGGCTGTCCTCCGGCACGAAGTGCTGAATCCGCCGCTTGGCGAGATAGGTCATTCCGGCTGAAAAAAATTGTTCGGCATCGGAGTTGGCGAAGCGGAAATAGCCGTCGCGATCAAGCACGACGATGGGGTGCGGCAAGGCATTGAGGATGCGCGTGTGTTCCGGTGCCACGGCGGGGAAATCGAGTGGGGTCGTCACAGGTCACGCCGCATCGCTAAAGAGATCGTGCTGGAAGGTCGGCTCCACATCGCAGAGGCGTGCGTCGCCAAATAGGCGCCGCAGGCGCGCAACGATGACGGCCGGCTCACGACCCGCCATAACCGCCGCCCTATCCGCCGCCGTGATAGGCCCGACGCCAACGCCGAAACGGTCGAGGTACCAGCCCAGATGCTTGCGCGCATGGCGGATGCCGACATTCAAGCCGTAATGGGCCAGCATCATATCGTAATGCTCCTCGACGAGATCGGACAGTTGAATGGCGGACAACTCCCTCAAGCCGACACCGCCGGCGAGAAGCCCGGGCAACCATGGCCGTCCCTGCGCCCCGCGACCGACCATGACGGCATCGGCACGACTCGATGACAGCATCGGTTCCAACTGAGCGAAATGAGCGAGGTCGCCATTGGCGACCACCGGAACCCCGACGGCGTCCCGCACCGCCGCGATCGCGGGCCAGTCGGCGTTTCCCTCATAGAAATCGGCCCGGGTTCGGCCGTGTACGGTGATCATCCGGACGCCCGCCGCCTCGGCCCTCGCCGCCAATTCGGGAGCGTTCATCGAGGCGCGATCCCAACCGAGCCGCATCTTCAGCGTCACCGGAATGTCGCCGGCGCCGGCGACGGTCGCCTCGACGATCCGCAGGGCGAGATCAGGCTCCCGCATCAGGGCCGAGCCGGACAATCCGCCGACGACCTTTTTCGCCGGACAGCCCATGTTGATGTCGATGATGTCGGCGCCGAGCTCCGCCAGCCGTTCCGCCGCCAGGCGCATCCACCGCGGATCGCGGCCAGCGAGCTGGACGGCATGAAGGCCGGCCCCGTCCCGCATTGCACGCATCGCGCTCGCGTCGCATCCTTTGACGAATTCGCCGCTGGCCACCATTTCGGATACAACAAGCCCCGCGCCGAATCGGCGCGCGAGACGACGAAACGCCACGTCGGAAATGCCTGACAAAGGTGCGAGGAAGACGCGGTTGTCTAGGTGGTTCGACCCGATCGACAGCGGTTGATCGATGCCGAGCGGGGGAACCCACGAGGCGAGGATTTCCGAGCTCTTTCCAGGATGTGCCGATTTTCGCATCATTAAACTGCACTTTATAGAGGCGTGCTCAAATGACAAGCATTTTGCAGTTGCGAAGTCATCTGCACCTGTGATCAGGACTGGGACAACAACACAAGGGGGATTGCCGGAATGAGCTCCACAGTCGCGGCGATCGTCGTCGCCGCGGGACGCGGCGAGCGGGCCGGCCAATCTCACGAAGGGCCCAAACAATATCGCTGCATCGCGGGACGATCCATTCTCGCTCGCACCGTCGAGCGACTTCGTTCGCACCCAGCCATTGCCCGCCTCGTTCTGGTCATCCACCCCGACGATAGAGACCTGCTGCGCAAAGCTCTCGGAACCGAGGGCGACGACGACCTGCAAATCGTCACCGGCGGCCCCACGCGCCAGGAATCAGTCCGTCTTGGACTGGCTGCGCTGGCCGAAACGCCGCCGGATCGCGTCCTGATCCACGATGGCGTCAGGCCCTTTGCCAACGCGGCGCTGATCGACCGGACGCTCGCGGCTGTCTCCGATATGGCCGGCGCCATCCCGGCGCTGCCCGTCGCGGAAACACTGAAACGTGTCGCGGACACGGAATGGATCGTCGCGACGGTCGACCGGCGGCGGCTCTATGCCGCCCAGACGCCGCAGGGCTTCCCCTTTGGCCCGATCCGCGACGCGCACGACCAAGCCGCCCGGTCCGGCCGCACCGATTTCACCGATGACGCATCGATTGCCGAATGGGCCGGATTGGCCGTGCGGCTCGTCGACGGCTCGCCCGACAATGTAAAACTCACGACCGCGCGTGATATCGCCTTGGCGGACGAACGATTGAGGAGTGCCCCGGGCATGATCGATGTCAGAACCGGCAATGGCTACGACGTCCATCGGCTGGTCGAAGGCGACCATGTGACCCTGTGCGGCGTGCGGATAGCCCATGATCGCGCGCTGTCCGGACATTCCGATGCCGATGTCGGGCTGCACGCGCTGACCGACGCCTTGCTCGCCACTTGCGCGGCGGGCGACATCGGCGACCATTTCCCGCCCAGCGATCCGCAGTGGCGGGGCGCGCCCTCGCATATCTTCGTCGCGAAGGCTGTGGAGATCGTGCGCGGCAAAGGCGGACGAATCATGAATGCCGATGTGTCGTTAATCTGCGAGGCGCCGAAAATCGCGCCCTATCGCGAGACGATGCGAAGGGCGATCGCGGAGATGACAGGGATCGGCCTCGACCGCGTCTCGGTCAAGGCAACGACAAACGAAACGATCGGCTTCGTCGGACGGCAAGAAGGCATCGCGGCGATCGCGACGGCGAGCGTGGCTTACGGAGAAAGCGTGTGACGGAACACGCGGGCGAGATCGTCGGCAAGGCCCGTCGGGTCATCGAGGCCTACGCCGCGCTCGGTCTGAAGATCGCCACCGCCGAGTCCTGCACGGGCGGGATGATCGCGGCGGCGTTGACGGATATCGCGGGGTCGTCGGCCGTTTTCGAGCGCGGGTTCGTGACCTACTCGAACGAAGCCAAGATCGCGATGATCGGTGTCGATCCGGCAAGTCTGAGGGCTGACGGCGCCGTCTCGGAAGCCGTGGCGCGGCAGATGGCTGAAGGCGCCCTGCGGGCCGCGGACGCGGATGTCACCGTATCGGTCACCGGCATCGCCGGCCCGGCTGGCGGTTCCGCGGCAAAACCCGTGGGTCTCGTGCATTTCGCTTGCGCGCGTGGCGGTGTGACGCGACACCTTGAAAAACGCTTCGGCGACCTCGGCCGTTCGGCCATCCGGGGCGCCAGCGTCAGCGTCGCGCTCGATCTGTTGCTGGAAGCGGTGAGAGATCAGCCGGCCTGCTGAGAACCGGCCGCGCGAGTGTCGAGACCATAGATCGCATCGGCGCGCTCCTCGAACGCCTGGGCGAAGCGGCGAAAGGCATAATCGAACATCGACCCCATCAGCAGGCCAAGCGTCCGGCTCTTGAACTCGTAATCGATGAAGAAATTCACGTCGCAGCCACCGTCGCTGGCCGACTCGAAAGTCCAGCGGTTGTCGAGATAGCGGAACGGGCCGTCGATATATTTCACGTCGATCCGGCGTTCGGCGGGCTTGAGCAAGACCTGGGTCGAGAAGGTTTCCCGAACCATCTTGTAGGCGACGGTCATGTCCGCGACGAGCAACGTCCTGCCATCTTTTTCGCGCCGCGAGCGCACAACCAATTGCTGGCAAAGCGGCAGGAATTCGGGATATTTTTCGACATCCGCGACGAGCGCGAACATTTCGTCTGGGCTATGGCGCACATGGCGCGTCGTCTCGAACTTTGCCATGGTTCCGCAATATTAGGCTGCGGCTTCGCGGGCAAGGCGCGCCGCTTTGAGTCGGTCGAAATCTTCGCCGGCGTGATGCGACGAACGGGTCAGCGGGCTGGACGCAACGACAAGGAAGCCTTTCGCCAGCGCCACGGTCTCAAACGAAGCGAACTCTTCCGGTGTCACGTAGCGCATCACCGCGTGATGCTTCCTGGTCGGCTGCAGATATTGCCCGATGGTGAGGAAATCGACGTCGGCCGTCCTCAGATCGTCCATCAATTGCAACACTTCGTTCCGCTCCTCGCCGAGGCCGACCATGATGCCGGATTTGGTGAACATCGTCGGATCGAGTTCCTTCACCCGCTGCAAGAGCCGGATCGAATGGAAGTAGCGGGCACCGGGCCTGACCGTCAGATAGTTCGACGGCACCGTTTCCAGATTATGGTTGAAGACATCGGGCTTGGCGGCGACCACCGCTTCGAGCGCGCCCGGCTTGCGCAGAAAATCCGGTGTCAGGATCTCGATCGTCGTTCCGGGCGCGATGGCGCGGATCGCGCGAATCGTCTTGACGAAGTGTTCCGCGCCGCCGTCGGCCAGATCGTCGCGATCAACCGAGGTGATAACCACATGGGCAAGCCCCATCGCCGCAACGGCGCGGCCGACGCTCTCCGGTTCGCTTTCGTCGAGCGCCTTCGGCAGACCCGTGGCGACATTGCAAAAGGCGCAGGCACGGGTGCAAATCCCGCCCATGATCATGAAGCTCGCGTGCTTCTTTTCCCAGCACCCGCCGATATTGGGACAGCCAGCCTCCTCGCAGACCGTCACGAGATTATTGGAGCGGGTGATCTCGCGGGTTTCGTAATAACCCTTGGACACCGGCGCCTTGACGCGAATCCAGTCCGGTTTCGCCAAACCTGCCGCCTGGTCGGGACGATGGGCTTTTTCGGGATGCCGCGGCCGGGGAGCCCCCCCGGCCGACCGGCGATTATCGAGTACAGTTACCATAGGGCCAATCTAGGTCCCGCTGCCGTTGCGTGCAAACGGTTCCTAGGCCCTGCGACCGCGAAACATCCGGAAAATCGCGATCAACAAGCTGGCGCCAATGAAGCCAATAACAAGGTAGGCGAACCATCCGGTGAAGCCGAGATTGAATAACGCCAGAATGGCGTTCAGCACAACGGCGCCCACAATTCCGAGGATAATGTTCATGAGGAGCCCCATGTCGCTCTTCATGAATTTCTCGGCAAGCCACCCCGCCAAGCCACCGATAATGATCGCCGCGATCCAGCCAACACCATTTATTTCCATGTCACGCTCCTATCAATGAGACTACTGAACTGAGAAATTGGGCCGCGAATCCTTGCGGCAAGATACGATAGAAACAAAAATTTCGGCTGAAACTATCGCGCTGGAACGACGTTATAGAGAGTTGTCACATGTGGATCACGCGGCCATAAGCGTCGAGTACGCTTTCGTGCATCATCTCCGAAAGGGTCGGATGCGGGAAGACGGAGTGCATCAGCTCTTCCTCGGTGGTCTCGAGGCCCATGGCGATGACGAAGCCCTGGATGAGTTCGGTCACTTCCGCGCCAACCATATGCGCGCCGAGCAGCTCGCCGGTCTTGGCGTCGAACACGGTCTTCACCAGCCCCTCGGGCTCGCCCAGCGCGATCGCCTTGCCATTGCCCTTGAAATTGAAGCGACCGATCTTGACCTCGCGGCCGGCCTCCTTGGCCTTGGCCTCCGTCAGGCCCACCGAGGCGACCTGCGGCTGGCAATAGGTGCAGCCGGGGATCTGCGTCGTCTTCATGGGGTGGACGTCCATCCCCTTGATCTTTTCGACGCAGATCGTGCCCTCATGCTCTGCCTTGTGGGCCAGCATCGGCGGTCCGGCTACGTCGCCGATCGCATAGATCCTCTCGACATTGGTCCGGCCGAAACCGTCGATCCCGACGATGCCGCGCTCGATCGCCACGCCGGCTTCCTCAAGCCCCAGGCCCTCGATATTGCCCTGAACGCCAACGGCCGAGATCAGTCGCTCGGCCTTCAGTGTCTCGGTCTTGCCTCCCTTGGCCTCGACGGTCACCTCGACGCCCTGCCCGGATTTCGTCACCTTCGACACCTTGGCGTCGGTGAGGATCTTGAGGCCCTGCTTCTCCAGCTGCTTGCGGGCGACCCCGGCAATCTCGGCGTCCTCGACCGGCATGATCTGCGGCAGGAGCTCGACGACGGTCACCTCGGCCCCCATCGTGCGGTAGAAGGAGGCAAATTCGATGCCGATGGCGCCCGAGCCCATGACGATGAGCGATTTGGGCATCGCCGCAGGCTTCATCGCCTCGAAATAGGTCCAGATGCGATCGCCGTCCGGCTCGATGCCCGGCAGAACGCGCGGCCGCGCGCCGGTGGCGACAATGACGTGCTTGGCCTTGTAGGAGCCCTCCCCGAGCACGCCCTTGGGCACCGGGTTCTGCGGCTCCACAATAGGCTTCGTCATCTTGCCGACCGACACTTCGACCGGCCCGCCCTCCCCGGCCTTGGCGATCTTCGCCTCGCCCCAGATCACGTCGATCTTGTTCTTCTTCATCAGATAACCGACGCCACCGTTCAGCTGCGCCGAAACGCCGCGCGAGCGCTTGACCACGGCGGCGATGTCGAAACCGGGCTTGGCGATCGTCAACCCGTAGTCCTTGGCGTTCTCGGCATAGTGGAAGATCTCCGCCGAGCGCAGGAGCGCCTTGGTCGGGATGCAGCCCCAGTTAAGGCAGATGCCGCCGAGATGCTCACGTTCGACGACGGCCGTCTTGAACCCGAGTTGCGCTGCCCGGATCGCCGCGACATAGCCGCCGGGACCGCCGCCGATGATCAGGATGTCGTAGGTGTCAGCCATGTTTCGTCTCCTCACTCGGATGAGATTGGGCAGGCGAGCCGTCGGCGGCTCCGCGCAAAATCGCTGTCACCGGCTCGACCAAGGCCTCGCCCAGAGCGCGCGTGTGTGTCGCGTCCAAATGGACGCCGTCGAGTGAGACGGTTTCGCAGACCTCCGCCGCATCAAAGACCGCGCAGCCATATTCCTCGCCGACCTTGGTGATGGCCGACCGGAAATGCTGGGATTCCTCGACGCCGTCGCCGAACAGCAGTGCGAAATCCGGCTCCATGGTTTCCGAAAAGGTCGGGGGCGCGACAAGCAAGATCTTCGGTGCTTCATAGCCGCGCTGATAGGAAAAGGTCTGGATGATCTCGACGATGCGTTCCAAGCCCTGTCGCGATTCGAACACACGACCTCCGCCGGTGTGACGCTTGAGATCGTTGGTTCCCAGAAGCACAATGACGAGATCGAGCGGCTGATGCGCGCCGAGCGCCGTCGGCAGCGTCTTCACGCCGTTGCGCTCGACCGCGACGGTATGATCGTCGAAGGCCGTCGTACGGCCGTTCAGTGCGTCGGTGATGACGACAAAATCATCGCCGAGCGCCTTGGCGAGCACGTTCGGCCAGCGGTCGTCGAAGGCGTGGCGCAGGCCGGTTTCGGAGTCGTAGCCCCAGGTCAGCGAGTCGCCGTAGCAGAGGACGGTCTTCATCGCCCCCGCCTAGACCAGCATCGACATCGGGTTCTCGATCAGTTGCTTGAATGCCGCCATGAGCTCGGCGCCGAGAGCGCCGTCGACCGCCCGGTGATCGGTGGATAGCGTCGCGCTCATCACCGTCGCCACGGCGACCGCGCCGTTCTTCACCACCGCCCGTTGCTCACCGGCTCCCACGGCCAGGATCGTCGCATGCGGCGGATTGATCACGGCGGAAAAATCCTTGATGCCGAACATGCCGAGATTGGACACCGCCGTGGTGCCGCCTTGATACTCTTCCGGCTTCAGTTTGCGCGCACGGGCGCGCTTGGCCAGATCCTTCATCTCGTTGGAAATCGCCGAGAGGGTCTTTTCCTCCGCCCGCCTGATAATCGGTGTGATCAGCCCGCCCTCGATCGAAACCGCCACGCCGACATCGGCATGCTTGTGCTTGAGCATCGCCGCCTCGGTCCATGAAACGTTGGCGGTCGGCACCGCCTTCAGCGCCAACGCCATCGCCTTGATGATCATGTCGTTGACCGACAGCTTATAGGCGGGACGGTCGCCGGCCTCGCCCGTGGCCATCGGCGCGGCATCGTTGAGCTGTTTGCGCAACGCCAGCAGCGCGTCGAGTTCGCAGTCGATCGTCAGATAGAAATGCGGGATCGTCGTCTTCGCCTCGACGAGGCGCTTAGCGATGGTCTTGCGCATGCCGTCGTGCGGCACCTTGTCGTAGGAGCCTTCTTCGAAGAGCTTGAGGATGGACTCGTCGCTGGCGGCCTTGGCCATCGGCGCCGCCGCGGTTTCGACCGGCGCCGCTCCTTTTTCGGCCGGGGCTACTGTCCTGGCGCCCCCCTTTGCCACGGCTTCCACGTCGGCCTTCACCACCCTGCCGTGCGGACCGGAGCCTTTGACGGTGCCGATGTCGATCCCGGCGTCCTTTGCCAGCCGGCGCGCCAGCGGCGAGGCGAAGACGCGCTCGCCCTTCGCGCCATCCGCCGCCGCCTTGCCTCCACCTGAAGCCCGGCTGCCGGCACGCATTGCGGCGTCCTTCGCATCAGCCTCAGAACCTGTCTTCGCCGCGTCGGCTCGCGGATCGGCTTTGATCGCGCCGGCCTGCCCGTTGCCCTGCGGCGCCTTAGCCCCACCCGAGGCGCCCCCGCCAGCCGCGGCGTCCTCGGCGCTCTCGCCGTCGGCGGCGAGGATGGCGATGATCTCGTTGACCTTGACGCCCTCGGTACCGGCCGCGACGACGATCTTGGCGAGGGTGCCCTCGTCGACGGCTTCGACCTCCATTGTCGCCTTGTCGGTCTCGATCTCGGCGATGATGTCGCCGGAGGACACCTGATCGCCTTCCTTGACCAGCCATTTGGCGAGGTTGCCCTCCTCCATGGTCGGCGACAGCGCGGGCATCGTCACATTGATCGGCATCCGGAACGTCTCCTCAATGGCCCTTACGCCGGGCGTCGTGTTCTTTTGCGTAGGCCGCCAGCTTGGCGGCATGCGCCGACCAGCCGTCGCGATGGTCCAGCAGCAGCGAGGCCCGCACGGCGTCCGGCGCCGCGTGCCAGCCCTGATGCTCGATCGTAACGCGCGTGCCACTGCCCCGCTGTTCAAGCGTCACCGAAACCACCGTGTCGAAGTCCCAGTCCTCGTCCGCCCAGACCATGACGAAGCCACGCGGCGGATGATAGGCGGTGACCTCGGCGTACGTCGTCCGCTGTCGGCCTGACGGGTCCTTCCAGGGCTCAACGAAGCGACCGCCGAGCCTCGGCTCAAATTCTATCTCGTCACGCCACCAACTCTTGAAGCATTCGGGCTCGGTCAGGCACTCCCACACCGAGGCCGGCGAGACGTCGACATCCTGGACGATCACGAGGCTGTCGCCAGCCTCGTTCGATCCGATCGTCGCGGTCTCGCCGGGCATCGCGTCAATCCCGATAAGTCACGGACTTGACCGCGTCGATCACTTCCTTGACCGACGGCAGCGCCAGTTTTTCCAGGTTGGCCGCATAGGGCATCGGCACATCCTTGCCGCAAATCTTCAAGACCGGCGCGTCGAGGTGATCGAAGGCACGGACCATCAGTTCGGACGCGATGTGCGAGCCGATAGAGCCCTGCGGCCAGCCCTCTTCCACCGTGACGCAGCGATTGGTCTTCTTCACGGAGCGCACGATCGTATCGATATCCATCGGACGAATGGTGCGCAGATCGATGATCTCGGCGTCGATGTCCTCCTTGGCAAGTTCCTCGGCCGCCTTGATCGCATAGGTCATGCCGATGCCGAAAGACACGATGGTGACGTCGGCGCCCTTCCTGTGGATGCGCGCCTTGCCGATCGGCACGGTCCAGTCGTCGATCTTCGGAATGTCGAAGGACTGACCATAGAGGATTTCGTTCTCGAGGAAGATCACCGGGTTGGGGTCGCGGATCGCCGATTTCAGAAGTCCCTTGGCGTCCGCCGCCGTGTAGGGCTGCACCACCTTGAGGCCCGGTATATGGCCATACCAGGCGGCGTAATCCTGGCTATGCTGGGCGGCAACGCGGGCAGCCGCGCCGTTCGGACCGCGAAAAACGATGGGGCAGCCCATCTGACCGCCGGCCATGTAAAGCGTCTTGGCGGCCGAATTGATGATCTGGTCGATCGCCTGCATAGCGAAGTTGAAAGTCATGAACTCGACGATCGGCCGCAACCCCGCGAAGGCAGCACCGACGCCGAGACCGGCGAAACCGTGCTCGGTGATCGGCGTATCGACGACCCGCCGCGCGCCGAATTCGTCGAGCAACCCTTGCGTGATCTTGTAGGCGCCCTGATACTCCGCCACTTCCTCGCCCATAACGAAGACCGTCTCGTCGCGGCGCAGTTCCTCGGCCATGGCGTCGCGCAGCGCTTCGCGCACCGTCGTCGCCACCATTTCGGTGCCTTCGGGCATCTCCTGGCCGAACGCGCCGGTATCGTCTTCCGGCTCGGGATGGACCTTGCCCTCGGCCGGCACGCGCCGCCCCGCCGCGCCTTCGGCCTCGGATGTCGAGCCTGTCGCTTCGGTTTCGCCCGCTCCGGCGTCGGCGCCCTGCGCGGCGCTTTCGGCGGCACCGCCGGACGGCGCGCCTTCTAGCGCACTCGAATCCTCGCCGTCGACCAGCAACAGCGCGATCGGCGTATTGACCTTCACGCCCTCGGTCCCGGCTTCGATCAAAATCTTGCCGAGCTTGCCCTCATCGACAGCCTCCACCTCCATGGTCGCCTTGTCGGTTTCGATTTCGGCGATCACATCGCCCGGCGCGACGTCGTCACCCTCCTGCTTGATCCACTTGGCCAGATTGCCCTCTTCCATGGTCGGGGACAGGGCGGGCATCAAAATTTCGGTCGGCATCGTCGGTCCCCTTACTCGGCCGCCTGCGGAATCTCGTCCGCGTAAATGTCGGTCCAAAGCTCGGAAACATCCGGCTCCGGATCGTTCTGGGCAAAGTCAGCCGCATCGGCGACGATTTCGCGGACATCCTTGTCGATGGCCTTCACGTCGTCCTCGGACAAGGCGTGGTCTTCCATGAGCCGGCGCTTGACCTGCTCGATCGGGTCGGACTCCGACCGCATCTTCTGAACCTCGTCGCGGCTGCGATATTTCGCCGGATCGGACATGGAGTGACCGCGATAACGGTAAGTCATCATCTCCAGGATGATCGGCCCGTCGCCCTTGCGGCAATGTTCGGCGGCCAGATCGCCCGCCGCCTTGACGGCCCGCACGTCCATGCCGTCGACCTGAATTCCCGGGATCTTGAAGGACAGGCCGCGGTGGGAAAAATCCGTCTCCGCCGAGGCGCGGTTGACCGAGGTGCCCATCGCGTAGCGATTGTTCTCGATCACGTAGATTACCGGGAGCTTCCAGAGCGAGGCCATATTGAAGCTCTCATAGACCTGGCCCTGATTTGCCGCGCCATCTCCGAAATAGGTCACCGCGACCGAATCCGTGCCATTGTAGCGGTTCGCGAAGCCGAGCCCGGTGCCGATCGAGACCTGAGCGCCGACGATGCCGTGTCCGCCGAAGAATTTCTTCTCCTTCGAGAACATGTGCATCGAACCGCCCTTGCCCTTGGAATAGCCACTGCGGCGTCCGGTCAATTCTGCCATCACGCCGCGCGCTTCCATGCCGGTCGCCAGCATGTGGCCATGATCGCGGTAGCCGGTGACGACCTGATCGCCATCCTTCAGGGCCATCTGCATACCCACGACCACAGCCTCCTGGCCGATGTAGAGATGGCAGAAGCCCCCGATGAAGCCCATGCCGTAGAGCTGCCCGGCCTTTTCCTCGAAGCGACGAATGAGCAGCATGTCGCGATAAGCCTGCAGTTCGTCATCCTTGGAAAAGGAGGCCGGCTTGGGCGGGTCGAAATGCTCGAGCGTCTTGACGATTTCGGCGGACGAGTCCGCCAGCTTACCCTTTGGTTGTGCGCTCGCTCCGCCCGCATCCTTCGTCGCGGGGGTTTTCTTCTGCCTGGCCGCCATAGTGCCTCCCGGTCTTGACCTGCCGACGTGCGGCCACAAATCCTCCGGTGAGTATAGACGGCGCGCAGCTGTCATCAAGCAACCCAAAACCGTTTAACTCGTTTTACGTTTAATTGCCGCTATGCAGCAAATTAACGTATCAAAAGTTAAATCGCTTCACCGTCGCGCATGTGGACTTGTGCCGGCGCCGAACGGGCTGGAGAGCCCCTTGCCGCGCATCGGCGGCGGTCCTGTAGCGAACGCATTCGCCGATGTCACCGAAGAATGACGATCTCGTCGTCGGTCGTCACATTGAGTGCCCGACGCGCGCGCTCGTCGATCATGTCGCGCTCCAGCGTTCCGTCGTGCAGAAGTTGCACACGCTGCTCTAGCCTCTCGCGAAGTCGCGTCACCTCATCGAGCTTGGCACCGCGCTCGGCCAGTTCCCGGCTCAATGCGGCCTTGGCCTCGAGGCTATAGCGTCCACTTTGGGCATGGATCGCGAAATAGGCCAGAAAGCTGACGGTGATCGCCGGCACGATCAACCGGCCAATATGGCTCTGCCGCTTTTGAATGGTGCGCATCTTAGCTCCTCGCGACCGCACCATCGCAGCCCGCGCTTAAGAGAGCGTAAACCAAGCGCGAAGCATGTCTTTTCCGGGCATATATCGCAGCCGGTATTTCCGCCGTATCGACCGTGCCCTAGGTTCCACGGTCCGAGCAACAGGCGGCTGGACAATGGATCGAGCGGATCATGAAGGCGTCGAAGGCGAACACGCGGATTCCGGCAAGCCCAGGCATTCGAACGACGCGACCGAGGAGCGGTTGGAACAAGAGGGCTCGCCGCTGAGCCATAGTGAGCGGCATCAAATCGAAGACCGGCTGAAATTGCGGCCGGTCGCCGTCTACGAGGGTGTTCGCCAGGAAGGCGAGGACGAACTTTCGCGTCCGATGAACAGCCTGTGGTGGTCAGGGCTGGCGGCAGGCCTGTCGATCGGCTTTTCGGTCTTCGCCCAAGCGGCGATCCGATCGAACCTGCCGGATACCGATTGGCGGCCGCTGATCGATTCCTGGGGCTACTCGGTCGGCTTTCTCATCGTCATACTCGGACGCCAGCAACTGTTCACGGAGATCACGCTGACGGCGACGCTGCCGGTCCTGGCCCGGCCGAGCTGGCGCGGACATTTGGCGCTGCTGCGTCTGTGGGCGATTGTTTTCACCGCAAACATGATCGGAACAAGCGTCTTTGGCGCGGCGATCGCTTTCGATATTCTCGGTCTGCCCGAGATATCCGAGGCGGCGATCGAAATTTCGCAGGAAGCCATCATGGAACCCGGCTTCGCTCATACGCTGCTGCGGGGCATCGCCGCGGGCTGGCTGATGGCGACGGTCGTCTGGCTCTTGCCATCCGCCGGCCGCTCCGGATTCCTGGTGATCGCGCTCCTGACCTATCTCATCGCCCTGTTTCATCTGGCCCATGTCGTTGCCGGCTCGGTCGAGGCGATGGCCCTGGTCTTTTCCGGTCACCTGTCGTTCGTCGATGCGGTCGCCGGCTTTTATGTCCCGGCCCTCATCGGCAACATTCTCGGCGGCGCGACGCTCTTCGCCCTGATCAGCTACGGCCAGGTCGCCGACGAACTGGACGAGAAGAAGAAATGAATGACGCGCCGGCGGATTTCTCCCGCCGGCGCCGAGAGTTGCCGATGTCGATGCGGCAGGCGGTTCAGCCGCGCCGGCGCAGGATCGAGCGGCCGGCATAGACGCCCTGGTCGCCCAGCTCTTCCTCGATCCGCAGCAGCTGGTTGTACTTGGCAAGCCGATCCGAACGCGCCAGCGACCCGGTCTTGATCTGGCCGCAATTCGTCGCCACCGCGAGGTCGGCGATGGTCGAATCCTCGGTCTCGCCGGAGCGGTGCGACATCACCGCGCTGTACCCGGCGCGATGGGCGACGTCGACGGCGTCGAGCGTCTCCGACAGGGTGCCGATCTGGTTGACCTTGACGAGGATCGAATTGGCGACGCCCTTGTCGATGCCCTCGCGCAAGCGCTCGGAATTGGTGACGAAGAGATCGTCGCCGACGAGCTGGACCGTCCGGCCGATCTGGTCGGTCAACGCCTTCCAGCCGCTCCAGTCGTCCTCCCCCATGCCATCCTCGATCGAGATGATCGGATAGGCGCCCGCGAGTTCCGCGAGATAGGCCGCCATATCCGTGGGAGACAGCTTCCGCCCCTCGCCTTCCAGATCGTAGACATCGTCCTTGAAGAATTCGGTCGCGGCGCAATCGAGCGCCAGGAACATGTCCTCGCCCGGCTTGTAGCCGGCCTTCTCGATCGCCCGCATGACGAAGTCGAGTCCGTCCGTGGCCGAGGCCAGCCCCGGCGCGAAGCCGCCCTCGTCGCCGACATTGGTGTTGTGGCCAACGTCCTTGAGCATCTTCTTGAGCGTGTGGAAGACTTCCGCGCCCATCCGCAGCGCCTCGCCGAACCGCTCCGCGCCGACCGGCATGATCATGAATTCCTGGAAGTCGATCGGGTTGTCGGCATGGGCGCCGCCATTGATGATGTTCATCATCGGTACCGGCAGGACATGGGCTGAGGCGCCGCCGACATAACGATAGAGCGACAGCCCGGAGGCATCCGCCGCGGCCTTGGCGACGGCGAGCGAGACGCCGAGGATGGCGTTGGCGCCGAGGCGGCTCTTGTTTTTGGTCCCGTCGAGCGAGCGAAGGGTCGCGTCGATGCGCATCTGGTCCTCGGCCTCCAGGCCGCCGATCGCCTCCAGGATCTCGCCGTTCACGGCGGCGACGGCCTTCTCGACGCCCTTGCCGAGATAGCGCGAACCGCCGTCGCGCAGCTCCACCGCCTCATGCGCGCCGGTCGAGGCGCCCGAGGGGACGGCCGCCCGTCCCATCGACCCGTCTTCGAGAATCACGTCGACCTCGACAGTCGGGTTGCCGCGGCTGTCGAGAACTTCACGTCCGATGATGTCGATAATGGCGGTCACGGGCCCACTCCGGTTGCACGTTTGCTCAGGAGGGCTCTTAGACGATGGCAGCGCGGGCGTGAACCGTTTTCCCGCGCCGGTCAGTCGAAGGACTTCGCCACCGCGTCGAGCGCCTGCAACCGCTTCAGCAATTCCGGCATCCGGTCGAGCGGCACCATGTTCGGCCCGTCCGACGGCGCGTTGTCCGGGTCGTCATGGGTCTCGATGAACAGGCCGGCGACGCCGACGGCGACCGCGGCGCGCGCCAGTGTCTCGACAAAGCGGCGGTCGCCTCCCGACGAACCGCCCTGCCCGCCAGGCTGTTGCACGGAGTGAGTGGCGTCGAAGACGACCGGAGCGCCCATCTCGGCCATGATCGGCAGCGCCCGGAAATCGGACACCAATGTGTTGTAGCCGAAGGACGCGCCGCGCTCGGTCAGGAGCACATTGGGATTGCCGCTGTCGGTCACCTTGGCGAGAACGTTCTTCATGTCCCAGGGCGCCAGGAACTGCCCCTTCTTGATGTTGACGATGCGGCCGGTCTTCGCGGCGGCGATCAACAGATCGGTCTGGCGGCAGAGAAAGGCCGGTATCTGCAGGATGTCGCAGACCGCGCCGACTTCGCGACACTGCTCCTCGGTGTGGACGTCGGTCAGCACCGGCAGGTCAAAGGTTCGAGCGATCTCCTCGAACACCGGCAAGGCCTCGGCGAACCCGATACCGCGCTTCCCGGAAAGGCTGGTGCGGTTCGCCTTGTCGAAGCTCGCCTTGAACACGTAGCCGATGCCGAGATCGCCGGTGATTTTTTTCATCTTCTCCGCGATCATCATCGCGTGGTCGCGGCTTTCCATCTGACACGGGCCGGCAATCAACGCGAAGGGTGCCGTTTGAGAAAAGTCGACGCCCTTTGCGGAGACAGTGCTGTTGGGTGCGGTCATGCGGGCGATTCCTCGAATGCGATAAAGGTGCCATCGGCACCGAACGGGACGACGAGGCGTCCGCCGGTCATCTTGGCCGAACAGCCGCTGGCGGCAAGAAAGGCACGGCTCGCGGCCATGTCAGAGACGGTCAGCACGATGCCGCGAATACAGAGCCCGCCGGACGACTTCGACTCCGCCCCAAACTCTTCGAACAACGACGCCTCGGAAATGACATGGAGCGCGGTGCCGGCGAGCTCGAAACACAGCCGCCCGTCAATGCCCTTGTCCGCGCGGGCATCCGCCACGGTCGCCAGCAATTCGCGTGATTTGTCCGGCGGACAATCCGACAGGACGATGCGCGCGAGACCCGACACGCCATTGGCATGGCGCGTCAGCGCGGACCGATCGGGCGCTTTCGCGTGCAATGGCTGGCAAAAGAAGAAGGAAACGTGCGAGTCGGGTTCAGCGCGGGCGAAGGCCAAGCGGAACGACACCGACGCATCCTTGCCGTCAGGAGTTCTGAAATTCCGCGAGAACTCGACCAGTTCGGCTTCGCCTAACCCCTTTTGCGCCAACGATGCACGATCGCCCGTTGCGTCGGCCGAGCGAAAGGCGAGTGCCGAAATCGACGGCAAGCGGTGGCTGGACCGAAAGCCGGCGTACCGCACCACGAAAAGGTTTTCCCCGGTCTTCGCGGCGTCGTAGACTGCCGGATCCGCGATCGCCAGCGGTTCGAGATAGGTGCCATCGGCAAAGAACACGCAGGCGTTGCCGGTTCCGAAGGGATGGACGGCATCCGGCGCGACCGTGAAGCCGAGCCCGCTGAATAGCTCGCGGGCCTCGTCGAGCGAGGCGAAGGGCAGGACGACATGATCAAGCGACCGCTTCGCGCACCCGTCATGTTGGCCGCCCATCACACAAGCCGGCTCTGCTCGACCGCCGCGGCGATGAAGCTGGCGAACAGCGGATGTGGCTCGAACGGCCGGGATTTCAGTTCCGGGTGATACTGGACGCCGATGAACCAGGGATGGTCGGCGAGCTCCACCGTTTCCGGCAGGAGGCCGTCCGGCGACATGCCGGCGAAGCTCATGCCCGCCGTTTCCAGCGCTTCGCGATAGGCGCGATTGACCTCATAGCGGTGGCGGTGCCGCTCCTCGATCTCGGTGTCACCGTAGATCGCGGCGATCCGGGAGCCGCTCTTGAGGCTCGCCTTGTATGACCCGAGACGCATGGTGCCGCCAAGATCGCCCTGCGACGCGCGCTGTTCCAGTTCGTTTCCTTTCAGCCATTCGGTCATCAGGCCGACGACCGGCTCGCTGGTCTCGCCGAATTCGGTGGAATCCGCCTTCTCGATCCCGGCGAGCGCCCGTGCCGCCTCGATCACCGCCATCTGCATGCCGAAGCAGATGCCGAAATACGGCACGCCCCGTTCCCGCGCGAAGCGAGCGGCGGCAATCTTGCCCTCCGCGCCGCGCTCGCCGAACCCGCCCGGTACCAGGATGCCGTTGACCCATTCCAGATATGGCGCCGGATCTTCCTCTTCGAACACTTCCGCCTCGATCCAGTCGAGCTTGACGCGGACCCGGTTGGCGATGCCGCCGTGCTGCAGCGCCTCGATCAGCGATTTGTAGGCGTCCTTCAAGCCGGTGTATTTGCCCACGACGGCGATCGTCACCTCGCCTTCGGGATTGCGAATCCCGTCGACGACCTGATGCCAGCGCTGCAATTGCGGCTTCGGCGCCGGATCGATGCCGAAGGCGGCGAGAACCTCGGTGTCGAGGCCCTCGTGATGATAGGCGATCGGCACGTCGTAGATCGTGGCGACATCGAGCGCCTGGATGACCGCCGTTTCCCGAACGTTGCAGAAAAGGCTCATCTTGCGCCGTTCCTCGGCCGGGATGGGCCGGTCGGCGCGCACCAGCAGGATGTCGGGCTGGATGCCGATGGCGCGCAATTCGCGTACCGAATGCTGCGTCGGTTTGGTCTTCAGCTCCCCGGCGGTCGGGATGTACGGCATCAATGTCAGGTGGACATAGACCGCCCCGCCCCGCGGCAGATCGTTGCCAAGCTGTCGGATCGCCTCGAAGAAAGGCAGCGCCTCGATGTCGCCGACCGTGCCGCCAATCTCGCACAGAACGAAATCGAACTCCTCGTTGCCGTCGAGTACGAATTCCTTGATCGCGTCGGTCACGTGAGGAATGACCTGGACGGTGGCGCCGAGATAGTCGCCGCGCCGTTCCTTGGCGATGATCTCCTGATAGATCCGCCCGGTGGTGATGTTGTCCATCCGGTTGGCGGAACGCCCGGTGAAGCGCTCGTAATGGCCGAGATCGAGATCGGTCTCGGCGCCGTCGTCGGTGACGAACACCTCGCCGTGCTGGGTCGGGCTCATCGTGCCGGGATCGACGTTCAGATAGGGATCGAGCTTGCGCAGCCGCACCCGGTAGCCGCGTGCCTGCAACAGCGCGCCGAGCGCCGCCGATGCAATGCCTTTGCCAAGTGAAGAGACCACGCCGCCGGTGATGAAGATATATCGCGCCATGGGCTTTCCCGATATCTCGACCGGTCTGATTCTGCCAGTCACTTTTCGGCCATGCCGAAACCGGACGAGGCGCCCGAAGGCGCCCCGACGATGACGACCGCAAACGGTGCGTGAATGCTACTGGGCGGTTCCGGACCGCGACGTGGCGCCATCCACCGGCCGTTCGACGCCGGCCGGTGGCGCCTCCACCGGCGGGACTGTCGGAGTCTCGACGACATCCGGCGCGGTCGGCGCCGGATCGGCCGGAATCTGCGGTGCCGGAGTGACAACCGACGTTGAAGCATCTTCCGCCGGAACCGACTGCGGTACGCCCGTTCCGATGGCGTTCTCCGGCATCGACGGCGCGGCGCTCGGCGCGTTCGGATCCGACGGCGTCACATCGGTCGTGGCGGCGTCAGCCTGCGGCGCCTGTTCGGCATTGCCGGACGCCCCTTCCTGCTCCGGCAGAGCACCCAGCTGATCCAGGAGGCTGCCGCCTTGTTCGCCGCCGCCCTGGGTGGTCGGCAGACGATCGAGAATGTCGGTCGGCTGAGCGCCATAGCGGGCGAGAATCCCAAGCGACAGGGAGGTGACGAAGAAGGCCGCCGCCAGAATGCCGGTGGTGCGAGTCAGCGCGTTGGCCGCGCCGCGGGCCGACATCAGGCCACCGCCGCCGCCGCCAATGCCCAAGGCGCCGCCCTCGGAGCGTTGCAACAGCACCACGATGACGAGCGCGATGACGATCATCAAGTGGATGACGATAAGAATGGTTTCCATTGAACTTTCGCAGCGCGTCGATTTTAGGAATTGCGCGCCTTCTACAGAAGCGCGAGCGGCTTTCCAACCGGTTTCGGCGTTTCAACGCCATTTTGGTCAGGAAACGGCGACGGCCTCGCATATCGCGATGAAGTCCGATGCCTTCAAGCTCGCGCCGCCGACGAGCGCCCCATCGACATTGTCGACGGCCAGAAGCTCGGCCGCGTTCGCCGGCTTGACCGATCCCCCATAAAGGATTCGCACCGCCGAGGCGACAGCATCGCCAAAACGATCGGAAAGGGTTTCGCGAATGAAATCGTGAACCTGTTTCACGTCAGCGACCGTCGGCGTGCGTCCGGTTCCGATGGCCCAGACGGGCTCGTAGGCGACGACCGCCGTCTCGCCAGACAAGCCGTCCGGTAGCGAGCCGGCGAGTTGCACCCCGAGGACCTCCAGCGTCTCGCCGGCCTCGCGCGCCGCCTCGGTCTCGCCGACGCAGATCATCGCGACAAGCCCCGCTTTCATGGCCGCTTCCGCCTTCGCGCGAACCAGCGCGTCGGACTCGCCGTGATCGGCGCGGCGCTCCGAGTGGCCCACGATGACGTAGCGAGCGCCGACATCCTTCAGCATCGCGGCGGAGATATCCCCGGTGTGGGCGCCGCTTTCCGCCTGATGGCAATCCTGCCCCCCGACGGCGACGTGGTCGCCGAGAACGCCGCGACTGGCGGACAGGATCGTCGCCGGCGGACAGATCAGCAGATCGCGGCGATCGGCGAGCCCGCTGCCGGCAGCGGCGGCGATGTTCTTGAGTTCCGTCAGCGCCGACAACTGGCCGTTCATCTTCCAGTTGCCTGCGATCAGTGGTCTTGGCTTCATGTCGACATTGACTCCCTGGGGCGGTGTGCGAAAGGTGCGAACCCGATGGCGCATACCTATCACCGTCGCTCGGCAATATGCGAGAGAGGCCAGAAATCAATCACTCAGCCTGCTTGCGCCCGCCCCGCGCGGTTTCCTATTAAGGCCTGAGAACGACAGCCGCCCCTGCTTCGCCTCGCCGCCGCGAAGGTCGGGCGGGCGATGGGAGACGACGATGCTCAACACGCTCCGAGGCAGCATTTCAGGCTGGACCGCGAAGATCCTTTTAGGTCTTCTCGTGATAAGCTTCGCGGTTTGGGGCATCGGCGATGCGTTCCGCGGTGGATCGGCGACGACGGTGCTGACGGCCGGCAAGACCGAGGTGTCGCTGGAGGACTACGCCTTGGCCTACAACCGCGCCCAGGCCCGCCTCGCCCAACAGATCGGCCGCCGCCCCACCGCGGAAGAATCGGAATTGTTCGGTATCGACCAAGGCGTCCTCAGCCAGCTCGTCGCCGGCGCCATGCTCGACGAACAGGGTCGTCGCATCGGCCTTGGCCTCTCGGAAGATCGTCTGGCCCGTTTGATCGCGGACGATCCCTCGTTTCAGGACGCATCGGGAAATTTCTCGCGCAATGCGTTTCAGGCAGTCCTTTCCAACGCCCGCATCCAGGAGCGGGACTATATCCGCAGTCAGGAAGACGCCGCAATCCGCAGCCAGATCGTCGAAGCGATTTCGCAAGGCGGCAACACGCCGGTGACGTTTGAAACGGCGCTGGGTCTGTACAATGGCGAGCGCCGAACCGTCGATTACATCAGTCTGGCGCCGTCGACGGTGCCTCCGGTCGCCGATCCGGCCGACGATGTGCTGAGCGCCTATTTCGAGCAGAACAAGGACAGATATGCCGCGCCGGAGTATCGCTCGATCAGCTACGCTCTCCTGACCCCCGAAACGCTCAGCGATCCGTCGACGATCACCGACGAGCAGGTGAAGGCGGACTACGAGCAGAGCAAGGAACGCTATACCACACCGGAGCGGCGGCGGGTCCAGCAGATCGTCTTCGCGGACCAGGCGGCGGCCGATGCCGCCAAGGCGAAGCTCGAGGGCGGTGCCAGCTTTGAAGACGTCGCCAGGGAAGCCGGACGGACCGTGGCAGACACTGACCTCGGCCTCGTATCCAAGTCTGAAATTCCGGACGCGACGATTTCCGACGCGGCCTTCTCGCTTTCGGATGGTGCCATATCGGACGTCGTGGCGGGCGCCTTCGGTCCGGTCATCCTGCGCGTTACGGAAATCCAGCCGGTGGGGGTGAGTCCGCTCGCCGATGTCTCGGACGAGATTCGCAAGGATCTGGCGCTCGTCGCGGCGAACGACACCGCGGCAACCGCGTACAACGCTTTCGAGGATGCGCGCGCCGGTGGCGCCAGCTTCGCCGAGGCGGCCAAGGCCGCCGGCATTTCGGCCGAAACCGTGCCGGCGATCGATAGCCAGGGCAACGGTCCCGACGGCGCACCGGTGGCGGAACTTCCGGCGGCGGAGGAGCTTCTGGCCGGCGCTTTCGAAACCGAGCCAGGATTCGACAATGTGCCGATCAACTTCGAATCGAACAGCTATCTCTTCTACGACGTCGTCAGCATCGACCCCGCCCGCGAGCGCACATTCGACGAGGCACGCGACCGCGTGCTCGCCGACTGGAAAAACGATGAGACCCAGCGACTCCTGGGCGAAAAAGCCAACGCGTTGAAGGCCGAACTCGAGGCCGGCAAGAGCATGGACGAGCTGGCGGCGGAATCAGGCCTGCGCAAGCAGACGGCGGCGTCGATCACGCGCCAGTCCGGCGCGGCCGTTCTCGGTCAGGACGGCGTCGCGGCGGCGTTCTCCGGCGGAGATGGGACGATCGCCACCGCGCGTGGTCGCGAGCCGGGCTCCCAGATTGTCCTGAAGGTCACTGAAGTCGCTCCGCCCGCCGATCCGGCTGCGAATGTCGCGGCGGAGGAGCGTCAGCAGTTAAGAAGCATTTTCGAGAACGATCTCCTGCAGAGCTACGTGACGCTCCTGCAAAACGACACGCCGCTCAGCGTCAGTCCGGCCGCCATCGAGAACGCCAAGGCGATCGTGCGGTGAGCCAAAGTCTGAAACCCTTCATCGCCAAGGTCGCCGATGGTCAGTCGCTGACGCGATCCGAGGCGGAGGCCGCCTTCGCGGTGATGATGTCCGGCGAAGCGACCCCCTCGCAGATCGGCGGCTTCCTGATGGCGCTGCGGGTGCGCGGCGAGACCGTCGAAGAAATGGCTGGCGCCGTCTCGGTGATGCGCGCCAACATGTCGCGGGTCGCGGCGCCGCCGGACGCCATCGACATCGTCGGCACAGGCGGCGATCACGCCGGCACGCTGAACGTTTCGACCTGCTCGGCCTTCGTCCTTGCCGGGTGCGGCCTCGTCATCGCCAAGCACGGCAACCGGGCCCTGTCCTCGAAATCGGGTGCGGCGGACGTGCTGGCCGCGCTCGGGGTCGACGTCGATCTGAAGCCTGATGCGATCTCGCGGGTGCTCGCCGATGCCGGGCTGTGCTTCATGTTCGCGCCGACGCATCACGCCGCGATGCGCTTCGTCGGTCCCAGCCGGGTCGAACTCGGCACCCGCACGATCTTCAACCTGCTCGGGCCGATGTCGAACCCGGCCGGCGTGAAGAAGCTGTTGGTCGGCGTCTTCTCACCACAATGGTTGCGGCCGCTGGCCGAGACGCTGCGCGAATTGGGCGCCGAATCCGCCTGGGTCGTGCATGGTGACGGGCTCGACGAAATGACCGTTTCGGGGACGACCGCGGTCGCGGCGCTCGAGGGAAACGGAATTCGCGAGTTTACCGTCGAACCGGAAGATGTCGGGCTCCAGCGCTCTCCGCTGGCCGCGATCAAGGGCGGCGATGCGGCGGTCAACGCCGCGGCCCTCGAAGCCGTTCTCGGTGGCGCCAAGAATGCCTATCGCGACATCGTTCTTCTCAATAGCGCCGGGGCCTTGGTGATGGCGGGCAAGGCGGAGGATCTGCGTGGTGGCGTGGCGATGGCAGCCGACGCGATCGACAACGGCCGGGCGCGAGCCGCGCTCGACCGTCTCGCGGCGGCGACGAAGACAACCGGCGCGGTGTCCGCATGAGCGACATCCTCCAGCGAATCGAAGCTTACAAGCGCGACGAGATCGCCGCGGCCAAGCAGCGCCTGCCGCTTGCCGATCTGGAATCGGCGATCGATCCCTCGGATGCGCCGCGAGGATTTGCGGCGGCGATCCGCGGACACCACGCCAAGGGCGGTCTGGCGCTGATCGCGGAAATCAAGAAGGCCAGCCCTTCCAAGGGCGTGATCCGGGAGAATTTCGATCCGCCGGCTCTCGCCGCCGCGTATGAGCGCGGCGGCGCTACCTGTCTCAGCGTCCTTACCGACACCCCTTCGTTTCAGGGTGCCCCCGCCTATCTGACGGCAGCGCGCGCGGCGACGACGCTGCCTGCGCTGCGCAAGGATTTCCTGTTCGACGCGTACCAGGTCGCCGAAGCGCGTGCATGGGGTGCGGACGCGATCCTGATCATCATGGCGGCCGTCGACGACACGCTGGCGCGCGAGCTGGAATCCGCCGCCGAACATTACGGTCTCGACGTTCTGGTCGAGGTCCATGATGCGGAAGAGACCGAGCGGGCGCTGAAACTGCGCACGCCGCTGATCGGGATCAACAATCGCAATCTTCGGACCTTCGAGACCAGCCTTGCGACGGCCGAGAGGCTGGCGGCGCTGGTGCCGGACGACCGAATTCTCGTCGGCGAGAGCGGCATCTTCACCCACGCCGACTGCCTGCGCCTTGCCGATCGGGGCATCCGCACGGTTCTGGTCGGGGAGAGCCTGATGCGCCAGGCCGACGTGGAGGCGGCTACGCGTGTGTTGCTCGGCGCCACCCGCCAGTCGGGAACATCGTCATGACCGCCACGAAGCAATCCGGCCTAACCCATCTCGACGCGACCGGCGCAGCCTCGATGGTCGATGTCGGCGACAAGGACGACACCGTCAGGGTCGCGGAGGCCGAGGGCTTCGTCGCCATGCAACCGGCCACACTGGACCTGATCCTCGCCGGCGAAGCCAAAAAGGGCGACGTCATCGGCATTGCGCGGATCGCCGGCATCATGGCGGCCAAGCGCACGCACGAGCTGATTCCCCTTTGCCATCCGCTGATGCTCGAGAAGATCGGCGTCGAAATAACGCCGGTTTCCACCCTGCCCGGTCTGCGCGTCACGGCGCTGGCCAAGGTCAGCGGCAAGACCGGCGTGGAAATGGAGGCGCTCACGGCGGTCTCTGTGGCCTGCCTGACGATCTACGACATGGCCAAGGCCGTGGACCGCTCGATGCGCGTTTCCGGCATCCGGCTGCTGTCGAAGTCCGGCGGCCGTTCCGGCGACTTCACGGCGGACGCGTCGTGAGTCTGCTTCCCGTCGAGGAGGCCTATAGACGATTGGTGGAGAGCGCGTCGCCGCTTGCCTGCACCGAAACTCTGCCACTGCTGCGGCTGGCCAGACGCGTCCTCGCGCAGGATGTTCTGGCCCGCCGCACCCAACCTTCCTTCGATGCCTCGGCCATGGATGGCTACGCCGTCCGCTCGGCCGACGCGACAGCGCCGTTCCGAGCCCTGCGGGTCGTCGGCGAGTCCGCCGCTGGGTGCGCGTTCACGGGGACCGTGGAACCCGGCGAGGCGGTGCGTATTTTCACCGGAGCACCAGTGCCGAAAGGCGCCGACGCGGTTCTGATCCAGGAACAGGCCCAGGTGGAAACCGACGGCACGGTACGTCCCACCGCCTCCGTCGATTTCCGCCAATATATCAGGGACGCCGGCATCGATTTCATCGAAGGCGAGACCCTGCTGGCGAACGGGACCTGGCTGACGCCCGGCGCGATCGCACTGATCGCGAGCGCCGGTCATACGTCTCTGAAGGTTCTGGCAAGGCCGAAAGTGGCGATTCTCGCCACCGGCGACGAACTCGTGCAGCCGGGCGAGCCGGTGGGCGACTGGCAGATCGTCGCTTCCAATTCCTTCGGGGTCGCGGCAATGGTTGCGGAAGCCGGCGGTGAGATCATCGACTGCGGCATCGCACGCGACCGCGCGCCCGACATCGATGCGGGCCTCACGCGCGCCATCGACGAAAAGGCCGACATTTTCGTCACGATCGGCGGCGCATCCGTCGGCGATCACGACCTGGTTGGCAAGGTGTTCGCCGCCCGCGGCGTCGCGCTCGATTTCTGGAAGGTCGCGATGCGTCCCGGCAAGCCATTGATGGCCGGGCGGCTCGACGAACTGACCATTGTCGGGCTGCCCGGCAATCCGGCCTCTTCCATGGTCGCCGCGACGCTGTTCCTGGCGCCCCTGGTGCGCCGCTTGGCGGGACTCCCCGATCGCCCGCTCTACCGGCAGGGGTTGCTCGGCGCGCCGATGCCTGAAAACGGCATGCGGACCGACTTCGTCCGCACGCGGCTTCAGACCGGGGAGGATGGCGCCGTCCGGGTTATCCCGCTACCACGCCAGGATTCCTCCCTCCTGTCGACCTACGCGCGGGCCGACGCGCTTCTCGTGCGGCCGCCGTCGGCACCTCCTGCGCGCGCCGGCGAGGCTTGCCGCTTCGTTGTCCTCGACGAATGGAAGGGTCTTGCGGAACACAACTAGAACAGATAGGTTTGTTCAGGTTTTGTTTTAGGGAGTCATCTCCATGCTGACACGCAAGCAGCACGACCTTTTGTCGTTCATTCACGAACGGCTGAGGGATACGGGGGTGCCTCCCTCCTTCGACGAAATGAAGGACGCGCTCGAACTTCGCTCGAAATCCGGCATACACCGCCTGATCACCGCCCTCGAGGAGCGAGGCTTCATCCGGCGTCTGCCCAATCGCGCGCGGGCGCTGGAGATCCTCAAGCTGCCCGAAGCAATGCAGAGCGGGCGCCCCGCTCCGGTAGGCCGCGCCGGCTTCACGCCGAGCGTGATCGAAGGGAGTCGTGACGTCACGCGCAAATCGTCAGAGCCGGTCTCTCGGCGCGCGTCGACGAGAGCGTCGGAGTCGGCCTCGGTCGCGATCCCGGTGATGGGCCGGATCGCCGCCGGCGTTCCCATTTCGGCGATCCAGCACACCACCCATTCCCTCGCCGTGCCGCCGAACATGCTCGGTGGTGGTGAGCATTATGCGCTCGAGGTCAAGGGCGATTCGATGATCGAGGCCGGCATTCTCGACGGCGACACGGTGGTGATCCGCCGCGCCGATACGGCGACCCCCGGAGAGATCGTCGTCGCGCTGGTCGACGAGGAGGAGGCCACGCTGAAGCGGTTTCGCCGCCGCGGCAATACGATCGCACTGGAGGCCGCCAACCCGGCGTATGAAACGCGGATATTCGGCTCCGAGCGGGTCAAGGTTCAGGGCCGGCTGGTCGGGCTCATCCGCAAATACTGAGGGCCGGGCCGGCGTATCGGCAACCGCTGGCGTCGAGCCAGCGATCCCGACGTTAGGCATCCGCGATCTGGCGCGAGGGCACCCGGGCGAAACGCGGTTCAGGCGTCTCCCGATTCGATTGCCCGGCTTCGAGCTTCTCCTTCATTCAGGAGAGGCGGTCGACCTGCCAGAATTTCAGAATAATATTCGGCTGACTTCTCTGGACATATCTCGATATACGGGACATGGCGTCCTTCGCGCTCTGGTTCCGCCGATGGCGACTGTCGCGCTTCGGGCGCACGGTCGAAAGACGCTATCGTTTCCGCCGAACGATCAGAAGTGATAAATTCCCAACCCCGTTGCTGGAGCGGCGCTGCGATCTCCATTACGTCTGTTCTCGGGACGATGGCTGCCAGAGCCGCGGCGCCGATCGAAGGCCTTGCCAGATTCGGATTTGGGGAAAATCGGTATTCGCTGTGGTATCGCTTCGATCGCTAAGGTGGGCTCAGCCAAATCGGTAAATATCCGGAGCGACCGAGAATGGAGTATCGTGGGTTCCCCCACCGGCGAAAGCCGGATCACGTAGCCGGGCTGAACGACGCAGCGTCGGGCGAAGGGACGATCGTCTGGCATGCGCTCGACCCGGCGGCGGCGCTGGAGCGGGCTGCCGCACAACCCGAGGGTCTCACGGCCGCCGAGGCGGCGGCGCGGCTTGAGCGCTACGGTCCGAACGCCTTACCGGAAGCGCCGCGACGCGGGCCCCTGGCCCGCTTTTTAGCCCAGTTCAACAATCTCCTCATCTACGTTCTGATTGCTTCCGGGGTCGTGACGGCGTTGCTCGGCCATTGGACCGACACGCTGGTGATCTTCGCCGTCGTCATCCTCAACGCGGTCATCGGTTTCTGGCAGGAAGGGCGGGCGGAGGATTCACTCGCTGCCGTGCGTTCGATGCTCTCGGCGCAGGCCTCGGTGTTGCGCGACGGAGAGCGCGCGGCCCTTTCGGCCGCCGAGTTGGTCCCGGGCGACGTTGTCCTGATCGAAGCGGGTGACCGTGTGCCGGCCGATCTGCGGCTGCTCGAAACGCGGGGACTTCGCGCCCAGGAGGCGGCTCTGACCGGTGAATCGGTGCCGGTTGTTAAGGAGACGGCACCGGTGGCCGATCATGCGGCGCTGGGAGATCGCACCTCGATGGCGTTCTCCGGTACCCTCGTCACTTCAGGTCGTGGCAAAGGGCTCGTGGTCGCTACCGGCGTGCACGCCGAGATCGGGCGAATCGGCACGATGCTGGAGAGCATCGAGGAAATCACCACGCCGCTGCTGAAACAGATCGACCGGTTCGCGCGGTGGCTGACCGCGGTGATCCTCGCCGCTAGCGGCGCCGTCTTTGCCTTCGCGGTGCTCGCGCGCGGCTATGCGCCGGAGGATGCCTTCCTGGTCATGGTCGGAATGGCGGTGGCCGCGATTCCGGAGGGGCTGCCAGCCGTCTTGACCATCACGCTCGCGCTCGGCGTGCAGCGTATGGCGCGGCGGCAGGCCATCATCCGCAAGCTGCCGGCCGTCGAGACGCTGGGTGCCGTCTCCGTCATCTGCACCGACAAGACCGGCACCTTGACGCGGAACGAGATGGTCGTGCGGACGGTGGTCATCGAAGCGGCCGGCGAAGCGATCGCGGTCACCGGCGATGGCTATGCTCCCGACGGTGAATTGCGCGCCACGGGGGCGCGTTCGACCGTCGATCAGGCCGATACCCTTCGCCATTTCGCGCGCGCTGCCTTGTTATGCAACGACGCCCAGCTGCATCGCGGCGGCGATGGCGCGTGGAGCGTCGCCGGCGACCCGATGGAGGGGGCGCTGCTTGCTCTCGCCCACAAAACCGGCCTCGACCCTATCATCGAGCGCGCCCGCCATCGCCGGCTCGATGATATTCCCTTCGACGCCGCGCACCGTTTCATGGCCACGCTCAACCAGGATGGCGAGGGTGGTAACACGATCTACCTGAAAGGTGCGCCGGACCATGTCATCACCCGCTGCGCGGACCAGGTCGCCGTTGACGGGCTCGTGCGTCTGGATGCGGAAGCATGGTTGGAACGGATCGATGCATTGGCCCGGGAAGGCCAGCGCGTGCTTGCCTTTGCCGTGAAATCGGTGGGCGACCGGGCGACGCTAAGCATGAACGACGTGGCGGAGGGCTTCACGCTGCTCGGCATCGCCGGTTTCATCGATCCCCCGCGTGCGGAAGCCATCGAAGCGGTCGCCGATTGCGCCCGCGCCGGCATCGACGTCAAGATGATCACCGGCGATCATGCGGTCACCGCGCTCGCTATCGCCGGTCAACTCGGACTCAAAACGCGTAACGGCGTGCTGACCGGCAACGAGATCGAAGCGATGGACGACGGTGAGCTACGTGGCCGCGTCGCCGATGTGGACGTATTCGCCAGAGCCGCGCCGGAGCACAAGCTGCGGCTCGTCGAAGCGCTGCAGGCCGATGGCAAGGTTGTTGCCATGACCGGCGACGGTGTCAACGACGCCCCTGCCCTCAAACGCGCGGATGTGGGGGTGGCGATGGGCATAAAGGGCACCGAAGCCGCCAAGGAGGCTGCGCGCGTGGTGCTGGCCGACGATAATTTCGCCTCGATCGTCGCGGCCGTGCGCGAGGGGCGCACGATCTACGACAACATCCGCAAGGTCATCGCCTGGACGCTGCCGACCAATGGCGGCGAGTCGCTGGTGATCGTCGGGGCGATCCTTCTGGGCTTCGTGCTTCCGGTCTCTCCCGTACAGATCCTGTGGATCAACATGGTGACCGCCGTCGCGCTCGGTCTGACACTGTCCTTCGAGCCGGCCGAGCCGTCGGTGATGGAGCGACGACCGCGACCCGGCAACGTGTCGCTGCTCGACATGGAAATGGTCTGGCGGATCGTCCTCGTTTCCGTGCTGTTCGCGGTCGCCGTCTTTGTTCTCTTCTTCTGGTCGATCGAACGCGGAGATGAACTGGCCTACGCGCGAACCCTCGTCGTCAACCTGATCGTCGTCATGGAAATCTTCTATCTGTTTTCCGTTCGCTATCTGCACCTGACCTCGTTGACGCTCACTGGCGTCGTCGGCACCCGGGCGGTGCTCATCGGCGTCGGCCTCACGGTCATTCTGCAACTGGTCTTCACTTACGCACCCTTCATGCAGGTCGTGTTCGAGACACGACCGGTCGCCTTCGTCGATGGCGCGATCGTCGTCGGCATCGGCGTGGGACTGCTGGCCGTTCTGGAGGGCGAGAAATGGGTCCGGCGCATGGTGTTGTGACGGCCGTGCGGCCTATCGTAACCGCGCAACGCCCTGCAGTCTTTGCGATCAAAGCGGCGATGCCGGACACCATCCCGCCGAAGGTATTGGTCGGATCGTGATGGCATACTCGAGGTTGCGATCATGCCGCAGGTTCGCCCGTTCGAGCGTCATGCATGCACCAAGCCCGCAGCTTCAGAGCAAATCTCGAGTGGTCACGGGAGGCGGTAATGGTCGAAGCGATCTTGACCTAACCGGCCGGGGTCCCCTAACCGAGTGGGTATAGGCCCAGCGAAGGGAAGCCAGAATGAAAAATCGCGCGCTCATTCTCACGACCGTTCTCGTGGCTACGGCCCTTGCCATCTGGTGGCGTCTCGACGGTCGAGGCGGGGACGGTGCCGGCGCTGGAGTAGCCCTGGCGGAAGTGGTCGTTCCGGAACTGACCGCCGAGGAAAGTCGGGGTGAGACGCTTTTCAATGCCAATTGTGCGACCTGCCATGGCGCCAACGCCGCTGGACGAAGCGGCAAGGCGCCTCCTCTTGTGCACAATATTTATGAGCCGAACCACCACGCCGACGCGGCTTTCCAGCTGGCCGTGCAGAACGGCGTACGCGATCATCACTGGGGGTTCGGCAACATGCCGCCGATCGAAGGGGTTTCGCCGAAGAACGTCAGCCAGATCGCCGCATATGTTCGAGCGTTGCAGCGTGCCAATGGGATCCAATAATCCCGCGACGGCCGAATGGCATAATTCACGATTCATTGATTAGATGGGATAGGGAATACTTAAGCGGAGATTGTTACCGTACTGCCATGAGGTTGTTGTTCCTTATCCTGCTAGTGACGGTCTTGGCGATGACGCACAGCGGCGGCGCGGTCGCCGCATCAGCCAGTGTCGCGCATCGCGGCCCGCTCATTGCGGACGTCCCATCGGCAACGGCTGATGACGGCGACGGTCTCACCAGGGTCGTGGATTGCTGCGACGACAAAATCAATGCTTGGCACAGGATGTCCCAGTGTCCCGTGGACTGCGGGGTCACTCTGTCCGGATTCGCCGCGGCGCCCCCTGACGACGGGCGAGAGCGGCTTTTCACCGGCGCCTTGTCGGCAGCTTCAGGGTGCCGTACTGGCTTATTTCGTCCTCCGATCAGCTGACGTTCCGCTTCGGACATCGATCGCGGTGTCCCCTCCCTTTGACGTAAGATGATCAGGATGACGAAAATGATCTCAAGACGCTCTTTTCTGCTGGCTGCCTTTGGTGGCTTGCTGACGTCGGCGATGCCGGCTCTGGCGCACGGGCCCCGCCAGGCGTTCCAGCTCAATCCGAAATACCTGCCCCAGACGGTGAAATTCGGTGGCTACAAAGCGGGGACTATCGTGGTCGATCCGCGCAACCATTTTCTTTACTTGGTTCTCGGCGATGGTCTGGCGCGACGCTACGGTGTCGGTGTCGGCAAGGCAGGACGCGCCTTCAAGGGATCCGCGCGGATCGGACGAAAGGCGAAGTGGCCGAGCTGGACGCCGACGAAGAACATGATCCGTCGCGAGCCGGGCAAGTATGCACGCTATGCCAACGGCGTACCCGGTGGACCGGGCAATCCGCTCGGCGCGCGCGCGCTCTATCTCTATCGCGGCAAGCGGGACACCTATTACAGGATCCACGGTACGACGGAGCCCTGGTCGATCGGACGGTCCGTCTCCAATGGCTGCATCCGGATGATCAACGATCATGTGATCGATCTTTATAACCGTGTTCCGGTCGGCGCCCGGGTCGTCGTCATCTGACCGCCCTCACCTGCCGGCGATGTTCCATATAGAAATGTGGGCGTCCGCTATCGAGCGTATCTCGGTGCGGACGCCTACGTTGATCAAACGACCTGCGGACACGGCTCGTGTCGCAGGGGCGCGAGGACGCCGTGATCCGTCAGGGACCTCTAGTTTAGTCGGTCGCGATGTCGGTCGCGTTAGCGGGCCAGTGAGGGCTGGTCGCGGTGCCGTAGTTCGTCGTCAGATAAGATGACAAGGCATCGACGTCGGCTTCCTCGACATAGGCTCCGTATCGCTTCCGCATCTTCTCGATTTCGGCTTCCCAGCCCTCCCGACTGAAACCTGGATGCTGCACGATGGGCGCCACGGAATGGCAGGCCGTGCAATAGGTCTCGACGAGTTCGCCCCCCGTCCCCTCCGCGAGAGACCAGTCGGTCTCCGGCAGGTCGACATAGTTCGAATAGTCCTGTGCCAAGACGGTCATCGACACAGTCGTGGCCAGTCCGACAACGGCGGAAAATAGGCTGATACGGGCCATCAGGCGGTCTCCAGATAGGTGGCGTAGCCGGTGACCGCGTTAATCCGACGACCGTTGCTTTTGATGTCGGCCTCGGTCATCGCCATCGGTTGAGTTTCGCCATCGACGCCGGTTGCCCGCGTCAATATCCGCAGCGGTCCCTTTTTCTTCGGCGTCACCTGGTGGTGCCAGACGCGCCAGACATATTTGCCGTAGGGTTCCTCCATCGTGGCGGGCTCCCAGCTCGCGCCTTCATCGAGGCTCACCTCGACCTTGGCGAGGCCGATGCCCGAATCATAAGCGACGCCGGTCAACTCGGTTTCGCTGCCAACCTGCAGAAGCGTGCCATCGGCGGGTGTGCAGACGAAGGAAGTGATGCGCACGGGGTCGGGGCCACCGACTTTCGGACCAGCCCAGAGATTGTCGATCGGCTGCGAGCGGATTTCGATGCGCACCACCTGCTTCACCCATTCGGGTGAATATTCGCCCGGATTTACGAGTCGCAAGGGCGCGCCATTCCACAACGGAATGTCGCCGTCATTCATGCCATACGCCAGCAACGGTTCCGGCCGCATCATCTCATCGATGCCCTGGACCCGCCAATATTCGGGCGCGCTCGCGGCGATTGTTATGCCCGCTGCCTTGAAGGCCACTTGCGCTGCGTTGTCGCGAACGCCGACAGCCTCGAGCACATCCTTGACGGGAATACCGGTCCATTTCGCGGCGGAGACATCGCCCTTGCCCCAGGAGACGCCGCCAAGTACCGGCTTGTGTACCACTCCACGGGCTTGCCCCTTGCAGGCGCCAACAGCGGCGACGGATGTCTCGGGGAACGTCTCACGCAGCTCCGCCAGCGTGAAGCTACGCGGATTGACGGCCGCATCGCCACCAATTTCGAGCACCAACTCGTCTGGCTTGATCTCGGGGATGAGAGCTTCGCGCCACCGCACGTAGTAGGCCTCCCTGTCCGTCAAGGGGTAGTTCTGCTTGCCGATCAGGAGAGGCGTGGGAGTTTCATAGACAGGCGGGCGATCATAGACTTGGATCAACGGCACTTTGCCCGGCAAGGCGACGAGACGTTCGGCATCGCGAATCGCCGGGCCGACGAGAATGTCCTCGGCCATGGCGGGAAGGGTAAACCCGGAAACGCCGAGGGCGGCCGCACTTTGCAGGCCAGTTTGCAGAAGCTGACGACGATTGATGATACGAGACATCTGTCCCTCCGTGAAATCAATGGAAAATCTCGGCAGTTGAGGCTCGACAGTCCGGCAGTTGCCGAATCACTTTGTAAGCCTCAGGCATTCAGAGATCCGGGAAAAATCCCAACCGAAGTTTTGTGCATTGCGAAATCATACCGTCGGCATAGCGAGACGACATTAGTTGGAGCTTGGAACCAAGGGTTTGACCTGCGTCAATAACGCGGACTGAAACCCCGTTGGCGGCGGTTCGGTTCCGTCCTTGGCACGCCCCCATGAATTCGCGATCGAATATCGGCGATTCTCGGCCTTGGTCGCGGGGTGCGGCGGTCGGTTCAACGCTCCGTCACGATTTTTGACGTGCCCAGAAGATTGCGCCGGGTCAGCTCGACCACCAGCAGCGGCACGACGATCCATTGAAGCAGCGGCGAAAGGCCGGTTCCGAATGGCGGCACCAGAGGCATCAACTCGGAATAGGACCAGCGGTTGGATATCTCGACGTAATAGAATTCGAGCCCAATGGTAATGACGATGCCGACGATCAGAAAGACCAGCAGCTGCCATGCCTTCTTGTGGCATATCCAATGCCGCGTTCGCGCGGCGAGCGAAGTGATCCAGAAGGCGGCCAGGGCAATCCCCACATCGCCGACGGTGGCGTAGGTGCAGATCTTCACGCCCTCCCAGTGCCGAAGCTCCGCCATTCCCTCGAATGTCGGAATCTGCAGGAACTCCCAAATGAAATGGAAGGCGAAGGAGAACAGGGCGAGCGAGACTTCGGGAACCGCCCACAGCCCCTGTCCCGTGTCCCGCAGCTGCGGTTCTGACGTTGTCATTCGGTCCCCTTGATCGGGTCGCTCGCGGCGCGGCCCCGCGCCGGTTACCCTGATACGCTACACTTGTGTGGTAAACTGCCCCATCATCCCGGCGTCTTCGTGCTCCAGAATATGACAGTGGAAGACGAAGGGCAGACCCTCGCTGGTTTCGGCGTCGATGGAAACCGCGAGTTCGGCCTCTCCGTTCACCAGGACGGTGTCCTTCCATCCCCGTTCCTCGGGACGTGGTTCGCGGCCGCCATTCCGCAACACCTGGAACTTCGCGCCATGGACGTGAAACGGATGTGGCATCTGACTGGCAACGATCGTCCAGTGCTCCTGTGCGCCGACCGGCGTGGAGAAATCGACGCGGTCGATCTCGTAAGGTTTGCCGTTGATGGTCATCACCGGAGACGCGCCGACGGCGCCGCGCATCATGTTGATCGGTCCCATGCCTTCGTCGAGGACGAAACGACGCCGCGCGCCGGTTGCCGCGATAGCGACCGCCGAGCCCGGCAGGCGCTGCGGTATGGACGTCACGGCGGCTTCCCGACCCTCGTCGGGCGCGAGCGTCAAGAGGACCGCATTCGCCGCATCGCCGCCCATCATACCGCCCATCATACCGCCCATGCCCATCGATGACTGGGATGTCGCCATGAGGCGATCCTCGCCCTGCCTCAAATCAATCAGCAGCTCTAGGCGTTCGCCGGGGGCGAGCAAGACCCTGCCTGTTTCGGTAGGCGCATCAAGCAGGCCTTGATCGACACCGATCAGCAGTAGCGGCCGACTGCTTTCGAGCGACAGATCGAAGGGACTCGAAGTCGCAGCGTTGATCAAACGCAGCCGCACGAGACCGCGCGGTCCCCTGACGATCGGCCGAAGCTGGCCGTTGACGAGGACGGCGTCGCCACGAAAACCATGCATGATGTCCATCATGCTCGGCTCGTACACCGCCCGGCCGGAACCATCGAAACGCTTGTCCTGGAGGATGAGGACGAAATCGTCGACGCCATAGGTTCGGGGAAGTTCGATACCGGCCTCGTCGTCGTCCTGGAGAATCACGGCGCCGGCAAGCCCGGCATAGACATCAGGGGCGGTGCGGCCGTGAACATGGGTGTGATACCAGTGCGTCGCGGCCGGTTGTCGAACCGGCAGCTCGATATCGCGGTCGGCGCCGGGCGCAATTTCGGTTCCAGGACCGCCATCCGCCGAGCTGGGAACTGTCAGGCCGTGCCAATGGAGGGTGATCGGTACATCAACGCCGTTCTCGATTCGGACTGGCGTGTTAGTCCCGCGCCGCAGCAGAACGGTAGGCCCGAGATAGCCTTGATTGAACCCCATCGTAGACGACGGGGCGCCGCCCGCGAAAACCGTTCTCCCGGCTGTGGCCTGGAGACGGATCGGGCTGGTTCGCCCGTCCAATAGTGGCGGAAGTCGAATATCCTCCCGATCCATTTGTGCCGCGGCCCCCTGGGCATTGGCGGGCAAGGCCAGGCCGGACGTCGCCAGCCCGGCAAGAAGCGAGGAGCCGCTCATCAAGAGTTCGCGTCTGTTCATCTCAAATCTTTCCTCTCGCGGGACGACTTGCGGATTTGTTGGATCAATATCGCATCTGGAGGAACGGCCGCCGCCGCGCAACAGGTCCCTTGCGACAATTGGGTTCGAGAAATGGCCGGCGTCAAGATTCTGTGTCCCGCCGCCCGTGGCGGCAGAACACGTCGTAGAGGCTTGCCATGATCGCGCGGATCTCCTGGCTAGCGAGCGAGTAGAAGATCGTCTGGGCGTCGCGCCGGGTGGCCACCAATCCCCCCGCCCGAAGCTTGGCCAGATGTTGCGACAAGGCGGACTGACTGAGCCCGACTTCGCACACCAAGGCTCCGACCGAGGCTTCGTCTTCGGCGAGCCTGCAGAGAATGCGCAGCCGATGGGCGTTGCCCATAAGCGCGAGAATGGCCGCGACACTGGCCGCGCGAGCATCCAATTCCAACATATTAGATTTGACTACTTTAGACATGCTTCATATATGGCCCTCCCGCGGCGGTCGGTAAAGGGCCGTTCGTCAAAGGGAATCAAACGATGCCGCTTTCCACCCTTACCGAATTCACGCCTTGGGCCTCGCTTTTCGGGGGAGTCCTGATCGGTTTGGCAGCCATCATGGTCATGGCGTTTTTCGGCCGGGTCGCGGGTATTTCCGGGATCACCGTCGGTGCCTTGCCAACCGTTCGATCCGATTGGAGCTGGCGTTTGTCCTTCCTGGTCGGCCTGGGCCTAGCGCCACTGCTGCTCACCTTCATCACAGGTGAGCCGGTTGAGCAGACCGTATCCGCCGATCTGGCCGTGATGATCCTGGCCGGCCTCCTGGTCGGTTTCGGGACGATCTGGGGTTCCGGTTGTACCAGCGGTCATGGCGTCTGCGGTCTGGCGCGACTGTCGATGCGATCGCTGGTTGCAGTCGGAACTTTCATGACAGCCGCCTTTCTTACGGTCCTCTTCCTCCGACACATCATCGGATAACGAACATGCGATTTATATTGGGACTGACGTCGGGCCTCGTCTTCGGCCTTGGTCTGGTGATCTCCGGCATGTCAAATCCAGCGAAGGTCCTGAACTTCCTGGATGTTTTCGGTACATGGGATCCCAGCCTCGCCCTTGTCATGGGCGGCGCATCCTTCACGACGTTCGTTGGCTACCGGCTGATCTGGCGGCGGGATCGGCCCCTGTTGATGCCGCGCTTCGAAATCCCGACGCGAGCGGATATCGATGCGCCGCTTCTGACAGGCGCGGCGATATTCGGGATCGGCTGGGGAATCGGCGGCTTTTGCCCCGGCCCCGCCTGGACAGCGTTGCCGCTGGCGGCCCCCGGCACCCTCGCCTTCCTGCCCGCCATGGTAGCCGGCATGCTCGCCGGCTTGTGGGTCGCGTTGCGGTTGAAGGACAGAAGCCAAAATGCGGCCTGATTTCGCTCGGCAGCCTCCCGGACTCAACGCAAGTTCTGAACGAGGGTCGCAGCCTGGCGATCTCTGGGAGGGATGGCACGACGGCAACAAGGCTGGCTGATCGCCGTTCGCTCGCTCATTCCAAGCCGCCGACAGGCGTCTTCAGATAGGCGATCAAATCCGTCATATCCTCGGCCCCAATCGACCACCGGGGCATCGCTGGGTCGAGGCGCTCGCCGCCGGGATCGACGCCGTCGGTGATGGCCCGTCGCAATGTGTCGTCGGTGTAGTCGTCGTGATCGCCGTGACCGTCGTCCTCGACCGCGCCTTCCGCCTCGGCGGCCTCATCGTGCTCGCCGAACAAAGCGGCGGCCGTCAGCGGTGGCACAGACTGCCAAAAACGTGGCATCAGGCGCCCGCCGCCCCGATCCGCGCCATGACAGGCGACGCATCCGCCGCCGGACATCATCATATGCATGTTTCCGCCCTGAGGCGTGATCTGCTGGCCCGAAGCACTGGTCGCGGTGAAATAAATTCGCTCGCCATTGCTGCGAAATTCGGACGGCCATGCGCTGCGATCGGTCAAGGGGCCGGAACCGAACAGCAGCTGCCCTCCCGCGAGCACGACAAGCAGAACCATTGCGATGGCGCCTATCCGGACGATCCGCCACAATAGGAGCCGATGTGGTCGGGTCATTCTGCGTCGTCCTCCTTGCATCAAAACCGGGTGGCTCGCGCCGCCGCTATCCCACCGCCAAACAATCAGCGAGCGAAAATCGGGTCAATGTCTGTTGCCAGTCGATATTTTATGCGTAAACTAATTTTCGTGTTGGGGCGGAAGTTCCGATGTCCACTGATTTCCGGCGCGGATCGTCGACGCTTGCGCCGGCCCGATCTCCGGCTGGGGACGGACCATTGTTAGCGACCTTTTAGAATGGAGATCAAGAGATGAGTTCGATCCGGACCGCCACCATCGCTCTTTTGACCGCGACGGCCTTGTCTGGCGCGGCGATGGCACAGACCGCCGACAACGAAAAACTGAAGATAGGCCTGATGTTCACCTTGAGCGGCCCGGCCGCGGTGCTCGGCGAGCAGGGTCGCGACGGTTTCCTGCTGGCGGTCGAGAAGATGGGCGGCAAGCTCGGTGGCCTGGAGACGGAGATCACCACCGTCGACGACGAACTGAAGCCTGACATCGCCGCCAACAAGGCCCGCGAACTCGTCGAGCGCGACGATGTCGATTTCGTCGTCGGTCCGATCTTTTCCAACATCCTGATGGCGATTACCAAGCCGGTGACGGACGGCGGTGCCTTCCTGATCAGCCCAAATGCCGGCACCTCGAATTTCGCC